>VXPW01000064.1:74774-88800 GCA_009839325.1 Rhodospirillales bacterium
CCACGCGTCGCGGCATCCCTCAGCGTCCTGTCGGCAAGCCCCACGAGGCCGGGACGCGCGGAACGTGCTGCCGGCATGCTTCTCACGTTTTCGGGACTCGTTGGATCCAATTGCCCTGCTTTCACGCAAGCAATCCGAACGTCACGTCGACACCGTAACCGCAGGCTGAACCCGGTGCCAATCAATGGTCCCGCAAACGAGCGCCCGATCCGCCGACTGGTGCAAACCGCTCGGACCGAGGCCGGCCCGATCGGGCTACCCGACGCTCAGTTGTGCAGCACCAGCTTGTGCGGAAAGCGTTCGCGAACCGCGTCGAGCGACAACGGAACCTGGACGTAGCCGCCGTCTCGCCAAAGCGGCCACTGGTCCAGCATGGTCGAGCTATTCAACCATCCGTCCTGGCCCCCGAGCAGCACAAAGTAGTTTGCGTCTGGATCGGTCAGGTCGGAGACATGCCGTGCGTTGGCGCCGTAGCGCACCCGGTGGCGCTCGGACGTGGCGTCGTGGGCGGTCTTCATGAGCGTGTCTGAACTTCCGCCCACCCCGTGCTCGGCGAACCGGTAGCGCTCGCCGATCACTGGGGCGAAGGCCAGTGGATGCGCCAGCTCCAAACGGTGCATGTCGGCCCAGCGCGCGAAGGTCGGAAGACCCGAAGCAGCGTTCTCCAGCGCGGCCGCAAGCGCGGCATGCACGACATCCGGGCTGGCCGACGCCATATCGGCGGGGAGCAACGCGGCCATCCTGCCGACCGCGGCGAGGGCCTGCCCCTCTTCCTCGCCGAACGCCAATGGATAGAACGCCTTGACGAAACCGTCCCGGAACTGCTCGAAGCTGACCGCGCCAACCGAGTCCGGCCGGTAATGCCCGTCCCAGTCGCGCAACCGCGCGATCACATCGGCCGCATCCCCGGTCGCGGCCTGCGACAGGCCGGCTGCGTCCAGCTGGGCCACGAACAGGTCCCTGAGCGCAACCGCCGATCCCATCTGCACATCCCGTTGCAGAGCCATCACGGTATCCAGATCGACCGGCGTCTCCGATTCGATCATCTGGGCCATGCGCTGCACGCGATCGTCCGAAGAAAAGAAGAAACCGACAGGCATGCCGGCCGTCGACGGACGATTGTTGGCAGATGCCAGGTACCCGGAGTCCGGATTGAAGCTGAATGGCAGGTCCCCGACCGACTGCATGGCGTTCCAGTCGCCGCCGGCCGTTCCCTGGTCGAGGATGACGTCGTCGGGAGCAGCCGTGCGAAGCGGCAGCTGCACCGCCATGACCTGGCCGATGTTGCCGCTGTCATCCGCGTACAGCATGTTCTGGCCAGGTACCGCGAAGCCCTTAAACGCTTCCCGGAACTCGGCGAATCCGCGGGCCCGGCTCACCGCGAGCATCGAGCCGATTTCGTCACTCACGCGATGACCCGTCCAGCGGAGCGCGACAGGCGGAAGTCCGTACTCCGAGAGGAAGGGAACGTCCGACAGGATCGGGCCGTAGGATGTTTCCCGGACGGTGACCTCCTCGTCAAGCCACCAGCGCACGGCGATCCGCTCGCGACGCTCGGTGATCTCCGATGGCGGCAGCCCGCTGACGTCGTAGAGGTCGCTCGAGGCGGCGCGCATGTTGGTGCCACCCCAGGCGATGTTCGGATTGCGTCCAATGGCAAAGATCGGGAGACCGGGGCCCATGAGCCCAACCGCGTGATACGACGGCGATTTCACGCCGGCAATCAGCCACACGTTGGGCACGAAGATGCCGAGGTGCGGATCGTTCGCGATGATGCTCCCTCCCGTGGCTGTCCGATCGGGACCCAGGGCCAGGCTGTTACTGCCTGACCGACCCAGGCCGCCCAGCACTTCGTGCAAGCCGGCCGTCTTCGGGTCCCCGTCGAAGCTGGGGAGCGATGCGCTGCCGTGGGTCACCAAACGTGCCCACAAATCCGGCCAATCCGGGCGCGTGCGCAGCGGCAGCAGGCTCGCCCACACCAGCCAGTTGACGTCCGTTCCGGCCAGCCGACCGATCGTGAGCACATCGGTGATGGTCCAGGGCTCCCTCGAAAGTCCCAGCACCCGGAACTCGTGCGGCAGTTCCTCGGTGGTGGCGAGGTAATGATTGATGCCGTCAACGAACCGCTGAGCCCAGCGCCGGGATCGATCGTCCATGTTGCGTTCGATCTCCGCCGCGGCCCGCGAGAAGGAGAGCGTCCTCAGCCCGCGGTCGACGTCGACCGCGATGGGGCCGACCATTTCGGACAGGCGGCCGTGGGCCAGCATCCGAACCAGCCCCATCTGGCCGAGTCGAAGATGCGCATGAACGAGGCCGAGCGCGAAAGCGGCGTCATCGTCGCTGCTTGCCTCGACAAACGGAATCTGGTGTTCGTCCCAATAGATGTTCACCTGGTGCTCCAGGGGGAGGGAGCGCGTCGGAAACACCGCCAGTCGCTCAGCTAAGTTGGTCGACTTCGGCATGGGTGCCAGCATCGTGCAGCCCGCCATGAAGCTTCCGGCCACGGCGAGACCGACCCAACGGGCAGCGCGAGCGGCAGATCCGGCGGATTGAACCTTCAAAGACCTAATTCCATTTCGGTTTGTCCTTCGCGGTCAGCATAAGCACGAGGCAAGACTTGGCCTCGGGAAGGCACCTGTGTACATGATGGTCGGTGGCGGGGAACCCGTACGTCGGCGTTGAAGAGCTTCTAGCCTGGACCCATGCACGATTGTGTCGCACAGGGAGAGATAGTTCCCTCATCAATGATGGGCAAACTCGTTGATTCGAGTGCGTTGTTTCCCGATTCCCGCGCCCTGCGCCAGCGACTGGACGACGACGGCTATCTGTTTCTTCGTGGTCTGCATGATGTCGAGGCCGTGCTGGCCGCACGACAGGAGGTCTTCGCGCGTCTCGAAGCGGTCGGAGAGGTCGAGAGTCCTGCCACAGAAGGCATTTTCACGGGCACCAGCCGTCGCCGCGAGCGGGAACCCAATCTGGGCAAGTTCTGGAAGTCCGTGTCCGAGGGGCCGCGCCTCCGCGCAGTCACCCACGGCCCCAGGATCCGCGAGATCATCCGTGCGGTATTCGGCGAACCGGCCGTGCCCCATGACTACGCGTACATTCGGCCGGCTCCCGTGGGGCGTTCAACCGGACCGCACTGCGACTACCCGTTCTTCACCCGGACCACCGAACGCGTCGTCACAGTGTGGACCGCCCTTGGTCCGGTGCCGCTTCGCGAAGGCCCCGTCACGGTCATCGAGGGATCACACCGATTCGACGATCTGGCCGACGCAACGCGGGGATTCGACGTCGCATCCAATACCGATCGCCAGGCCACGCGGCCGGAAAACCACGTGGCCTTTGCCCAGTCGCGGAACACACGCCTCCTGAGCGCCGATTTTGGCCCGGGTGACATGCTCATCTTCGGCATGTTCACGTGGCACGGCTCGCTGGACAACCACTCGCCGATCGGGCGCATGCGGCTCTCCAGCGACATCCGGTTTCAGCCTGCCGGTGAGCCCAGGGATCCACGCTACTTCGGCCCCGACCCCGGAGGGACCACCGGAGCGGGCTACGGGGAACTCAACGGGGCCAAGCCGTTGACCGAATCTTGGCACGTCCGCTGATCCACCCACTGCGGGAACAGCGCCCCAGGTAACCGCTCCCGCCCGGTTCGCCGCTCCGGCGACGTCCGGGACGATCCAATACGTCCCACCAGGAAACGTCGTGGCACAGCGCGCTGTCCGAGGATCGAGGAAGCGACCCGTCTGCCGGGGGGCGTCAGCCCCAGGGTCCAGGCCGCCACGGAGAGTCGGAACCCTTCGGGGAACGACGAAACCGGATATCGATGGGGCGCTTTCGCGCCTCCTCGCTTCTCGGGCCGCCGTCGGCGAACCACGGGACGCCCCGACGCTTAAAGGCCCCGATCAGCACCATGCCGGCGACGAATCCGCCGACGTGGGCGACGAAGGCGACGCCGGGGGAGCCGGGAGGAGTCAGCGCGGCCTGCAGGGCCTGCCCGCCGAACCAGACACCGAGCAGCAGCCAGGCGCGCAGGCGGATGATCGTGACGAATATGCCCAGGAACACCAGAGTGGACACTCGTGCGCGCGGAAACAGCAAGAGGTACGCACCCAGCACCCCCGACACGGCGCCGCTCGCCCCGATCATGGGTATTTCCGACGTCGGCGCGCTCGCGACCTGGGCGAGCGCCGCCCCGACACCACAAAGGAGGTAGAACACCAGGAATTTGAGATGGCCCGAGGAGTCCTCGATGTTGTTCCCGAAGATCCAGAGAAACAGCATGTTGCCGCCGAGATGCATCCAACCGCCATGCAGGAACATCGAGGTAAACACGGTGACCAGCGGATTGGCGGCCCCGGGGATGAATGGACCGGTTCCCAGGAGCTGCGACGGGATCAGGCCGAAATACCAGACGATTTCCTCGTAATGGGGCTGGGCGTTCTGCCAGAGAAAAGCAAGGATGCAGACGCCGATGAGCCCGACCGTGACGTAGGGCCGGTGGCGGGTGGGGTTGTCATCGCGAAGCGGGAACATCGGGATTCAGGATGGCGAGAACGTCGCCGGCCACCACACCGTCGCCCTCGGCCGCCACGAAGAGCGGATTGACCTCGATTTCGGCGATTTGGGGGAACGCTTCCACCAGCGTCGACAGCGCGGACAGTGCCGCCGCCGCCGCTCGCACATCGCTCGGGGTGCTGGATCGCGCACCGTTGAGGAGTGGGAATGTCCGCAGCGAGCGAATCATGTCCTCGGCCTGCTTGTCCGTGACCGGGGCAGGCATGAGCGCCACGTCATCCAGCACCTCGGCAGCCGTCCCGCCGGCCCCGACCAGGGCCACCGGGCCAAAGGCGGGATCATGCCGGACCCCGAGCAGGAGTTCTCTCGATTCGGGCACCATGCGATGTACCGCCACCCCATCGATCGCGGCATCTGGCCGGTGCATCCGCGCCGCCGCCAGAATGCGATCGTGCGCCTCGCGGACCCGGTCCGCCCCCTCCAGTCCGAGCGCGACCGCCCCCGCTTCCGTCTTGTGCGGCAGGTCCCGGCTCTCCACCTTGAGCACCGCCGGACCTCCGGCCCCCGCCGCAATGCGCACCGCAGCATCTGAATCCTCGGCCAGCGCGATCCGGCCGACCGGAATTTCGAGGGCCTCGATCAACTGCATGCCCTCGCCCTCCGACAGCGTCGTCCGGCCGGCGTGGGAAGCGACGAGACCGTGCAGCCGTTCCCTCGCCGCCGGCGACAGCTGCGGCGCGACACCCCCCGTCGCCGGACGGCGGAACAACGAGCGGAGCGCGCGGATGGCCCGCTCCGGGGTCCCGAACACCGGCACGCCGCCATCGGACAGACAGTTCGTGAATTCGGCGCTGGTATGCGGGCAGGCGAAGACAAACGGCTTCGAGGAGTTGGCCCTGGCATCCAGAATGGCATGAGCGAACTCGAGCGTCTTGGGCCGGTACATGCCAAATATGGCGAGGATGCCCTCGACGCCGGGATCCGCCAGTAGCGCGTCCAGGTACCGCGGCAGCACGTGCGGCGCCTCGAGGTGCTGGAGTGCAAGATCCACGGGGTTCACTGGGTGAATGAATGGAGGCAGGTGCTCGCGGAGCGCCCCCTGCGTGGCCTCGCTGAATTCGGCAAGCGCAAGGCCCGATTGCCTGACCTTGTCCGCGACCAGCACGCCAAGGCCGCCCGAGTTGCCGAATACGGCAATCCTTGGCGGCGCGTCGCTTGCTGGCGCAACTGCCGGCACGTGGACTGCCGCCTCAATCAAGTCGAAGAACTCCTCAAGCCCCTCCGCCTCAATTACGCCGTTCGCCGCAAATGTCGAACGGTAGACCCGGTAATCGCCGGCGAGCGAGCCGGTGTGGGACTGAGCCGCGCGGGCCGACTCCTTCGATCGCCCGACCTTCAGGATGACAACCCGCTTGCCTGCGGCACGGGCCATGGCCAGGGCGTGGCTCAGCTTTCGCCCGTCGCGCGCTCCTTCCATGTAGGAAGCGATCACCTTGATCTCGGGATCCCTGGCGTAGTGCGCGATGACGTCCGCGATCTCGATCCCCGCTTCGTTCCCAACGCTGACCAGCGTGCCCACGCCCAGGCGGCGTTCGACTTGCTCGACGATGGCGAGGCTGACGAACATGCCGGACTGACTCACGAAACCCACCGGCCCCGGCGGGAGTTCGCCGATCTGGAGCGACGATGCGAAACTCGCCATCAGCCCGGTGTGACGGTTGACCACGCCGATACAGTTGGGCCCGCACAGGACGATCCCGTGGGCTTCCGCGATCTCGATGAGTTCCTGCTCGAGGATGGCCCCGGCTTCCCCCGCCTCGCGAAACCCGGCGGTGAACATCACCACCGCGGGGACCTTTTGTCGGGCACAATCGCGCAGCGCTTCCGAGGCCAGCGAATCGCGCACGGTGATGACCGCAAGGTCCGGCGTTTCCGGAAGATCGGCTAGCGATGCGTAACATGGTCTGCCGTCGATCTCGGTGCGGCGCGGATTCACCGCGTACAGCGCTCCCTGGAAGCCGCCGGCAATCGAGAACGGGATCGGCCGCCCGCCTGCCCGGTGCAACTCCGGAACCGCACCTATCACGGCCACGGACCGCGGTCTCAGCATCGGGGACAGGTCCGGGAATTCGTACGTGCTCATGACAGTCGCGTCTCGATGGCTTGGCGGTCCATGGTGCAGCGCGGAAGGGTGACTCGGCTGTTCACGTCGCCGGTCGAAGGTCGGAATTGACGCCGTCGCGACATGCCGCGATCAACAGGCTCCGCAGACTTGAGCAGCGTTGCACGTCCTCGTCGTTAGCGATCGCGCGTTCCAGCGCGCGGCGCTCCCCGACCAGCACGACCAGGTTCTTGGCACGCGTGACGGCGGTGTACAGCAAGTTGCGGCGCAGCATGATGCGATGCTGGAAGGTCATCGGGACCACGACCACCGGATACTCCGATCCCTGCGACTTGTGGATCGTCACGGCATAGGCGTGCTGCAACTGACCGAGCTCGCTGAGCCCGTAGCTGACCCGTTGTCCGCTCATTTGAACCCAGGCCAGCCGTTCGTCCGGATCGTACTCCAGGACCTTTCCGATATCGCCGTTATACACCTCCTTCTCGTAATTGTTCTCCACCTGCATCACGCGGTCGCCCACCGCGTACCGTGTCTC
Organism: Rhodospirillales bacterium; assembly: GCA_009839325.1. Taxonomy (GTDB): domain Bacteria; phylum Pseudomonadota; class Alphaproteobacteria; order TMED109; family TMED109; genus VXPW01. The sequence goes on from VXPW01000064.1 coordinate 81,953, forward strand.
ACCGCGCCCCGGAAGCCGTTCGCCATGGCCGTTCAACCGAGTCCGCAGCGTTTCGTTCAGGGATTCCGTCCCGAGAACTGTCCTGCGCATCGGCGTCAGCACCTGGATCTCGTCGGGTCGTCGCCCGTAGCGCGCAGGAATCCGTTCCGCCACCATCCGGACGATCAGCTCCGAGGCTCGTTCGGCTGACTCACAGTCCACGAACAGGAAATCTCCGCCGGAGTCGGGAGATCCGAATTCGAGTCGGTGACCGCTGTTGACCCGGTGGGCGTTTGTCACGATCTGGCTGCCTTCAGCTTGCCGGTGCACCTGCCGCAGGGTCTCCACTGGCGCAATCTCGGCACGGATGATGTCACCCAACACGTGACCCGGTCCGACCGACGGCAACTGATCCACATCGCCCACCAGCAGGAGTCGCGCTGTATCCGGAATGGCCTGCAGGAGCGCAGCCATGATCGGAACATCCACCATGGATACCTCGTCGACGACGACAACGTCGGTCTCCAGCAGGTTGTCGCGATTGCGGCGGAAGCGGCCTTCGTTCGGGTCGAACTCCAGCAGCCGATGGATGGTCTTCGCCGTCAGTCCCGAGGTCTCCGACAGCCGCCGCGCCGCCCGGCCGGTCGGCGCGCAGAGGTGCGTCCGGAGTCCCTTCGCCCGAAGAATTCGAAGGACCGAATTGAGGATGGTCGTCTTTCCCACGCCCGGTCCACCGGTCACGATTGCCACTTTCTCGGCGAGCGCCGTCTCCACTGCTCGTTCCTGATCGGGCGCCAGCCGCAATCCCGTCTGCCGCTGGACCCAGGCCAGCGCCTGCGGAACATCGATCGGGGCTTCCTTCAGAGGGCGCTGCTGCAACGCCGCCAGGACATTCGCGATGGTGCGTTCCTGCTGGTGGATCCGCTCCGTGAACACGCAGGGGTCCCCTTCGATCTCCACGCGCACCAGCATTCCCTCGGCCAGCTCCGTCTCGAGTGCGGACCGGATGGCCAGTTCGTGCGGCCCCAGCGTCTTGACGGCTTCCTCGATGAACACCGTTTCCGGCAATCCGCAGTGGCCGTCGCGGTCGCGCGCTGTCGCGAGCACGAAGTAGAGGCCGGCCTGGAGCCGCATCGGGGCGTCGTCAATGATCCCGAGGGTGCGCGCAATGTTGTCGGCAATCGCAAAGCCGATCCCCCGGATATCGGCAATCAGTCGGTACGGATTGGCCTCGACGATGCGGGCCGCATCCTCGCCGTACTTTCGGAACACGGCGGCGGCGCGTGCCGACCCAAGACCGTGGTCTTCCAGCCAGATCATGACTTCCCGCGTGCGCTTCTCCCCGGTCCAGGCGGAGCGGATCCCCTCCAGGGTCTCCTCGCCGATGCCGGGGACCTCGAGCAGACGCTCGGGTTCGTGGTCGATCACCTGCAGCACTTCGTCGCCAAACCGTGCGGAGATCCGTTCGGCCAACTTCGGCCCGATCCCCTTCAGGCGGGAAGCCAGATATCGAGCAGTACCCTTGCGGGACACCGGCAGCTGGACAGACACCCGCTGGGCGCGTAGCTGCCGCCCCCACTGCGGATTGTTCTCCCACTGCCCTTCCGCGGTCACGTGCTCACCGACCGCGACCCGGTCCACCACGCCCAACACGGATACGGGGTCGCGCAACCCGGCGACATCCACGCGAAAAATTGTGTAACCGGTATCGTCGTTTCGAAACGTGATCCGGGCCACGTGCCCTTCGATGGTTTCGACGTTGGGCAGCTCGGCCTGTACCGGTCCGCGCACTTCCTCAGGACTCATGCATGCTCACCGCGCGCCCGGCCGGCGCTCATATTCCGCCATTGCAGCCGCAACGCCCGCGAATCACGGCACCCGGAGTGTCAGGTTCCCGCAACCGTCGCGTGTACCGGACGGGCTCCTGGCTCAGAACGGCGGGGAATCGGAACCGTCAGCAGACGGCGACACCGCCTCGGCGCCGCCATCCTTGATGCGAATCTTGCTAATTCGTTCCTGTGCCTCATTCAACTTCTGTTCGCAGTGGTCCCGGAGCTGGACTCCCCGTTCGTAGGCCTTGATCGCCCGCTCCAGGTCCACATCGTCACGATCGATTTCCTCGACAATGGCCTCAAGCTTTTCGAGGGCTTGCTCGAATGTCAGCGACTGCAAGTCTGGGTCATCCATGGGACCGCTCCTCGATCAGATTTGAGACTGCAGCCAGTTCTCGCGGCCGATCGCCTTGACGAGACCCAATTGGGTTTCCAGCCAGTCGACGTGCTCTTCCTCGGAATCCAGGATGCCGCGAAGCAGGTTCCGCGTCACGAAATCTTGCACCGACTCTGCGTGCTCGATGCTGTCCCGAAGCACGGGGATGGCATCGTGCTCGAGCGCCAGGTCGCATTCCAAGCATTCGACCGGATCCTCGCCGATCCTCACCTTGTGGAGGTCCTGCACATTGGGCAGGCCCTCGAGAAACAGGATCCGTTCCATCAACTGGTCGGCGTGCTTCATTTCATCGATGGATTCTCCGTGCTCCTTGTCGGCCAGCGAGCCGTAACCCCAGTCGCGGAACATGCGCGAATGCAGGAAGTACTGATTGATTGCGGTCAACTCGTTGGTCAGCACCGCGTTGAGATTGCGGATTACCGTCTTGTCGCCCTGCATGATTCCTCCTCGGAACGCAGCACCCGAAATCGGGCGCCTCGCCCAGATCGACGCATCGCCCAAGCACGCATTTCCGTGTCGCGAAACCGCATGGTAGCACGCTCCGGCTGGCTGTAGTCTGTGCACGGCTCGAACCACTCGGCCGATCAGCAGCGCGGGAGCGAACACCTCATGGATCAGAAGATCGTACTCGTCACCGGAGCCGGTTCCGGAATCGGGCGTAGCGTTGCCCACGCGTTCCTGAAGAACGGACATGCGGTCGCTCTTGCCGGGCGCCGTCGCGACCGGCTGGACGAAACCGCGGAGCTCGCGGGCGCGGACGGCGCGCGGGCGCTTCCGGTAGCCACGGATGTCGGCAGTCCCGAGGCAGTGGACCAGCTGTTTGCGGCCGTCCAAGAACGTTTCGGCCGGCTCGACGTGGTCTTCAACAACGCGGGCGCCGGAGCGCCGCCCGTGCCGATCGAGGAGCTCACCTGGGAGCAGTGGAAGACCGTGGTCGACGTGAACCTGCACGGCGTGTTCCTGTGCACGCGTGCCGCCGTCGCCATGATGAAGAAGCAGTCCCCCCAAGGCGGCCGCATCATCAACAACGGCTCGATCTCGGCCTACGTCCCGCGACCAAATTCAAGTCCCTATACCGCCACAAAACATGCAGTTACCGGGCTTACCCGGTCGACCTCCCTGGACGGTCGGGCCTTCAACATCGCTTGCGGCCAGATCGACATCGGGAACGCCGCGACCGACATGACGGCCGGAATGGTCAACGGTGTGTTGCAGCCCGACGGCTCCAAGCGGGCCGAGCCCCGGTTCGACGTCCAGCACGTGGCCGATGCCGTCCTCTACATGGCGAATTTGCCGCTGGACGCCAACGTGCAGTTCATGACCGTGATGGCGACTACGATGCCGTACATCGCCCGTGGCTGACGTCGTGTTTTCTAACTGTTAGCTGCGCGCGTCTCTGTCGAACGCGGCGGTTTCTCTGGGCTGGACCCCGAGCGGATCAGGAGCGGTCAGCAGGTCGACGATCGCATCCCGGCATCGACCGCACTGCGGGCGGCACCCCATGTGCCGGTACACGCCTCCCGGGGTAGAGGCCCCGGCCCCGGCGGCGCTCCGGACGTCCGAGCAGCGAATCGAATTGCACAAGCAGACGTACAAGTGAGGTCCCCCACGTTCAGCGGCAAATTACGCTTGTTGCGAATAATTGTCAACTGCAGAACTCGGCGTGTTCCGGCGATGCTTGCGCGGCCGAGATTCGCGGCGCTGGCGTATCTGCGACCCCTCCACCCAAGCCCAATGCGGTAACCCACAAACACCGCCGACGCTGAGATCGATCCCCTACCCCACTTCGTCCAACGCTCTGGAAGAATCCTGAGTTCAGTCGTGGGCAGCCCATCAAATAGATCAATTGGAGCTTACGTTTTGCTTTAGGTTATTTCCTTAGTTCATTGATATCACGTCATATATTTGGCTGTGTTGTCCGCTCAATGCGGCTCCCGGAGATCGCCTTCGCTCGCCGCGCCGGACGCCTGACGGAATTGCCGGACACGTGCCGCGCATCCCTGTGCCGGTGATCGGCACCGCTGCCCGAAGTGTCAGGCTGGCCGTTCCGTTCATGGGTAGAGGCGTTACCATCCCGCCTCCTCATCACGCCACCGAGGAAATCCTCACCATGACCGATTCCCCGGCCCGTCGTCCGACCACCACCGACATCCGCGCCGCCAAGGGCGACCGCGAACCGCTCGCCTGCTTCACTTGCTACACCGCGCAGATGGCCCACGCGATCGACGATCACGTGGACCTGATTCTTGTTGGCGACAGCCTCGGGATGACCATCTACGGATTTGACACGACGTTGCCGGTGACGCTCGACATGATGGTCGCGCACGGTCAGGCCGTGGTCAGGTCGACCCGTTCAACGTTCGTGGTCGTGGATCTGCCCTTCGGCAGCTACGAGGGAAGCGAGGAGCAGGCTTTCCGGAGTGCCTCGCGCATCCTCGCCGAGACGGGCGCGCAGGCCGTCAAGCTCGAAGGGGGCACGGAAGTGGCGCCCATCGTCCGTTTCCTGGTGGACCGTGGAATCCCGGTGATGGCACACGTCGGGCTGATGCCACAGCGGATCCAGGCCCTGGGCGGGTTCCGCGCCCAGGGGCGCACCCCGGAAAGCGCACTCGCGGTCATCCGTGATGCCGAGGCCGTCGCGGCGGCCGGGGCATTCTCGGTCGTTGTCGAAGCGGTTCCCGTTGATACCGGAAAGCGGGTGACCGAGGCGGTTCCGATCCCGACGATCGGCATCGGTGCCGGGCCGCATTGCGACGGGCAAATCCTCGTGATCCACGACGCGCTCGGACTGTTCCCGGCATTCACCCCCCGATTCGTGAAGCGGTATGCGGAACTGGGGGCGGCAATTTCGGATGCGGCCGCCCGATACGCGGCGGAGGTGCGTGCGCGGACGTTCCCCGGACCCGAGCACACGTTCAAGGCGGCGGGTGGCGGGAGATCTGCCCCCCAGGATCCGTGACGTCCGCGGAGGAAGGCGCCACGCCACGCCGCCGGCATTGGTGGCAGGCGGATCAGTACGGGCGCAATGCGCTCCTCGTTGCTGACCTGGCCGCTGACCTGATCGATGTGCTTGACCTGAGGCCGGGACAGCGGGTGCTGAATGTCGGGTGCGGCGATGGAGCGTTCAGCAGCCGGATCGGGGCCCGGGGCACCGAGGTTTTCGGGATTGATCCGCTCCTGACATGGCAGGCAGCGCCCGATCCAGAGGTATCGGGGCCCCATGTCTGCGCTGCTCAGAACTTCGCAGAGGAAGGCACCTTTGATCTCGCCATCGGCAATGCCGCCTTCCACTGATTCTCGACCCGCGTCCGGCGCTCGGCACCGTCTACCGGGCCCTGCGGCCCGACGGCAGGTTTGTCAGCGAGCTGGGTGGCGAGGGCAACGTCGCCTCTCTGATCCGGATTCTCACGCCCCTGCTCGCTTACCGGGAGATTGCGCTCGCGGAACACAATCCATGGCACTTTCCCGACCTGGATTCGTGGACGAGCGGCCTTATGGCAACCGGGTTTCGGGTCTCATCCGTGGAACGATTCAGACGACCGACTCCGCTCCCGACGTCTCTTGGCGGCTGGATCGACACGTTCGGCGACGGCCTGCTCGCCGGACTGGATGCATCGGCGCGGTCCGAAATCAAGGCGGATGCGGAGGCCGTCGCAGCGCCGATACATCGAAGACGCGATGGCACCTGGGTCCTCGACTACGTGCGTCTCCGTTTCGTTGCGACCAAGCCGTCGATGTCGCCCCGGTAACGGCCTAGAGATGATCTAGGCACTGTCTGTAACTAATCGATTATGATGAGATTTCGTCCTTCGACATAACATCACTTCTTAGCTGATGGCATTCTGGCACCTGTGCTCCCTAGCGCGGCGAAGCCGAGTGAGTTCCGTGGGTTCATCGTCCTCGCGTATCCACCCGGCTTCAGTTGTCGAGATGCCCGCTGCCACGTGAATCCGGGGCGACCACCGGGCCTCCTTGCAGTTCTGTTCGTGGATCACCACCTGTATTTCAGCCGAGGCGCTTCGGGCCTCGGTGGGATGGGGGCCGCCTCATGGCCCCATCGATAGGAGAACAAAGATGAACGCTTTTGACTTGGCACCCCTGCTTCGAACCGGTATCGGCTTCGAGCGGATCAACCGCGTACTTGGGAGCATGGCTGAAGACATGCGGGATGTTCCCACGTATCCCCCGTACAACATCGAGAAGACTGCGCGTGACCAGTACCGGGTCACCATGGCGGTGGCCGGATTCGGCGAGCAGGACCTGGAGATCGGGGTGAAGGAACACACTCTCACGGTCCGGGGCAAAAAGGACGCTGAAACTGCTCAGCCCGAGTACCTCTACCGCGGCATCGCGACACGAGAGTTCGAGCGTCGATTCCGGCTCGACGAGTATGTCCGGGTGACCGGCGCCGACCTCAAGGACGGGTTGCTCCACGTCAACCTGGTTCGCGAGATCCCGGAAGAGAAAAAGCCGCAGCGGATCGCCATCACCAATTCCGGCAACTGACGGCTTGAGCCCTCGGAGCGGGGGGGGGGGGGGGGGGGCGGGGGGGCGGGCGGCGGGGGGGGGGCCGCGGGCGCGGGGGCGGCCGGGGCGGGGGGGGGGGGGGGGGCCGGCGGCGGGCGCGCGCCGCCCGCCGC
>VXPW01000064.1:88810-93134 GCA_009839325.1 Rhodospirillales bacterium
CCCCCCCCCCACCCATCCCCTCCGCTTCCTGCCCCCCCCCCCCCTCCTCCCCGCCCCGCCCCCCCGCCCGCCCCCCCCCCCCCCCCCCCCCCCGTCCGATGGAGCTGCGATCGAAACGGGGCACCGGGAGCCTCGTCTTCGTTTGTCGGGGCCCGCAATCTGCCAAGGCAGCGGCCTCAGACGCCATCCACGACGAACAAATCGCCGATTGACGCCGAATGACGCAGTTCGCGGAGCGGAAGGTACTCGGGGGAGTTGTACCAACCGAGGGCAGCCTCACGGTCCGCAAACTCCAGGCAAACGGTCCGGCGGTCCGGCATTGAGCCCTCCAGAACCTCGCTCGCTCCGCCACGCACCAGGTACCGGCCGCCGTGCCGCTGCACCGTGTCCGGTACCTTCGCAATGTAGTCCTTGTACGCCTCAGGATCCGTGACTTCGATACGTCCGATGATGTAGGCAGCCATGAACTGTCCTTTCTGCCGGGCTTCCACCGGCTGATTGATAATTTGAACAGGTATGCAAGGCCTTAGCCGTGCAATCCGCCAGCCGGTGAGAAGTGGCCTTGTTGTCTTTGTCGCCGGGCCCCGGGAAGGGAATCGACGGACCAACGACCCAACCTGACCGTCAGCGCGAGCGTTTGCCTCGAGCGCCCCTTCCCCGGGGCAACCCAATCAATAGCCGGGTCCAACGAATTCTGCACGGCATCGGACGCCGGTCGCGCGTTCACCGCCTCCCAACCTCGCAGCTCGCTCCCTGCCGCAACCGGGAAGTTGCGTCATCGCCACCAGGTCAGACTCGATGCCGGGCCAGAAAGGCGCGAAGCAGCGAACGGAATCGGTCGCGCCCGAAGCTCGGGAAATGACCGCCGTGCACGACGCGAACCGGCAGATCATGCAGCCGCTCCACGCTCCGCACGTAGTCGTCGAGACTCGCGTTCCAAGTGTCCGTTACGAGGGGCCCGTCATAGGCAGTATCGCCGGAAAATAGCGTCGCGGTGGCCGCCTCCCAGAGAGCAATCGACCCCGGTGAGTGCCCGGGCGTGTGGATGACCTCCAGATGGCGGTCACCGAGATCAAGGACGTCGCCATCCTCCACGATCTGGGTCGCGGGGGCCGGGAGGATCGCGTACTCACTCTGGTCGAATCCGCCCGGAGGAAGGGCGCTGAACATCTCAACGGTGGCGTAGGGATCGATCAGAACCGCTTCCCTGTCCGGTTCCGCCAGGTACTGCGCTTCACGCGCGTGCACGGCGCGCTTGCCGAACTCGTGGTGCGAGCCGATATGGTCAAAATGGCAGTGCGTGGCCACTGCGAGAATCCGACCGCTCCGCACCGACGCGACCTGCTCGCAAAGGCTCACCAGACCTGAGCCCGAGTCGATCAGAAGATCGCGCTCACGGCCGCACACCAGCCAGATGTTGCATCGGTAGAAGGGCCGGATGTGCGGTTCCTGAATGTGGATGATCGCATCGTCGAGCGTTCGTACCTCATACCAGTTCTCAGCGGTTTCGGTCCGCATCGCGCCTACCCCATCCGTGGTTGCTCCTGCTCGCTGCCTGCGATCCGTCTCGAGCCCGTTGCCATCCCCGACGACCCTCTGGGTGGTCCGGAAGAAGCTCCGCCATCCAGCATCCAACGGCCGCCCAAGATACGCCGAGTCCACCCTACCAAGTGAGGTCGTGTCCGGGGATCGGACTGATCGCGCGGTGCCTCCAGGGTGGCGACATCATCGGGGCAACTCTCGCAGCTGAAAGCATCGGAAAGCGATCCCAGACATGTCCCGTCTCGTGGTACGGTAGGGAATTCTGCCGGATTCCATGCCGGAAGCGGCGGGCGGCCCCTCCAGGAGCGACACGATGGCGACTCGGCTCCGATTTGCTGCGATCGGACTGGACCATCGCCACATCTACCACCAGGTGGGCCGTTTGCTGGAGCTTGGCTGCGAGTGTGTGGGCTACTGGACCGAGGGCGAGCCCCAGACGCTGGCGGGATTTCTCAGGCGTTTCCCCGATCTGACCCGCTTCGAGAATGCCGATCGCCTGTACGAGGACCCGACCATCCACCTCGTCGTCACAGCGGCGATTCCCGACCTGCGTTCCGGCATCGCCGTCCGGGCGATGCGGCATGGCATGGACGTAATGGTGGACAAGCCGGGCGTGGTATCGCTGGCCCAGCTGCGGGAGGTCGAACGGGTCCAGACCGAGACCGGACGCATCTGGTCGGTCAACTACTCAGAACGCTTCGAGGTTCGGGCAATGACCAGGGTCAACGAGCTGATTCAGGCCGGCGCGATCGGCGAGGTCGTGCACCTCACGGGCTTCGGACCGCACCGGATCAACCGCCATCTGCGCCCACCCTGGTTCTTTGAACGCGCGCGCACTGGAGGCATCCTCTGTGACATCGCCTCGCACCAGATCGATCAGTTTCTCCACCTGACCGGCGCGCCCGACGCGGACGTGGTTGCGGCGGCGGTCGCAAATCGCACGAATCCCGATTACCCCGGGTTCGAGGACTACGGGGAAGTACTGCTGAGGACGGAACGCTCGACCGGCTTTTCGCGGGTGGACTGGTACACGCCGGACGGTCTCCCGACCTGGGGCGACGGCCGTCTCATGGTGGTTGGAACCGGGGGCTACATCGACTTGCGGAAGTACGTGGACATCGCGGGCGCGCCCGGGACTGATCACCTGTTCCTGGTGGACAACGACGGGATGCGGCGGGTCGAGTGCAGCAACGCCCCTCTGCCCTACTACGAGGCACTGGTTCGCGACGTGCATGAGCGGACTGCCACCGCAATGTCCCAGCGGCACTGCTTCAAGGTCATGGAACTCGCGCTGCGCGCCCAGGCGGTCGCCCAGCGGATGCAGTGACGGCAATGTGCTGCGGCCTGCAGTGCTGCATGCGACAGGTCAGCCTATGCTCGCCCAGCCTGCTGAGCCGCAACGGATCACGTACGCCTGCGCAATGAACGCCAACGCCCGAAAACGATGACTGAATTTCCGACCTTACTTCTCGATGGCTTCGATCGATTCAAGAAGGAACGGTTTTCCAGGGACCATTCCCTCTACCGATCGCTGGCCGAGCATGGACAGACGCCAGCCGTCATGGTCATTGCCTGCTGTGACTCCCGTACCGCACCGGAGACGATCTTCCAAACCGCGCCAGGCGAGTTGTTCGTTGTCCGAAACGTCGCCAACCTGGTGCCGCCCCACGAACCCGACGGTGCCTACCACGGCACCTCGGCGGCGCTCGAATTCGCCGTCCAGAGCCTGCGCGTCAGGCACATCGTAGTCCTCGGCCACGGAGGCTGTGGCGGGATCCGCGCAGCGTTGCGGCCATCGGGGGCGCCGCTTTCGCCGGATGACTTCATCGGTAAATGGATGAGCCAGCTCCGGCCGATCATGGGCAGGCTGCGGAGCTCCGACCGGTCGAGTGAAGAGGAACTGCAGACCGTTCTCGAGCGCGCTTCGGTCCGCAACTCGATCACGAATCTTCGATCGTTTCCGTATATCGCGAACCTGGAAGACCGAGGCGAACTCAGCCTGCATGGTGCCTGGTTCGACATCGCCGAAGGGGAACTCTGGACGATGAACCCGTCTACCGGCGAGTTCGCCACGGCAAAGTAGTACCCATTGCGTCCGCTCTCGCCCGACCACGTCGCTTGAGCGGCCTGCCGATCGGACTACCCCACCAGAAGGCTCCCAGATGTCTGTACGCAACATTCGCCCTCGCCGGTCGTTCATTTTTACCCCGGGCTTGCGGCCCGAAATGTTCCCGAAGGCCCTGGCCAGCGGGGCCGACATGGTTTGCGTCGAACTCGAGGACGGGATTGCGCCCAGGGATAAGCCGGGCGCGCGGTCGGCGGCGATGAAGCTATTCGAGAGCCCGCAGGCGGACGACGGGATCGAGCGCATCGTGCGTATCAATTCGCTCCGCGAGCAATTCGGCATTGCCGACGTGCAGGCGGTCCTGGGCACGGACACGCCCCCGCCTGCCCTGATGATGCCCAAGGTTCAGACGCCGGACGAAGTCGTGCTGCTCGACGACCTGTTGACCGAGCGAGGCCATGCCACCCGACTGCATGTGATCATCGAGACCAACGCGGGACTGGAGGCCGCCTGCGATATCGCGAACTGCAGCGCGCGGATTGACGCGATGTTCTTCGGCGGTGTCGACATGGCCGCGGAACTCGGCTGCCGCAATGAATGGGAGCCGCTGCTCTACGCCCGCTCGCGCGTGGTGCATGCCGCGGCCAGCGCCGGGTTGGACGCGATCGACGTCCCGTACCTCGATCTGGAAGATCCGGACGGCATGGAGCATGCGGC
>VXPW01000062.1:0-2504 GCA_009839325.1 Rhodospirillales bacterium
CGCGCGCGCGGGGGCGGGCGGGCGGCGCCGCCCGGGGGGGCGGCGGCCCCCCCCCCCCGGCCAGCGCGCGGCCGCCGCCGCCCCAGGGGTCGGCGGCTCCCGCCACGTTCGAGGGTCTCATCGATCGGTTGCGCGACCGCAAGCATGTGCGCCTGGTGTACGGGCTCGAGAATTACGTTCATCTCGTCAGGTACGATCCCCACCAGCGGCAACTCGAATACCGGGCGTCGGAGGGGGCACCGCAGGGGTTTGTCGAGTCGCTCGCAAAGAACCTCGAACGCACCACCGGGTTTCGCTGGTTACTGGCGCTCGTACAATCCGGCGGGCAGGAAACCGTGCGCGAGCAGCGCGTGAAGCAGCACGAGGTGCGTATACGCCATGCCGAAGCCCAATCCATCGTCAAGACAGCGCGCCGGCGAGTTCGCAACCTGCCCGACGGAATGCGGGTCGGCGAACCGACCGTCAACGAAGTGAGGAAACGGTCGGTGGCCAAGGAGGACGAAGCATGAATTTTGCCGACCTGCTCGAGAGCATGGGGAGTCTTAAGGAAGGTCTTGCGGACCTGCAGGGAAAACTGCGCGGCCTCGAGTTCACCGGCGAGGGCGGCGCCGGGCTGGTGCGGGTCACCGTCAACGGGGTGGGAGACTGCGTTCGGGTCGAAATCGATCCGTCGCTGACCTCCGACTTGCCGATGCTGCAAGATCTTGTGGTGGCAGCTCAGAATCAGGCCAGAGCGCGGATGGAACAGAAGGTGCAGGAAGAAGTGAAGTCGACGATGGGTTCGATTCTGCCGATTCCGCCCTGGTTGCTGTCACGGCTCTAGCCGTCCCGGATGTCCGACCAGACTGAGCCGATTCAAGTACTGGTGGACCGCCTGGCGCGGCTGCCGGGTCTGGGTCCTCGGTCGGCGCGACGTATCACGCTCCACCTTCTCAAGCGTCGCAATGCCGCCATGCGAGAGTTGATCGAGGCATTGCGGACGGCTGCCGAAGCGGTTCGACCATGCAGCGTCTGCGGGAGCCTGGATACCAGGGACCCGTGCGGAATATGTCAGGACCCCAAGCGCGACGTGCGAGCTCTCTGCGTGGTCGAGGACGTTGCCGATGTGTGGGCACTCGAGCGCGCGCGCGCGTTTTCCGGGCGGTACCACGTGTTGGGCGGCACGCTCAACGCGCTCGACGGGGTGGGACCCGAGGACTTGACTGTGGAATCCCTGGTGCAGCGTGCGGCCAAGCACGGGGTGCAAGAGGTGATTCTGGCACTTTCTGCCACGGTCGACGGGCAGGTTACCGCCCACTACGTGGCTGAACGGCTGGGCGGAATCGACGTCCGCGTCACCCGCCTTGCGCAGGGGGTTCCCGTCGGCGGTGAGCTCGACTACCTGGACGAAGGAACGCTGGGCGCCGCGCTGGCTGCCCGGCGTGCTTTTGACAGCGCGGACCCGCTCTGAATTCCTGGCGCTACCGGCCGCCCGCGGGCGGCGTGCCTTGAACCGCCGTTGACCCTGCAATTGCATCCGCGTCGCTGCCGACCTCAACCTCGCGGATCTTTTCTGCCCGGCTCTGGATCTTGCGGTTGGACGTCTCGATGTCGCGCAGGTCCTTGTCTGCCTGTGCGAAGTGCCGCTGGAGGTTGCCTACGCGGGTGTCCAACCGGTTCAAATCCTGCATCAGATGGCCCAGTTCAACCTGAATCAGGTTGGCGTTCGTACGGAAGTCGGCGTCGCGGAGCACGCCCCGAATCGTATTGAGAAGTGCCATGGTGGTCGATGGCGAAGCGATCCCGATTCGAGACTCGAACGCGTACTCGACGGTTTTCGGAAAGCTCGCGTGCAGTTCGGCGAACAGCGATTCGCTGGGCAGGAACATCACCGCCCAGTCGGAGGTCTCGCCCGGCACGATGTAGCGATCCCGGATGTCGGTAATGTGCTTCTTGACGGCCGATTCAAGATTCCGTCGGGCGTCCCGCTCCTCCGCGGTGCCGCGAGCCTCGAGGAAGGCGCGGAAACTCGTGATCGGGAATTTCGAATCGATCGCGATGGGCCCGGGCGGGTGCGGCAGCATGACCAGGCAGTCGACCCGATTCCGGTTGGAGAGGGTCCGCTGGAACGCATATGCCCTCGGCGGAAGCGCCTGGTGTACGAGGTTCTCGAGCTGTACTTCGCCGAAGGCGCCGGCGGCCTGCTTGTTGGCGAGCAGGTTCTGCAGCTCGATGACATGCGTGTCGAGCTTCTCGATCCGCTTGTGAGCTTCGCGGATTTCACCGATCCGCTCGCGAAGCCCGGCCAGCGTCTGGTTCGTTTCGCTGGTCTGTCGGTCGGACGCCTCGTCAATTGTCTTCCAGCGAAGTTCGAGGGTTTCGACGAACGAATGGATCTTGCCCTCCGTCCGGTTGATCGAGTCCCGCAGCGTAACCAGGTTGTCGTCGTGCCGCCGGGGCCGCAGCAGCAGGCCGACGACCAGACAAAGGACGCCGACCGCCGTGCCGATCAGCAGCTCGAGCCC
>VXPW01000062.1:2604-10084 GCA_009839325.1 Rhodospirillales bacterium
AGTCGATCGGACTGGGTCTCGACCCAGGTGGGTCCAGGCAGCACCGAATTGACCGTCACGCCGGTACCGCCCGTCGTTTCGGCCAGCCCGCGCCCGATCGCCAGCTGGGCCGCCTTGCTGAAACCGTACGGGATCATGTCCGGCGGGATGTGAACGCCCGATTCGCTCGAAACGAACACGATTCGGCCCCAGTCCTTCTGCAGCATTGCCGGGAGGTAGTGTCGAGCCAACCGCACGCCGCTCATGACATTCACCTGAAAGTACTCCTGCCATTCCGAGTCATCGAACTCGGCGAACGGGCGCATATGGTAAATGCCGAGATTGTTGACGAGGACATCTACAACCGGCACCGCAGTGGTGACGGCGTGGCAGCCTTCGGCCGTGCCGAGATCGCCCGCAACGGTCTGTATCGATGCGCCTGGCCGCCCGGCGCGAAACTTGTCGTCCGCCTGCGCGACACTGTCCGATGTACGCCCGTGCAGGACCACCCGGGCCCCCATGTCCGCCAGCCCGCAGAGCGTGGCGTAGCCAATGCCCCGGGTCGATCCGGTGACCAGCGCAACGCGGCCGGTGAGATCAAGATCCATGGCTGCTGAACCCGATTCGCCAGGAAGTGGCGAGCATGGAAACGTCGCGGACACAACCCGGTGCGACCACGGTCGCGACGCGCGGTAGAATGGGCGTCCCACGAGCTTCCGGAATCAGGTTCATGTCTTCCAACCCTGCTGCTTCCCCTCAGACCTCAACGTTGGCTGCAGAGTTGCTGCCGGCGCCGGCACTGCCGCGACTGATGCGGGACGCCATGCTGGTGCTCGCGGGATCCGCCATCGTGGCCGCATCAGCGCGTCTGACGATTCCGCTGGAGCCCGTGCCGGTTACGGGGCAGACGTTCGGAGTACTGGTGGTCGCCATGGCGCTGGGTTCACGACTCGGTACGTTGGCGCTCGCAGCCTACCTGATCGAGGGTCTGGCGGGCCTTCCGGTGTTCGCCGGCGGAGCCTCCGGACCGGGCGCGATTGCGGGCCCGAGCGGCGGGTACCTGATCGGCTACTTGCCGGCCGCCTGGTTGATAGGGCGCTTGGCGGAGCTCGGCTGGGATCGTACCGTGACCCGCACGGCGCTGGCCATGCTCGCGGGCAACGTCGCGCTCTACGTGCCCGGGCTGCTGTGGCTCGGGTGGCACGTCTCGGGGCTGCCGGCAGAGGAACTAGGCGGTCAGTCGCTCGTGATGGTGGTCCTGTGGGGCGGCCTGATCCCCTTTATTCCGGGAGACGCCATCAAGCTGGCGCTGGCGGCAGTGGTCATGCCGCTGGGCTGGAAGCTTGCGCGGTGGAGGAGCGGCCAACCGCTCTGAGTCCCATGTCCGTCCGGGGCGGCCGTGCCGACGCCGGCTGCCCCGGTCGCGGTCAGGCCGACATATCGGCCGTTCTTCCCGATTCCGGGGCTTCTGCGATCGGTCGCAAGCCTTCAGCCTCGCGAATGGCGGCTTCGATGAGATCCGCCACGTCGGCATGTTCGCGAAGGTAGACCTTCGCGTTCTCACGACCCTGACCGATCCGTTCGCTGTCATAGGAGTACCAGGACCCGGCTTTCTCGATCACGCCGTGCTTCACGCCAAGGTCCAGCATCTCGCCCAGTTTGGAAATGCCCTCGCCGTACATGATGTCGAACTCTACGGTCTTGAAGGGAGGGGCCATCTTGTTCTTGACGACCCGGACACGCGTCTGATTGCCGACGACGTCCGCCCCGTTCTTGATCTGCCCGATTCTTCGGATGTCCAGACGCACAGAAGCATAGAATTTCAGCGCGTTACCACCGGAGGTGGTCTCGGGACTGCCGTACATCACTCCCACCTTCATCCGGATCTGGTTGATGAAAATCACGATCGTCCGGGACTTGGAGATGGAGCCGGTCAGCTTGCGCAACGCCTGACTCATGAGCCGGGCCTGCAGACCGACATGGGTATCCCCCATCTCGCCCTCGAGTTCCGCACGCGGGACCAGGGCCGCCACGCTGTCGATCACCAGCACGTCGATCGCGCCTGACCGCACGAGGCTGTCCGCGATTTCCAGAGCCTGCTCCCCTGCGTCCGGCTGGGACAACAGAAGGTCCTCGACGTTTACTCCGAGCCTCTGCGCGTACATGGGATCCAGCGCGTGCTCCGCGTCGACGAAGGCGCAGATTCCCCCGGACTTCTGTGCTTCGGCGACCGTATGCAGCGCCAGCGTGGTCTTACCCGAGCTCTCGGGACCATAGATTTCGATGACCCTGCCGCGCGGAAGACCGCCGATGCCAAGCGCCACGTCGAGGCCAACCGAACCCGTGGAGACGGCCTCCACCTTGATCGCACGGTCCGTTCCCAGGCGCATGATCGAACCCGCGCCGAAATTCCGTTCAATGTCTTTCAGTGCGGCATCAAGATTGCGTTGCCGATCGTCGGTTGGGGTGTTCACATCGATCACCTTGAGGTGGTTTGCAGCCATTCTAGTCGTCCTTTGTCTCGACACGAGACTCGCCGAGGGCCAAATTCGTGTTTTCTAATGTTGAGAATACAAAGGAAACATGAAGGCATCAAGTGGGGAAATATTGCAGTCCTTGTTGCAGAACCTCCAACCCGCGTGCAACGACGATGCGACCCATCCAAAGCGAACGAACGCCGCCAATCCCGAGGACCCGATGCCCGCAGCGACGTTGGCGGTTCCTTCACATCCCGCCCGCCTGATTGCCGGCTGTGATTGCCGGGGACGAACCGGGTTTCGGCGGCCTGCACCGGGAGTCTGCGGGGATAAGGCGTTTGATCGAGGCTTCCGGGCGGTGTATCGCTGTGCCGGCCGGCCGGTTGCCGGCCGACGGCTGTCCGGGCTCGAGGTTGCGGACCCGGAAGCGGACACGAACAGGTTCTGACTGTGGGCCATCCCCTCCAGCACCGGACGGCTGCGCTGAAGCAAGTCGCGATGCACTACGTCGTCGCTGCAGGTGCCGGCGAGACGATCGTGCTGCTGCACGGTTGGCCGCAGACCTGGTATGCGTGGCGGCTGGTCATACCGCACCTCGCCCGGGCAGGCTTTGACGTGATCGCCCCGGACCTGCGCGGCCTCGGAGACACCTCCCGACCTGCCAATGGATACGACAGCGGGTCAGTGGCCGGCGACGTGACGGAATTGCTGCAGAGCCACCTCGGAATTCCGCGCTTTCACCTGGTCGGCCATGACTGGGGCGGTGCAACCGCATTTGCCGTGGCCGCCGCGGCCCCCGCCGCCGTGCGGTCGCTTACGGTCGTCGACGTGACGGTGCCCGGCCTCGGGCCGGACCTGTCGCAGGGCGGGCGGCGCTGGCATCACGCATTTCACATGACCCCGGATCTGCCCGAGGCGCTCACCGAGGGTCGCGAGCGCGTGTATCTCAGTTGGTTCTACCGCGCGTTTTCGCAGCGGGAGGACGCCATCGACACCGCGGCGATCGATGAGTATCTGCGGAGCTACGCCCGCCCGGGCGCGCTCGGCGCGAGCTTCGCCTACTACCGCAGCATCCCTGACACCGTCGCCGCCAACCGGGCGCTGGCGGAGGGCGGTTTTCGTCTCGCGATGCCGGTGCTCGCGGTGGGCGGCGGATGCACGGCGGCCCGCGGCCGTGCCCGGGAGCCGGCGATTTCGCTGCGGACGATTGCGGACGACGTGACCGAGGCAGTGATCGCTGGTTCGGGCCATTTCGTGCCGGAAGAGCAGCCCGCGGCCTTCGCGGACGTCCTGCTCTCCTTCCTGGGCGGGGTCCGCGGCACCGGCCCGTGACCCGGCCGATGTTCCTCTCGCGAATCCCCGACGTCCTCCGGCGCCTAGCTCCCCGTGATCCGCGCCGGCAATCGCGCCTGGAGGGCTTCGGTCAACAGCCGAGCTGAGCGGCCAGGTCGAAGAAGTCGCTTGCCGCGACGTCCCAGGCCTCGTCCGGTTCCAGGTCCGCCGTCTGTCGAGGTCCGTACTCGGTGGGCCGCGCGACGAACGCGGTGCGCATGCCGCGCCCGCGCGCAGCGCGCAAGTCGTCGTTGTGGGCCGCGACCATCATGGTCTCCTGCGGAAGGAGCCCGAGCATCCGGATCGTGGTGTCGTAGACCTCGGCGCACGGTTTGTACTGACGGGCCACTTCGGCACCCAGTGGCGCATCCCATGGCAGCCCGGCGTGACGCGCCATGTTGACGATCAGCGCGACGTGTCCGTTCGAAAGCGCGGCAAGCAGGAAGCGCTCGCGGAGTCGGCGCATGCCCTCGGCTGCGTCGGGCCAGCCGTCCAGCCGGTGCCAGACCCGGTTGAGGTGGCGGCGTTCCTCCTCGTTCAGACCGGAGAGTCCGAAACGGGCCAACAAACCGTCGAGAATCTCTCGGTGCAGGACGTCAAGGTGCACGTACTCGCGGACGTTTTCCCGCACGGGCGCCATCGCCGGCTGGTAGCCGGCCCGCCAGGCGTCGGCGAATCCCTCGCAATCGACCTGAACGCCCTTGGTGGTGCTCAGGGCCTCGCATTCGCGGATCACCGACCCGCGCCAGTCCACCACGGTGCCGAATACGTCGAAGCACAGTGCCTTGACTGCAGCAGGGGAGTCATTGCGATCGTTCATCGGTTCGTCTCCGGCATGTGGCGGGCCCGGACGCTACAGCACCTGCGTCGAGGCTGCGCGCTCCCGTCGCGGTGACGCGCGGACAGGGCCGACATTGGCGGGCCTGTGTTCCGGCTGACGGGAGGTCCGCACGACCGATTGGCGGCGGCGTTGCGCGCGTACAGGGGTGACAGGGCTGCGCGCAGAATGCAGCGCCCCGTTTGCTGCGAGCTGCGGAGGCGCGGGATTGTCAGCTGTCCGTCGACTAAGATGACGGCCCAGTTTGGCTTCTCTTCCTGCGATCGGATGCGCCAGGGGAAGGAACGTCGGTTTCTCGACCGTCCCGGCAGCAGGACTTGGAAGAAAGCCGCACCATGAAACACGGAACTGCCTACGATGCGCCGCCGGTGTGTAACAGCGGAGCCCGCGGGCGATGAGCGGTGAGATGCGACTCGACGACTTGCGTGCTGAAATCGACGACGTGGACGATCGCATCCACGACCTGCTGATGCGTCGGGCAGAGATCGCGTCCATGGTCGGGGAGTCCAAGCGGAAGCAGGCCGGGGACGGGCCGCCGCGGCTGTTTCGGCCAGCCCGGGAAGCCCGGGTGCTTCGCCGGCTGCTTGCCCGGCATCGCGGACCGCTGCCCCGTGCCGTGGTGCAGGATGTCTGGCGCGCGATCATCGCCGGCAACCTCCTGCTGCAGGGGGACATGGTGGTAGCCGTGATGCCCGGCGCCCACGTCCGCCTCGCCCGCGATCACTTCGGATCGTGCGTCGACGTTCGGGAAACGCCGGCTGCGGAGGAGGCACTGGCCGCCGTCGTTCAGCACCGGGCCGCGGCTGCCGTGCTGCCGTTTCCGGGTCAATCCGCCGATCACGATCCCGCCTGGTGGCCGGCGATGTTGCGGCATCCAGGTCTCCACATTGTCGGGCAGATCCCGGTGCTTCGATCGCCATCTGCCCCGACCGCCGCTCTCGTCGCCGAACAGGTCCCGGAGGCATCCGACGCGGACGTGACACTCGTAATCACATCCGCGGCGACGGTTCCCGCCGGCGCCGATGCCCCCGACGTGCTGGCCACGGCCGCCGACAGCACCGGCACGCTCCGCCTGCTCGCACTCGAAGGCCACGTGCCGGAGCCGCCCGACTGGGCCGGTCCGGGCGCACGCATTGCCGGCGTCGTGGCGGCTGGTCTGACATGAGCCGGCCTGAACCCCTGTTCTCCCGGGTCGCCTACATCGGCTGCGGACTGATCAACAGCTCGCTGGCGAGGGCGCTGACGGCCAGCGGCGTGGCGGGACACCAGGTGGCGTTCGCGCGGACCCAGGCGACGCGGGACCGCGTGCGCGAACTCGGGATCGTGGACACGGTGGCCGATGCAGCGGACGCTGCCGTCAAGGGTGCCGACTTGGTCGTGATCGGCACGCCGGTGTCGGCGTACGGCGAGGTCGCCGCCGCGATCGCGCCGGCGCTCCGGCCCGGTGCGGTCGTTACCGACGTAGGGTCGGTAAAGACTTCGGTGATCCGGGTGGTGGAGCCGCACCTGCCGGACGGGGTCCACTTCGTGCCGGGCCATCCCATTGCCGGGACCGAGAATTCCGGCCCGGACGCGGGCTTCGCGGAGCTCTTCCGCAGCCGGTGGTGCATCCTGACGCCGACCCCCGAGACCGACGGCTCGGCGGTCGCCAAGGTGCGGCGCATGTGGGAAGCCGTTGGCATGCACGTGGACAAGATGGACCCTGAGCACCATGACCGGGTCCTTGCGATCACGTCGCACGTGCCGCACCTGATCGCCTTCTCGATCGTAGGGACGGTCACCCTCCTGGAGGAGCACCTCCAGGCCGAGGTCATGAAGTACGCGGCGGGCGGCTTCCGCGACTTCACGCGGATCGCGGCCAGCGATCCGCAGATGTGGCGCGACATCTTCCTCAGCAACAAGGACGCCGTGCTGGAAATGGTCGCGCGTGCGACCGAGGATCTCGCGAGTCTGCAGCGGCTCATCCGTCACGAGGACGGTGATGCGCTCATCAAGCTGATTACCCGGACCCGCGAAATTCGTCAGGGTGTGATCGCCTTCGAACAGGATTAGGTGCGGGCACCGGGACCAGCGGCGGGAGCTGCAGGAGCGGCACGCCCGCGACGGTCAGCTCGCCATCCTGCACGGTGACCGGAATCGAGGTTTCTGCCGTGTGGCGGCCGGCTTCAACCGTCGCCGCCTCCGCGGCGCGGGCGGCGGCGGCCGGTGTCCATCCCTGGTCCTCGAGAAATCGGATCGCGGCCGGGAAGTTCCCGGTGCTCAGCGTGAATGCACCGAGCGGCCGGCCAGCGCCGTCGAGGGTAACCGTCCCCTGTGCGTCGCCCTGGAGCGAACCCCAGGCGAACGTGAACCGGGAAATCTCGAGAATCCCGCCGGCCTGTGCCCAGCCCGCCGGATCAGCCAGCGCCGGAAGGCCGGGCGTGGGCGCGAGCGTGCCCTCGAGCAGCGCATACTCGATGGTCGGCCGGGTCGCGGCGCCGCGGTCCACGGTGCGGCCGCCCTCCAGCTTGCCCGCGGTCTCGAAACCGCCGCGGGTGCGGCGGGCATGCAGTTCCATTCGGTCCAATGACCAGTCCGGTGCCGTAAGGCCGGTCGCCTCGATCGAGATTCGCTCGAGGGCTCCGTCCCGACCGTGGACCAGGCTGGCGCGAAAGACGTCCGCAGCCAGCGCTGTGCCGCGGGGCTCGCGGCCCCACCGGTGGGCGGTGCCCGCCAGCACCACCAGGTGCCGCAGGTTCCAGGGCTGGGCAAAGACCTGAACCCGTTCCGGCGCCCAGCGCCAGTTGCGACCTGTCGCGACCGGCCCCTGCAGCGCCAGCTCCACCCGGTAGGGGAAGCCGCCGACCTCGGCCGT
>VXPW01000062.1:10184-14116 GCA_009839325.1 Rhodospirillales bacterium
ACCTTGGCGACCAGCGGGTCCGCGTCGATTGTGACCTTGCCCAGCGATCGGTCGCCGGCGACCCGGTGCAGGGCCGCCAGCATTTCCGTCACGCTTGCCGAGAGTCCCGGCACGTTGACGGTGCGATCGGGGCCGATCTCGTCGCCGTCCAGTTCGGCCATCCGGATCAGACACCCGACGCAGGTCTCGTACCCGATCATCGGCATGCTGGTTTCGGCCGCCACCGGGCACACGTAGTCGATTCCCGAGAGTGGCTCGCGAATGACCGCACTCGCGTAGCTGGACAGCGCCATGTTGGGCTTGCCCGCTCGAACGATCACGGTCGCGAGTCGGGCGGCCCGGGCGTCGACGAACCCTTTTCGTGCGTAGTCGTTGACCAGCAGCTCGCCGATCGACTTGCTGACGCCGTAGGTGGTCTGCGGGCTCTGCTTGGTGAAGTCGCCCACGGGCTCGCGAACGTAGTCGCCGCCGAAGGCACCCATGGTCGACGTGAAGACCAGGCGCGGCGCCGACCCGACAGCCCGCGCCGCCTCCAGGACGTTGCGGGTTCCCTCGACGTTGACCTGCCAGGCCCCGTCGAAGTCTTCCTCGCAGCCGCCGCTGACCATGGCGCCGAGGTGAAAGACCGCGATGTCAGGCCGGTCGATGGCGCCGGCGACCGACGCGGGGTCCGCCAGGTCGCCCTTGACGACAGTCGCATCGGGGGCTTCCGGCACCGGTCCCTCCGGCGCCACCGCATCGAACAGCACGATTTCGTCGATGGACTGGCGGGAGCCGCCGGGTCCGGCGAGCTCGCCGCGGGCGGCAAGCGCCCGCGCGAGGCGACGGCCGACGAAGCCGGTGCCGCCCGTGATCACGACCTTCATGGATGATCTCCTGACATTGTCTGTGGTCGATTGTACAGACGCCTATAGAATTGCCGGTATCGCCGCCCCCGGAGATCGCCAATGCGTTACCTCGTGCTCGCCTGGGACGGGGACGATCCCGATGCGCCCGCCCGCCGCCAGAAGGCGCGTGCCGCACACATCGCGTGCGCCTCGCGTCTGCAGGCCGAAGGCCATCTCCTTGTCGGCGGCGCCCTGCTCGACGACGACGGCAACATGATCGGCACGGCGGCGATCGCCGACTTCGCAACCCGCGACGAGCTCGACCAATGGATCGCCAACGATCCCTACACGACCGAGGGTGTCTGGAAGAAGGTCTCGGTGACGCCCTACCGGGTCGCCGAGCACTACACGCACCTGTATCAGCCCGACTGAGGCCGGCCCGGTCGGCCCACGCCTCCAGGCAACACGGGATGGCGTCCACCGCGGCGGCGTGCCGGCGGACTTCCGCCACCCGGCGCCGGGAAGGCGACTGCGGTGGATAGGTACGCGGAAGGGGCACGGCTGCGCGTGGTGCTGGGGCCGACCAACACCGGCAAGACGCACCTCGCCGTCGAGCGGATGCTGGGCCACGCCAGCGGCCTGATCGGATGCCCGCTGCGCCTGCTGGCGCGCGAGATCTATGACCGCATCGTTCGGGTCCGCGGCCGCCAGGCAGCGGCGCTGATCACCGGTGAGGAACGGATTGTTCCGCGCGGCGCGCGCTACTACGCGGCGACCACGGAGGCCATCCCGAGCGATCTCGACGTCGAGTTCCTGGCCGTGGACGAGGTGCAGCTGGCCGCGGACCCGGAACGCGGGCACGTGTTCACGGACCGCCTCCTGCATGCCCGCGGGCAGGCGGAAACCATGTTCCTGGGCTCCGCGACGGTGCGCCCGATTCTCAGGCGAATCCTGCCGGGTGCCGAAATCGAGGAGCGGCCCCGGTTCTCGACCCTGCGCTGGAGCGGCGACCGCAAGCTGACCCGCCTGCCGCGGCGTACCGCCGTCGTCGCCTTTTCCGCCCACGATGTCTACGGGATCGCCGAGCAGATGCGGCGGCGGCACGGCGGGGCGGCAGTCGTCCTCGGCGCCCTCAGCCCGCGCACCCGCAACGCACAGGTCGCACTGTACGAAGCCGGCGAGGTCGACCACCTGGTGGCCACCGACGCCATCGGCATGGGGCTGAACATGGACATCACCCATGTCGCCTTCGCCGGCCGGCGGAAGTTCGACGGCCGCGAGCACCGTGACCTGCTGCCGGCCGAACTCGGCCAGATCGCCGGCCGGGCGGGACGGCACGTTCAGGATGGCACGTTCGGGACGACGGCCGGCTGCCCGCCGTTCGATGCGGCCCTGGTCGAGGCGCTGGAAGAGCACCGGTTCGATCCCGTGCGGCGCCTCATGTGGCGCAGCCGCGATCTCGACTATTCCTCGACCCGGGCGTTCGAGCGAAGCCTGGAGGCGCCCCCGCCCGACCCGTTGTTCGTGCGCGTGCGTGAGGCCGACGACGAGCGGTCGTTCAAGGTGCTGGCCCGGGATCCGGGGGTGGCGGCCCGCGCCACCAGCCCGGCGCGGATCCGGGTTCTCTGGGACGTTGCCTCGACTCCGGACTTCCGGAAGAACCTCGACGACAGCCACACGAACCTGCTGGCCGACATCTACCTCCGGCTGACCGACGGGCACGGGACGCTGCCGTCGTCATGGACCCATCCGCAGGTGGCCGCGCTCGATCGCGTGGACGGCAGCCTCGACCTGCTCGTCGCCCGCCTGGACCATGTCCGGGTCTGGCGCTACGTCGCCCACCGCGTGCACTGGGTCGAGGATGCCGGCGGCCTGCGGGACCACACCCGCGATGTCGAGGACCGGTTGTCCGACGCGCTGCACGCGGCGCTGACCCGCCGCTTCGTGGACCGCCGGATGGCCACCTTGATGCGGCGCCTGCAGGATTCGGGCGAACTCGTGGGGGCGGTTCGCCGGGACGGCGAGGTGGCGGTTGAGGGACAGTACGTCGGAACCCTCGCCGGCTTCCGGTTCACGCCCGATGCCGCCCGGGATGAATGGGACGCCCGGGCCGTCCGGACGGCCGCGCGAAAGGCGATCGCGGAGGAGGTGAGGAGCCGCGCGGACCGGTTAGTGGCAGCAGCGGACGACGATGTCCGACTCACGGCGGACGGGCAGCTGTGCTGGGAAGAGGCGTCGGTCGCGAAACTCCTCCGCGGCCGGTCGTGGTGGCGGCCGGAGGTGAAACTGGACGCCGACGACCTGCTCGACGGGACCGTGCGGCGGCAGGTCGAGCAGCGGCTGCGGGCGTGGCTCAGGGGACATGTCGACCGGGTCCTCTCGCCGCTGGTGGCGCTCTCGGACCGCTCGCTGCCGGCCTCGGTTCGGGGCCTCGCCTGGCGGCTCCGGGAGGAGGCCGGGGTGCTGGCCCGGCGCGAGGTGCAGGCCGTGCTCACCACGCTGACGCGCGCGGATCGTGCCCGCCTCCGGCGGCTCGGCGTCCGGGTGGGCCGGGAGAGCATCGATCTTCCCACCCTCCGGCAGGGAGAGCGCGGTGCGCTGGTGTGGATGCTCAAGGCACTGAGCGTCGACCGGGCCGGGCCGCCGCCGGACGTGCCGTGGTGCGATGCCGCCACCTGCCCGCCCGCGCTGTGGACCGCTGCCGGGTACGTGGCGGTCGGCCGGGTGGCGGGGCGCGTGGAGGTCGTGGAGAAGCTGTCGGGTCGACTGGCGCGCCGCGCCAGGAGCGGTCCGTTCGCCTTCGATCCGCTGGCCGAAACCGGGTTGCCCGCGGACCCGGCCGCCCGGCTGATGGGGAGCCTTGGGTACCAGCGGACCGGCGTTCAGGAAGGGCAGACGCTCTGGGTGCGGCGGCGCAACGGCAAGCGGGGCCGGAAGGGGCAACCCGCCAGGCCGCCCGCGGACCGGCCCTTCGCCGTACTGGCCGAACTCAAGGTCTCGGCGCGCTGATCGCAGCGCCGCTGCCGGCCGCCCGGCCGGCGCCTAGGCCTGCAGGAGACCCCGGGCCGCGAGGTTCGCCATCAACGCCCGGCTGCCGAACTCCCA
>VXPW01000062.1:14216-21093 GCA_009839325.1 Rhodospirillales bacterium
TCAAGCCGGACTTCCACGGCGCCCGCGTCGTCGAGCCCGAAGTTCTCGTCGAAGAGCCGGATGAACGGCCCGATCGCGCAGCTCGCGTTGTTGTCCTTGGCGCGCCCGAGCAGCAGCGCCGACCGGCCCTCGAAGTCCCGGAGGTTGACGTCGTTGCCGAGCGTGGCGCCCTGCACCCTGCCGTCGGAGGCGATGACCAGGACCACTTCCGGCTCGGGGTTGTTCCATGCGGAATCCGGATGCACGCCGATGTCCGCGCCGGTGCCCACGGCGGCCATCGGCTGCGCCTTCGTGAACAGTTCCGCGTCCGGGCCCAGTCCGACCTCGAGATACGGCGACCAGAGATTGCGGGCGCTCAGATGCTGCTTGAGCTCAGCGGCTTCCGGGCTTCCGGGGCGGACCTCGGCGATGCTGGACCCGAGGATTCCGGTCATCTCGGCCCGTGCGGTCTCGGCCCGGGCAGGATCCCCCTGGGCGTGCTCCTCGATCACGCGTTCCAGCATGCTCCGGACGAAGGTCACGCCGGAGGCCTTGATCGCCTGGAGGTCGACCGGCGCCAGCAGTCTGGGCCGGTCATCACTGCCGGCCGCGGTCGCGGCGAGGCAGTCCTCGAGGTCGGCGATACGCTCGCCCGACGCGGCGCGCAGCGCTGCCGCCGGATCCGGCTCCTCGATCAGGTCGCGCATGGTGGCCCAGCTGCCGGTCACGTCGACCACGCCGCCGGGGTCCAGGCGGACCACGCTCGGTCCCGCGACGTCGGGTCGCCAGACGCGGCCTGCGAACGTCCCCTGGCCGAAGTCCTCCGGGAGGACGTCGGCGGCCGTGAAGAGAGCCATCAGCCTCTCGTTCCGCGCCGTTTTTCCTCGTACTGCTGGTGGTAGTCCTCGGCCAGCCAGAAATGTCCCGCGTCGACGATGTCGGTGGTCACCGGCCGGGCAAATCGGGCTTCCCGGGTGACCCGCTCGCGAGACGCGCTGGCGAGCATCGTCTGGCCGAAATCGACGGGAAAAAGCACCGAACGGTACTGCGTGCCGACGTCCGGGCCCTGCCGGTCGCCCTGCGTCGGGTCGTGGATCTTCCAGAACATTTCCAGCAGGTCCTCGTAGCCGACGGCGGCCGGATCAAACTCGACCCGCACGGTTTCGGCATGCCCGGTCGTGCCGGTGCAGACATCTTCGTACGTGGGGTCGGCCTGCGTGCCGCCCATGTACCCCACGGAGGTTGAACGCACGCCGTCGACTTTCCGGAAGGCGGTTTCGACACCCCAAAAACATCCAGCGGCGAAGTATGCAACGGCCATAGCTGTCTCCTTGTCCACCATCCTTGCCCCCCGTTCCCGTTTCGTCAATCACCCGACGGCCCGGAAATCGAGCGCACGCGGTTTGCGGCGCCGTGCCGGTTATGGAAGAGTCCGAGTTGATCCGGAACGGGATCGCACCGCTGGGAGGCTCAGCCATGGACTCCATTGCACAGGCGCTGGCAAGCCCAAAGATGATTTGGCTTGCCATTTTCGTCGTTCTGTACTGGGGATACTGCATCTTCTGGGGGATCAAGGGCGCGATAGCGTCCCGTACCGCGTCGGACTACTTCATCGCCGGTCGGCGGATTTCCATCCTGGTCTTCGTGCTCGCCGCCACCGCGACTTCCTTCTCGGGCTGGACATTCATGGGGCATCCCGGCCTGATTTATCGGGACGGATTTCCCTACGCGTACGCGTCGTTCTACGCCATCACGATCCCGTTCACCGGCGTGCTGTTCCTCAAACGGCAGTGGATGATCGGCAAGCGTTTCGGGTTCGTGACGCCCGGCGAGATGCTGTCCACGTACTTCCGCTCGGACGCGATCCGCGTCCTCGTGGTCATCGTGGCGCTGGTGTTCTCGATTCCGTACCTGGGCGTGCAGCTGCGCGCGTCAGGTTTCCTGTTCAACGTGCTGACCGACGGCCTGCTCAACGTCGAGGTCGGCATGTGGCTGCTGTCGCTGGTGGTGCTGATCTACGTGGCGTCGGGCGGGCTGCGCGCCGTTGCGTACGTCGACACGCTCCAGTGCATCCTGCTGGCGGGCGGGATCGTGATCATCGGGATCGTGACACTTGCCTACGTCGGCGGCATCGGCAACCTGGTGGACGGCATCAAGGTGCTCGCCGAGCATGACACCAACCTCACCCCCGACGGCTACAGCCACTATGTCGCGATTCCGGGGGTGATCCAGTTCGTGGAGGCCGGTCCGTCCGCGGTTGGCGGCGCCTGGACCGGCATCATGGTGCTCACCTACATGTTCGCGCTGATGGGCATCCAGGCGGCGCCCGCCTTCACGATGTGGGCGTACTCGAACCGCGATCCGAAGCCGTTCGCACCGCAGCAGGTCTGGGCTTCGTCCTTCGGAATCGGGTTCATCCTGTTCTCGTTCACCGCCATCCAGGGCATGGGTGGACACCTCCTGGGCGCCGATGCGGCATTCCTGGCGGCGGCCCCGGAGGCCGTGACCAACGTCATCGGCCCCGGCCTCGCCACCGGCGACCTCATGACCGAGGCCGGCAAGCAGGGGATGCTGGTGCCACAGCTCATCAACCTGCTGGAAGGCACCGCCCCGTGGCTGCTGGCGCTGCTCTCGGTGTGCGCGCTGGCCGCCATGCAGTCGACCGGCGCCGCCTACATGTCGACGGCCGGTGGCATGCTGACCCGCGACCTGATCAAGCATTACCTGATCCCGGACGCTAGCCACACCGCCCAGAAGGCCTACGGCCGGATCGGCGTCGCGTTCATCGTGATCGCCGCGCTGGTGGTGGCGACCGTCTCGAGTGACGCGCTCGTGCTGCTGGGCGGCCTTGCCGTTGCCTACGGTTTCCAGATGTGGCCGTCGCTGATCGCGGTGTGCTGGTGGCCGTGGCTGACCCGCGCCGGGGTGGTCTTCGGGCTGATCGCCGGCCTCGTCGCGGTCACGCTGACCGAGAATCTCGGTCGGGACTGGTTCGGAATCGAGGCCTGGGGTCGATGGCCGCTGACCATCCATTCCGCCGGTTGGGGGATCATCTTCAACCTCGGCATCGCCGTGATCGTGTCGTACTTCACGCAGGACGAGACGGAGACACGGCACCGGATGACGTTCCACTCGTTCCTGCGCGAGCATGCCGCGCTGCCGGAGGAAAAAAAGTCCCTGGTGCCGATCGCGTGGATCATCACGCTGGCGTGGTTCTTCTTCGGAATCGGACCCGGCGCCGTCATCGGCAACTGGATCTTCGGCGATCCGAACATGCCGAGCGAATGGATCTTCGGCATTCCGTCGATCTGGGCATGGCAGATCCTGTTCTGGGCGATCGGTGTCTACATGATGTGGATGCTGGCCTACCGGATGGAACTTTCCACGCCACCCAGGACGGCGGTGCAGCCGATCACGGAGGACATCGGCGACCAGCCGGCGCCCGCCACCAGCACGGCGTCGTAGGGCTGTGACGGGGGCGCGCCCGGCGCGTCCCCGTCCCACGGGAGGCTCGGCATGGCGTGGTTCGTGCTGACCACCGGACTGCTCGCGGCCGCATTGTGGATACCGGTGTCGCGACTGGTCTGGACCCTCAGTGTCCGGCGCCTCGAGCGGCGCGCCAAGCGCCGCCTCGACGCCGAGGAAATTGCCGGCCAGAAGCGCCGGGCCGGTTTCGTCGCGTTTCTGGTCGTGGTGCCGTTCGCGTTCCTGTTCAACTTCTGGCTGCTGTCGCCTGATGCGTGACCGCCGGTACCGGGTGCTGTACTGGATCGCGATCGCGATGGCGGTGTTTACGGTCGTCTGGATGCTGGCGGAGTACCTGGATGTCGCCGGCAAGTATCCCGGCCGCATCGCCTACCGCGAAGGAAACCGGGCGTTCCTGGACGGGCGGTACGAGGAGGCGCTGCAAAAGTACGGGGCCGCGTTGTCCGAGGACGCGCGGAACGTGTACGCGGCGGAAGGCATCGCCCGCAGCCTGCAACGGCTCCAGCGGCACGACGCCGCCCTTGCCGCCTTTGACGCCGCCATCACGATCGATCCCGAGTTCGCGGCCGGGATTGCCAATCGCGGCATTCTGCTGGACACGATGGGGCGCCACAGGGACGCGCTCAAGGCGTACCAGGCGGCGCTGGCACTCGACCCGGACCTGTCGGACGGCATGCACTGGATCGACCGTCTCCTGTACAACGTGCAGGTGCGGCCGCCGACCATCGAGGATCGCATGCGCTACCTGGAGGAGCAGCTGGCCCTGCCGGCACACCGCCGGGTGCTGGTCCGGCCGCTCGAAGACCTGCTGCAGCGTCCGTACGAACGCTGAAGGAGCGGCAGCGCGGGCGGCCTATCCGAAGACGGGGAGGCCCAGGATATCGACCGCCAGCACCCGGAGCGCGAAGATCAGGGCGATGCAGCCGAAGAGGAGGCGCACCCAGTCGCGCTCGCCCTCCTCGTCCCGGAAGGTGATCCCGTGCCAGGCAATCGCGCCGGTCGCGGCGAGGAAGACCCAGTTGAGCAGCGCATCCATGGCGGCGGTCGGACGGTTCCCGGGGGTCAGTAGCAGGGCGGGAAGAAACAGCCTTCGGGCGGGTTTCCGGCAGCGGCCAGCGCGACCACAAGCGCGACGACCCCGAGGACCAGCCCGCCGGCAATGACGCCTTGGCGCGGCGACGGAGCGGGCGGAGCAACGGCATCCGCCAGCGCTTGCGGCGGCACCCCGCGCCGCAGCGTCAGCCGGGCGAAATGGCGGACCCACACCGGCACGACCTTGTCCACGAGGTAGGCGGTAAACGCACGCTCCACGGTCACGGGATCCAGATCGCCAAACCAGTTCCGGTGCGCCAGCGCGAACACCTGGTACTCCGCGATGTCGAGATGCTGCGCAGCCCCGAGCACGAGGTCTAGGTCCTGGCGGCCTGGGGTGCCAGGAATTCCTGGCCGCTTCGTATGCATCTTGCTGGTCCCGTAAGCGCGGCGCGAGCTTCAGAATACCCATGAACCAGGTCTTCCGGCGGCCGTACCCTTGGCGGGTGCGGCAAACGTACCGGCGATAGTCGGCCGGCGCGCACCCCGTCCCGGGGCCGCCGCTGCCTCCGGATCCCTGGCCGGACGGGCCGAGTGGCGGGCGCGGGTTTACGCAGGGCGCGAAATGCCCCGCGATCAGGGCTATTTCAAGCTTGCGTATGGTGGGGGGTCGCACCGGGGAACACGATGGGTCAGGACGGCGACAAGCCCGGCGGGGAGGTGGCTGACACCCGGATCGGCGGGCAGGCGCGGCGGCATGCCCGCCTCGGCCTCGAAGCCGGCCGGGTGGCCGCTCGCTACGTCGGAAGGCGGGCCAGTGGCCGCCAGGACGACGGCGCATCCGGGGCATCCGACCTGGTCCGGGCGCTGGGGGGTCTCAAAGGACCCATCATGAAAGTCGCCCAGTTGCTGGCGGCGGTTCCCGACCTGCTGCCGCCGGAGTACGCCAAGCAGCTGAGCACCCTGCAGGCCGACGCTCCCCCGATGGGATGGCTGTTCGTGCGCCGGCGCATGGCCACGGAACTGGGACCCAGCTGGCAGGATCACTTCGAGGAGTTCGGGCGTACGGCGGCGCATGCGGCATCACTCGGGCAGGTGCATCGCGCCCGCGCCGACGGACGCGACCTGGCGCTCAAGCTGCAGTACCCCGACATGGTCTCGACGGTGCAGGCCGATCTCAAGCAGCTCCGGTTCTTCCTCGGTCTGTACGGTCGCTACGACCGCGCGATCCACACGAGCGAGGTCTACGCGGAATTGGCTGCCCGCTTGCAGGAGGAACTCGACTACGAGCGCGAGCGGCGGACGATGCGGATGTTCGCGGACATGCTGGCCTCGACGGACGGCGTCCGGGTGCCCGAGCCGGTCGAGCCGCTCTGCACCGACCGGCTGCTCACCATGAGCTGGCTGGAAGGCCGGCGGCTCAACGAATTCGCGGACGCCCCGCAGGAAGTGCGCGATCAGGCAGCGCTTCGGCTGTTCCACGCGTGGTACCAGCCGTTCTACTGGTACGGCGTGATTCATGGCGACCCGCACCCCGGCAACTACTCGCTGGCGGAGGACGGAGCCCTCAACCTTCTCGACTTCGGATGCGTACGCAGCTTCGAGGCACGATTTGTCGAAGGGGTGATCAATCTCTATCGGGCAAACCGCGACGGCGACAAGGAACTGGCCGTCGCCGCCTACGAATCATGGGGTTTCACCGGCCTCTCGCGCGAGATGCTGGATGTACTCGACCTCTGGGCCGACTACCTCTATGCGCCGCTGCTTGATGACCAGACCCGGCCGATCCAGGAAGGCACCACGGAGGGTCGCCGGGTCGTCGTGCATGTCCATCGGGAATTGCGGCGCCTGGGCGGGGTGAAACCCCCACGGGAGTTCGTGCTGGTCGACCGGGCCGCGATCGGCCTGGGGTCGGTCTTCACCACCCTCGGTGCCCAGCTCAACTGGCATCGGCTGATCGAGGAGATCATGGGCGGCTTTTCCGTGGAGGCGCTCACCCGCAACCAGAAGCGCGCCTTGCAACAGGCGGGTCTCGAGCCGGCCGATGCCGGGTCGGAAGAACCTGCGACCGGATGAACCCGACGGCCGGCGCCGGCCGGACCCCTGGGACCGAACTCACTCCTCGCTGGTTTCGACCCGCCAGGCCAACGCCGCCGTGCCCCGAAGGCTTGCTCCAACCTACGCCTGCGGTTGGCTGGGGCGGAGCGCGTGCCTATAGTCGGAAGCCGCATTCAGCGGGCGCGTAGCTCAGCGGGAGAGCACTACGTTGACATCGTAGGGGTCGCTGGTTCAATCCCAGCCGCGCCCACCACCGTCTTTGTCGGGAATTTCATAATTTGGCCGAACGGCCACGTAATGAGCCCCAGACGGGAACGGCCAG
>VXPW01000033.1 GCA_009839325.1 Rhodospirillales bacterium
CGCCCAGCGACCGACCCCCCCCCGGCTCCCCCGACGCCAGGGGGGCCTTCTTTTAAAACCCCCCCGCCGCGGCCGGGCCCCCGGCCCCCCGGCCGGTGGCGGAGGACGTGCTGGTCCTGAAGCCGGATCTGGTCGTGCGCAGCTACGGGGGAGGGCCAACGGCAGCAGCGTTCTTTGCACGCGCCGGCGTGCCCGTCCTGCAGGTGGAATGGGCATCGGACCTGAACGACGTCGTGGGCAACATCGAGCGAGTCGCTGAAGGCCTGGGCGTTCCCGGCCGGGGCGCAGAGCTCGCGGCAGAAATGGAGGCCCGGCTGGCGGCGATTGCGGCAGCCCCAGGCGGCGCCCGGGCGCTCTACATGACGCCCGCCGGGGTGACAGCGGGGCCGGGGACGCTCATCCACGACATCCTCGCCGCGGCGGGGCTCAGGAACTTTCAGCAGGCGCCGGGCTGGCATCCGATTCCGCTCGAACGCCTGGCCTACGCGCAGCCCGATCTGGTGGCGGCGGGCTTCTTCGACGCGATGACCGGTTTCACCGGTGCATGGAGTTCGGCACGCCACCCGGTCGCGCGGCGGCAGCTCGGCGGTCGAGACGTCGTGTTCCTCGAAGGCGCATGGATCGCGTGCGGTGGTTGGTTCGTGATGGATGCCGTTGAAGCGCTTGCAAGGCCCGGGCGGCGATGACTCCGCCCGCCTTGCTCCTCGTCGGTTTCGCGGTCGCAACGTTACTGGCCTTGGGTGCCGCCTGCGGGCTCGGCTCGACCCCGATGTCGGCGGAGCGGGTGCTTGCCGCCTTGCTCGGCGGCGGGGATGCCGGTGATCGATTGGTGGTGTGGGAGATCCGCCTCCCGAGAGCGCTGGCCGCCTTTCTCGCGGGTGCGGCACTGGGCGCCAGCGGGGCCGCCCTGCAGGGCCTGTTCAGGAACCCTCTCGCCGAACCGGGAGTGCTGGGGGTCTCGGCGACGGCATCCCTGACGGCGACGTTCTTCCTCTACTACGGCCTTGCGTCGCTGTCCGCCTGGGTGCTGCCGGTGGCCGCCATCGCCGGCGCATTGGCGGCCACCGCCCTGATCGCGGTCGCGGCCGTGTTTACCCGGTCCATCGTCACGCTCATCTTGATCGGCATCGGCATCGCGAGCTTCACCGGCGCTGCCATGAGCCTGCTGATGAACCTCGCGCCGCACCCGTACGCGCTGTCCGACATGATCAACTGGATGCTGGGCTCGGTCGCCAACCGCAGCGTGGACGACATCGCGTTGGCCGCGCCGTTCCTCTTGCTCGGTCTGATCATCCTGTACGGCTCGCGCCGCGGCCTCGCGGCGCTCACGTTGGGCGAGGAAGCAGCGGCAGGTGTCGGCCTGAACCTTCTCCGGCAGAGAGCGGCGACGGTCCTGGGAGCGGGGCTCAGCACCGGCGCGTCGGTTGCGCTGGCCGGAGTGATCGGATTCGTGGGAATCGTGGCGCCACACATCGTGCGGCCGCTGGTGGCGCACGATCCGGCGCGCTCGCTGGCCCCGTCGGCGCTGCTGGCCGGTCTGCTGCTGGTGCTGGCCGACATCGGGGTCCGGCTCATTCCGTCGGAGCAGGAACTGCGGCTGGGCGTCGTGGCGGCGCTGGTCGGCGCCCCGGTCTTTGTCTGGATCGTGGTCCGCAGGGGCGTCCGTGAGTGAACTTGTCGCGGCCGGCCTGACGCTGACGGCGGGCACGGCGACACTCGTCGATGGGGCGAGTTTTCGCTTGCGGCCACGGGAGCTGGTTGCGCTGCTCGGCCCCAACGGTGCCGGCAAGACAAGCCTCCTGCGGGCCAGTCTCGGGATCCAGAAGCGGAGTGGCGGCGAGGCGACCCTTGGTGGCCGGGACAGCGAACGGCTGAGTCCCGCGGCCCGCGCACGCCTTGTGTCGTACCTTCCGCAGGCACGCTCGATCGCGTGGCCCAACGTGGTTCGCGATATCGTCGCTCTGGGGCGATTTTCGCATGGGGCTTCGATCGGGGCCCTTTGGGCGGCTGACCGCGAGGCGGTTGAGCGAGCCCTTGAGGCCTGCGATCTCGCGCACCTCGCGAACCGGCGCAGCGATACGTTGTCGGGCGGTGAACTTGCCCGGCTTCATTGCGCGCGCGCCTTTGCTGCCGAAGCCCCGCTGCTGGTCGCCGATGAGCCCGTAGGCGGTCTCGACCCGTTCCACCAGTTCCGGGTGTTGGACATCACCAAGGCCTTTGTGGACCGCGGGGGCGGGGCGCTGATCGTGCTGCACGATGTCGCGCTGGCCGCGCGGTATGCGAACCGCCTGTTGTGGATGAAGGACGGGTGCATCGTTGCGCGCGGCACGCCGCAAGAAACCCTTTCGGCGGAGCGCCTGGCGGCGATCTACGGCGTGCGAGCGCGCGTCGACGGGCTCCGTGTTGCCCTTGAGGGGGCCGCGTGACGGCGCGCGCCCTGATGCTGCAGGGAACGGCGTCGGACGTCGGGAAATCCGTCGTAACCGCCGCGCTGTGCCGCATTGCCAGACGCCGCGGGCTGAGCGTGGCCCCGTTCAAGCCGCAGAACATGTCAAACAACGCAGCGGCCTGCGCGGGGGGCGGCGAGATCGGCCGGGCCCAAGCGATGCAGGCACAGGCGGCCGGCCTCGCGGCCCACGTGGATCTCAACCCGGTGCTCCTCAAACCGCAGGCCGATGCCCAGGCGCAGGTCATCGTCCATGGCGAGGTCACGGGCTCCCTGGGTGCGGCCGACTACTTGGCCCGGAGCGATCACTGGCTGGGGCCGGTCATGGAGAGCTTCGAGCGGCTGGTCGCTGCGCACGACCTGGTGCTGATCGAAGGCGCAGGCAGTCCGGCCGAGGTCAATCTGCGGGATCGCGATATCGCCAACATGGGGTTCGCCCGGCGCGCCGGAGTGCCGGTCTGTCTCGTTGGCGATGTCGACAAGGGCGGGCTGATCGCCAGCCTGGTGGGCACACGGGAAGTGCTGGATCCCGAGGATGCCGCCGTGATCAGCGGTTTCCTCGTGAACAAGTTCCGTGGCGATCCGCGCCTGTTCGACGAAGGGATCGCGGCCGTGACAGGGCACACCGGCTGGCCTTGCTTTGGCGTCATTCCTTGGATCCCGGAGACGGCACAGTTGCCGGCCGAGGATGCGGTGGTACTGGAGCGTCCGCGACGGGCGGACCGGGGAGGCCTGAAGGCTGCCGCCCCGATCCTGCCGCGGCTGGCCAACTTCGACGACGCTGGGCCGCTCGAAATCGAACCCGGGGTGTCCCTTCACTGGATACCGCCTGCCCGCCCGATTCCACGAGACGCGGACGTCGTGATCCTGTTTGGCACCAAGGCGACCTTGAGCGATCTGGCGTTCTTGCGGAGCCAGGGCTGGGATCACGACATCCTGGCGCACGCGCGCGCCGGCGGGCGGGTGTTCGGGTTCTGTGGCGGCTACCAGATGCTGGGTCGGCGGGTCGTGGATGCGGGCGGCGCGGACGGCCGGCCCGGCGAGGCGGCTGGGCTGGGGTTGCTGAACGTCGACACGGTGATGACCTCGAAGAAACGTGTCGTCCCCGTGGTAGGTGAATGTGCGGTCAGCGGCGAAGAGGTGGCCGGCTACGAAATTCACCTCGGCAGAACTGTTGGTCCCGACACGGAGAGACCGCTCTTCAGACTGGGTGATCGGACCGACGGTGCCCGGAGCCCGGACGAGCGTATCGAGGGCACGTACCTCCATGGCGTCTTCGCCAGTGACCGGTTTCGGCGGGCCTGGATAAGGCGCGCGGGAGGCACGGCCGGCACTGCGCTTCGGCACCATGCGATCGTGGAGCAGGCGATCGACCGGCTCGCGGATCAGGTCGATACCGCAGTCGATTGCGATTCCCTGCTCGCGTGTGCGGCGCCGCCCGGCTGGTCACCGTGAAGCGATGACCGCGGGCGCGCTCATGCTGGCCGCCTGGGCTATCGAGTTGACGCTTGGCTGGCCGGGCCCGCTGTTTCGATGGTTGCGTCATCCCGTGGTGTGGATTGGTGCGTTGATCGATGCGTTGGAGGCGCGGCTCAACAGGCCCGGCCTGCCGGATGCTGTGCGCTGCATGCTGGGTTGCTTCTCCACCCTGGGCGTGACCGCGGCCGCGGCAGGGATTGCCTTCCTGATCTCGCGGACGCTGCCCGACAATGGGATCGGCTTTGCGCTCGAGGCGCTGGTCGGTTCCGCGTTCATTGCTTCCCGAAGTCTGCACGATCACGTCGTGGCGGTTGCAAGACCGCTCGGTGCCGGAAACCTGACCGCCGCCAGGTCCGGGATTTCCATGCTCGTCGGACGGGATTGGGCAACCATGGATCAGCCCGAGATGGCACGGGCAGCGTTGGAAAGCCTCGCGGAAAACACGTCCGATGGAGTGGTTGCGCCGATCTTCTGGGGAGCGCTGTTCGGACTTCCGGGTCTCGTCGGCTACAAGGCGATCAACACGCTGGATTCAATGATCGGCCACCGGAATGAGCGGTTTGCGGTCTACGGCGGCTTCGCGGCGCGTGTCGACGACATTGTCAATCTGGTTCCGGCGAGGTTGACGGGGACCTTGATCGTGTTGGCGGCAACAAGCCCCGAGGCCTGGAGGGTGATGATCCGGGATGCTCGACGGCACCGGTCGCCGAACGCCGGCTGGCCCGAAGCGGCCTTGGCGGGAGCGCTGGGCGTCCGCCTGTCGGGGCCCCGCACCTATGCCGGTCGGTTGAGCGAGGAGCCGTGGCTCAACCCGGGTGCTCCGGATCCGTCCACGCGCGACGTGCAGCGCGGGCTGACCATCTATCGAAAGGCCTTGGCCCTTGGCGCGGTGCTGTTGCTCGCAGTGGTTGTCGCGGGTACCCCCTGGTGATCCAGGAATTTCTGCATGGAGGCGCGGCCGACCTGATGCGGAAGGTTTTTTCTTCCGCGCCGGAGCCGTGGATCGACCTGTCGACCGGCGTCAATCCATGGGCCTATCCGACCGCGGGTCTGGACGTTTCAGATCTTCGCCGGTTGCCGACGGCCAATGCCTACGCCGCCTGCCGATCTGCGATGGCCCTGACGTTCGGTGCCCAGGAGGAGGCCGTCCTGGTCGGACCCGGTAGCGAGCTGCTGATCCGCCTGCTGCCCACGGTGATCGCGCCGAGAAACGTGGCGATCCTGTCGCCGGCCTATGGTTCCCATGCGGATGTCTGGACGGCTGCCGGCAGCCAGGTAACGGCGGTCGATAGTCCGCTGGACGTTTCGAGCGAAGTCGACGTACTAGTGCTTTGCAATCCGGGCTACGCCGACGGCAAGCTTTACACGCCGGAAACACTGGAACGTCTCCGCTCCCGGCTCGCCACGCGCAATGGCTGGCTGATCGTGGATGAGGCGTACGCCGACCTCAGCCCGCAGGCGAGTTTGGCCCCCCGGGGCGGAAGCGACGGGCTTATCGTCCTCCGTTCCGCCGGCAAGTTCTTCGGCCTGCCCGGCGCCCGCCTTGGCGCCCTAATCGCCCCGCCGCAGATCCGGGCGGCGATGGTCGAACGTCTGGGCGCCTGGCCGGTCTCCAGCCTGGCGCTGAGCATCGGGCGACAGGCCTACAGTGATCTGGGCTGGCAGATGGAAACCCGTCGACGCCTTGGCAGAGCCTGCCGGCGCCTCGACCGAATTCTCTCGGACGCGGGTTTCGCGAGCGCGTGCGGAACGTCGCTCTATCGCGTAATTGAAACACCGTCAGCGACGAAGACTTGGTCGCGGCTCGCGCGCCGCGGGATCTACGTCCGCCGCTTTCCCTGGACGGAGCATCACCTCCGCATCGGGCTGCCGCCCGATCCTGAGGCCGAAGACCGCCTCATGCAGGCTTTCACCCCTTGAGCAGAAGGGGCAAGCCCGCCGTGACCAAGTACACGCGGTCACAAACCGCTGCCACGTCCTGGTTCAGCCGGCCCTGGGCATCGCGAAAGACCCGTCCTGCCGGATTGTCCGGCACAAGTCCGAGCCCGACCTCGTTGGATACCAGGATCACATGCCCCTGCAGGGATGTCAGCCCCGAGACCAGACCTCCGGCCGCGCTCTCGACATCGCGCCCGCGGTGCAGGAGGTTCGACAGCCAGAGCGTCAGACAGTCCACCAGCACGGATCGATCGGACGATGCGTGAGCGGCGATGGCGTCGATGAGTTCCACGGGCTCTTCCACGGTCGACCAGGTTCGGTCGCGATCCGCCCGGTGACGAGCGATCCGCTCTTCCATCTCCAGATCGATGGGTTCAGCTGTGGCGATGAACACCCGATGTTCGGCGACACTCTCGGCAAGAGCCTTCGCGTACGCGCTCTTGCCTGACCGTGCGCCGCCGATGACAAGGGTCCTGCCCATCATCCTCCCCTATAGCAGTTCATGTGAGGTCGGATCTGCCGCCCGGGTACAATCCGGCCGTCAATACTATTGGGCCGAAGTATATTTGATAGAATCCAGTTAAACGTCTTGGAGCCAACGTAGCGCCGGTTTTACTTGCGACAGTAGATTGATACAACTTGCAGTCAATGCAATTGGCTTTCTTTGTTGTAGAGTTGGGCGGCAGAATTGGGCGCTATTGGAACTCTGGTTTAGTTGCGTTCGAATGTCGTGTTCCTATAATTTGCGCAGAGGGGTGGGCCATCCGGTTCAGTCTGCATTCTGGTGCCTGACGCCCCACCACCATCTTCACCTGATCATCCCAACGCGGTTGAGCCCTGCTTAAGGCGCGTCGGGCTGTAACCCTCTAGATCCGGAGTTCTTGCATGTCTCTTCGTATCGGTGACGTGGCTCCCGACTTTGTCGCGGAGACGACGGTCGGAAAAATCAGCTTCCACGACTGGATAGGCGACTCATGGTGCGTCCTGTTTTCGCACCCCAAGGACTTCACCCCGGTCTGTACCACGGAACTCGGATACATGGCGGGGCTGCAGCCGGAATTCGAAAAACGGAACTGCAAGATCATCGGTCTCAGCGTTGACCCGGCCGACCGTCACCAGGAATGGTCCAAGGACATTGCCGACGTGACCGGTCACGCTCCGAACTACCCGATGATCGGGGATACGGACCTGGCGGTTTCGAAGTTGTACGGGATGCTTCCGGCAGATACCGCCGGCGGCTCCGAAGGGCGGACCCCGGTCGACAACGCGACCGTGCGGACGGTCTTCGTGGTTGGCCCCGACAAGCTGATCAAGCTGATGCTGTCCTACCCGATGAGCACCGGGCGCAATTTCGACGAGATCCTTCGGGTCATCGATTCGCTTCAGCTGACGGCCAACTACAAGGTCGCCACTCCGGTCAATTGGCAGAACGGGGAGGACGTCATCATCGTGCCGGCCGTCCCGGACGACGAGGCACGCAAGCAGTTCCCTGAATGGAAGGCACCGAAGCCGTACCTGCGGATCGTGCCGCAGCCGAATTGATCCTTCGAGGTTGAAGGAGAGGCACATCCGGGCTCGCGTACCGCGTTCGGATGTGCCTCTTCGACATACTCTTGCTGAGGGCTGCGCGGGCCTTGGTTCCAGCAGCGGCCGCACCGGGGCAGGAGTAGCGGGGCTCCCAAGTCAGGCATCGCAGACAGAAGCTGAACGGTTTCAGCGGAAACAGGTTGCTGTGAAATCTGCCGGTGATGGTGAGCGGAGTACCGGCAGACGAGTTCGTCAAGTCCGTTGGGAATCCGCCCCCGGCGTGAAATGGAACTGCCATACCCGCGCCGGCGAGGAGGCTGACCTGCGCCGCACGTCACGACGTGGCAGGGAAGTATTTCAGCCACCCAAGGGAAGTGCCGGCATTGCAGCCGACCCACAAGCCGGGCGGCCGCCGGCCGAGCAGATTTCCACGTACGGGCTCAGTCGCGCCATTCCGAGCGCACTGACAGTCTGATCGCGCTGAATCTCCGGCCCTAGCTGGGCCCGTGCCGTGCCGCCGGGACCGTCCCCCATACCTGGCGCCCGGCAAGGTACGTCGCTCGTACGGCCCGGTCATCACCAAGCAGCATCAGGGTGAACAGCGTGTCCTCGAGATTCCTGGACAGTGCCCGACGGGCTTCCAGGACGGGAGTTGCCGAGGGGTTCAGGACGACAATGTCCGCCCACCGTCCCGGATCGAGCGTCCCGATCTCGTCTGCAAGCCCGAGGCGCAATGCGTTGCCGCGCGTTGCCAGATGGAAGAGGTCGTGGGCGGTGAACACATGGCCGCGCAGCTTGGCGATCTTGTAGGCCTCTGCAAGCGTCTGGAGCATGGAATAGCTGGTGCCGCCAGCCACGTCGGTGGCGATGGCGATGGGGACGGGACGGTCCCGGCGGCCGAGGCGTGCCGCGTCGAAGAGCCCCGAGCCGAGAAAGGTGTTCGACGTCGGGCAGTGCACGATCGTGGTTCCGGTGGCGGAGAGCCGGGTGCATTCGCGCTCTGAGAGGTGGATGCCATGCGCGTACAGGCTGCGCGGCCCGAGCAGGCCGAAGCGGTCGTAGATGTCGGTGTGGTCGCTGGCCCAGGGGAACAGCTGCTTGACGAGCGTCGTCTCTTCGCTGGTCTCGGCGAGGTGACCCTGCACGTAGCAGTCGGGATACCTGGCGGCGAGGGCGCCGGCCACCCGCAGCTGCTCGTCGGTCGATGTGACGGCAAACCGCACGGTGATGGCGTAACGGGACCGGGATCTGCCGTGCCAGCGCTCGATCAGCGCCTCGGTGTCACGGGCGCTCGATACCGGGTCGTCGCGGAGGCTGGCGGGCGCATTGCGGTCCATCATGGACTTGCCGCAGACGATGAAATGACGGCGGCGATCGCTGGCGGCGAAAAGCGCTTCGGTGGCAGACCGGTGGACGCTGGAAAACACGACCGCCGCGGTCGTCCCATGCTGGGCCAGCCGGTCGAGGAAATCATCGGCGGCCGCCCGGGCGTGTGCCTTCGATGCGTACCGGGATTCTTCCGGGAAGGTGAAACGGTCCAGCCAGTCCAACAGGTCGCTGCCCGGCGCGGCAAGCATCCGGTGCTGGGGAAAGTGGATGTGGGCGTCGATGAACCCGGGCAACACGAGCGCGCCTTCGTAGTCGTCCACCGGCAGGCCCAGGTACGCGCGCGGCAGCCGCGAGGCGTGGCCGCGCCAGGCGACACGCCCGCTCTCGCCGATGGCGACCGCGCCGCGCCGGTAGTACCTGACGGCCCGCCGATTTCCTGCGCGGGAAGGATCGTCGCGATAACTGACCACGCTCCCGAGGATCACCCGTGCCCCAGGAGAAACGCCCGAGTTACCTTCCATCAGCGGACTTGGGACGACACTCTGGCTCGACTCATCCGCGTCGAAAACGGATGGATCAGGGTGCCGGTGAAATTCTCGGTTGGGTGCACATCACGGGTCCCACGACATCCGGAGCGGTCATTCTCCCCGGATGGTTCGGGGCAGCCAGAGCGCCAGTTCGGGCCAGAACAACACGATGGCCAGGCCAACGACCTGCAGGGCGATGAACGGCCACATCGCCTGGTAGATGTGGCCGAGCTTGATGTTTTCGGGCGCCACGCTCTTGAGATAGAAGGCGGCCGGTCCGAACGGCGGAGTCAGGTAGCTCGTCTGCATGTTCATGCAGAAGAGGATCCCGAACCAGACCGGGCTGTAGCCCAGCGAGGAGACGACCGGCACGAAGATCGGCATGGTCAGCAGGCAGATCCCGATCCAGTCCATGAACAGGCCGAGCACCAGCAGGATGCCCATCATCACGACGACGATGCCCAGCGGCGGGAGCGGGAGTCCGGTGATCAGGTCTTCGACGAACGTGTTGCCGCCGATCAGGTTGTAGGTCCCGATGAGCGCGGTGGCCCCGAAGGTGATCCAGAGCAGCGTGCCGCACGTGTTCATGGTCTGGTAGAGCGCATCGCGGAGCATCGCCCAGGAGA
Source organism: Rhodospirillales bacterium (assembly GCA_009839325.1). Taxonomy (GTDB): domain Bacteria; phylum Pseudomonadota; class Alphaproteobacteria; order TMED109; family TMED109; genus VXPW01. The sequence continues at coordinate 9,873 of VXPW01000033.1, forward strand.
GTTCGCGCCGCACCCACGCCGAAGCGATGGCGCCAAGGGCGCCCATCCCCGCGGCTTCGCTCACGGATGCGATGCCGAGATAAATCGAGCCCAGCACCCCGGCGCCCACGCCGATCGGGAGCACGAGCCCCCGTAGCAGCCGCAGCTTCTCCTCGCGCGGCAAGTCCCGCTCCTCGATCGGCGCTGGCGGTCCCAGTGTCGGGTTCAGGTGGCAGCGGACCATGATGTACGACACGTAGAGGGTCGCCAGCAGGAGGCCGGGGACGATCGTCGCGATGAACAACTCACCGATGTCCACGCCCGCGGTGAGTCCGTAGATGATCAGGACGATGCTCGGCGGGATCATGGTGCCGAGCGAACCGCCGGCGCAGATGGTCCCGATCGCGAGGCTGCGGTCGTAGTGCAGGCGCAGCATCTGCGGCAGCGCGACGAGCCCGAGGAGGATGATCTCGCCGCCGATGATGCCGGTCATGGCGGCCATCAAGATGGCCACCGCCATGGTCTGGATTGCCAGGCCGCCGCGAAGTCCGCCGGCCCAGATATGCATGGCCCTATACAGGTCCCGGGCGACGCCGGATCGCTCCAGCACGGATGCCATCAGGATGAACATCGGAACGGCGACGAGGACGAATTCGCGGACGAAGCTGAAAATCCGGCTCTCGATGAGATAGAGGCCGGGCAGCCCGAAATAGCCGAAGGCGAAAGCCAGTGCCACGAAGCCCGTGACAAAGGCCAGCGGCAGCCCCAGTACCAGCAGAACCGCCATCGACCCGACGAGGACGATGGTGGCGAGTTCAATTCCCATGGAGTAGGGGGATCAGTCGCGCGCGCGGATGGCGCGGGCGAGATGCACGGCGCCCAGCACGAACATCGCGGCGCACGCGATTGCCAGCGACGACTTCACGATCGGCGGCAGCGGCAGGCGCGACGCTGTTCCCGCCGTCTCCATGATCAGGATCGAGCCCCACGCATCGACGGCGGTCTGTGCACCGAGCAGCCCGACGAAGGTCAGCACGATGACCCCGTTGAGGATGTCGATCCCGCGGCGGACGGCCGGCGGGAGACGGTCGTAGATCAGCGTGACCCGGATGTGGGCCCGGCGCTCCATCGTGTAGAAGCCGCTCATCACGAAACCGACGGCCGCCAGAATCGTGATGACGTCGTGTGCCCACACGGTCGGAGCCCCGAAGCCGTACCGGGCAACCACCTCAAACGCGATGATCACCATGCATGCGAAGAAGAGGTAGCTGAAGATTTCTCCTGCCCGGCGGCAGGTTCTCTCCGCGGCCGTGTTACCGGACTTCATCTTGTGGTGGCGCCCGGCGGCTACTTGGCGAGCAGACCGAGCTCCCGCAGGAACGCGATCTGGGCGGTGTAGGCGGCTTCGGCTTCGGGGCTGCGGGTGCTCCAGTCCGCCCAGATCCCGGTCGCAATTTCACGCAGGCGGGACCGTTCCTCCATGGGCCAGTCGATGATCTCGACGCCGTCCGCCCTGGCCGCAGCCACGTCCGCAAGGTCGCGGAGCTCAAGCCGATGCGTGATGTCGCGGCTGAAATCCCAGACGGCCGCCTCCAGGATGGCCTGGACATCAGGCGCCAGCGCATCCCAGCGTTCCTGATTCACGGCGACGTCGATCACCGGCAGCGAATGGATGCCCGGGTATACGGGGTACTGCGCGATCCGGTGAAAGCCGAGCTGGTGGTTCATCGAGAACGTCGCCCAGTCGGCGGCGTCCACGACGCCGCGTTCGATCGCCGTGAACACCTCGGCCGCGGGCAGATTGACCGGAGCCGCCCCCACCACGCTGAAGATGTCCTGGGCCATGCCTTCAGGAGCCCGGATCTTGATGCCATCCAGATCGTCCACGCCACGGAGCGGGATCGTGGAAACGAGGGCTTCCTTGCCGGTCGCGGCGCCGCCGATGTAGTGCACGCCGTACTCGGCGTAGAGTTCGCGCAGGAGGCCGTCGCCGCCGCCGCGCCGCAGGAACAGGAACATCTCCTCGGTGTGGTTGTAGGCGGCAATCAGGTCGCCGAGCAGCGCGAAGGCCGGATTCTTCCCGGAAAAATAGACCGGCGCCGTGACCTGGCCGTCGAGGATGCCGGTGCCGACGGCATCGAGCGTCTCGCTGTACTGCACCACCGAGCCGACCGGCAGCAGTTCAACCTGCAGCCGGCCGCCGGTAAGCGGGCCGATGCTGTCCGTGAACTCCTTCATGATCTGGAATGCGATCTCGCCGGCCTGGGTGGCCGCCTGCATTTTCCACTGCTCGGTCTGCGCCTGGGCGGACGCGGAGCCCGCGGCGAGGGCGAGGACGCCCGCCAGCAGCAGGGAGGCGGCTCGGTGACGGGCACGCATCATCGGTCCAGCAGTCCAATCTGCCTGAGGAAGGCGAGTTGGGATTCGTAGATCCGCCCGGCCATTTCGCTGCGGGCTCCGTACTCCGCCCAGACTTTCCGGGCCGCTTCCCGGAACGTCCGGCGATCGGCGTCGGACCAGCGGATCAGCTCGATCCCCTTGGCCTCGGCGTCCCGGATCACTTCCGCATCCTGCATGGCGATCGTTTCGACCATGTCGAGCGCAAATGTCCGCACGGCCAGCGTGACGATCCGCTGCAGGTCGTCCGGCAGCTCGTCCCAGCGATCCTGGCGCACCGCCACGTCAGTTATGGGCAGCGAATGGAACCCCGGATACAGGGGGTACGGGGCGATCTGGTGGAATCCGAGCTCATCGTTCATGCCGATCGATCCCCAATCGGCGGCATCCACGACGCCGCGTTCCAGCGCCGTGTAGACCTCGGCCCCGGGCAGGTTGACCGGCGCGGCTCCGATCGAGGCGAAGATTTCCTGGCTCATGCCTTCTGGAGCCCGGATCTTGACGCCCTGGAAGTCCTCGATGGTGCGGATCGGTGCCTTGGCCGGGATCGACTCCGCCGCCCACGGCACACCCCCGACGTAGTAGAGGCCGTACTGGGCAAACAGTTCGCGGGCGAGTTCCTTGCCCCCGCCGTACTCGAGCCACATGAGAATTTGGCGCGGGCTTTCGTAGGCGCCGTTCAGGTCGGCCAAGAGCGCGAACGCCGCATCCTTGCCGGAGAAGTACCCGGTGCCGCCGTTCTGTCCGTCGAGAATTCCCGCGCTGACGGCGTCGAGGGTCTCGTGGTAGGCAACCACCGCCCCGACCGACAGGGGTTCGATGATCAGGCGACCGCCGCTCATGGCGCCGACGCGCTCACAGAAGCGGACGAACACTTCCTGATTGATGGTCCCGGCCTGCCAGATCGACTGCACCTTCCACCGGATGGCGATCTCGGCTTGCGACGGTTCCGGCTCGGGCGCCAGAGCCACTTCTTCTTCAGATGGCGGGCTCCGGAGGAGCAGGGCGCCGATCAGGATGCCGGCGCCGACCGCGACGGCGCCGGCGATGAGATAACGGCGGGATCGATCCATGACGTCGTTCAGCCCGGGATGGTCCCGAGGCTGCCGTGGGTCCCCCGGTAGAGAATCTTCGTGTGCACCTCGAGCAGGTGGCGATGCCGGTCGAGCGCCGCCGGATCCAGATCGCTTGCCGGACGGGGCTCCGGCGCAAAGTGCTGATAGCGGTCCTCGCCGCGTACAAGCGTCGCCGAGTCCTCGTCGCTGTAGAGCTGGTGGAGGTGGGGCGCCGCATAGCGGATCGCGTAGCCGATCCGCCGGTCGTTGGAAGTGTTGGCCCGTGACCCGTGGATCAGCCGAACGTGATGCAGCGACATTTCGCCGGGCTCCAGCAGGACATCGACGGCAGCGTCGTCGTCGACCTCCGCCTGGACCACCTGCCCGCGCGAAAGCATGTTGCCCTCCGCGTGGGTGTCGGTATGGCCGATCTGCTCCGCATGCGTGCCCGGCACCACGCGCATGCAGCCGCTCGCGACGGTGCTCGGGCTAAGCGCGATCCATGCCGTGCAGACATCCGGCCCCGAAAGGCCCCAGTAGGTCGAGTCCTGGTGCCAGGAGACGTAGGCCGGGTCGTTCGCCTCCTTGGTGAAGAAATTGGAAGCCCAGCAAAGGACGTCATCGCCGAGAACTTCCGACACCGGGCCGGTGATGCGGGGGTCGCAGACCAGGTCGTGCAGCCACGGGTACAGCAGGTGCGGCTTGAACTTGAGTCCGCCCTCCAGCTTCCCGCCAGCCGCTGCCTCGGCCGCTTGCAGCTTCTGCCGGAGAGCCGCCGCCTCATCGGCCGGCATCGCACGGACCGGATGGAGTGCGCCATCCCTTTGGTAGGTCTCGACGGCCTCTGGACCGAGCGTCTCGGCCATGATCGTGTTTCCTCCAAAAGATTCGCGGTGCAGACTACCACGGTCGGTCACCGGACCCGGATCGGAAGGGATAAACTACCTGCATGAGCACCATCGATCGCGTTGAAGTCCACGTCTTTAACTTCTCGCTTCCCAACCTGGGAGTCGGGAAGGCCCGCGGCCCCGGTGTAGGCAACGTCGTCTTTGAGCAAGGCGCAACCCTGACGCCAACCCGCTTTGCCGTCCGCATCTGCACCGATGACGGCGCCGTCGGGTCTTACGTGACGCACTGGGTGGGCACCCGCGCTGCGCTGGGGCAGGCGGAGATGCTGGCGCCGATGCTGATCGGGCGCGATCCCGCCCATCGCGAAGCCCTGCACGACGATATGAAGCGCGAGCTGCGCGCCTATGACCACATGGGACAGGGCCCGCTCGACATTGCCCTCTGGGATCTGGCCGGGCGGCAGCACGGCATGTCGGTGGCGGCGATGCTGGGCGCGTTTCGCGAGCGGCTGCCCACGTATGCGAGCACCTATCACGGGCAATCCACGCCCGGCGGTCTCGACACGCCGGCCGCATTTGCCGACTACGCTGCCGCCTGCCAGGAACGAGGGTTCCACGGCTTCAAGATTCACGGCTGGAACGACGGCGACGTCGCGCGTGAATCGGAGAACCTCAGGCAGGTACGGGCACGGATCGGCGATGACATGCCGCTCATGCTCGATGCGGCCTGCGAGCTCCGCACGTGGATGGACGCCTTGGCGGTGGGACGCGTGTGCGATGAGGTCGGGTGCTTTTGGTACGAGGATCCCTACCGCGACAGCGGGGTCTCGATCACCGGCCATCGCCGGCTGCGGGAGCGCCTGCAGACGCCGGTGCTGGTGAGCGAGCACATCCGCAGCGTCGAGGAGAAGGCCGAGTTCCTGATCGGGGGCGGGTGCGACATGATCCACGTGGACCCCGAGTACGATCTCGGCATTACCGGGGCAATGAAGATCGTGCACGTCGCCGAGGCCTTCGGGCTCGACGTCCAGGTACACGCCTGCGGGCCGGCCCACCGGGCGGTATCCGCCACGGCACGCAACACGCATTTCTACGAGATGGCGCTGATCGGCCCGGGGATGGCGAACTGCGTGCCGCCCGTCTACGACGCCGGGTACTCGGACCAGCAGGAGGACCTGCCGGCGGATGGCTGCGTGCCGGTTCCCAGGGGCCCCGGCCTCGGCGTGGAGTACGACTGGGACTTCATCGAGCGCAACCGCACGGACCTCCTCGTCTGGCCGTGATCGGATCACGTGCCGCGGGCTCCGCGGCGCGTCTCGCCCTCTCGATCGCTGGCGCCGGTCTCCTGGCTGGCGCCGTTGCGGCTGCCGAACCCAATACGTCGCGGGACAGCTTCTCGAGGCCGCTGCCTGGCCTCGAGGGCGAGGAACTGGCCCGGTTTGCGCTTGGCCGGGCGCAGTTTCGGACCATCCGGCTGTCGGGCGCGCGCGCAGACGGGAGCGGCGGGCTCGGGCCCGTGTTCAATCGCACGTCTTGCTCGGGCTGTCACGTCCGGAACGGCCGGGGCCGCCCGCCCGAGAGCGACGCGGGGCCGTTGACCACCATGGTGATCCGCCTCGGTCCCGGATCGCAGTACGGCAGGCAGCTCAACGACAAGGCTGTGCCGGGGGTGGAGCCCGAAGGGCGGGCGGTGTTCCTGCCGAATCCGGTGGTTCACGTCGAGCTCGACGGCGTGGCGTGGCCCCTGCCCTCGGCCCGTGTCGCCATCCGGAAGCCGGCGCTCGGCCTGCCCGCGCCGCACGTGGAGCTATCGCCGAGGGTGGCACCGCACCTTGCGGGCACCGGTCTGCTGGAACGCATCCCGGACGCAGCGCTGGCGGCGTTCGCCGATCCCGACGATCGAGATGGCGACGGCATTTCCGGGCGCCGCGGTGGAGACGGCAACGGGCGGCTCGGCTGGCGGGCGGAACTGCCCGGTGTCGAGGCGCAGGTCGCGCGGGCCCTGCACGAGGACATGGGGGTGACCAATGCGCTCCAGCCATCGGCGAACTGTGCCAACGGACACACTGCGTGTTTCGCTCGGTCCGGCGGCGGGATCGAGATGGCCGACAAGGCGTTCCGGGCCCTCGTGTCGTATGTCAGGAATCTGGCGCCACCGGCACCGCGCGTTTCACCCGCTGCGGATGCCGGCAGCAAGGTCTTCGATGCCATCGGGTGCACCGCCTGTCACACCGCTGAATGGGAACTTGAGGGCACGCCCGTCCACGTCATTCGTCCCTATACGGACTTGCTCCTGCACGATCTTGGACCCGGGCTGGCGGACCGACGGGTCGACGGTAGTCCGGGCAATCGCGAGTGGCGCACCGCGCCCTTGTGGGGAGCCGGTCGGATATTCGCAGTCAACGGCCATCGCCGGCTCCTGCATGACGGGCGGGCACGGGGGTTCGTTGAAGCCATCCTCTGGCATGGGGGGGAGGCGGCTCCCGCCCGCGACCGGTTCCGCGCGCTCGAGGCTGCCGACCGGGCGGCACTGCTTGCGTTCCTGGCTTCGCTGTAGGGCAGCATCCGGAGCGGGCACGATCGAGACGGTGCCAGCCATCTATGCGGGTAGACTCCTCGAACCCAACGAGGACTGACCTGCACGCACTGTTTGCGGCCGAAATTCCGTGCCAAAGGAGCACTGTGAGTTTTCGCACAAGCTGATCCCCTCATTTCAGGAGAGAGGAGACTCGTGTCTGGGTCTCGGTTGGCCCCTTCAACCAATGGGTTGCTTGCTGACGCGAGCTATTCACCATGGATTGAGAAATCTTCTTCTCGGTTGACGAAGAGCTGAGAAAGACTCTGCTGTTGGTTCAATGGTCCTCGTCGCTATTTCAAGCCAGGCGCCGGACATGCAACGCACTGAACCGTTCGAAATCGCTGTCGTTCGTCAGAATCCTTTCGATACCGTGTTTGCGGCACGCCGCCGCGATTTGCGCGTCGAACATCGGGTTGCCATGCGAGTCCGCCTCACGGGCCGTCGTGAGCAGCCACCCCGAGAACCCCGCGCCGGGCTGGACGATCTCGCAACTCGGTGATGCGACAACCGTTTCGACGAAGTCCTCTGCCTGCTCGACGGTCGAGGGCGGGTTGAACACCCGTTTGTGCGTTACCGCCCGCATGAACTCCGCGCCGCAGAATACCGGGAGCGCCCAGCGTTCCGCGCCTTCGCCGAGGGCGACGAGTCGGGCCACGGCGGCCTCGTGCTACTCGCTCTCGACCCGATGCGCGCAAGTCAGGATGTTCGTGTCAACCGCAATCACTGCCGGTCGATCACGTTGTAGAGCGCGTCCCGGTCGCTGATATCAACATTTGCCGGCTGATCTCCCTTGACGGAACTCAGCCGCATGCGGAACGGTCTCTTGCCGTCGCGCCCCGCTGCGAGCCGCGCCCGGAGAGCATCTTCGACGAATCTTGTCAGCGTGATCCTGTCTCGGGCCGCCCGGCCCTTGGCTTGGCGCAGCACCTGATCATTCAGATTGAGGGTTGTTTTCGTCATCAGCCTGCCATTCCATGCATATGGCTCAACCATGTTACGGTGCCAGGGGCACCAGAAGGACGTTTCTGCGACGCCGACAGACTCGCCGTGACGGCCCCAATTGGCGTGCTCAGAACACTTTCCGGCAGGCCTGGTCACGCTTGGTGCGCAGCAGCGCTTCAATGCGCGGTTCCGTCTTGGCGGCGGCTGGCCGAGGGCTCAGCGAAGGCTGCAAAGGTGGCTGTGAAATAGGCGGTTGATGTCGGTATTGTCGGTTGCTGGCCGCGGGCGAACTCGTTATGTGGCCGTCAGACAGCTTACGTGGCCCGCTTGGCGGGCTTCGTTTGATTGGTAATGGTTGTTGCAGGGCCCACCGGGCGGAGAGAAACGCTGCCGCTTCCTAGTGTTACGGAAGAAGCAATTTGAGGAGCCCGAGCGTGACGCCTGAATTGATGGCAACGACCGCGAGAGCGACTTTGTAGAGGTCAGCCTTGGTCGCAAGCTGATCTCGACCGGGTACGGATGCTTTCCCGAGGGCGGCTGCGGATGCAGTCATAGAGGGATTCTACCAGTGCTGGTGGCGGTTCGATTCCGAAGGGCCTTTGCATGGAAGTGAGACTGGATGACGGCTCGTCTGCGGCGCGCGGACGAAGCGAAGGCGGATGCGCTCGTGAGTTGGCGCAACGCTGCAGGGACGCCGTCAGTTCGCGTCCATTCGCTCCGGAAACGCCTGCCTGCAAAAGTTGAGGAACTGCCTGACCGCACGCGGTGACAGGTAGCCCCATTACATGGGCCAGTATCGAAGTGACCTCATTACGTGGCCGAATGGCCAATTTACGGCAATACCGACAGTTGAGCGCTAGCCCGTCGCCACTAACCGTAAGTTGAGCAAAAACTCTTCATTAACCACTAGTTGAGATTCCGTCTCAACTTATGTGAAAACTCTCACTCAGCGACCGTGTTGCAGGGCCGAAAAGAGGACAACATGATCGCAATCGTGCATTCAAAATGCATGATGTCGACTTCGTCGTGGCCGAATTGTATGTCGCCCGTACTATCGAACCGGTCCTGAAGAGAACCGCCGCCAAGTTCCCTGCCGTCGCCGTCACTGGTCCGCGGCAGTCCGGCAAGACAACGCTCTTGCAATGGCTGTTCGGTGAGTTGCACCGGTACGTCTGCATGGAGCCGTCAGACGTTCGCGCAGCGGCCACAGCCGATCCCCGTGCGTTTATGGAGATGTTCAAACCCCCTGTCATCTTCAACGAGGCGCACCACGCGCCAAGTCTGTTCCCTTCCATAAAGAAGAAGAAGATCGATGCGCACGATGCGAGGGATTTCGACGATCAGGTCATGGCCGGCTACGTGGTTCATCCGGGCGACGTGCAGTTGCAGTTGGGCCCGGGCGTGACCGTCCATCCGTTCGCGGGCCTATGATGACCGTGGCCCGTTCCCACGAGAGCGGGCGACACCAATTGGAACAATGCCTGCGTCGATCGACCTCTAAGCCCGTCCGGACATGGTCGCGACGTCGTCTCGCGATCCCCAGGGTCTGACTGCTTGCTGGCTTCGCGAAGGCCAGCGCCGTCGAATGCAGGTCCTCTTCGCGGTGCCGGGCCACCCGCTCGTGTGGTCCAGACGATGCGCGACCGGTGACTCGGAATGATGCAGCCCAGCTCTGACTCACCATCGGCCGAGACTGCCGTCGGTCGCCCGGGCGGCGCCCTGGCCGGTCGCCTGCGAGTGCCCGGCGACAAGTCCATCTCCCACCGCGCCTTCCTGATCTCGGCCCTTGCGGTCGGCGAGTCGCGCGCCGAGGGCTGTCTCGAATCGGACGATGTGCTGGCCACGCAGGCGTGCCTCCGCGCCCTGGGCGTGGAGATCCGGCGAACCGCTCCGGGTGCCTACCGGATTCACGGACGTGGGATCC
>VXPW01000105.1:0-7187 GCA_009839325.1 Rhodospirillales bacterium
GGTTTCAATTGTTCCGGGCGACCAGTCCGGCCGCTTCATCCGCAAGGCGTGTGATTTCATCGAACCTGGACGCCCGCACGAGTGCCGGACTTACGATCCAAGTCCCACCACATGCGAGGACATTGGGCAGTGCGAGATAGTCGCGGAGGTTATTCGGGGCGATGCCGCCGGTCGGCAGGAACCGGATCGAGGGATACGGACCGGACAGCGCTTTCAGGAACGACACGCCGCCGCTGGCCTCGGCAGGGAAGAACTTGACGGCCTCAAGACCGAAGCCCATGGCCTGTTCGACGCCAGTCGGACTGTTGATACCGGGAAGGATTGGCATATCAAGCTCAATGCAGGCTTCGACGACTGCGGGATTGAAGCCGGGCGTGACGGCAAATTGGCTACCGGCCCGGTAGGCCATTTCCACCTGAACGACATCGAGGACTGTCCCGGCTCCCACCAGAATCTGCGGCAGTTGCTCTCGCAGGATCTTGATTGAATCCGCCGCCGCTTCTGATCGGAACGTGATTTCAGCAACGGGCAAGCCGCCCGCCAATAACGCTCTCGCGAGAGGCAGTGCAACTTCGCAGCCGTCCAGTTCGACGACCGGCACTACCCCAGCCCTGCCGAGCCGAGCCAAGACATTCCGTGCATTGTCGGTCATGGATGTTGATCCGAGTTAGGCTTGAATCGGGACGGCTCCGACCGGGTGTTTGACTGCCAGGACCGGACGTTCATGTCAGCTGCGCGCAATCAAGGCTCCCGACTCGCCAACCACCCGGGAGGCGATCTGGTGGCCGGCCACGAGGCGTCGCACTTCATCTTCGCCGCGAAGGAATGCCGCCAAGTAACCGCCGTTGAAACTGTCTCCGGCCGCAGTCGTATCGACGACGTCGGGAGCGGGAGCGAATGCGGGATGCGCGCGGCGCGCGAGCCTCGGCGATACCGGACCGAGTTCTCCTCGCTTGATGGCGCAGGCATGCCAGTCTGAAGTGGCGAAGCGCGAGATTACGGCGTCTTCGTCCGCATCGCCGAACAAGGCGATTTCGTCGTCGACCGAGGGCAGTGCAATGTCGGCGACCTGCCACATTTCGCGGACGGAGCGGCGCGCGGTCTCAGTGTTCTCCCAGAGCTGCGGCCGGTAGTTCGAATCGAAGGCCACATGGCACGCGTTGCGCCCCCGCAATTCGCGCAAATGCGCGATGAGGCGCCGGCGGGCAGAAGGATGCAGGATGGCCAACGTGATGGCCGAAAGATAGACAATCCTTGCGGCCGGCAGGGAAGCAAGGCTCTCGCCGGATGCGAACAGTCGGCGCGCCGCGGAGTTGCTGCGCCAGTAGTGAAAGATTCGTTCGCCGGTGCTGTCGGTCGACACGGTGTAAATGCCGAGGTTACGTTCGCGATCGAAGCCGACCTGGGAAACATCGATCCCCTCATTCTTCGCTGCGCTCAGGAAGGCGTGGGAAAGGGGATCACGGCCGACGCGCGTGCAGTAGCCGATGCTGGCCGATGGGTCGGATTCCCTGGCGCAATAGACCGCGGTGTTGAACGTGTCTCCGGCAAACCCGACGCGGAAGCCGCCCGTCGGATCTTGTCGGACCTCGGCCATGACTTCGCCGATGGCGAGCAGATCCACTGTCACGAGTCCGATGCGGTGGCAGACATGCTCGGTTCCCAGTGCCTCGTTAGGTCATTGTCGCAGTGTGACACCGGCCGGACGTCATCGTCCTGCGTCCGTTCTACAGCATCTTCGAACAAGCGATCGATCGTATCGACGAGCCGCTGCCGTAGAGTACCTCTGCCGACCCACATGCAGGTCACTCGAACCCAGCGGCTTCCGGTTGCGTCTCCGCCGACGGCTTCGGTTCGCGAGCGCTCCCCCCTTCTTCGCACGCCCGTCCCACCGCCCGTGGTTCGCCTAAGAACGGATTTCGCGGCAGCGCGCATCACGTCCCGGCGGTTCAGGTGAGTGTCAACTTGTTTGCCAACCTGCCAATAATGCCTGTCTCAAATATGAGGACTCTTGCACAAGGATCGCATTGAATGGAGAGTTTGTCGTTTGTCGTTTGTCGGTGGGGTTTCGCAACCACTGATCTCGGCATCCTCTGATGACGTGGCGAGAATGATTTCTTCGCGATCGGCGGCTACTTAGGCGGGGGCAATCATCAGAAAAACGACCGGAGCCCGGTGATCGGACTCCGGTCGCAAAAGTTCCCGCGTTCAGGGTTGGGCCTCAGGACGGCACTTGCATCCGCAACGCCGCCCCAAGAGCCATCTGCAAGCCCTACGGAAGCGCGAACACCCAGATCACGCCACCCTGCGGTACGTGCACGTCATACCCGGGAATGATACCGCGCAGGACGTCCTGCTTGCGCTCGGCGTCCACGCCCCAGCCCGACTGTACGGCAACGTACTGCTTGCCATCGACGCTGTAGGTGCTCGGCGAAGCGGTCACACCCGAATTTGTCGGGTATTCCCACAATGTTTCGCCGGTCGCCGCGTCGTGGGCACGGAACATGTGGTCGTTGGTGCCGCCGGAGAACAGCACGCCGCCGGCAGTCGCAAGAATCGGACCCCAGTTCTGGTGATCGAAGTTCTTGCTCCACACTTCCTCGCCAGTGTCGACGTTCCAAGCCTGGATTTCCCCGATGTGGTCCCACCCCTCACGGAGGCTGAACCCGCCGAGGATCACCGGGATCGGCACCCCGATGTACAGCTCGCCCGGCACGTACTTCTCTTCAGCACCTTCCAGGGTGCTGCAGAGGTTCTCGTTCGCCGGAATGTAAAGCAGGCCCGTGTCCGGGCTATAGGCCGAATACGGCCAGTCCTTGCCGCCCCAGAGCGACGGACAGAACAGCGCTGCCTTCCCGGTGCCCGGCCAGTGGTTGTCGTCATACGACACACGGCCCGTGTCGGGATCGAACGCGGTGATCACGTTGCTGTAGACGTAGTCCCACGCGTCGACGAACTCGATCGGACCTTCAGCGGTCGGCCTGAGAAGGTAGATGTGACCGTTGCGGGCCACGTTGACGAGCGCCTTGAAGGTCTCCCCGTCTCGGGTGACGTCGTAGATGAGCGGAGGCGAGACCTCATCCCAGTCCCAGGAATCGTTCCAGTGGTACTGATGATGTCCCACGAGTGCCCCGGTCTCGACGTTCAATGCCATGACCGACGTGGTGTAGAGGTTGTCCATGCCGCCACGGGTGTCGCCCATCCAGGGCGCTGCGTTGCCGATACCCCAATAGGAAATACCGGTCTCGGGGTCGTAATTCCCCGTCAGCCACACCGATCCGCCGCCGGTCTTCCAGGCGTCGTCGTCGGGCCAGGTGTCGCTCCCCGGCTCGCCCGGCGCCGGCACCGTGTACGTACGCCACGCCTCTTCACCGGTCTCCGCATCGTAGGCTGCGACGTAACCGCGGATGCCGTATTCACCGCCGGACACTCCCACCATGATGTTGCCCTTGGCAGCGAGCGGAGCGAGCGTCATGTAGTAGCCCGCCTGGTAGTCGTCGACGGCGACCTCCCAGATCACCTCGCCGGTTCGAGCATCAAGCGCGACCAGGAAGCAGTCGGTGAGCGCCACGTAGAGCCTGTCGCCGAGCAGCGCAGGTCCGCGGTTGGTGGGGTGCAGCTGGAAGAGGTCTTCCGGCAGCTCTCTCTGAAAACGCCACAGCCGCTTGCCGGTGGCTGCATCGAGTGCCAGGACCTGGTTCATCGGCGTGGTGACATACATCACGCCGTCGTTGACCAGCGGCGGAGACTGGTGTCCTTCCGAAACGCCAGTCGAGAACAGCCACGCCGGCTGCAGGGACCCGACGTTCGATGCATTGATCTGGTCGAGCGAACTGTACCCCCAACCCTCACGGTTGCCCCGAACCTGGAGCCAGTTGTGCGGCTCCGGGTTGTCCAGTCGATCCTCGGTGACCGGGTTGTAGTTCTCGATGGCGTCGGCGCTGGTCGCGCTGCTCACCATCAGGGCGAGAAGTGCGGCCGCTAAGACCTTGCCCGTCAATAGACTCCTCATGTGAATCTCCCCAATGGTTGTCCTTCGTGGGATTGGTTGAACGGTGAATGGGGTGCCGAAGCACCGCCCGGGCGTCTCTTCCCACGGAGACACACCCGACATTCACGTGGCGACATCAATTTCCGACCCGTCCACTGAAGCCGCCCGCGATCCTGAGCTCATTTTCGCCCTCCAATCGCAACGGCAGCGTGGGAAGTTTCCGCACGGCCGGCCCATTTACGACCTTGCCGGCATTCCACGGGTCGAAGCGGGACCGATGGCAGAAGCAGAACAACGCCTCGGCCTCAACGTCCCACGCGGTCACCGGACACTGCTGGTGGGTGCAGGTGGCCGAAAAGGCAATGATCCCGTCCACGGTGCCCGGTCGGGTCCGGTCGTCAAATCGGGCAGGATCCACCCGCAGCAACGTGATCTGGTTGAGGCGTGATCCATCCCGGATCACGCCGGAAGACGGATCACGTGGATAGGCGATAAAGGGCTGCTCTCCCAGGGAGAGATCGGCGGGCGCGATGACTTCGCCGTCGCGGTCGCCGCCGAAGAACGTCAGCTGATCGCCGTCCTGCGGACGTTGTCGAGCGATCTCCGCCGCATCGGCACCTGCCATCCAGGCGTCGGGGGAAACCAGTCCTCCGGCGATGCCAAGGCCAAGAACGCCCTGTACCACACGACGACGATTCCAACGGATACCGAAGCTCTTCGCAGGCCTGAATGCCTTCATCGGTCTCGCATCTCCCCCTCTGACGTGACGGCCCCTTCTCGCATATGCGTAGCGTGGCCCCATCATAACGGAATCGGTCCGTCTGCAATCAGCCAAGCTCCTGATGACGTATCGGACCACGGCTGACCCAAGCTTGTTTCGGTTTTATTGATGTTCGCAGCGCCAAGAGGACAAGGCTCGGGACGCGGGCACCCCGAAGTCGGTGCCCCTCCGGCCGACTGTCTCTGGGCGACGTCGATGCGTTTTTTCCCTGCCCGATTCGTGAACCGTGAAAGTGGAGGCCGTTGCGATGGAACCCCGAACTCGAAGGTCCTCAAATTTGACGTTGTCATTGCGCCGCCGGGCGGGAATGATGAATCCTCGATGCCGCCTCGCCCGAACCGCCATGCAACTTTCGATCTACCAGACCGGTTGTCTCGCCCAAGAGCTTCGGGTGTGCGCATGATCCACGCTCGGGGCGGCGTCCGACGGAGGCGGATCGAGAGAAGGTTCACCCTTCGTGCGGAGAGCCTTCCATCCTTCTCTATTTCAACGGGGCCTGCGCCGGTGCAGCATCGACGCGCGGATGATGTCCTGATCGGCATCGCACAGAGGCGGTGCAAGCGGTGACGGTGAACGCCTCGGAGCGTGCCGACCTCCGCTCGACCCTGCGCCGGGCGGTGCTGAGACTTCGGCTGGCAAGAGGTATTTTCGGCGCGGTTCTCGCTGCGCTTGCCGTCCATGTCGTCCTCATACCGTGGTTGCTGCTCAAGTCGGTGTGGCCGATCGATGGGACCGAGTACGGGCTCGCGGTGGTGGCGGCGATCGCGCTCGGGGCAATGGCCGGCTTCCTCGTCCCGGTTCCGCTTCGGCAAGCAGCCCGGACCCTGGACCGTAACCTCGGACTGGACGAGCGACTGAGCGCCGCCCTCGAGTTCGAATCCAGCACCCATCTACCGCTGGCCCGCCCGCTCCTGTCCGACGCCGCCGCCCACGCCGGCAGGCTCTCGGTACCGGCGGGCGTCCCGCTGGCGCCGTCCTCTCGGCCGACACACGCTGCCCTTGCCGTTCTCGCCGTCTCCGCTCTTCTCGTCTGGCTTCCGCCCCTCCCCCTTGTCTCCTCCGCATCCGTCCAAGCGGCGCCGGAGGCGCAACCGGCCGTCGGCACGAGGCCCGTGGAGCTTGGCGCGACGATGGCTCCGATCCCTCCCCTGCGCCGACCACCCCGGCAGCCGGTTCAGGAGACGCCTGCCGTTGAGTTCCGGGATTCGCCGATCGAAATCGATCCCGAAACCCTCGAGCATGCCCTCCGCCTGTCCGACCAGCGCCGTCCGTTCCGCAATCTCGACGATCGCCTGCCGAGCCTGCGGGTCGGGGGGGCACCAGGGAACCTCCTCCCTCTCCCGGCCGATGCCGTGTCCGGGCCCGACACCGAACTGTCGGCCCGCCGCTACTCGCGGGCCGAGGCAGCCGCGGCCCTCGGCGAACTGGAATCCTTGTGGGGCGGTGCACGGCAACGCGACACGACCCGGCCGCCGCCGCTGGAGGTCGTGCGGGAGCGCCCCGAGGAGGGCGGCCCGGCCAGTCAGCCGGAAGGAGGCGAGCCGGTGCAACGCGAGCCCTCGGAAGGCGAGCCACCCGAGGCCATACCGCTCTTTCCCGATGAGGAGCGCCTGACCCCGCCGAGCGACCGCTTCGCGAGCCTCCCCGAATCGACCGACACCACGACGAGCGACGTGCCGCCGTGGCCCAAACACGGTCCCGGCGAGGGCATTGACGATGACAGCCCGAGGGACGAGGAAGGAACCGGGCGAAACGCCGGCGAACCCGGCACCGGTTTTGCCATCCTGCCGCCCGGCTCGATTGCGGACCGGATCGACACGGAACTGGCACCGGAAGTCGAGCTCGCAGGCCTTCGCCAGGACGGCGCCCATCGGTCGTTCCTCGCGGATTCGGCGGGACAGGTCGCACGAGGGCAGGCCCGGCGCCCCATGCAGGACATGCGGGCGCGGTTCACGCGGCGCGCCGAGCAGACGCTGAACGAGGAGTGGATTCCGCTGGACGCCCGGAACCAGATCAAGCGGTACTTCCAGGCCATTCAGACCCGACGATGAACATCACCGAGCGCTTTGACGCGGCCTTCCTCTACCGGCTCGCCCGATTGCGGCTGCATTCGGCGCGCCTCTTCGACGGGCGCATTCCCGGCGAGCGACGGAGCCCACGCTACGGCGCGAGCCTGGAGTTCGTCGACGTCCGGCCGTACGTGCCGGGGGACGACACGCGCTACGTGGACTGGAACGTCTACCGGCGACTGGACCGGCTCGTCGTCAAGCGCTTTCGCGAACACCGGGATCTCTGCCTGCATCTCCTCGTCGACACCAGTGCGTCCATGGCGGCAGGCACGCCCTCCAAGCTCGACCACGGCCTGCGCACCGGGGCCGTGCTCGCCTGCGTCGCGCTCGCGAACCACGAACGCGT
>VXPW01000105.1:7287-19126 GCA_009839325.1 Rhodospirillales bacterium
GGTTGACCGCCGAGCGCGCGACCCACAGGCGATACGGGCAGAATCTCACCCGTTTCCTCGACGAGCGGGTGGCGCTGTGCCGGCGCCTCCAGGTACCGTACGTCCGACTGGCCGGCACCGGCACGTCCGACGTGCAGCTCCTGCAGCAGCTTCGCTCGGCAGGGTTTCTCGCATGAGCCTCGCCAACCCCGCGGCGCTCTGGCTGCTCGCGGCCGTGCCGCTGGTCCTCCTCCTGCACATGTATCGCGTGCAGCGACGGGAAGTCCGGGTGACCACCCTGTCGCTGTGGGAGGCGGTCGACGACCGGCGCGGCTCGCCGCGGCCGGCCTGGCTCCGATTGCGTCCGAGCGTCTCCCTCGGGCTGCAGCTCCTCGCCGTCGTCGCGGCGGCACTGGCGATCGCCAACCCGCTGTGGTCGACCACCCAGTCCGGCTGGCCCCGGGTGGTCATGATCGTCGACACCTCGGCCAGCATGCATGCGACCGACGTCCCCGAAGGGCGGTTCGAGGCTGCCCGCCGGCTGGCCCGGGACGTCGCCGAGGGGCTCGACCGGAGCCAGTCCGGGATGCTCATGACCTCCCGGGGCGAGATCGTGATCCCCTTCACGACGGACACCGACCGGCTCCGGGACGGGATCGACGCCCTCGCTGCGACCCACCGGCCGGATCGCCTGTCCAATGCCGTGGATGTCGCCCGCCGTCTCGTCGCCGCCGGACCGGCCGCGCGCATCCACGTCTTCACCGACGCCGCGGAGCCGTCCACGCAGTCGAATCCCGACACGCCCCTGGTCTGGCACCTGGTCGGCGCGGCGGCGGCCAACGCCGGCATCACCGAGTTTGCGCTTCGCCGGGACCCCGCGCCCGAGGTGGACTACCAGCTCTATCTCACGATCGCGAACTTCGATGATGCCGCGCGCGCCGTCGAGTTCGAGGTTGCCTTCGAAGACGTCCTGCTCCATCAGCAGGGGCTTTCACTGCCTCCGGGCGTGCAACGAGGTGTGGTCCTGCCGTTCCGGCACGACGCCGCGGGCGTGCTCACCGCTCGCATCGCTGGCGGCGACGCGCTGGGCGCGGACGACGCGGTGCACGCGGTGCTGCCGGCGCCGCGCTTGCGACGGATCGCGCTGGTCGGTGAAGGCGACCTGTTCCTGGAGGAAGCGCTGCGGGCGGACGGGGCCGGCCAGCTGTTCCGAGCGCCATCCGTCGCCGCTGCCCACGCCGCCGGGGCCGATGTCGTGGTGATCGATACCGCCGCGCCCGAACGCCTGCCGCCGGGGCGGTACCTGCTCCTGGGGGCGCTCCCCGCCGATGCACCCATTGCATCCACCGGCCGGGTCGAACGGCCCGCCGTCACCAGCTGGCACCAGGCCCATCCGGTGATGCGCGACGTGGACCTCACGGACCTGCTGGTCGAGGAAGCGCTCGCGGTGCAGCGCAAGGAGCCGGAAAGCCGCGGCACCGTGCTCGCGGAATCGAGCGACACGCTCCTGATGTACGCGTGGGATGACGCGGCGGCGGAGGACGCGGCCGACCGGAACACCGGGCCGCGCAAAAGCGACGCCGACACTCGCGAGAGCGCGGGGCCAGGCAGTGGGGCCGACGGGTCCGTCCGGGCCGTGTTCCTCGGATTTCGCTCCCTGCAGTCTGACCTGCGGGTGCGGGTCGCCTTTCCCCTTCTCGTCGGCAACGCACTGGAATGGCTGCATCCCGTGCGGCTGGACTCGCTGCCGGTGCACTATCGGACGGGAGCGCCGGTGCCAGGCGAGCGTCCCGACATCGGGCTCCTTACCGGCATACACGCGCGCCACGACGCCGCGGGCGGCGCGCCGGGCCAGATCGCGATCAACCTTCTCGACGCGATCGAATCGGACATCGCTCCGGGCAGGGCCGGGCCCGCGTCCGGCCCGTCCGCTGCCGACGTCGCGCCTCCGACCTACCCGCACCAGCAGGCGCTCTGGCTGATCCTTGCCCTGATCGCGCTCGCCGCGGGCGGTGCCGAACTCGCCCTGTACCTTTACCGCCGGCGTCGGCAGGTGTCGCCCCTGGCAACCGGCCTTCGGCTCGTCACCCTCGCCCTGGCGGCGGCCGCACTGTGGCAGCCCCGCCTGCTGCTGGATACGCAGGCCCGCCACGTGGTGTTCGTCGTCGACGAGTCGGCGAGCGTTGGAGCACACGCCGCGGACGCGGCGTTTCGCACGGCGGAACTGGCTGCAGGCGATGCCGATCCCGACGATACCGTCGGCATCGTCGGTTTCAGTGGCGACGCGCGGGGGATCGAGCCCGGCGACGGCGTCGCCGCGCCTGTCTCGCCCCTACCCGATCCTGAGCCGGACGCGGCGTCGGCCCCGGGTCCCGCGCATGGTGCGACCGACCTGGCACTGGCCCTGCGACGCGCGCAGACGCTCCTGCCCGAGACGGGCGATCGTCGCGTGGTGCTGCTGTCCGACGGCCACGACACGGTTTCCGACCCGGCCCGCATCGTCCAGAGCGCGCACGGCAGCGGGATCGCGATCCATCCGGTGGTGATCGGGGGCCCCGCTCCCGGCGAGATTTCCGTGGAACGCGTCGACATTCCCGCCGACGTTCGGCGCGGCGAGCCTTTCGACATCCGGGTCACGGTCCGCGCCAACCAGGACGGGATGGCGCGGATCGGACTGTTTCGCGACGGCACGCTGGTGCGATCGGGCCAGGTACAGCTCCGCCGCGGGGACAACCCGCTGGTCCACCGGGAGGTAATGGACCGGGAAGGGTTCGGCGTCTTCGAGGCGCGAATCGAATCGGCCGAGGACGGGGAGTCAGGCAACAACCACGCGGCCGGGGTGGTCGCCGTCCGCCCGGCGTTGCGCGCCCTGCTGTTCGATCCGGTGCCGGCCGAGGCCGAGTACCTGGCCCGCGCGCTCAGTACCCAGAACATTGATGTCAGCGTGCATGCGGAGCCGGCCGCGTTCGCGACCGCTTCCGCCGCAGCCGGCCGGATCGGGCCGGAGATGTTCGCCGACTTCGACGTGGTGCTGCTCAGCAACCTCTCGTCCCTGGCCCTGACCGACGCGCACATGCGGGCGCTGCGCGATTTCGTGCGCGACCGCGGCGGCGGACTGGTGATGCTGGGCGGCGAGCGGAGCTTCGGTCTGGGCGGGTACTACGACACGCCGGTCGAGGAAGCGCTCCCAGTCAGGATGGTGGCCCGGCGCAAGCTCGACGCACCCTCCACCGCCATCGTGCTCCTCATCGACCGGTCCGGGAGCATGAACCAGGCCGATGACGACTATCACCGCCTCGCGCTCGCCCGCGAGGCCGCGCAACGCGCGGTCTCGGTGATGGATCAGCGCACCGAGCTCGGGGTACTCGCCTTCGACATGAAGTCGACCTGGGTCGTGCCGATCGGCCCCATCGGAGCGCCGCGCCGGACGCTTGACGCCATCGCGTCGATGCGGGCCGGAGGCGGCGGCACGCAGCTCATGTGGGGCCTCCAGAAAGCGTACCGGGCCATCGACCGCAGTCCCGCCGTCATCCGCCACGTGATCATCCTGTCGGACGGGGAGGTGTACTCCTCGAAGTTTCCGGAGCTTCTCGGCCGAATGGTCAGGAAGAAGATCACGGTCTCCGCCGTCACCATCGGCTCGGAAACGGGCAAGCCGCAGCTGCAGAGCATCAGCGAGATGGGCCAGGGCCGGTTCTACTTCACGAGCGACGCGTCCAAGCTGCCGCGCATCTTCACCATGGAGACCCAGCTCGCGACCCGCAGCGGTCTGGTCGAGGAATCGTTCCGGCCCGTGGCGCGGGCGCTCCACCACGAGGTCGCACGCGGCAACGTGCTCGATGCGGTGCCGGTGCTCGATGGCTATGTCGCGACCACTGCGCGGCGCGGCGCCGACGTGCTCCTGGAGGGGCCGGCGCAGGATCCGGTCCTCGCCGTCTGGCGCTACGGTCTCGGGAGGACCGCGGTGTTCACGTCCGAGATCAAGCCGCGCTGGGGCGCGCAGTGGGTCGAGTGGGAGTCACTCGGGCCGCTGTTTGCGCAACTCGTCCGCTGGGCGGCGAGGAGTGAGCGCCGGGACGACCTGGCGGTCCGGACCCACGTCGATACGGACCAGGTGGACATCACGGTCGACGTCGCCGGCGAAGACGGACGCCCAGTCAATTTCGCGGACGTGCAGGCCGAGGTGATCCGCCCGGACCGGGAGAGCCGGGTTCTGCAACTCCGCCAGGTCGCGCCGGGGCGGCACCAGGGAACGGTGGCCGCCGCCGGTCACGGTGCGTACCTGGTCGCCGTCTCGATGAACCATCAAGCTGGAGTTGGGTCTGTCCAGGACGATGATCGAGCCCGTGATTCGGGTCTCCGCGACGCCAATGCCGGTGCTGACGTCCTCTCCACGATCACGGGCGCCGTGGTCTCGTATCCGGACGAGTACCGTCATCGTCCGCCCGACCGCACGTTCCTGAATATCCTTGCGGCGCGGACCGGGGGACAGGTGCTTGCCCAGGCGGCGGACGTATTCCAGCTGCCACGGGAGCCGTATCCGCACCCTGTTCCCATTCGGGAGTGGCTGCTCGCGGCTGCACTCGCCATGCTGCTGCTGGATCTCGGTGCCCGGTGGCGTGCCAATCGAATGAGGGAGAGAACATGACGACAGCGACACGTGCGCAGGCCGCCGCGGTCACGGACCTGGCGGCGTCCGGAGACGGCACGGAACGCGTCCGGGAGTTCCTCGACACGTTCGAGAAACTGAAGGCCGGAATCGGCGCCACCATCGTCGGCCATGATCGCGTCGTGGAGCAGATGCTGATCTGCCTGTTCACGGGGGGCCATGCACTGATCGAGGGTCTTCCCGGACTGGGCAAGACCCGGATGATCCAGGCCCTGTGCGGGTGTCTCGGGGTCGACCTCGCCCGCATCCAGTTCACGCCCGACCTGATGCCCGCCGACATCATCGGCTCCGACGTGATCGCGGACCTCGATTCCGGTCGTGAACTCAGATTCCAGCCCGGACCCGTGTTCGGACAGATCCTGCTCGCCGACGAGATCAACCGCGCCACGCCCAAGACGCAGTCCGCCCTGCTGGAGGCAATGCAGGAACACGCGGTGACGGTGGGTGGAAAGCGCCATCCGCTCCCGCGACCCTTCTTCGTCCTCGCGACCCAGAACCCGATCGAGATCGACGGCACCTATCCGTTGCCCGAAGCGCAGATCGATCGCTTCATGCTGAAACTGGCGGTCGGGGCACCCGCCGCGACCGAGATCGCGGAGATCATCGATCGCACTACCGGCCGGGAGGAGCCGGCCGGGACCCAGGTCACCGACATCGACGAGGTCGAGCGCCTCAAGCTGCTGGTCCGCGACGTCCTGGTGCCAACCGAGGTCAAGGAGCACGTAGCCGAACTGGTGCTGGCCACCCACCCAGAATCGGAAGTCGCTCCCTCGAGCGTCAAGCGGTTCGTGCGTTACGGGGCGAGCCCCCGCGGGGCGCAGGCCCTGGTGCTCGCCGGGAAGGTGGGGGCGTTGCTTGACGGTCGCTTCAACGTGAGCCTCCGCGATGTCGACGCGATGGTGCCGCCCGCCCTCCGCCACCGGATCATCCTGAACTTCGAGGCGGAGGCGGAGGGAATTTCCACCGATGCGATTCTCGAGGATGTGGTCCGACAGGGTGAACCTGGCTAGCGCCCCGAGCGGCCAACGTCACCCCGACGCCCTCCCCCACCGCCGCCGGCACGCCGGGCGGGGCGGGGCCACGAAGCGGCAGGGAACCGGGCATGCAAGTGGCCAGCCTGCCGGTTTGACCGCCACACCACCTGCATGACCCGCCTCCCTTTGTGGGCATTGGAATCGCCAATGGAAGCCGCCCGGATTCCGCACGCGCCTCTGCGTCTCGATACGTGTCCGGGCCGTACCTGCCTATGATCCGATCGATACCGCAACATCGTCTTGGCAGGCGGACGGGTGGATTTGCCAGACCGAGCCTCAAGGAGCAGCGTCATGTCAGGTGAAGCCGATCGGCGACCTTTGCGGCGAGCCCACGGCATGAGGTTCGCTTCCCGCGTGGCCATCGCGGCAGCGTGGGTCATGTTGGCGCTGCCGGCGCAGGGCGCCACGGGCGATTCCGAGATCGACACGTTCATGCGGAACTACCTCGAGACCTTCGACCACGGGCACGCTTGGGAGATCGTGCCGCTGTACGACGCACCGCTGTTCATGCTCGCTCCTAACGGGGACCTGCGCGCCTACGAAACGCCGAAGGACATCCGCCTGACCATCAAGAAATGGAAACGCTACATGTTCCACGGCGGTTTCGAGGATTCCCGCTGGGTTGCGCTCAACGTCAAACGGCTCACCGAAGGCACCGCAATCGCCAGTACCGCGTTCGAACGCTTGAATTCCCGCGGGCAGGTCTATCAGCGTGGCGGCGCCACCTACACCCTCAGGAAGAAGGACGGCAACTGGGTGATCACGCTCATCCACATTCACGACCCCGATGCCGTGATGTCCATCGACTGAGGCCCGGTGAGTGGCTTCGACGCCGATCGGCGTCACCAAGTGATTGATCGCCTGGCGTCCTGACTGGACAGGGCCGTACACACAACACTGCATTCGGCGCGAAGGTCATCCCGACTGCCTGGCTGCGTTCCGCGACGCGCCGTCAGCGGTCGGTGCAGGGCCGGCAGGATCAGAAGCCCCTGACCGGCTCCCGCTGTGACGTCGTCAATCGGCACGCCGTCGTGCGTTCCGACCGAAACGAGCTCCACACGGGCTTTCAGTCAATTTCGTCCTCGGGCACGAACCAGGGCTCCTTCAGCGCGGCCTCGCGCCATTCGATGAAGGCCGGCACGCTCAGCACGGCACGACTGTAGGCGCCGCAGGTCTCGTCGAGGTCGATGCCGTAGGTGTCCAGCCGGGTCGCCACCGGCGCGAACATGGCGTCGGCCGCGCTAAAGGCCCCGAACAGGAAATCGCCGCCCGCGCCCCATCGTGCCCGGCAATCTCGCCAGATCTCGCAGACCCGCGCGATATCGGCGTCGACTCCCGGCGCGCGGCCCTTCCCCTTGAGATCCCGACGGCGCAGGTTCATGGGCATGTGGGTGCGCAGCGCGATGAAGCCCGCGTGCATCTCGTTCGCCACCGCGCGGGCCTGGGCGCGGGCGTCGCGGTCGGAGGGCCAGAGCCCGGCGTCCGGGAACAACTCATTGACGTATTCCAGGATGGCCAGCGTTTCCCAAACTGTGCGCTCGCCGTGCAGCAGGACCGGCACGCGGCCGGAGGGCGAAACGGCGGTGATGGCCTCCTTCCACTGGCCATCGAACAGCCGCAGCAGCCGCTCGTCGAAGGGGATTCCGGCGTAGCGCATGGCAAGCCAGGGCCTGAGCGACCAGGATGAGTAGTTCTTGTTGCCGATCACCAGTGTCAGGTTGCTCATGGCGTTGCTGATCCCTTCTCGGATTCGCGCGGTGCGCCGGGACACAAACACGGCACTGCCCCGGCCCGTAAGCTGGTTGCCGCTCGCCACTCCAAATGCTCGGCATCAACCTCGCGTGATCAATTGGCGATGTGGGAGAAACCACTCCGGCGTCCTCAAAGCGTGCGTGCGATTGCTGCCTCCACCCAACCCGGGAGATCCTCCGCGGCCCACCTCATCCCATCCGTCATCACCGCGACCTCGCGATGGGGCCTGTCGGGGTCGGTGTTGTCGTAGAGGCGTACCTCGTCAGACCGGACAATCGCCGCTGGCAGATTGGCCTGCGACCGCGCAAACCGCCGTCGCACGTCCGGTTCCGGGACGTGGTGGCCGCCGGCCGCAACGCGGGTTCGGATACGGTGAAGCGCCACTTCGGGCGACTCCACACACACATAGTACAGTTCGACCCGAAGACCGGCCGCACGCGCTGCCTCCATATGACGAAACACACCGGAGCCCGCGAGCGTGGTTTCCAGGAGGTGCGTTCGGCGGGCGCGGAGCGCCGCCCGTCGTCTCATCAGCGCCTCGCGCGCGGCCGCGGCGGGCCTGGCAAAAGCGGTGGCACGCGCGAAGGCGTCGGGATCAATGACATCGTGGTCACGGAGCCACGTAGTGCGAGTCAGGGTGGACTTGCCGCACCCGTTCGGGCCGGCCACCACATACAGCGTCGACACAGCAGCGAGAGCCGGCTCGCCGGGTCAGCCGGACTCCTGGGCGGGACGACGGATCACCCGGTCTCCGTGCTTGGTCCGGGCGATGAAGGTGCCGTCCGATCGGATGCCGTAGAGCGTCGCCCCAGCCTCAAGCTGGGCGGCCAAATCCGCCTTGATCTGGTCACGCCAATCCTTTGGACGGCCCGGCTTGTCCGGTGGTGGCTGTACCGTGCCCTTGCGCTCTTGCATGTGATTGAATCTAAGCCGGAATTCCACGGTCTTCAACGCGACCTCGCGGTGACACCGTGATGGTAGCCTCCATCGGTGTCTCTGTCTCACGGCGCAGGGCGCGAGCTACCACGAGAAAGACGGTTGCTTCTCGAAGAACGGTCCCGCACACCGGTACGCGAGCGCTTTGGCCGGGAAGGGCGCGGAAGCTTTGAGGTTCACGGCGTCGGCCGATCCGGATACCTTCCGGCTGACCTTCGAGGGCAGGGTCCCGGACGGGCCGCATTGAACAAGGGCAATTCGAAGCGTGGACCCTGGGGCTTCTCGTACGTGGGACCGGGCCAAGAAAACGAAAGAGGCAAGAAAGGACCGCAGCCCAGCAGCTTATTTGATCAGCAGTGGCAGATATTTGCTCAGTAACGAGCAGAACGAATAGATCAAATCTAGCCGGTTGGGTTGATGCTGATATACGTTATCATATCATTTCCATTAAATGATATAGAACTACATATCAATGCGCTACGCAACACAGGACATTGTCATCGCGCTCAAGAGCGCAAGAGCAGCAAAGGGCCTCAGCCAGAGGGCCTTGAGCAAGCGCACGGGCGTCCCGCAAAGCCATATTTCCAAGATCGAGAGCGGCGCAACCGACATCCGCCTGTCGAGCCTGACCGAACTGGCGCGTGCGCTCGACCTTGACCTCAGGCTGGTCCCACGCAAGGCCGTGCCCGCAGTGGACAGCGTTGTGCGCGCCACCGAACCAACCGTCACAGCCACGCCAGCAGTCAAGGAACTCAATCGCACTCTGGATGCCGTCAGGGACCTCCGCACCATCTATCCCCATCTAAGCGAACTGAAGCAACTTCAGAACAACCTCCAGGCCCTCAGAACGTTACGCGACGTCAATAAAGAACTGGAAGCGCTGCGGGATGTATGCAGGCGGTTCCGCAAGCTGCAACAGACGTGCAAGGTTCTTGCGAAAACACGGCAAGGATCCGCAAAGCAGCTGGAGGCAATCCACGAGACGGCAGGAATTCCACCGGAACACCTGGCTTCACTACGCAGAGTGGCGAGCATCGTGGAGAACTTGCGCAATCGGCTCGTGCACGCCCAATCCGAGCAGCCATCGCCGTCTCGACCGGCTTATCGCCTTGATGATGACAGGGAGAACGACGATGGCTGACGTCTCTGTCCTCAACGTCAAGCTCTATGGCGAAACGATCGGCACGCTGGCGCATGTCGGCAGCGACCGTACGCTCTTCAGCTTCACGGCCGACTACATCGCCGACGGGAACCGTCCGACTCTTGGACTAGGGTTCAAGGATCAGTACGGGCAGCTGATTACCGAACTTCCGGTCAAGCAGAAACGCCTGTTGCCCTTCTTTTCAAACCTGCTGCCCGAGGGACATCTGCGGACATATCTCGCCGGCCTTGCCGGTGTGAAGCAGGAGCGCGAGTTCTATCTGCTCTGGGCCCTGGGCCGCGACCTCTCGGGCGCGATCACGGTGGAGCCCGTGGATTGCGAAGAATGGCCCCCCGGCCTGAAGGGCGACAGCGCCGAAGACACCAGACGAAAGCGCGCGAATGCACTCCGCTTTTCGCTCGCAGGCGTGCAACTGAAGTTCCCGGCGGTCCAGACCGACCAATCCAACAAGGGCCTGACCATACCGGCATCCGGCGTCGGTGGCTCATGGATCGTCAAACTGCCCTCCCTGCGATTTGAGGGCCTACCCGAGAACGAGTATGCGCTCCTTACCCTGGCCCGTCAGATCGGCATTGATGTTCCCAAGATTCAGCTCATCGATGTCGAAGCGATCGGAAACCTGCCCAAGGGGATCAGCGATCTCAAAGGACAGGCCCTCGCAGTCAAGCGCTTTGACCGGACACCGGAAGGCCCCGTCCACACGGAGGACTTTGCGCAGGTCTTCGGCGTCTACCCCGAGAAGAAATATGACAGGGCGAGCTACCGCAATATCGCAACCGTACTTGGTGCGGAGACCGGCGAGACCGACGTGGAAGAACTCATCAGGCGTTTGACCTTCTGCACCCTGACCGGCAACGCCGACATGCATCTGAAGAACTGGTCGTTGACTTATCCGGACAAGCGGACGCCCGCGCTGTCGTCGGCCTACGATCTTGTCTCGACCATTCCCTATATCGAGGAGGAGAACGCGGCGCTCAAATTCGCAAGAACAAAGCGCTTTGACGGCTACACAAGCGACGAACTGTCCTACCTAGCCGCCAAGGCCCGTCTGCCGGAGACACCGGTGCTCAAGACAGCTCGGCAGACGGTGGAGCGGTTCCATGAAGTGTGGGAGAAGGAGAAGCACCACCTGCCGCAACGCAGGCAGGTGACGGAACGGGTTGACGCCCATCTCAATAAGCTGCGATTAAAATAACGAGCGTTCCCAACGCGACTGATTGCAGAACAACACTCGCGCTCGTGCCAACACCACGGTGTCATCTCCAATGGTTGTTGACAGGCCGGCCGGGCATGCGAGATTGGCTTGGCCATGGAGAACGGCGGCACAGGATCACGTAGCGGCAAGACCGGCCCCGACGATGCAGCGCAGCTGCTGCACCTGATCGCGACGCTGTCGCGCGAACTTCGTTCCGCGAGCGACACCCCGCGCGTTACCTTCGAGAGCAGGCTAAGCGAGGATCTGGGCTTCGACAGCCTGGGGCGCACCGAGCTGCTGGCGCGCATCGAGCAGACATTCTCGGTCCGCCTTCCCGGATTGACGCTGGCGGAAGCCGAAACACCGGCCGATCTCTGGCGCGCGATGGAAGCGGCCGGCGGGCGAGATGGACGCGCGACACGGCCGCTCCTGGCGGACACGGCCCAAGGTCCCGTTGAAGCGATACCGAGTGCCGCGGCGACCCTCACCGAGGTGCTCGACTGGCACGCCGAGGCGCATCCCGACCGCGTCCACGCCTGGCTCAGGGAACGGGAAGACCATCTCGAGACCATCACCTACACAAGCCTCCGCGAGACGGCTCTCGCCGTCTCTGGCGGCATCCTCGATGCGGGAGCGACGCCGGGCACCCGCGTCGCGCTGATGCTGCCCACCTGCGCCGGGTTTCTGCACGCCTTCTTCGGGATCCTCTACGCCGGATGCGTACCGGTTCCGATCTATCCTCCGGCGCGGCCTTCGCAGCTCGCGGATCACCTGCGCCGGCAGGCCGTGATCCTCGCCAACGCAGGAGCCGAGATACTGGTCACCGTGCCGGAGGCGCGCGTGCTCGCGACCTTCCTGCGCTCGAAGGTCGCGAGCCTTCGGTCGGTCGAGACCGTCGAGGGACTCCTTGGGCGCGGCGGCGCGGCAGCCGCCCTGGCACGCGACGCGGCGGACGTCGCCTTTCTTCAGTACACCTCGGGCAGCACCGGCGATCCGAAGGGCGTGGTGCTGAGTCACGCCAATCTGCTGACCAACATTCGCGCGATGGGCCGGGCCATGGAAGTCGAGCCCGACCGCGACGTGTTCGTGAGCTGGCTTCCGCTCTACCACGA
>VXPW01000100.1 GCA_009839325.1 Rhodospirillales bacterium
CCGCCCCCCCCGCGCGCCCGCCCCCCCCCCCCCCCCCCCCCCCCCCCCCCCCCCCTCGCCTCGCAGTTCACGTGCCGCCGATGCACGTCTCGTGACCATGCCGACCCTTGCTCACGGGTTCTTGTTGTTGGTCTTCGGGCACCGACGCCCTGGCGCGCGGGCGATTTCAGGTGGACCACACTCCCCGAAGACCGGGGCGCGCTGCCGGCCGGTCACTCAGGCGGGTCCGAATGCGGGAGCTGCAATCCGCGCTTGCGACCGCAGGATGCCGGACGACATCGGGCGATGAGTCGCGGTCGGCCCGACAAGGAAATCGCTCGGTGAGCGGCACGCTCCCGGCGGCGCGCACGCCGGAGCTTCGGTGGCGTGCCTTCGGCCATGTGGTGGAGCGTCATCCGGCGATGTGCTAGACCCGTTCCGACGTCGGATCGGGCGCGCGGCTGCTTCCGGGCGCAGACGAACCGCGCAGATAGGGGAACACTGACCGTGGGCCATGCAACCGCGCGCGACGGGGTCAAGCTGTACTACGAAGAAACCGGTACCGGAGTGCCGATCCTCTTCATTCATGAGTTCGCAGGCGACCACCGCGCGTGGGAACCGCAATTGGGGCATTTCGGTCGACGGCGACGATGTATCGTTTATTCGGCACGCGGCTACCCGAATTCCGACGTTCCACCGGACGTCGGAAGCTATTCACAGGAACTGGCCCGCGATGACGCGCTGGCCGTCCTCGACCACTTGGAAGTCGAGCGCGCACATATCGTTGGGCTGTCGATGGGCGGGTTCGCCACGCTTCATTTCGGTCTCGCCTATCCCGACCGCGCACTGTCACTCACGGTCTGTGGTTGTGGTTATGGCGCGGAGCCCGATACGCGCGACGAATTCCGGTCGCTCTCGCTGGAAGTGGCGAGCAGCTTCGAGAATCGGGGAGCGGCCGGCTTCGCCGAGGAATACGGTTCGGGGTCCGGGAGGGAGAATTTCATGCGGAAGGACCCGCGAGGTTGGCGGGCCTTCGTTGCACGACTTGCCGAGCACTCGGACGCTGGGTCGGCGCTGACGCAGCGAGGCGTCCAGGCGGAGCGTCCAGGCCTCTGGGACCTCGAAGATCGCATTCGTGCCGTCGAGCTTCCGACGCTGATTGTTTCCGGGGATGACGACCAGCGATGCCTGGTCCCGGGTTTGTTTCTGAAGCGGTGTATCAGCAAGGCGCGACTCTTCGTGATGCCGGATACAGGTCATGTGCTCAATCTGGAAGATCCGGCATTGTTCAACATGGTGCTTGAAGGCTTCTTGGCAGACGTCGAGGCCGGGAAGACCTAGCGATCGCTGCCGGCGCGCCGGCAGCGCAAGTACTGCGGCTTGAAGCGTGAACGGCGCCGTGATCGTCGCCTGCAGCATCGCGGCCCCGGGGATGATGCCTGCGCCTGATGCCGAGGACGGGCCTGCTGGACGAGAAGCGGCCGAAGCTTGGTGTCCGGTCCCAGCCAAGGGGAAAACCGCTGTCAAGTGTCAGGGCGGATAGACCGGGACGGGATTTCCCAACTAGAGTAGGCCTCTCTGGGCGCTGATTCCGCTCACCGTCGTGACGTGTCGACGATGGTTGTGCTCTGGCCCGATTTTCCAGTTTGTCAAAAACTCTTTCCATCGGAGTATCGCGTGAAAACATTTCGTGTGTCAGGAACGGCTGCTGCTGCCGTTCTGCTCGGGCCGACCGCGGCCCTCGCCGCACCCTCACCGGACGAGATGGCATTCATATTCAACACGATGTCGTTTCTGGTGAACGGGGCGTTGGTGTGTGCGATGGCCATCGGCTTCTGCATGCTGGAAGTCGGCATGGTGCGCACCAAGTCAGCCGGCGCCATCTGCATGAAGAAGGTTGGGCTCTACTCGCTTGCGGCCGTTACCTACGCACTGCTGGGCTACAACCTGATGTACGACGGTGTCGACGGCGGGTACATCGGCTCATTGAGCCTGTTCGAGGTCGCGGATCCCGCGTCGGAGACGGCGGAAGCCTCCTATTCGGTCGCTTCTGACTGGTTCTTCCAGATGGTGTTTGTGGGCACCGTGGCATCGATCGTGTCCGGTGCGGTGGCAGAGCGCGTCAAAGTGTCCGGTTTCCTGTGGGTGGCGTTCGTGATCGTTGCGCTGATCTACCCGATTCAGGGTGCGTGGTCATGGGGCGGCGGCTGGTTGAGCGAATTGGGCTTCTCCGATTTTGCCGGCTCCACCATCGTGCACTCCGTTGGCGGTTGGTGCGCGCTTTCGGGCGTGATCCTGCTGGGCGCACGGCGTGGCAAGTACTCGCCGGACGGAACCGTGAATCCGATGCAGGCGTCGGCCGTGCCGTTGGTCGCACTCGGCACCTTCGTGCTCTGGCTCGGCTGGCTTGGCTTCAACGGCGGCTCGCAGCTGGCATTGGCGTCGGTTGAAGACGCCAGCGCGATGTCGCGCGTCTATGCGAACACCTACCTGGCCGGTTGCGGTGGGGCGCTGGCAGCGACCGCGGTCTACTACGGGTTCTATCGTCGTCTTGACGTCACACTGATTCTGAATGGCGCGCTGGGTGGCCTGGTGAGCATTACGGCCGAGCCTCTGACGCCGACCTTCATTCAAGCGATTCTCATCGGCGGTGTCGGTGGAGTCATCGTCGCCGTTGGCGTTCCGTTCCTGGACCGGGTCAAGCTGGACGATGTCGTCGGCGCCATTCCCGTACATCTGTTCTGCGGGATCTGGGGCACGATCGCGGTTTGCATCACCAATCCCGACGCCAGTTTCGGCGCCCAGCTGACCGGGATCATTGCCGTCGGGCTATTCGCGTTCCTCGTGAGCATGCTGGCCTGGTACGTGGTGAAGCTCGCCATGGGAATTCGGCTCGATGACGAGGACGAGATGCAGGGTTCCGATGCGGTGGAAATCGGGCTCGTGTCTTACCCCGAGTTCGTGCCGGGTCGCGCCACGTAATCGGCTAAGCCAGCCGGAACTGGTTATCCGAGTCACGGGCTGCGACAGCATCCCGACGCCTGCCGGGTCCTGCCCGGCGGGCGTCGGTCCCGCGAGAACGCAGCCCGTTGACGAAGAGCCCTGCACGCAGCCCTCCTGATGTCTGTACCCGTAAATCCCCGCCTGTCCCGGCTGGTCGACTATCCGTTTCGGCGGCTGGATCGGTTGCTGGAAGGACTGGAGCCTGCGGCCGATCGTCAGATCGTGATGTCGATCGGAGAGCCCCAGCACTCGCCGCCGCCTGTCCTTGTCGAGACATTGCAGCGGCACGCAGGCGACTGGGGCCGCTACCCTCCGACCCGCGGCACCGACGCACTTCGTGCAGCCTGCGCAAACTGGTTGACGCGGCGCTACCGGTTACCCGCGGGCATGGTTGACCCGGATCGGCATGTGCTGCCCGTGGGAGGAACGCGCGAGGGCTTGTTCGCGGTGGCCCTTGCCGCAATGCCGGAACACAAGAGTGGCCGAACGCCGCTGGTCTTGATGCCGGACCCCTTCTATCAGGTGTACCGGGGCGCCGCGGTAGTCGCCGGCGCGGATCCCGTGTTCCTGCCGTGCAGCCGGTCGAGCGGGTTTCTGCCGGATCTTGACGCGATACCGCACCGCGTGTGGGAGCGCACGGCGCTCTTTTATCTGTGTTCGCCGGCCAATCCGCAGGGTGCCGTGGCTGACGGGCGGTATCTCAGGCGACTGATCGGGCTGGTGCGGTCGGCCGGCGCGCTTCTGGTCATGGACGAGTGTTACGCCGAAATCTACTGTGATACTCCGCCGTTCGGCGTGATGGAGGCGGCCCGGGAGCTTGGGGGCGACCTTGCGAACGTGGTCAGTTTTCACTCGCTGTCCAAGCGTTCCAACGTTCCTGGACTGCGCTCCGGATTTGTCGTCGGTGATGCAGCGTTCCTCGAGGCCTTTCTGCGGATGCGCACCTATGGCGGGGGTCAGCAGCCTCTCCCGGTGCAGGCGGCCGCCACCGAGCTTTGGAACGACGATTCCCACGTCGAGG
This sequence comes from Rhodospirillales bacterium, assembly GCA_009839325.1. Classification (GTDB taxonomy): domain Bacteria; phylum Pseudomonadota; class Alphaproteobacteria; order TMED109; family TMED109; genus VXPW01. Next base: position 4,004 of record VXPW01000100.1, read on the forward strand.
ACAACCGGGCGCTCTACCGGCAGAAGTTCCAGGCGGCTGGAACCATCCTGGAGGGCCGATTCGGGTTCTATCAACCTGAGGGAGGGTTCTTTCTCTGGCTTGATGTCGGGAATGGCGAGAAAGCCGCTCGGACTCTCTGGGGCTCGGCCGGCGTAAAGGTGATGCCTGGAGGCTTCCTCTCGAGTGAGGCCGGGGAAGCAGACCGGCGTATTCGCGTGGCGCTGGTGCCGCCTGCCGATGTTGTACGGAAGGGCCTGGAGCGTCTGTCTGAGGCGCTCGGGTGAAAGGAAATCGATGGCTTCGCGCCGCCCGTTGGGCGACCTTCACACTTGACGGAAGCGTTCGGCAGGCGCACCTTGCGACAAGGGAAATGAACGGGTTTCCAGCACACTGGTACTACGGCTCGCTAGAGTTTTCGCCGGATACTCATTCGGCGAGCCGCGTTCGATTGTAGGTCGAGTTGACGGATACCGCGGCGAACAAGGCAGGCCGAAGCAGGTGGCGCCGTCAGTGGACCGACGCCGTATGGGGACTGATGCGGCGGTTCCTGGGAATCTGCCTGCTGGCGGTCGGCGGCGTCCTGCTGATCACGCTGCTCTCGTCGGATCCGAACGACCCGTCAAGGCTGGTCCATGTGGACCGGGCGCCTGTCAACTGGCTGGGCACACCGGGTGCGCTGGTGAGCGCCGAGCTCAGAACGTGGATTGGCATGCCCGCCGCATTGGTGGCGACTTTGGCAGTGCTGGCTTGGGGCTGGCGGATGGTTCGTTCGCGATCGCTTGGCCGGTTCGGTTGGCGGTTGCTGGCACTTGCGCTTGCCTTGGTACTCGCGACCCTGACAGCTGCGTGGTTTCAGCCTGGTGAAGGGTCGAGTTCGGCGGTGTTGGGCGCCGCGGAACTTGTGGGAGCATTCAAGGCGCAGGTTGGGACCGAACTGGCAGATACGTCATGGTTCCAGGCAATCATGGTCACGGTCTGCATGGCGCTGGCCACGATCGCCTGGCTATACGCTTCTGCCCTGCAGGCGTCGGACTGGGCAGGATTGGTCAGGGGAATCCGTGCGGGCTACGCGGCTGCCCGAAGAATGACCGCCGGTATTTCCAGTGACGAGGCAAACGCCCCGGCGCAGCGGGTTGCTCCGACCCTGGGGCCCACGACGGAGGCCGCCAAGGAACGATCACCCAAGAAAAAACGCCGCCGGGTTCAGACCGCCGGCCCGACACGCGTCGGCCAGCGTGAGGATGAAGAGCGGCAGGCCACGCTGGGGATGGACGACGAAGGTTACCGGCTGCCACCGCTGGGATTGCTGCGGAAACCGCCGCGATCTGTTCGTGGCGGCGCCGAGGGCCAAGAGGCAAACGCGCGGATGCTGGAGACGGTACTTGCTGAATTCGGGATTGCCGGCGTTATCGAGCGGATCCTGTCTGGGCCCGTTGTCACCCGCTACGACTTTGAGCCGGAGCCGGGGATACGATCGCGTCGGGTGATTTCGCTGGCGCCGGATATTGCGCGGTCGATGTCGGCGCAGGCGGCACGGGTGTCCGTGGTGACCGATCGCAACGCTATTGGCGTCGAACTCCCGAATGCAAAGCGAGAGACTGTCTACCTTCGTGAGATTCTCGGCTCAGAGCTGTTCGAGAAACAGCGCGGCAGCCTGGTCATCGCGTTGGGCAAGGACATCAATGGCGAGCCCGTCACTGCCGACCTGGCGGGAATGCCGCACCTGCTGATTGCCGGCACGACGGGATCGGGGAAATCCGTCGGTGTGAACGGAATGGTCCTGTCTCTGCTCTACAGGCTTGCCCCGGATCAGCTGCGACTGATCATGATTGACCCGAAGATGCTTGAGTTCTCCGTGTACGAGGGGATTCCGCATCTTCTGCACCCGGTGGTGACAGACCCGAAAAAATCGGTTGCCGCACTGCGCTGGGCGGTGCGCGAAATGAACTCGCGCTATCAGACCATGTCGCTGCTGCAGGTCCGCAACGTGGAAGCCTATAACCGCAAGGTCGAGGGCGCTGTTGCGCGCGGACGAAAGCTGTCGCGCGAGGTACAGACCGGATTCGATGCCGAGACCGGTAAGCCTGTCTATGAGCTTCAGACCATCGAGCCCGAGCCGTTTCCATATCTCGTCATTGTCGTGGATGAGATGGCTGACCTGATGCTCAGCGCCGGCAAGGATTTTGAGCTTGCTATCCAGGCGCTGGCGCAGAAAGCACGCGCTGCCGGAATCCACCTGATCGTCGCCACCCAGCGACCGTCGGTGGACGTTGTGACCGGCACGATCAAGGCAAACCTTCCCTGCCGGATCAGCTTTCAGGTGTCGTCTGCCACCGACAGCAGAACCGTTCTCGGAGACCAGGGAGCCGAACAATTACTCGGGAAGGGAGACATGCTCTATCAGCGGGCCGGCGGGAAGATGCAGCGGGTGCACGGGCCTTTCGTCAGCGACGAAGAGGTTGAACGGGTAGCCGACTTCCTCCGGAACCTGGGAATATCGACGGAATACAACCTCGACGTAACCGAAGAAGTCAGCGATGCCCAACCTCTGGACTCCTCCGAGGAAACCGGGCGCGATGCCCTCTACGATGACGCGGTCGCCCTGTTGCGGCACAAGGGCAAGGCCTCGACCAGCTTTCTGCAACGCCATCTCCAGATCGGGTACAACCGTGCGGCCCGTATGATCGATCAGCTTGAAAGCGACGGGATCGTGAGCCCAGCCGACCACACCGGTAAGCGTGAAGTGATTGGTTGACCGGGATGCGAACGTGAGGCGGGTCCTCGGCGCACTGCTGCTGTGCGGGCTGCTGTGCGGCGGCCATGTCGAGGCCGCACAAGCCGACTCGCGCTTGGATCGAGTGTGGTCCTTCCTCGAGACGCTTCCGCCACTGACCGCTCGGTTTGTCCAGCAGGAACCGGACGGTACGCTCCGAAAGGGCTGGATCGCGGTCTCCCCGCCGGGGCGAGCCCGTATAGAGTACGAGCCGCCCGACAACACCGTTCTGGTGGCCAACGGAACGTATCTGGTCTACCACAATCCAGATGCGGGTCAGACGGCACACTTCCTGTTGGACCAATTGCCGTTGCGGGTGCTGTTCGAGGGCCGACGTCCAACCGCTGACGACAACCTGCAGATCCTGCAGGTTGCCGAACGCAATGAATTTCTCGTCGTTCGGATCGCCGCGCTTGATGATGATGGCGTCCAGATTCCTGGCTGGATTGAACTCGTGTTCTTGCAGGAACCCTTTGGGCTCGCCGGTTGGAAGCTGGTTGACGTGCAGCAGCGCTCGACGGTGGTGGTCCTGGAAGACTTGGCCGCTGCCGAATTCGCTGCGCACGACATGTTCAGCTTGTCGGACGACATGATTCAGCGCGGCGACCTCTGGCGCGGGCCATGGGCTCAGCGGAGGGTATTGCCGGGCAATCCTCGCGGCATCCGCTAGACGTCGGTCACAGCCCGCGAGCGGCTCCGGTCGCTGTCAGGGCAGCGTCGGACAGGAGTTCAGGAGCGCGCCAGCGACGGCGCCGGTGTCAGGCGCGGTGCCCTAGTGTCTGAGAATCTGGCTGAGGAACAATTTTGTCCGGTCGGACTGCGGATTGTTGAAGAAGGCGTCCGGGGTGTTTTCCTCCACGATCTGCCCGTCATCCATGAAGATCATGCGATCGGCGACTTGCGCAGCAAACCCCATTTCGTGCGACACGATGATCATCGTCATGCCGCTTTCGGCCAAGTCCGTCATGACATCAAGAACTTCCTTGATCATTTCGGGATCCAGCGCTGAAGTCGGTTCGTCGAACAGCATCACGCGCGGTTCCATGCACAGAGCCCTGGCAATGGCCGCTCGTTGCTGCTGGCCTCCCGACAGCTGACCGGGATACTTGGTGGATTGGTCGAGAATTTGCACCCGGTCAAGAAGTCTCTTGGCGATCTCTTCAGCCTCCTGACGCGGCATGTTCCGAACCCAAATCGGACCCAGAGTGCAGTTCTCGAGAACGGTCAAGTGCGGGAAGAGATTGAACTGTTGGAATACCATCCCGATATCGCGCCGAACCAGATCGATGTTCTTGAGGTTCCGCGTCAGTTGCGTGCCATCGACGGTAATGGAGCCTTCTTGATGGTCTTCCAGCCGGTTGATGCACCGAATCAGCGTCGATTTTCCGGATCCCGACGGACCGCAGATGACGACACGTTCTTGGGATGCGATTGACAGGTTGATGTCGCGAAGGACGTGGAACGCTCCGAACCACTTGTTGAGGTTCGAGATCTGAATAAGCGGGGCGGCCGGCGCGTTGGAGGACTCGGGGGTGGCGGTCGACATGGCGCGGCGCTCCTAGTGACGGTCCTGGCTCAGCTGCTTTTCCAGTGAGACCGAATAACGAGACATGAGGAAGCAAATGACGAAGAACACCGCGGCCGAGAACAAGTAGGCCTCATGGTCGACGTCCCCGATCCAGTCCGGATTGGTCTGCAGCAAGCGGGCATGGCCCAGGAGATCAAACAGGCCGATGATGATAACCAGCGTGGTGTCTTTGAATAAGCCGATAAACGTGTTGACGATCCCCGGAATTGAGATCCGTAGCGCCTGCGGAAGAACGATGAGACGCATCGTCTGCCAGTACCCCAGCCCCACGGCCTGCGCCCCCTCGATCTGCCCTTTTGGAATGGCCTGCAGGCCGCCGCGCACGACTTCCGCCATGTAGGCCGAGGCAAACAGGGTCACCATGATGATCACCCGCAGCAACTGATCGAGCGATACCTCCGGCGGGAGGAACAGCTGCAAGAGCACGATGGCGACGAACAGGAGCGTAATCAGCGGGACGCCCCGAACGGCCTCGATGAAAGTGATCGAGAGAAGTCGGATGACCGGCAGGCGCGACTGGCGTCCCAGTGCCAGCAGAATTCCGACGGGAAGAGACAGCACGATGCCGGTGAGCCCAACGACCATGTTGAGCATGAAGCCGCCGAATTTGTCTGTCGAAATTACCTCGAGGCCAAAGCCGCCGACGAGGAGATAGGCTGCAAGTAACGGGTAGACATACGAGAACCAGCGCCCGAACTTGGCTCCGGGCAAGTTGTCGACCAGCACATACAGCAGTGCCGGAACGAGGAGCAATGCGGTGACGTTGACCCGCCAGTGCGCGTCAGCAGGGTAGAACCCGTAGAAGAACTGTCCCAGACGCTGATCGAGCCAGGCCCAGCACGCGCCAACTCCCGAACACACGGCCCCGGTGTCGCCGGAGAACTGCGCGTCGATCAATCCCCAGGCGACGAATGGCGGAACGATCAGCGCGAGCAGCGCCGCCGAAACCAGCGTCAATGCCGTGTTGCCGTAACTCGAGAACAAATTGATGCGGAGCCAGCCGACGATGCCGACCTCTGTGATCGGCGCCGGGCGCTCAGGCAGCATTTCGCCTTGGTCTCGGAAGAACATCCGGTCGTTCACCGCTCGCGCACCAAGGCGGTGCGCTTGTTGTAGTAATTCATCATGAGCGAGGTTAAGAGACTGAGGGTCAGATAGAACGCCATGTAAATCGAAATGACTTCAAGGGCTTGGCCGCTTTGATTCAGGACGGTTTCGCCAATGGACACGATGTCCTGATAGCCGATTACCACCGCCAGCGAAGAATTCTTGGTCAGATTCAGGTACTGGTTCGTGAGGGGCGGAATGATGACGCGCAGGGCCTGCGGGAGAATGATCTTGCGAGTTCTCAGGCCGGGCGGCAGTCCCACGGCTCGCGCCGCTTCAATTTGTCCCTTGTCGACCGCAAGTATGCCTGATCGAACGACTTCAGAAATGAATGCGCCGGTGTAGAGGGACAGCGCCAGCCACAGCGCGATCAATTCCGGGGTGACATTGAACCCCCCCTCGAAGTTGAATCTTCCCAGAAGGGGGATGTCCAGATCGACCGGCAGTCCCACAAACAGGGTCGACAAGGCCGGGAGTCCGAAAATCAGACCGATCGCGCTCCAGCCGACCGGAAACGTCCGTCCCGTCAGCTCGTGCCGTTTTCGAGCCCATCGAGCGAGGACGAACGTGCCGATACATCCGGCCACGAAGAGCGCGAGGATCAACTGGAACGCGTCCTCGAATATCGGTTGCGGCATCCGGATACCGCGATTGTTGAGAAACACGACATCCGCGACGGAGATGCTGTCGCGCACCCTTGGCAGGGCCAGGATGACAACCCACCAGAAGATGATCTGCAAGAGCAGCGGGACGTTGCGGGTCAGCTCGACGTAGACCGTGGCGATACGGCTTACCAGGAAATTGTTCGAAAGCCTCATCAGGCCGACGACAAAACCGATAAATGTCGCCGCCGCGATTCCAAGCGATGCGACGAGAACCGTGTTGAGCCCGCCAACGAGAAACGCCCGCCCGTAGCTTGACGTCGACTCGTAGTCAATGAGCCGCTGGTTGATGTCAAACGACGCAGGGTCTAGGAGAAAGCCGTATCCGGACGCAAGACCGGCGTGTTTCAGATTGGCAGCGGTGTTCCAGATAATGAACGCGAAGAAGAGCGCGAGGCCAGCAACCGCGAGGACCTGAAAGGCGATCCCCCGAAGCCGTTCATCGGTCCAAAGATAGCCAAGCTGTTCAATTCGGGTGCTGGACGGGGCGGCCATTACCTGCTTCGATCCGGCTCACATCACGTTGACTGCCGAGAGTCGCCCGGACCCTCGGCAGCCACGACAATGTTAGGCCGTTGATCGTATCGTCAACGGAACGGAGGAGAGTACAGGATCCCGCCCGCGGAGTACAAGGCGTTCAAGCCACGCTCCAAACCGAGCCGAGTGTCGGGCCCGAGGTGGCGTGCGAAAATCTCGCTGTAGTTTCCAACCGCCATGATGGCTCTGGCCGCCCAGTCGGCATCAAGCCCCAACATGGCGCCCATGCTGCCTTCGCTACCGAGAAGGCGCTGGACTTCCGGATTGTCAGACCCGCCGTCTTGTGCCAGTGCCTCGACGTTCGCCTGGGTAACGCCCAATTCCTCTGCCGAGATGAGAGCGTTGAGCACCCAGCGAGTGATGTCTGCCCATTGGTCGTCGCCTTGGCGCACCACCGGGCCGAGCGGCTCTTTCGAGATGATTTCGGGAAGAACCATGTGATCGTCCGGATTGTCGAACGTCGCCTTCGTGGCGGCGAGCCCGGACGCGTCAGAGGTGTAGACGTCGCACCGGTCGGCCTCGTAGGCGGCACGGGCTTCCGAATTGGTCTCGATGGGAACGGGCTCGTACGCCATATTGTGCGTTCGGAAAAAATCCGCCAGGTTCAGCTCGGTCGTCGTGCCGGTTTGAATGCAGACCGATGCACCATCGAGTTCCGTTGCGCTGGAAACACCCAGGCTCTTCGGCCCGAGAAAGCCCTGACCGTCGTAGTAGTTGACCCCGACGAACGTCAACCCCAGGTCCACGTCACGCGAAAATGTCCAAGTGGTGTTCCGTGCCAGCACTTCGATCTCGCCTGCCTGCAATGCCGGGAAGCGGTTCTTCCCCGTGAGGCTGACGTACTGGATCTTGCTGGCATCACCCAGCACGGCGGCAGCCAGCGCCTTGCAGTAGTCGACGTCGAACCCTACCCAGTTTCCAGCGTCATCAGTGTTCGCGAAACCGGCGAGGCCGGTATTGATTCCGCATTTCAACTCATCGGCAGCGCGGACGTCGTCAAGCGTGGCCCCATGGGCTGTGCCCACGATTCCCGGCAACGCGAAGGCGGCCAACACTGCACAAGACAACACCCGTCGTGTCGTTGCGATCATTGTAAGTTCTCCATATCGCGCGAAGATTGCCTGCGGTTGACGAGCTTCTGCTTCAAACGCGTCCATACCGCTTGACAGAAGCTGTCCAAGACGAGTCAACCATAGGGAAATTCGTACTTAATGTCAACATAGTTATATCTATTGTGACAATGCTGATATCGCCAGAACTGGTACAATTGGCAAAGTAAATGTTAATTTTCCTTTACTCCGTTGTCATACTAATTGAACAGGATTGACAAGTGTTCTATCTTCCGGACGGTGACGTCATTTGACAAAGCCGAAACCCGATACTTTGTGATAGAAGAAAAGATGGTGCGACGACTAGACCAATGCCGCTTGCTGGCCGGAATCATCTTGATCGTGACAGTGGGGACCTCGCCTCATGCGCGCGCGGATGTTGGCGTCGAGGTCTGCCCGGAAGGAACTGAGCAGTTCACGGAGTATCGCCTGTATTTCGGCCGTAACTTGGGGAACGTCGAAGTCGTGAGCGATGCGGCCTGGAGCGCTTTCCTGTCGGATGAGATTACGCCGCGTTTTGGCGATGGCTTGACTGTCGTCGATGCTGCCGGGCAGTGGCGCGACGAGGCAGGCGTGATTGTCCGGGAAAAGTCCAAGCTTGTCGTGGTCCTTACCGGGACCGAAGACTCGGGATTGCAGCGTACCGACGAGATTGTGCGTGCGTACAAGGAAGCTTTTGCCCAAGAGGCCGTGCTGCGGACGATCAGCAGCGTTTGCGCGTCGTTCTGACCGGGGGGTGAGCAACTTCGGGGGCCGGAGTCGAGATCGTGTGCGGGAGCACGATGGCGGGTGTTCGCATGCTTGTGTGCTAACACGGCTTGCTCGGGGAGACGGCTTCCGGCAGCACCCGCCAGAGTTGCCGCTCGGACGTCGCCGCGGTCTCGGATACATGAGCGCGGCGTGACCAAGCGGCCCACGGATTCGTGTCGTCCAGTTGCACGAACGCGGCAGCAACGCTTGGCAGCTTGGACTGCAATCGGCCGAACCGGCGGTGGCGAGGGCTTCCGACGGTCTTCGTTGTCTCGGGCGACGTTGGCCGTACCTGCGAAGCGGCAGACCCCCTCGCGTCAGGCCGCTAGGTTCAGGGCGCGCCTGAGAGCCATTTGCTCGGGTTCGGCCACGTCCTCTGCGCCAAACAGTGCCTGTGCCTCTACGAACCTGAGAGGAAGAAATTCAGGCGGTTGCGGGGCAGGCACGCCATTCGCCGCAACGGCGTAGTACAGGGGCGTATACGGTGCGTCGGTCCACGGTGAGATGAGTGTCCCTGGCGCGTGGAGCAACTGAAGCACCTGCGCCTCGAGACCGGTTTCTTCGCGGAACTCCCGCACCAGGGCTGCTTCCGGCGTTTCGCCGTCCTCGACGCCGCCGCCCGGGAATTTCCGTGCCAGCACAGAGCCGACCATTTCCCGGGCGATCAAGACTTGAACGTCGCGTACCAGCAGACCGTAGGAACGAAGATTGGCAGGTCCTCGCATGGGCGCTATTCGTGAGGAAAGCCAACGGCTCCCAATGCGGACTTGATGCCGTCAAGGACGGATGGATCCTCGATCGTCGGCGGGACCTTCGGGGTTCGCCCGTCCGCGATGGCCGCAATGACATTTCTCAGAATCTTGCCCGAGCGCGTCTTGGGCAACTGCTGCACGACAGCGGCCGTCCGGAAAGACGCAACTGCGCCGATTGCATCCCGCACCATTTGCACGGTCTCGGCGGCGATCGCTTCCGACTCTCGGGTCACGCCGGCATTAAGGACCAACAAGCCGATCGGAACTTGCCCCTTGAGGCGATCGTGCACCCCCACGACGGCGCATTCAGCGACGTCCGCATGCTGGGTCAGCACCTCTTCCATGGCACCCGTCGATAACCGGTGTCCGGCGCAATTGATGATGTCGTCGGTGCGCGCCATTACCCACACGTAACCGTCTTCATCGATCATTCCGGCGTCGGCGGTGCTGTAGTAGCCGGGGAACACGTCCAGATAGACCTTGCGAAAACGCTCCTGATTGCCCCATAGCGTCGGACTGAAGCCCGGAGGCATCGGCAATCTTGCGGCGAGGGCCCCGATTTCACCGGCTGGAACCGCCTGCCCGTCGTCATCCAGCACTTCCAGGGCGTACCCTGGCGCCGCCTTGCCGGCGGAGCCCGGTCGCACGGAAAAACCCTGAGTTCCCGCAAAGTAACCAGTGATCGACCAGCCAGTTTCCGTTTGCCACCAATGGTCGAATACCGGAACCCCCAACACCTTTTCGGCCCAGCGGACGGTGTCGGGATCGGCCCGTTCCCCGGCCAGAAAAAGGGCGCGGAATCCGTCGAGGTCATACTCCTGCAGAAGCTTTGCTTCGGGGTCCGCCCGTCGGATTGCCCGGAACGCCGTTGGGGCCGTAAACAACACCGCGACATCGTGCTGGGAAATCACTCGCCAGAACGCGCCCGCGTCAGGGGTACCAACGGGTTTGCCTTCATAGAGAATGCTGGCGCAGCCGTGGAGGAGCGGCGCATAGACGATGTAGGAGTGCCCTACCACCCACCCGACGTCGGAAGCGGCCCAGAACACTTCGCCGGGACGGAGTCCGTAGGTCATCGCCATACTGTTGGCCAACGCCACAGCGTGCCCGCCGTGGTCCCGGACGATGCCCTTGGGGTCACCGGTCGTGCCTGACGTATAGAGGATGTACAGCGGGTCGACTGCAGAAACCGTCACACAGTCCGCTCGGTCGGCAACCGCGAGCGCCTGGTCCCAATCCAGATCACGGCCCTCGATCATGGTGGCCGGCGAAGCCTCCCGCTGTTTGATCAGGCAGTGGGCCGGAGCGTGGTCAGCGAGCTCGAGTGCCTGGTCCAGCATTGGCTTGTAGGCCACGACACGATTCGGCTCGATCCCGCAACTTCCCGCGACCACGAGCTTGGGGGTTGCGTCGTCGATCCGGGAAGCAAGCTCAGGCGCTGCGAACCCACCGAATACCACCGAGTGGACGGCGCCGATGCGGGCGCAGGCCAGCATTGCGATCACCGCTTCCGGGATCATCGGCATGTAGATCAGGACGCGATCCCCTCGGCCAACACCGAGGTCACGGAACGCGCCGGCTGCGCGGGCTGCGCAGTCGAGCAGCTCGCCGAACGTGAAGGTTTGCTGGGTTCCGGTTACGGGACTGTCGTAGATCAGTGCCGGGCGGTCGCCGTGGCCTGCCTCGACGTGCCGGTCAAGGCAATTGTGACAAGTGTTCAGTTCACCGTCCGGGAACCAGCGATAGAACGGCGGCTCGTCGGCATCCAGCATGCGACTCGGGGCCCGGCTCCAGTCGAGCAGGGGGACCCGCTCGGCCCAGAACGCCTCCATGTCAGCCACCCAGGCCCGGTAGAGCGCCTCATACGAACCGGACATGCCAGTTCTCCTCGGAGCGAACTTGTCGACGATAGGCGGAAAGGATGCTCGGCAAGCCCCGGCCGACGGCGCTTCCCGACGGAAGCGCCGATTGGCCGAGCGTGCCCGCTAGCGGGTGTCTTGCTTCGCCCGAGCTATTCCCGGTTTCCGAGAAGCTGCAGCAGGAACACGAAGATCATCAGGAAGTCCAGGTAGAGACTCAGCGCACCCATGACCGCTTGCTTAACCGCCAATTCGCCTGACTGTCCGGCGACGTACATTTCCTTGAGCTTCTGCGTGTCGTAGGCAGTAAGTCCCGCGAAGATCAGTACGCCAAGCACCGAGATCATGAACTGGAGCCCGCTGGATGCGAGGAACAGGTTCACCAGCATCGCGATGAAGATGCCGATCATCCCCATGAAGAGGAAGGACCCGAGACCGGAGAGCGACCGTTTGGTCGTGTAACCCCAAACCGACATCGCGAGGAACATGGATGCCGCGATGAAGAACACGCGAACGATGCTCTCGCCGGTGTAGACGAGGAAAATCGAGGACAGCGAAACGCCGTAGCAGGCCGCGAGGACCCAGAACAGCATCTGCACCGTGGCGGCCTGCAGCCGGTGCACGCGGAAGCTCATCAACAGGACCACACCGAGAGGCGCAAACATCACGATCCATGCAAGCGGCGGCGTGTAGAGCGCGAGGCCAACCGATGTCAGCTGCCCGTCGCTGACGGCCAGGGACGAGATTGCCAGCGCGACGACGCCGGTGATGCCGAGACCCGCTGTCATGTAGCCGTAGATCCGCAGCATGTAAGACCGCAGGCCCGCATCGACGGCAGACAGCTGGGACGCCTGCTGGCGAACGAAGGAATTGTTGGTGTAGTGGCCTAAGGCCATGGGCACGCTCCCAGGAAATTTGACAGGGCTGCGCAAGCGCGCGACTCGGATCGCGACCGCAAGCGATTACGCTCCGAAGTATATGGTAGCGGCCTGCTGAACAGACAACGTGGCCGCAGTCACGCTGGTGGCGTGACGGCGCGGAGATGGACCTCGCGGAGCTGCTGGGCGGAGATGGGCCCCGGCGCGCCCATCAGCAGGTCTTCCGCCTGCTGGTTCAATGGAAACGGGATGACTTCCCGGATGTTCGGCTCGTCGGCCAGCAGCATCACGATCCGGTCAATGCCCGGAGCGATGCCGCCATGCGGCGGAGCGCCGTAGCGGAAAGCCTGAAGCAGGGCGGGGAAGCGCCTTTCAAGCTCGTCCAGGCTGTATCCCGCGATGGCGAACGCCTTGATCATGATATCCGGCCGGTGGTTTCGGATGGCTCCCGAGGAGAGCTCCACTCCGTTGCAGACGATGTCGTACTGCCAGGCCAGGATGTCTTCCGGGTCGGCCGCAGTTTCCAGCGCTTCGAGCCCCCCTTGCGGCATCGAGAACGGATTGTGGCTGAATTCGATCTTGCCCGTGTCCGCGTCACGCTCGTACATCGGGAAATCTACGGTCCAGCAGAAACGAAAGGCGCTGTCATCGATCAGACCGAGCTCCTCGCCGAGCTTGGTGCGGGCCACTCCCGCGAAGGCCGCCGCCCGGGCGGGCTGGTCACACACGAAGAAGACAGCGTCTCCCGGGCCGACCCCGGTCGCGTCGCGAATCGCAGCTTCGGCTTCGGGCACGAGAAACTTGGCAATCGGACCCTTGCCGCCCTCGTCGTCGAAGATCACGTAGCCAAGCCCGGCCGCGCCCTGCTCTCTGGCCCAGCGATTGAGCCCGTCGAAAAAGCTCCTAGGACGCTGGGCTGCGTTCGGGGCGGGAAGGCCACGCACGACCGCGCCCTTTTCGATCTGGCTGCGGAACGCGCGGAATGTGACCCCCTCGATCTCGAACGCCGCGGTAATGTCGGCAATTTCCAGCGGGTTGCGAAGGTCGGGCTTGTCGGTTCCGTAGCGCAGCATCGCGTCACGCCACGCGATCCTCGGAAAACTGCCGCTAGCAACGGGCCGGCTCCCGTATTCTGCGAACACGTCGCGCAGGAGCGGTTCCACGGCCTCGAACACGTCATCCTGCGTCGCGAACGCCAGCTCGACATCGAGCTGATAGAACTCTCCAGGACTTCGGTCGGCCCGGGCGTCTTCGTCCCGGAAGCAGGGAGCAATCTGGAAGTAGCGGTCGAAGCCGGAGGTCATCAGAAGCTGCTTGAACTGCTGTGGCGCCTGCGGCAGGGCATAGAACTGCCCCGGGTGCAAGCGGCTCGGGACCAGAAAGTCTCGAGCGCCTTCCGGCGAAGAGGCGGTGAGGATCGGTGTCTGGATTTCGAGGAAGCCCTGCTCCGTCATGCGCCGGCGGATCATTGCGATGACATCGGCTCGCAGGCGCAGGTTCCGCTGCATCTTCTCGCGGCGGAGGTCCAGGAAGCGGTACGCGAGGCGGATCGATTCACCGGCATCCTGCCCACCGGCCACCTGAAGCGGCAGCGTGGCGGCAGGCGATTCAACGTGGAACGTCAGGATCCGGACTTCCACGTCCCCCGTCGCCAGCGTCGGGTTCACCGTGTCCTCCGAACGGGCGACGACCGGCCCGGTGACGGTCACCACGCTTTCAACACGGACGGCTTCAATGGCGGCGAAGAATTCGGCGTCTGCCGCCACCACGATCTGGGTCAAACCGTAATGGTCGCGAAGATCCAGGAACAGCAGCCCGCCGTGATCACGTTTCGAGTGCACCCATCCCGAAAGGCGCACGGTCGTGCCGACGTGTTCGGCGCGGAGTTCGCCGCAGTTGTGGGTCCGGTACGGATGCATGGCGAAGCTCCCCGTGGGCCGTCCGCTGCTAGGGCGCGCCGATGATAGGGCTGTCGGGCACTGCCGCCACCGGTGGCGGCTGCCGACCGGGAACCAGGCCCGGGCCTAGTTCGTCCAATGCCGGTCGGTGCTCGGCCGCGGCGGGTGCGCACGCACGGCCTCTTCATTCACTTCCGTGCCCCAGCCGGGTTCCTTCGGGAGCACCAGCTTGCCGTCCCGGATGGCGGGCACGGTGGTCACCAAATCATCCTTCCACGGAACCTCGTCGATGTCGATTTCCATCACCCGGAAGTTCGGGACGGTGGCCGAGAAGTGGGCGCTGTGCAGCGTCGAGAGATGTCCGTAGAAGTTGTGCGGCGCGACGTTGATTTCGTACGCATCCGCCATGGTCGCGATCTTGAGGCTTTCAGCGAGGCCATTCCAGACCACGTCGATGATGCAGACGTCGACGGCGCGACGTTCGAAGAACGGCTTGAATTCGCGCCGGCGGTAGAGTGACTCACACGAGGCTATCGGCGTGCTCACGGCTTCGCGGATACCGGCTAATGCCGTCGCGTCGAAGAGGTCGATTTCGGCCCACATCAGGCCCAGGTCGTCAAGGGCCCGGACAATGCGCCGGTAGCCCTCCGGCCGGTAATTGAAGTTCAGGTCCACGAGGATTTCGACATCGGGACCGGCCCCCGCGCGAAAGGCCTCCACCTGGGCGCGGAGTGCGCGCTCCACGGAGAGGTCGGGAGAGAGTTGGGGGCTGCTTGCTCCCACCCCGAATCCGGGCATGTAGAGCTGCGGCCGCTCGCCGTCGAACAGGAATATGTTGGTCTTGAGTGCGGTGAAGCCCTCGGCACGGACGCGCGCGCCCAAGGTCTCGACGTCGGCGAGACTGGTCAAGGGAGGTTGCCCGATCAGATCTGCGTGCCCCAGCAGATACGTGCCGCAATGGGACCAGTACAGGCGTAGCTCCTCGCGCACCGGACCGCCGAAAAGCTCACAGACTCGGACGCCCAACGCGCGCGCCTTGATGTCGAGCAGGGCATTCTCGATGGCGGCGATTGCCTGCTGGTTGACACCTCCGGGCGCCTGACGGGTGCGCGCGTACAGCATCGCGCTGTGCCGTTCGACCGGGCGTGGATCCTTGCCGACCAGGTGTTGCCCGAGCGCCATGATGACGGCGCTGAGGCCGGCGCTTCCGTAACTCTCGTTGAACTCCGCCCAGCCAGTGATTCCTTCGTCGGTAGTGGCCTTCAGGAACGACAGTACGCGCCACCCGCCGTCCGCGTGGAGAATCTCGAAACCAGTGAGCTTCATGGCAATTCAGTCCGTTCAGATTGGAATGTTCGGTGTCCGACCGCGGGCATCCCGGCGGCGCACGTCCTCTCGGCCCATCCTACGTCATGGTTCGCGACCCGCCATGCGGAGATGTCGGCAATAACCGCTGGCCCCGGCCGGCCACACCAAGACCTAGTACACCGGCGATCCGCGCTCCTGGCGCCGCCGCCGCGGTGCGGGTCAGAGACCCGGGATGATGCCGGCGTAGACAAGCATGGTGAGAATCACGCAGATGCCGCCCACGACGCCGATCACGTCTCCGGCCCGCAACAGGAACATTCCCCGCTCGAGAATCCGGTCTGCCTTCTCGAACCCGGCCGTATCGTCTTCACGATCGGGAATCTGCAGCCGTTGCAGCGTCATTCTTCCGCAAAAGATCAGGATGAGCCCGGTGGCGAGTATCGTGCCACTGACGATGGCGAGAATATGCGGCTGCAAAATAGCTGACATTGCGGGTTTCCGGACAGTCCGTCGCGCTCGGTGGCGCCCGGGCAATCTTACGGAGTTTTCGCTCCACTTTGTGTTCCGCGATTCGGTGTCCGGAAGCCTCGGGCCACTCGGCTTGTCGCCGACGGCCCGGCTGCCGCCCCGATGCTGGGGCGGTCGCAGCCATCCGCGTGCCGCCGCGGAGTAGCTAGCGGGCCGCGGCAATGCGGGCTGACCCCGACAGCGCCACGAGGCCCCATCGTCTACGCTGCGCCGCCCGGGATGTTGCCCAGGAGAAACATGCATGGACCGGATCGGCTTCATTGGGCTGGGGCGGATGGGCCGCCCGATGGCCTCCAACCTGCAGCGGAAGGGATTTGGGCTTGTCGTGTTTGATATCGCGCGTTCGCCGTGCGATGCGCTTGCGGAGCTTGGGGCCTCGGTTGCGGATTCCGTGGCGGGGGTCGCAAGGGAGGCGCGCACCATCTTCACCTGCCTGCCCTCGCACGTCGAAGTGGAGGGCGTCATTCTGGGAGCGGACGGGCTGATTGCACACGCTGCGTCCGGCACCACCGTCGTGGAAATGAGCACCATTGATCCGGAGGTCACCGATCGATGTGCCGCAGCCCTTGCCAGTGCGGGTATGCACTGCATCGATGCCCCGATCGGGCGCCTCGCGAGTCACGCGGATGCCGGTGAGAGCCTCTTCATGGTCGGTGCCGAGGAAGGCGAGTTCAACGCCATCCGCCCGATGCTCGAAGCAATGGGGACGTCCATCCATCACTGCGGCCCGGTTGGCACCGGCATTCGCACCAAGCTCGTCAACAATTATCTCGCCATCACGCTTTGCCAGATTAACGCCGAGGCGCTTGCACTTACGCGCCGCTTCGGGCTGGATCTGGAGCGTACGCTCGAGGTCCTTCACGGCACCACTGCAACCAACGGTCAATTGCGGATCAACTACGCCACCAAGGTCCTCAAGGGCGATATCACGCCGGGATTTCAGATCGATCTGGCCCACAAGGACCTGTCCCTCGTGACGCAGGCGGCGAATGCCAACCGCGTGCCGATGCCGGTTGCGGCCGCGGCTCGCGAATGCCTCAGCCTCGCCCGGGCGCGCGGCTGGGGTGGTCAGGATTTTTCTGCCCTGCTGGACGCTCTCTGCGAGAGCGCTGGTATCGAGCCGGTACGCTTTTCCGACCGCGGCGGTGCTGACTGATCGGATGGCGGGTGCAGGCTGCCGGCGGCCCGGTCCGGACCGGCTGGCCGATGCGAGGTGTCCGAACCGCGACCATGGGTCTGGCTGGCTCTGACCCGGGGAGCCCCCTGACGGCACCGGATGACCGGGACCGGGTGTGCTCCGGCTGACGCAATCGACCGGGTGCGGTGGTCTGCGCGCGAACCGGGCCGCTCGGTGCCGGTTGCGCGGGGCGCCGGGCCTGACCGCGCGTGCCCGGCCGCGCCATGGGGAGGCTGATCGATGTCGCAGATGAAACTGATGATCTACGGCGCTACGGGCTACACCGGCCAGTTGGTCGTGGCAGAGGCCGTCGCGGGCGGGTTGCGTCCCGTGCTGGCGGGACGTAGCGCGAAAAAACTCGCTGCGCTGACCCGGTGGTCGGCGCTCGAGAAGCGGACCGTGGCAGTGGGCGACGCGGACGGTCTGACCGGGGCCCTGGAGGACATCACCGTGGTCGTGAACTGCGCGGGGCCTTTCTCGCGTACGGCCGAACCGGTGGTTGAAGCGTGCTGTGAGACAGGAACGCACTACTTGGACATTACGGGAGAGCTCGCCGTCTTCGAAGCATTGGCGGCCCGCGACGCTGCGGCCAGGCAGGCGAACATCATGGTCTTGCCGGGCGCCGGATGCGACGTATTGCCGAGCGATTGCCTGATCGCCCACTTGGCAGCGCGGCATCCCGGAGGTCAGTGCCTCCGGCTTGGCATGGCAGCCCGCAGCGGTTTTTCTCAGGGCACGCTGCGCACGATCCTTGACGGCCTCAATAATTTTCGCATTCGACGCGACGGTGCCATCGTGCGGGTCGAGGCCGGCAGCCTCCGTCACGACTTTGACTTCGGGGAGGGGCCGAACGCTGCTGTGGTCAGCGTGTTGGGCGACGTCGCGACCGCCTATCGGTCGACCGGAATTGCCAATATCGAAACCTACAGTCAGGCTTCCCGACCGGTCGAACTGCTGACCTGGACGGCGCGGCGTTTCGGAGGGTTGCTGACCATGCGGTTGCCGCGGCGCCTGCTTGACGCGGTGATCCAGCAGGGTCCAGCCGGTCCCGACGAAGGCGAACGACGGGGCAGTCATGCCACGTTCGTGGCCGAGATCGAGGGCGCCGACGGCGAGCGCGCGACGGCACGCCTGCGCGTGGCCGATCCGTACGGGTTCACGGCTCAGGCCGTGGTCGCCATTGCCGCGCGGGTCCTGCAGGGTGACGTCAGGCCCGGTTACCAGACGCCTTCCCTGGCCTACGGAGCTGACGTCGTTCGCCAATTCGTCGGCGTGGAATGGGATCGGCCGGATGGATAGCACGGCGACACCGGAGACCCGGCTGGCCGGGCCTTGGGAACGGCCGCAGCCGCCCGGTTCGGTGCTCCCGATGATGAAATGGGCCCGGCCCCAACGTGCACGCGCGGACGGGAATCCAAGCTTGCAACGGTCCTTGGCAACGGCCTATGTTGAGTCGTGCGGCTTGTCCAGATCAGTGACCGCTCCGAACGGTGCCGGGTGTTGGTCGCGCCGGAGGATGGAGACGGGCTCCTACTTCGGAGGGCAGCGGAATTCACACGCACGCGGATCCTGACCGCGCTGCGGTTGATGGGCAACGAGGCGGTGGAGCCCGCTGCGCCCGGGACCGAAGACTGCGATCAGCTCCTGACCGATGCGCGGATGCGTCTGCCACGGCCCAATCCGGGGATGGTGTCGTGCCCGGGCACTGAACACCGAACCGTCGCGAATTCGAGCCGGCCCCCGGCGCACCTCGCTCGTCGGGAAGCCGGCGCCCGGGCCCGGGAGGACGCGGGAAGGTGGATGGTTCCGTCATGACACACGCCGGTGGGCGCCGAGGAAATTGCGGCCGGGCAGACGTCCCTCATCACGTGCGTACGGTTCAGGACCCATTGACCGCAGCATCGGATCAAGCACTGGCTGTGGTGCGCTCGCCTTGAATTCACGGAACGGTCGGCGGCCCCCTCCTGCCCGAAACCTGCTGATCAGCGAGACGGCCGAACTCGAACGGCTTTGCGAACATCTCTCCGATGAGCCGTTCATCTGCGTCGACACCGAGTTCCTGAGCGGCCAGACGTTCTGGCCGAAACTGTGCCTGGTACAGCTCGCCGGCCCGGACGGCGAGGGACACGCGGTCGACGCTCTGGCCGAGTTGGACCTTGAACCACTTTACCGCCTGCTGAACGAGGCACCGCCGATCAAGGTGTTCCACGCCTGCCGCCAGGACGTCGGCATCTTCTTTCTGGCCACTGGCCGCGTACCCACGCCTTTGTTCGATACGCAGGTGGCGGCGATGGCGTGCGGCTACGGGGAAGCGGCCAGCTACGCAAACCTTGCGCAGGCCATTGCAGGTGTGACGATCAGCAAGGCCGATCGCTACACCGACTGGTCGCGCCGGCCTCTGTCGACGGCTCAATTGGCATATGCGCTCGCCGACGTGACCCACTTGCCGGCCATCTATCGGAAGCTTGCCGACCGGCTTGACGAGGCAGACCGCTGGGAGTGGCTAGACGAGGAGATGGAGACGCTGACGGATCCCGACTCGTACCAGCTGCGGGCGGACGAGGCGTGGCGACGCGCCAAGCTTCCGCCGTTGCCGCCTCGACAGCAGCTGGTCGCGCAGTTCCTGGCTGCCGCACGGGAAGAAATGGCCAAGAAGGCGGATCGCCCACGGCGTTGGATCTTGTCGGACGAGGCCCTGGTTCAGATCGCACGAACAGGCCCAACCAGCGCGGGAGAGCTCGCGGAGATCAGGGGGGTTTCCGAGACGGTCGCCCGGGGCCGGACCGGTAGCAGGCTCCTGGAAGCCGTGCGAGAAGGTCGCGAGGCAACGCTTCCCAAGGCCGAAGGCCGCCCGAAATCAAGACACAAGTCGCCCGCGGCCGCCGTATTGCTCCGGGCGCTCATTCGCCAGGTGGCGGCCGAGCACGGTATCGCGCCGAAGCTGCTGGCAAGCACGGAGGAGCTTGATCGCATTGCGGCCGGTGACCGGGACATGGCCGCATTTCGGGGGTGGCGAAACCGGGTGTTCGGGGAGCGGGCTGCGGCGCTTTGCGAAGGGCGAATCGCCCTGGGAGTGGATGGCGGCAGGTTGCGGGAGATCCCGCTCGACGAGCAAGGCTGACTTCAGGCGTAGATGATGTGATGCTTTCGCCCGAGCGCCTGGGCGAGGGTCTTGAGACGAGCACGCACGACCAGGGCGTCGAGACACTGCGGCAGGGTGAGGGTCAGGACGCCGCCGCGCAGCTCGAGTTGGCACGTTTCCAGCGTGCGCGTTGCTCCCCCGCCGATCGTCATGGCAAGGCGCAAGGCCAGGCCCACGATCCGTGACCAGCGCGCGTGCGAGTCCGGAATCAGCTGGGCGATCGACCGCATCCGTCCGGTGACCGCCGCGCCCGTGTAGCGGGCGTGCAGCGCCAGCGCCAGGCGGATGCGAATCGCCTGGCTGACCGGCAAGAGCGGGCGCAGTGCCACGCGATCGAAGGCATACCGGGCCCTGTGCTCCGGGTGTTCGTTCCAGGCAAGATCGACGAGGCGGGCGCAGGCAGCCAGAAACTCACCGTTCTTGTTGACGAAGCCCGCGTCCCGCAAGATGGGCCGAATCCAGCTGGCAATGGTGTCGGGGTTGCCGACGAAGGGCCGGTTTGCAGGTTCAAGCGAAGCGGTGGCCTCCAGAAGCGGCGTTACCTCTTGGTCCGCTGGCTCCTCCAGCAGTTCGAGGAGAATCCCTTCCCGCAGGCCGAAGCCGGAGAAGACGACTCTCGACGGCCGGACCGCCTTCATCACCGCAAGCATGGCCGCGGCGGCAAACGGCAACCCCGCCCGGCGGTGGCTCGGGATGGAATGTGGAAGCTTCCGGGCAGGCAGATGCACGAGTTCCGTCAGGTGGTCGACCAGCTCGCGTCGGTCGAGCCGGTACCCGTGAATGATTGGGAGCGGATGCTTGGTGCGGCTTTGCAGCGCGCGCGCCAGGGCCCGCCACGATCCACCTATTGCGAAGAAGGGCCGGCCGCGACCGTCCTTGAGCCAGTCGAGCGGCCTTAGTTCTTGTGTCAGCATGCGCCCGGCCTCGGCGGCGACGCGATGACTCATCTCCATGAGGCGAAGCATTCCCGCCGGCAGCGAACCGTCCGCCAGTACGTTCCCCTCGCAGACGCGCGCGAACTCGATGCTGCCGCCTCCCATGTCCCCAAGAATCCCGTTGGCACCGGGAATTCCGGCCATCAGCCCGCTGGCGGCCAGCCGTGCCTCCTCGCGGGCATCCATCACCTCGACATCGATACCAGTGCGCGTGCGAATCGAATCGATGAGTGGCCTGCTGTCGGCCGCGTCCCGGATGGCTGCGGTGGCCACCGTGCGGATGTGCCGGGCGCCCATGGCTTCGGCCAGGCGGTGGAACCGCAGGACGGTCGCCAGCGCGACGTTGCGTCCACGGCGCTGCAGTTTTCCGGAGCTGTCCAGTGTCCGGGCAAGTCCCACGATCACGCGCTCGTTGTAGAGAACCACCGGTGCGCGGGCAGGCGGGCGGTAGACCACCAGGCGAAACGAATTGGAGCCCAGGTCAGCCACGGCCACCGGGCGGTCGAGCCCGTCTCCGGACCCGAACGTCCGCCGCTTGGTCATTGCGAGTGCGACCTGGCCTAGTTGGCGGACTTGCCGAGCGGCACCGAGCGGGGTGCCCCGGTGCGCAGCGCCTTGCCGCGTCCGGAGAGCGAGGGATTGTCCATGAAGTACTGGTGCGCCGACTCCGACTTGGCGTCGCCTTGCATCGGCCGGTAGGTCCCGTCGCCCTGCATTTCCCAACTCTGCGTTCGATCGTTCAGGTTGGCCACCATGATCTGGTCAAGGACCTGCTGGTGCACGGTGGGATTCAGGATCGGCACCATGGTCTCGCAGCGGCGATCGAGGTTGCGCGGCATCAGGTCGGCAGAGGAGATGAAGACCTTGGCCCGGCGCGACGGCAGTTTCCGACCGTTGCCGAAACAATAGATCCGGGCATGCTCGAGGAAACGTCCGACGATGCTCTTTGCGCGAATGTTGTCGGACAGGCCGGGGACCCCGGGGCGCAGGCAGCACACGCCGCGAACCACGAGCTCAATGGCGACGCCGGCCTGCCCGGCGCCGTACAGCGCATCGATCACCTCCGGATCCACCAGGGCGTTGGCCTTGATCCAGATCGATGCCGGGCGGTCGGCGCGAGCATGCGCGACTTCCTGTTCGATCAGCCCTAGCAGCGTTCTTCGAAGGTGAGCCGGCGCCACCTTGATGGCTTGCCAGGTTCCGGGTTCGGCGTAGCCGGTGAGCAGGTTGAACAGGGCGCCGGCATCGCGTCCGATGACCGGATCGCAGGTGAAGAGTGACAAGTCGGTGTAGATCTTCGCGGTCGCAGGATGATAGTTCCCGGTCCCGAAGTGGACGTAGCTGATGGGACCGCTGGGCTCCTGACGGATCACGAGAGACGCCTTCGCATGCGTCTTCAGCCCCATGAAGCCGTACACGACATGGACCCCGGCACGCTCCATGTCGCGCGACAGCTTGATGTTCGCCTCTTCGTTGAACCGGGCCTTGAGTTCCACCAGGGCCGTCACCGACTTTCCGGCCTCGGCGGCCTCGATCAGGGCGTCCACCACGGGGGAGTCCTCGCGCGGCGTTCGATAGAGCGTCTGCTTGATCGCCAACACCTCCGGATCACGCGCCGCCTGACGCAGGAACTGGACGACCACGTCGAAACTCTCGTACGGGTGGTGGACGATCAGGTCCTTCTTCCGAATGGCGGCAAAGCAGTCATCGCCCGTGCTCCGGATCCGCTCGGGGAAACGCGGCTCGAACGATTCGAAACGCAGGTCATCTCGGCCGCACTCCACGATCTCGGCAAGCGCGGCGACGCCGATGATGCCGTCAGCCTCGACGACGTTGGCCGGATCGACGCGCAACTCCTGGAGCACCGTTTCCCGGAGATCCGGCGGCATCTGCGCATTGATCTTGAGACGCACGACATTGCCGCGCCGCCGTTTTCGCAACAGCGTCTGGAATGACCGAACGAGGTCTTCTGCTTCCTCGTGCAGCTCGATCTCGCTGTCACGGATGATCCGGAACGTGCCGTAGCCCAGCAGTTCGCAATTGTTGTAGATCCGGTCCACAAAGGTCCGGATCACGTCCTCCAGCATCACGAACCGCAACGGCGAGCCGGGCAGCCGGATGAAGCGCGGGAGCACGGCAGGAATCGGGATGAGCGCGTGCAGGTTGCGGGCGCCGGCAAGGCGAGGCCGCAGGCTCATCACCAGCGCGAATCCGAGATTGGCAATGAACGGGAACGGATGGGCGGGATCGATCGCGAGCGGCGTTAGCATCGGAAAGATCTCGCGCCCGAAGTGGTCGGACAGCCAGCCATGCTCGCTCGCCGTGAGCTCATCGGGGTCGATCACGTGCACGTCGGCCGCTGCCAGTTCGGCGCGCAGCTGTCGCCAGCAAGCCTGCTGCTCGGCCATGAGCTGGGCGGCCGCCGCATTGACTTCCACCAGGGTTTCGGCCGGCGTCCGCCCATCCGGTGACCGCCGATTCACGCCGGCGGAAATCTGGCCCATCAGCGCCGCCACCCGGACCATGTAGAACTCGTCGAGATTCGTGCCCGAGATCGAGAGGAAGTTCACCCGTTCCAGCAACGGGTGATGAGACTTGCTGGCTTCGCCGAGGACACGCCGGTTGAACGCAATCCAGGACAGTTCCCGGTTCACGAACCGGTCCGGGCCGAGCCCGATTGAAGGAAGCGGGCTCTGCTCCGTCTTCGGTCGCCGTGTCCGTGACACGACAACGGGTTGCACGGCTACTGCAGTCTCAGCCGGCATGGGCACCCCTAACCCGGACAACCCCGAACCGTTAGAACGTACCCGGGTAGCCGCCGCCGTCCAGCAGGAGATTCTGCCCAGTGATGTAGCCTGCGTGGGCGCTGCACAGGAACGCACAGGCGGCACCGAATTCTTCGGGGGTCCCGAAGCGGCCGGACGGATTGCTCCCGGCGCGTTCGGCAGCCACCACATCGACGTCGGTCTTCCGCTTCTCGGCTTCGAACTCGATCGTCCCGCGCAGCCGGTCGGTGTCGAACGGCCCCGGGAGCAGATTGTTGATGGTCACGTTGTAGGCAACGGTCTTGCGGGCGATGCCGGCGACGAAACCGGTCAGGCCGCTGCGCGCTCCGTTCGACAGTCCGAGAATGTCAATCGGCGCCTTCACGGCGCTTGAGGTGATGTTGACGATGCGCCCGAAGCGCCGCGCCGTCATGCCGTCGACGGTGGCCTTGATCAGCTCGATCGGCGTGAACATGTTGGCGGCGCAAGCAGCGGTCCAGTCCTTGCGTGTCCAGTCACGAAAGTCGCCGGGCGGCGGTCCACCGGCGTTGTTAACCAGGATGTCGGGGTCGGGGCAGGTCTCGAGCAAGGCGGTCTGGCCCTCGGGAGTCGTGACGTCGGCGGCCACCATCTTGACCGTGGCGCCCTGCGTGGCGACCTTGGCCACGTCGGCTGCCGTCCGTTCGAGGGTCTCCGGGTCGCGGCCGTTCAGGACGACGTGCACGCCTTCTTCGGCGAGAGCTAGCGCACAGCCACGCCCCAATCCGCGGCTGGAGGCGCACACGATCGCAGTGCGCCCGGCAATATGAAGATCCATGCGTGTCTCCCAGCAGTCTGACGGTCGTGTCAGGCGTGTCGGTTCACGGTGTCGGCGAACCATGCCCGCACGAACGGGATCGTGAGTTTGCGACGACGCGCAAGGGCGGCAGCATCGAGTTCTGCGACCAGCCGCCGGGCCGCAACGAAGGACCGCTGCATGCGCCGCAGTAGGAAGAGTATCACTTCGTTGTCGACGCGTACCCCGCGGTCACCGAACTGTTTCTTGATCACACGGCCGAGCAGCTCATCGTCCGGTTGGCCCAGAAAGACCGATTGCATGGCGCGAAGCCGAGACAGGAGGTCGGGCACGCGCAAGCCCAGTTGCGCCGGGGGACGTTGACAGGTCACGAGCAGGTGGCCGCGCGCCTCGATCATCGCGTTCACAAGGCGAAACAGGTTGTCCTCGTCTGTGGCGCCATCGACATCCTCGATCAGAAGAGCCCGGGAGCCTTCCCGCGCGGCCTCGATTGCCGAGTTCAACCGCGCTGCCGGGTGCCGGGCCGCGCCCGAGCGATGGCACCACACGGCACCGAGATGCGATTTCCCGGCGGCCGGCGGGCCGATCAGGACGAGGCCGGGCGGATGCCAGTCGGGCCACCGGTCAATCCAGGCGACGGCGGCCGCATTTGCCGGGCCGACGACCAGATCGTCACGGTCCTGCGCCTCGCGCACGTCGAAGGCGAACGTGTATTGGAACTCCGGGGTCATGTCTCCCGGTAGAACCCGCTCTCGCGGTACCACGCCAGCGCGGATCGAAGCAGCACCACGATGACGGCTGCGGCCGGCACGGCAACGAGGATTCCGACAAATCCCAGGAGAGCGCCGCCTGCGAAGAGGGCAAAGATGGTGCCGACGGGGTGCAGGCCCAGGCGTTCGCCCACCAGCCGGGGGCGCAGCACGTAGTCGTCGACCAGCTGACCGGCGGCAAAGACGATGCCGGCGACGACGGTCTGCCATGCGGCGCCGAACTCGAGGGCGGCCAGGCCTACCGAGAGCAGCAGACCAAGGATCGTCCCGACGTAGGGCACGAAAGAAATGAGGCCCGCGAACAGGCCGATTAGCACGCCGTTCGGAATGCCGATCAAGCCGAGGGCAAGGGCATAGAAACCTGCAAGGAGGGCGCAGCTCGTCGATTGTCCGCGGACGAACCCGGCCAGGACCTGATCGATTTCGACGAAGCGGGCGCGCGCGGCCACCAGGTTGCGGCGCGGCAGCAGCGCGTCGATGCGTGCCACCAGGTCGTCCCAATCCCGAAGCAGATACCAGGCCACCAACGGGGTTACCAGCAACAGTCCGCTGACGTTGATGATGGCCGCGCCGGACCGAAACAGGTTTTGCAACGTCGTGAGCGCCCAGAGGCCGATCTCCCCGCTGAGGAGCGGCAGCAGGTCCTGCGCGCTGCTGCCAAGCTCCCAGCCGAAGCGTTCCGTCAGGAGGTGTCGGATCTGGTCCAGCCAGGCGAGGATCCGTCCGATCCGGTCGGGTGCCTTGGCGGCGAACGACTGCGCCTGGTCGACAACGACCGGGAGGAGCAGACCGGTGACGGCGAACGCCGCCAGGGTGGCAACGATCAGGACCAGCGTGGTGGCGAGGCTGCGCCCCAGCCCCAGGTCCTCGCACCGGTCGACGACAGGATCGAGCAGATAGGCGATGGCAGCGCCGAGGATGAACGGCAGAAGAATGGAGGAGAACAGCCAGAGGACTGCGGAGACCGCCACGAAAAACGCCAGCCAAATCGCGATCACGCCACGAGGGCCGGACACAAGGGACATGGGTCTCAATCGACGACGGGTGGCGCCGGTGCCTCAGGCTCAACCGGCGCGTCGGGAACGGGTGCTGCGGCGGGCGGGGGGTCCTCCACGGTCGCGAACCGCAGCAGCCACGGGTCACCGGCGGTTTCGACGTCCAGTCCGATGGCCGTCAGAGCTTCGCGCACGGCATCGACGGTGCCGCTGTAATGGAGCAAGAGGTCCGAGTGCCGCGTGGTCAGACGGCGAATCGTGACGTGAGCAAGGCGGCTGGAGCGCTGGACCTCGGTCAGCAGACGGCGCCACTCGCGGAAATCACCGAACTCCGCTCGTACGGCGAGGATCCCGTCGGCGGCGCGCCGGTCACGAACCGATTGGATCCAGAGATCCGCTGCCGCCCGGGCGGTGGTCATGGCCGTGCGCCCAAGAAAGTCTGCGCCCGATTCATCGACGGCGCGGCGCAACTGAAACCGCAACGGGTCCCCGATCGGCTGCCCCCGATCGGTGAGGACTACGGACACGGTTACCTGCCTCCCTTCGGCGGCCTGGTCGGCCCGGACCAGCAGGGCGTGGGTTACACCGTAGCGTCGAGCCAAGCCCGCGATCCGATCCGCCTGCCCGCCGGCAGCTTCGAAAACCGAGAGCGCGGAGACATCGCCGAGTTCGCCGTGCGGCACCAGCAACGGAATGAAGTCACCTGCACTCGGTCGGTTTGCCCAGATGTCGAGCCACGGGTTGTTGTCCCACAGGGTCAGCTGGCCGCCTTGGCCGAGGAGCGGGATCAGCAGGTGGGTGGGAGGACGGTATTCCTCGAAGACGAGACCCAGCTCGCCCATCAGGTTGCGCACCCCATCGCGATCGAACTGCACTTCAATCGTTGCGCGGTAACGATTGGCCGCAATCCGCTCGTCCTGCACCGAATAGCCGGTGACGAACCGGGACGGGTTTGCGCGGACGTCGTCAGGGATCCGGGCCACATCTTCCTTCAGGAGCAGCCACTGCAGCAGTCGGTCGAACGCCACACGCTCACCCGAGCGGAGTGCGGCGGCTCGCGCCGTACTGCCGTCAGTTCCGGTCTCGTCGACCGGGATGCCCCCGACCGTGTAGATGTCGGCGGTTCCCTGGGCCGCAGCGGGACCGCAGAGACTTCCCGTCATCCAGATCAGCCAGACGCCGGCAAGTGTCGGAAGCGCACGACTTCGCGTCAACTTTTGCATGGCAGGCAATATAGATGCATGGTGATTTGCCGGTGGCCGCGCCGACGGCCGACGCCAGCCTAGCCCTTAGGGGATCTCGACGGAGTGACCAGGTGCGTCGATGACCGGTTCCAAGCAGTACACCTACGCAGGGGCGGGCGTCGACACCAGCGCCGCTGAGCGGCTGGTGGCCCGGTTGGCACCGCTGGTCCGCACGACCGCCCGGGCCGGGACGACCGGCGACCTCGGCGGCTTCGGCGCGGTCTACGATCTCCAGCGCGAGGGGTTCCGGGACCCGTTGCTCGTGGCCGCGACCGACGGGGTTGGGACCAAGCTGCTCCTGGCGGAATCGGTCGGCAACCACAACGGGATCGGGATCGACCTCGTCGCGATGTCCGTCAATGATCTCCTGGTGCAGGGCGCGCAGCCGCTCTTCTTTCTCGACTACTTCGCGACCGGCCGCCTCGACCCCGAGCACGCCTTCCAGGTGCTGCAGGGGGTGGTCGAGGGTTGCCGGCAGGCAGGATGTGCGCTGGCGGGCGGCGAAACGGCGGAACTGCCCGGCCTCTACTCGGGCCGCGCCTACGATCTTGCAGGTTTTGCGGTGGGGGCGGTGGAACGGGACCGCGTGCTCCCCCGCCGTGATCTCGAGCCAGGGGATATCGTGCTGGCGCTGGAGAGCGGCGGACTGCATGCCAACGGGTTCTCGCTGGTGCGGGCGATCGTCACCGGGGAACAGCTCGACCTGGCCGGCCCCGCCCCCTTCGCGCCGGACCGGTCCCTGGGCGAAGCGCTCCTCCATCCGACCAGGATCTACGTGCGCGAGCTCCTGCCGGTGCTGGCCACCGGCACCGTCAAGGCGCTGGCCCACATCACCGGCGGCGGCATCGCCGCCAATCTGGCGCGCGTGCTCCCGTCCGGCACGCAGGTCACGCTCGACGGCGCCGCCCTGCGCCTGCCGCCGCTGTTCGACTGGCTCCGCGTGGCGGGCGGGTTGAGCGCCGACACCCTGTTCGGCACGTTCAATTGCGGCGCCGGGATGCTGCTCGTCGCGCCCGCCGCCGCGGCCGAGCGGATCCGGCAGGACCTCGGCGGGAAAGGGGTGCGTACCTGGCCAGTGGGAACGGTGAACGCGGCCGGCGGGCCGGCAGTGGTGATCGAGCACCCGGAGTCCGCGTGGCGGTACTGAACGTGGCCGTGCTCGTCTCCGGGCGCGGCTCCAACCTGCAGGCACTGCTTGACCGGGCCGCCGTCGCGGCGGGTGCCGGTTTTCGGATTGCTCTCGTGGTGTCGGATCAGCCGGGGGCAGCGGCGCTTGAGCGCGCCGCGACGGCAGGTGTTTCCGCGGTGGCCATCGAGCCCGAGGCAGGGGAGCGGCGGGCGGCCTTCGACGCCCGGCTTTCCCTCGTCCTTGAACGCGCGGGCGTGGAGCTGATTTGCCTGGCGGGCTTCATGCGGATTCTCGGACCGGGCTTCGTCGATCGCTGGCGCGGCCGGCTGATCAACATCCATCCATCACTATTGCCGGCGTATCCCGGGCTGGACACGCACGCGCGCGTGCTTCGTGACGGCGTTCGACGTCACGGGTGCACGGTGCACTGGGTCCGCTCGGAAGTGGATGCCGGTCCCGTCATCGCCCAGGCGGCAGTACCGGTTCGGCCAGACGATGACCCGGCGAGTCTGGCCGCCCGCGTCCTGGCCGCCGAGCACGGGCTCTATCCGGAGGTGGTGGCCGCCATCGCGGCCGGCCGGCTCAGCGATCCTGAAGGAGTTGGGCCGGGCGTCCCGGCTCAGCCGACGATGTCGAGCGCGGAGAAGAAGTAGGCGATCTCGCGGGCGGCCGACGCCGGCGAATCCGACCCGTGGATCGCGTTCTGCTCGATCGAGGATCCGAAGTCCTTCCGAAGTGTCCCGGGGTCGGCGTCTCCGGGATCGGTGGCACCCATCACCTGCCGGTTGCGCATGATCGCGTCCTCGCCTTCCAGGACCTGCACCACTACCGGTCCGGAGGTCATGAAGTCGCAAAGCGACTGGAAGAACGGGCGCTCCTGGTGCTCGGCATAGAAGCCTTCGGCGGCGGCCCGCGTGAGACGGAGCCGGCGCTGCGCGACGACCCGCAGACCGGACTCCTCCAGCCGGGCAACGATGCTGCCGGTCACGTTGGCCTGCGTGGCGTCGGGCTTGATGATCGACAGGGTGCGTTCGACGGATGCCGGCTCTCGGCGGGGCGGCCCGTCGTCGCCGGACTGGCTGACCGCGGCATCATCCGTGGCGGGCTCGTCAGCCTCGGGCACCTCCGTCGCGGCCGCGGCCGGCGGGGCACCCTCGGCGGACGACGGCGCGCGCTCCCACCGGCCCTCCTCGGTCTGGACCGACCACTGCAGGCCGCCGGCATCCGAGCGGGCCCGTCCGAACGCCTCGGCGGACCGCGTGGCGTCCGGGTCGGTCGCGTCGTAGAGCATGCAGACCCGCTGGAACGCGTCGGCATCCGAATCGTCCGCGCCGTCCAGCAGGACCAACAGCTGCGCATCGTTTGGCACGGCCGTGGTCGTGGTGAGAAAGACGGGCAGCTCCTCGGGACGGTCGTCGCCGTCCGCACCGTGCGGCAGGAACGCGGTTCCCCCCTCCCAGAGGCTGGTGTTGAGGGCCTCGATCCGCCCGGCATCGGGCGAGCGGACCACGGCTCGCATGTCCTGCCGCAACGCCGCGTGCAGCAGCTTCGGGACCACTGATCCGACGGGCTGCGTGCAGCCGTAGAGGTGGATCTGCGGTCCACTCATTCAAGGTTGTCCGCGACGTAGCGATCCAGCAGGCGCACGCCGAAGGCGGTCCCTCCCGGCGGAACCAGGGGCCGGCCGCGGGTCCGCCACGTGACACCGGCGATATCCAGATGGGCCCACGGGATGCCGTCGATGAAGCGCTCCAGGAGCTTGGCGCCGGCAATGCTGCCGGCGTAGCGGCCGGCGCCCACGTTCTTCATGTCGGCGATGCGCGACTCGATGTGACGGTCATATTCGCTGTCGAGCGGGAAACGCCAGATCTTTTCGTTCACCGCATCGCCGGCAGCACCGAGGCGCTCGGCCAGCTGGTCATCGTTGCAGAACAGCCCGGCCCGCTCCTGACCCAGCGCCACGAGGATGGCGCCGGTCAGCGTCGCGAGGTCGATCACCGCTTTCGGCTTGAATTTCTGTTGGGCGAACCAAAGGGCGTCGGCGAGCACAAGCCGGCCTTCCGCGTCCGTATTGATCACCTCAATCGTCTGGCCGTTCATGGTGGTGACGACATCGCCGGGACGCTGTGCCGTGCCCGAGGGCATGTTCTCGACCAGTCCGACCACGCCCACGACATGCGCCTTCGCCTTCCGGCCCGCGATCGCCTTCATGGTGCCGAGCACCACGCCGGCGCCCCCCATGTCCCATTTCATGTCTTCCATCGACGCCGACGGCTTGATCGAGATCCCGCCCGTGTCGAACGTCACACCCTTGCCGACCAGCGCGAGATCGGGCCGCGTGGTCCGGCGCCCGCGCCAGCGGAGAGTCACCACCCTCGGCTCGTTGGCGCTGCCCTGGGCGACCCCGAGCAAGGCGCCCATGCCCAGCGCCTTCAACCGGGCCGGCGCCAGCACGTCCACCTCGACTCCGAGCGGGCGCAGGCTGCGGGCAGCCGCGGCGAGTTGCACCGGGGTCAGGATGTTGGCCGGTTCGGAGACCAGGTCGCGCGTGAAGAAGACCCCGTCAGCGATCCGGTCGAGGGCCGCAAAACATTTTTTGGCCGCGCCGACCGGGTCAGCCGTCACGGCGACGGCGCTGGTGACGGGTTTCTGCTCGTCCTTGAGCCGGGTGTGGTACCGGTCGAAACGGTAGCTCTGCAGGCGGATGCCGTAGGCGATCTGGGCGGCGGCCTCGGGCGCGGCCACCGTCACCCCGGCCGGCAGGTCCGAGAACACCGTCGCGCGCGCCACCCGGTTCCGGTCAAGCGCCTGCGCGATCGCGGCGCCGATCCGGGCCACGGCTTCAGTATCGACTTTCGCGACATCGTCCAGCCCGACCAGCATGACACTGTCCGCCGCGATTCCGGCTGGCGCCGGAAACAGCATGGTCTTGCCGAAGCTTGCCTGGAAGCGGTGGGCCTTGGCCCCCTTCAGCAGCGCTCCCTTGAGGCGCCGGTCAAGGTCTCGACCGCTGGCGGAAAGCTTGCCGCCTTTGCCGACGGCGACGACAACCGCCCCGCTCCGGGGCAGCGACGGCTTGATGAAACTTAAGTCAATGGACATGGGCGGGGTTCCGATGGTGGGCCGGGAAGTGTCCGGCACGTTCCGGGATCAGTAATTGAGGACCTGTACCAGCACGTAGATGGCCGCTGCGGCGAACACGATCGTGCCGATTGTGACCCAAACCAGGCTCCGGTCGTTGGAAGGTGAATTAGCCATGAGAGGTTCCCTGTCATCGGCGTTGCTGCAAGGTACGGCTCGCCCGGGAGACGGGGGCCAGCGGTTCGCAGGATGGAAGCCGGGGCGGCAACTTTCAAGGCACGTTGCCGCGCCACTAGACCGGCGTGCCCCGGATCGCGACGCACACGTTCGTGTCGAGCGCCGTCGCCCGGCGACACGCAGGAAGGGCACAGTAGCCGAACCGGCGCCGGTCGGCAGGGGAGCGGAGATTTCGCTACGATGTTAGGTGCAATGAGGCGCTTGGGCCGGATTCGGTTGCCTGCCTGCTCTGAAGGCGGATGTGCGACCCTTTTCCGCGCGTTGTACCCGGGCACCCAGGATTCTCCGAAGACAGGACAGGGCACGGGTGCGGCCAGCTTGGCCCGATGCACCCGGAATCGCACATGACTGACCAGACGCCGCTTCACAGCTACACCACCGAGGAGGCGCTCGAGTTTCATCGTCGCGGCAAGCCGGGCAAGTTGGAAATCGCTCCCACCAAGCCGCTGGTGACGGCCCGGGATCTCTCGCTTGCCTACTCGCCCGGCGTCGCCATTCCCTGCCTGGAAATCGAGCGTGATCCCAGCGCGGCCTTTGACCTGACGTCCAAGGGCAACACCGTGGCCGTGATCTCCAACGGCAGCGCGGTGCTCGGTCTCGGCAACCTCGGAGCCCTGGCCTCGAAGCCCGTCATGGAGGGCAAGGCCGTCCTGTTCAAGCGCTTCGCGGACATCGACGCGATCGATATCGAGGTGGATACCGAAGACGTGGACGAGTTTGTCCAGACCATTCGGACGGTGGGCCGCAGCTGGGGCGGCATCAACCTCGAGGACGTCAAGGCGCCGGAGTGCTTCATCATCGAGCAGCAGCTGTCCGCCGCGCTCGACATTCCGGTCTTTCACGATGACCAGCACGGCACGGCGATTATTGCGGTTGCAGGGCTGCTGAACGCGCTCGATTTGACCGGTCGGAGCCTCGAGAACACGCGCATCGTCATCAACGGCGCCGGTGCAGCGGGGATCGCGTGTGCCGAATTGCTCCAGGCCATGGGGTGCCAGCCGGGCAGCACCATTCTTTGCGACCGCTCCGGTGTCATCTACCAGGGTCGTGACGGGGTCAACCAGTGGAAGTCCGCCCATGCCGTCCGCACCAGCGCCCGCACGCTTGCGGATGCCCTGACAGGGGCAGACGTGGCGTTCGGGTTGTCGGCCAAGGGAGCGTTCACCGCGGACATGATGCGGTCGATGGCAGCAAAACCGGTCGTATTTGCGATGGCCAACCCGGACCCGGAGATTCGGCCGGAGGACCTGGCCGAGGTGCGGGAAGACGCGATCGTTGCGACCGGCCGTTCCGATTACCCGAACCAGGTCAACAACGTTCTGGGGTTCCCGTACATCTTCCGAGGCGCGCTCGATGTGCGGGCCTCCACGATCAACATGGAGATGAAGATTGCCGCCACCGAGGCCCTTGCGGCGCTCGCGCGCGAGGATGTCCCTGACGAGGTGGCGGCGGCCTATGCCGGCCGAACGCTGCGCTACGGTCCGGAACACATCATTCCCAAGCCGTTCGATCCGAGGCTGATCACGCAGATTCCGCCGGCGGTGGCCGAGGCGGCCATTGCCTCTGGCGTCGCCAAGCGCCCGATTCGCGATGCGGTCGAGTACCAGCGCACCCTGGCCACGCGGCTCGACAGGACGGCGTCTTTCATGCAGGTACTGGGTGACCGGGTGCGCGCCACGCCGCGGCGCATGGTGTTCGCCGAGGGGGACGAGAGCCGGATGATCCGCGCGGCCGCACGCTGGCGGGACGAGGGTTACGGCACCCCGGTTCTCGTGGGCAACGAAGAGCGCGTGCTGGCGAGCATGGACCGGCTGGGCATCAGGTCGGCCGCCGGCCTGGAAATCCTCAATGCCGCCGTCAGCACGCGCACCGACGCCTACACGGACTTCCTGTACGGGCGCCTCGCCCGCAAGGGCTACCTGAGGCGCGATTGCCAGCGTCTCGTCAACCGCAATCGCAACGTGTTCTCCGCCTGTGCGGTCGCGCTCGGTGATGCGGATGCGCTGGTCACCGGCACCACGCGGAATCAATATTCGGCGCTGGCCGACATCCGTCGGGTCATCGACCCGCCGGCCAACGGCGAGATCTTCGGTCTTTCGATCGCGGTGACCGGGGGGCGGACCCTGTTCATCGCCGACAGCACGATCCACGAGACGCCAACGCCGACCCAGCTCGCCGAGATCGCGATTGGCGCGGCGTCAACCGCGCGCCGCTTCGGTCATGAACCAAAGGTAGCTCTGCTGTCGTTCGCCAACTTCGGCCAGCCGATGAGCCCGGAAACCGAACGGGTGCGACGGGCGGTCGAGATCCTCGACGAGCGAGAGGCCGATTTCGCCTACGACGGCGAGATGGCGCCGGATATCGCGTTGCGGACCGACCTGCAGGAGCATTACCCGATCTGCCGGCTGGACGGGCCGGCCAACGTGCTGGTGATGCCGGGGCTGCACGCAGCCAGCATTGCCGTTCACCTGCTGTGCGAGACGGGCGGGTGCCAGATCCTCGGTCCGATGTTGACCGGCTTGACGCATTCGGCGCAGATCACGCGGATGGGCGCACGCGTGTCGGAGATTGTCACGGCTGCCATCCTGGCAGCGCACGGGGTCGTGGACGGAGACTGATTCGGGAGCCGCAGCTCCGTGCCGATGGCCGAGGTTTTCCGAGCGGTACTGCGCACCGCCTCGCCGCCGGGCGTGGTGCTGCTGGGGGCGGTCGCCACGGCGCAGCTGGACTGGCAGGTCGCTTTCGCAGTTTGGGGCGCCACGCTCGTGCTCGGTGCCGGCGTTGCCCTTCTGGAGGTCCGCGATTCCCGTCGGCTGGTCCGGTGGGTCCGGGCCATGCGCGACGGGGATTCAGGAGCGCAGGCGGAGGTCTTCGGCGGAAGTCTTCGCGAGCTTTCCCGGCACCTCGGTCAACTGGAATCCGAGGTGGGCCGCATCCGGTCCGGTGTCGCCGACCGTGACCGGTTCCTCGACGGACTCCTGCTCGCGCTGCCGATGGCGGTGCTGACGCTGAATCCCGACGGCAGGGTGACCTTCGCCAATGCCGCCGCAGCGAAACTGTTCCAGAAGGTACCGCCTGGCCATGCGCTCCCCGAGCTCACCCGGGTGCCGATCTGCCTGCAGGCGTTCGATGCGGCCGGGCGAGAGCGTACGGTGCAAACGGTGCAGTGCCGCCTTCCGGCCCAGGATGGCAGTCTGTACCAGGTGTCCGTGCATCCGTTCGAGGCGGATGCCGGGCAAGTGCCGCGCCGCGTCATGGTGTGCCTGGAGCTTGCCGATTCCACGCCCCGCGAGACAGCCCGGACGACGTTCCTCGCCAACGCCAGCCACGAGTTCCGGACGCCGCTGACGGCGATTCTCGGCATGGTGGAGACGTTGCAGGGGCCAGGGCGCGACGACCCTGAAGTGCAGACCCTCTACCTGGACCGGCTCGGCAACCAGGCGAGCCGGATGGTGAAGCTGGTCGACGACATGATTCACCTGTCGGCGGTCGAGATGAGCGAGGCATTACCGCCCGACGGCAGGGTGGATCTGGTTCCGCTTGCCCGCGAGGTGACGGAGGACCTGACGTGGCAGGCCGCGGTCCGGTCGATGCGGGTCAGGGTGGAGGTGCCGACCGATCCGGTTGAAGTCACCGGCGATGTCGACCAACTGCGCCAGCTGCTGACCAACTTGCTCAGCAACGCGATCAAGCACGGCAGGGAGGGCGGGAGCGTTCGCGTCAAGGTGGGCCCGAAACCGGCCCGGATCACGGTGACCGATGACGGCGAAGGCATTCCGCCGGGCGAAACGGACCGCGTGTTCGAGCGGTTCTACCGATCCGCCCAGGCGCGCAACCGGCGCATCCCCGGCCACGGGCTCGGGCTCGCCATCGTGAAGCACGTTGCCCGCCGACATGGGGCCACCCTTGATGTGCAGAGTGAGCCGGGCGTCGGTTGTGCGATCAGCGTGACATTCGAAGGCATGCCGCCGCCGCCCGACCCGACTGTCACATAATCTTCGTACTCCATACACAATTGGTGACGACGGTATCTCGTACCAATGGCGGAAACGGAGCCGGCTCCGGCCCAGCATCCTCTTCGGGAGCATTCCGCACCATGCACACTCGTCTCGTCGCCGCAGTTATCGTCGCGGGCGCCGTAGCCGGTCCCGCTCAGGCACGCGACCAGATCAACATCGTCGGATCCTCGACCGTCTATCCCTTCGCGACCGTGGTCGCGGAAAACTTCGGCCGGGGTTCGGACTTCAAGACCCCCAAGATCGAAGCCACCGGATCCGGGGGCGGCATGAAGCTCTTTTGCGCCGGCCTTGGAACCGACTATCCCGACATCGCCAACGCCTCTCGCCGCATGAAGAGCAGCGAGCTTGAGCAATGCCGCGCGAACGGAGTCCAGGACGTCGTCGAGATCAAGATCGGCTACGACGGCATCGTCATCGCCAACGCCAGGACCGCACCGGAGGCGCACTTCACGTTGCGCCACCTTTTCCTTGCCCTGGCGAAGCAGGTACCGGAAGGCAATCAGGAAGGCGGCAAGCTGGTCAACAATCCGAACGAGACGTGGGCGGACGTCGACCCAGCCCTTCCCGACGTTGCCATCGAGGTCCTTGGCCCGCCGCCGACCTCCGGCACGCGCGACGCCTTCAACGAGCTTGCCGTCGAGGGCGGATGCAAGACGTTCCCGGGGCTGACGGCCATCAAGCAGGAAGACAAGAACCGCTACAAGGCGATTTGCCGGGGTATTCGAGAAGACGGGGCCTACATCGAGGCGGGCGAGAACGACAATCTGATTGTGCAGAAGCTGGCCGAGAACCCCAACGCCTTAGGCGTCTTCGGCTTTTCGTTCCTCGACCAGAACCGTGACGCCGTGAAGGGCGCATCCATCGACGGGGTGACCCCCGAGTTCGACGACATCGCGACGCGGGCCTATCCGGTGTCCCGGCCGCTCTACTTCTACGTGAAGAAAGCGCACGTCGACGTGATCCCCGGAATTCGCGAGTACATTTCCGCCTTCACCAGCGATGACGCCTGGGGCGACGAGGGTTACCTGACGGACCGGGGCCTGATCCCTCTCCCGACCGACGAGCGGACGAAGTTTGTCGACGATGCCGCTAATCTAACCCCGCTTGAGAGCCTCTGATCGCAACCTGGACGGGGGCGGCCCAGGCTTTCGCGCCGCCCCTTTCGCTTCCCATGTTGTTGTCGTACCTCCCTCTCCTGATCATCGCGCTGTTCGGTGCCGGCGCGTTCTACGCCTCGCGCGCACGAATCAGCGCGGCGCCGCAGCGGTCGTTGCCGGGACTTCCGGGGCATTACGGTTGGTACGGGACGCTCTGGACGGTGGTGCCGGCAACCCTCGTCTACGCGGCATGGACCATCATCGATGACCGGGTCATCCGTAATGTCGTCCTCTCCGACTTTCCGGACCTGTCGGGTGCGGCGGCGACGCTGCTCTACGTTTCGATCGAGAATGCCGCTGCGGGCGTGATGACCGACGACGTTCCGATGGCGTCGGTGGAACTGCTGCTACACCTTGAGAATCTCAGCGCAGCGGCGCGCTTCGCCCTGGTAACGGCGGTTTCCGTCCTCGGTTTTTTCTGGGGCTGGCGGCGGATTCGCCCGGAGCTGACGGCCCGCGATCGGGTCGAGACCGCGCTGCTCGTGGCGCTGTTCATTGCATCGATCATCGCGATTCTGACGACCGTCGGGATCGTGCTGTCCCTGGTGGTCGAGACCTTCCGGTTCTTCCAGCTGGTCTCGCCGTTCGAGTTCTTCTTCGGCCTGGAATGGTCTCCGCAGATCGCGCTGCGTGAAGACCAGGTCGCCGCATCCGGTGCCTTCGGGGCTGTGCCGGTGTTCGCCGGCACCCTGCTGATCACGGTCATCGCGATGCTGGTGGCCGGCCCGATCGGCCTGATGTCGGCAATCTATCTCGCGGAGTACGCCCACCCTCGCGTCCGAGCCGTGATCAAGCCGCTGCTCGAAATCCTCGCCGGGATCCCGACCGTCGTCTACGGGTTCTTCGCGGCGCTCGTCCTGGCGCCGAGCATGCGCAATCTGGGTGTGGACCTGGGGCTCACCATCTCCTCGGAGAGCGCGCTGGCTGCAGGACTGATCATGGGCATCATGATCATCCCGTTTGTGTCATCCCTATCCGACGACATCATGACTGCCGTGCCGATGTCCCTCCGCGAGGGCTCTTACGGTCTCGGGGCCACGGCCTCGGAAACGATCAAACGCGTGATTCTGCCGGCGGCCACCCCGGGAATCGTCGGCGGCTTCATGCTCGCGATCTCGCGCGCGATCGGCGAAACGATGATCGTGGTGATGGCGGCCGGTCTGGCGGCCAACCTGACGGCGAATCCGTTTGAGGCCGTAACGACGGTAACGGTCCAGATTGCCACCCTGCTGGTCGGCGACCATGAGTTTGATTCGGAAAAGACCATGGCGGCGTTTGCACTGGGACTCACGCTGTTCATCGTGACTCTGGCCCTCAACGTGGTCGCACTTCGGGTCGTCCAGAAATACAGCGAACGGTATGAGTAGCTACGCCGCCACGACGATCAGCTCCCAGGCAGCGGCCAACCGGTTGCTGCTACGGCGCAAGCGGGCCGAACGGCGGTTCCAGCTGTACGGGATTCTCGCGATCTCGGCGGCTTTGGGTTTCCTGGTCGTATTTCTCGCGAGCATCGTCAGCCGCGGCTACATGGGCTTCGTGCAGACCGAAGTGCGGCTGACGGTCGATTTCGACCAGGAGCTCATCGAAGCCGGAAGCTACCGGAAGATGCTGCGCACGAGTCTGTCGGAGTTGTTCCCCAACGCTGGCAGTTCGCGTGCGGAGCGCCGAACGCTGGCCCGATTGGTGAGCGCGGGCACGGTGTTTGTCTTGCGGGAGACGGTTGAGGCGGATCCCGCCATCATCGGGACTGTGGAGGACGTGTGGGTCCTGGCGTCGGACCCAGTCGACCAGTTCTACAAGGGGCGGATCGACGCCGCCCTGCCGGAAGAGGAGCGCCCCATCTCGGACGCCTCCCTGGCCCGCATCGCCGCGCTCGAGGCAGCCGGTCGCATCGACCTGCGTTTCAACCGCAGCTTCTTCACGCGGGGCGACAGCCGCAACCCGGAAGAAGCGGGAATCCTTGCCGCCATCGTCGGTTCTGCACTGGCGCTCTTGGTGACCGTAGTGCTCTCGTTCCCGGTTGGCGTGATGACGGCCGTATATCTGG
The DNA here is from genome assembly GCA_009839325.1 of Rhodospirillales bacterium. Lineage (GTDB taxonomy): Bacteria > Pseudomonadota > Alphaproteobacteria > TMED109 > TMED109 > VXPW01. The sequence continues at coordinate 43,247 of VXPW01000100.1, forward strand.
AAGCGTTCGCTCCGAAGAACCGGATTACCCGGCTGATCGAAATCAACATCAACAATCTTGCTGCGGTACCTTCGATCGTCTTTGGGCTGCTAGGCCTCGCGGTGTTCCTGAACGTATTTGGACTGCCGAGGTCCGCCCCGATATCCGGCGGTCTCGTGCTGAGCCTGATGACGCTCCCCACCATCATCATCTCCTCGCGGGCAGCCATCCGGGCGGTGCCGCCGTCATTTGCCGAGGCGGCGATCGGGCTGGGCGCGAGCCGGGTGCAGGCCATCTTCCATCACGTGCTGCCGGCCGCGGCACCGGGCACGCTGACGGGAGCCATTATCGGTATGGCCCGGGCATTGGGAGAGACGGCCCCACTACTGATGATGGGGATGGTCGCCTTTGTCGTGGAAGTTCCGGGTGGATTCACTGACCCATCCACGGTGCTTCCGGCCCAGGTCTATCTCTGGGCTGACAGTCCGGAGCGCGGCTTCGCCGAAAAGACAGCTGCTGCGACTATTGTGCTTCTGGGTTTCCTGCTGGTGATGAACGGACTCGCGGTCTATCTCCGCCGAAAGTTCGAGAAGCAATGGTGAACGTAAGCGCTCTCTCCGACCCGCAGCCAAAGCTGGTAGCGCGCGCGGTGTCGGTCTACTACGGCGGGAAGCAGGCACTCTTCGATATCGACCTGGACATCATGTCACGCGAGGTCACCGCGTTTATCGGACCGTCCGGATGCGGCAAGTCAACCTTCCTCCGATGCTTTAACCGCATGAATGATCTGATCGACGACTGCCGAAGCACCGGGAGCATGTTGCTCGACGGCAGCGACATCGCGGGCCCGGATGTCGATGTCGTCCAGTTGCGAATGCGCATCGGCATGGTGTTCCAGAAACCGAACCCGTTCCCCAAGTCCGTCTACGACAATGTGGCCTACGGTCCTCGTCTCCATGGCATGGCGCCGACGCGGGGCGACCTCGATGAAATCGTCGAAACCAGCCTGCGGCGAGCCGGGATCTGGGATGAGGTAAAAGACCGGGTCGACCAGCCGGGAACCAGCCTGTCGGGCGGTCAGCAGCAACGCCTCTGCATTGCTCGCGCAATCGCCGTGCGCCCGGATGTGCTGCTGATGGACGAGCCGTGTTCGGCGCTTGATCCGATCGCCACGGCGACGATCGAGGAACTGATCGACGAGCTCAAGTCCGAGTACACGATCATCATCGTGACCCACAACATGCAACAGGCAGCCCGCGTCTCGCAAAAGACCGCCTTCCTGAATCTGGGCCGGTTGATCGAGTTCGACGAGACTCAAAAGATCTTCACCAATCCTTCCGAACCGTCGACCCAGGACTACATCACGGGTCGCTTCGGATAGCTGCAGGAGCCGCGCATGCCCGCCGAACATACGGTCAAAGCTTTCACCGAGGATCTCGACAAGATCGAGCGCAGCTTGCTCGAGATGGGCGGCTTGGTGGAGGCCCAGATTGCGCGCGCCGTCACGGCGGTCGCGCAACGCGACAGCGAGTCGGCCGCGCGGATCATCGAGCAGGATTCAGAGATCGACCGCTATGAGCAGGACGTCCAGGAGCAGGTCGAGCGGCTGTTTGCGCTCCGCCAGCCGGTCGCACAGGATCTGCGCATGACGATCTCCGCGATCCAGATCGCGGGCTATCTGGAACGAGCCGGCGACCTCGCGGCCAGCATGGCGCGACGATCCATTGTCCTCTGCGAGACGAGGGAGGTGCCCGGGCTCTATGCGCTACCGAAACTGGGAGACGCCTCGCACACGATGCTCAAGGATGCGCTCGATGCATACCGCGACCGTAACATCGACCAGGCGAAGTCGATCCGGCATCGCGATCGGGAGCTGGACGACATGTACGTCGCCCTGTGCCGGGAGCTCCTGACCCACATGCTCGAGGACCCGCACCGCATCACGCCGGGCGTCCACCTGCTGTTCGTGGCCAAGAATCTCGAACGCATCGCCGATCACGCGACCAACATTGCCGAACTCGTGGACTACGTGACGACCGGGACTCGGGCGTCCGAGGACCGCCCCCGGGGGCGGGGCTTCCTCATGGAGGGCGCGCCGTCACCCGACGATCCGACATGACCCACCGCGTTCTGGTCGTCGAGGACGACGACGAGATTCGTGACCTGATCCGTTACAACCTGGTGGCCGGCGGCCTGGAAGTCGACGAAGCGGCCGACGGCGCCCAGGCGCTCGACATGCTTCGCAGGAACCTGCCGGATCTGGCAGTGATCGACTGGATGCTGCCCACCGTTTCGGGCGTGGACATCTGCCGCGCGGTTCGGCGCGAGCCGTCAACCAGCAAGCTCCCGATCCTGATCCTCACCGCCCGCAAGACGGAAAAGGACATGTTGCAGGGGTTCTCCGGCGGCGCGGACGACTACATGGTTAAGCCGTTTTCGACGGCGGAGCTGCTGGCGCGTGTGCGCGCACTCCTGCGGCGCAACCGCCATGCTTCCGACGAGCACAAGGAATCGTACTTCTACCACGATCTCGAATTAAGCCCGGTGACCCATCGGGTCAGCCGGGCAGGACGGCGGGTGCATCTGGGGCCGACCGAATTCCGGCTGCTGCGCAAACTGATGGAGGCTCCGGAGCGCGTGTTTACGCGCCAGCAGCTGCTCGACTCGGTGTGGGGCGAAAATATCTATGTCGAGGAACGCACCGTCGACGTGCATATTCGACGCCTGCGAAAGGCCCTCAACGAAGGCGGGGGCCCCGACCTCATTCGGACCGTGTGGGCGACGGGGTACGCGCTGGACGTCGATAGCGCGTAGCGAGGCTCCGCCGGAATTTCCGGGTCCCGGGGGAAAGGCGCTGCCACCGGCGCCTGTCTACGCGCGCCGCCGCCGTCAGGCCGCGATGCCGCCCGCCGGCGGAACCTGCCCCCCCGGCGCCTCCGCCGTTGCGGCGGGCTGCCCCGCAGCCGTTGCAATTCCGGCGACAAATTGGAATGGTGCGGTCCGCCTTTGACTTCGGTACGGCGTCTCCCAGCGTGTTGTTTCAGGAGGTCCGCACATGCGGAATGCAATCCTATTTGGCCTGGCGGGGATCGCCGTCGGCGTATTGATCACGTACTTCGCGGGTCGCGACGGCGAACCGGCCTCCCAGACGGAGGAAGCCGCGCCGCCGCCGGCGGTCGAGGACACCGTGCGCTGGAAGATGGCGAGCACGTTCGCCGGGTCACTCACGCAGCTCGGATCACTCGGCATTCGGGTCCAGGATCAGGTCGAAGCCGTCTCGGACGGCGCCGTCCAGATCAAGTTCTTCGACCCCGGCGCGCTGGTGCCGGCCCTCGAGATCTTCGATGCCGTGTCCAGCGGCGGGCTCGATGCCGGCTGGTCGACGCCGGGTTACTGGGCCGGGAAGGTGCCGGCGCTTCAGCTCTTCGCGGCGGTTCCGTTCGGTCCGCCCGCCAACGAGTACATGGCCTGGTTCTACTTCGGCGGCGGCAAGGAGCTGTTCGAGGAGATCTATGCCCGGCACAACATCCGCGGCATCCTGTGCGGCGTGATTCCGCCGGAGGCGTCCGGCTGGTTCCGGCAGCCGATCGAGAGCGTCGATGACCTGCAGGGCCTGAAGATGCGCTTCTTCGGGCTGGGCGCCAAGGTGATGGACCGGGTCGGCGCCTCCACGCAGCTGCTGGCCGGCGGTGACATCTTTCCGGCTCTTGAACTGGGAACCATCGACGCAACCGAGTTCTCGATGCCGGCGATCGACCTGAACCTCGGCTTCTATCAGGTGGCCAAGCACTACTACTTCCCCGGCTGGCACCAGCAGTCCACGAACTTCGAGCTGATGATCAACATGGATCGCTGGAACGGTATTTCACCGCTCCGGCAGACGCAGATCGAAACGGTCTGCGGGGACAATTTCCGGCACTCGATCGCGGAAGGCGAGACCATCCAGATCGCGGCGCTCGAGGAACTGCAGCGCAAGGGCGTGACGATCCACACGTGGCCGGAAGCCATGCTGGCGACGTTCCGCTCCGCCTGGGAGGAAGTCGTGGCGGAGGAGGTCGCGGCGGATGCGGACTTCGCGCGCGTCTGGGAGTCGCTGACGACGTTCCGGGAGCGGTACAAGCTCTGGCGGGATCTCGGCTACCTCTAGCCCGTATCAGCGATCGGTCACGACGGTGTTCTGCCCGGAAACGTCGCGGCCGCGCACCAGGTACAGGTCCCGCTTCGCGAACTCGACGGTGCCGGATCGCTCTTCCAGGGCCTTGCCCAGCCGGCGGTCCCACACCGACGTCGTCGGCATGTAGCGACAGACGAAGCCGGCCCGCCGCCGGCCCGACCGGTTCGGCGCGCTGCCGTGCGCCAGGAAGACGTCGTGAAAGGAGATCTGGCCGGCTTCGAGGACGATGTCGCGCGCGGTCGTGTAGTCGACCGACGGATCGCACAGTTCCTCGTTCAGGGTGATGTCCTCGCCCTCGCGCCGGTGATGCAGGAGGATGTGACGGTTGCGATGGGTGCCGGGGAGCACACGCAGGCAGCCGTTCTCCGGAGAGGCGTCGTCGATTGCGATCCAGGCCGAACAGCTGGCGAGCGGGCGAATGGGCCAGTACTCCCCGTCCTGGTGCCACGGCGTTTCCTTGCCCACGTTCGCGGGTTTTCCAAACACCGTGGAGCCCCAGAGCAGAAAATCAGGCCCAATCAGCTGCTCCACCATGTCAAGCACCTCGGGGATGCGGGCGAATTCCAGCCAGGCGTCGTCGCCTTCGAGCCCCTGCGTGCCGGCCTTCCGGAGGTGCGGGCAGAACATGTTGTCAGTGGTCATGTGGCCGTTGGCGTCGACAAGCTTGTCGAGCGCGCTGCGCATCGCTTCGATGGTCTCGGCAGGCAAGCGCCAATCGGCGGTGACGTGGCCGTCGCGCCCGTAGGCTTCCACCTGCGCATCTGAAAGTCGTGCCATGGCCCCCTCCTGCTGGCGCCAGCACCGATTTCGCCGCCACCTGTGCTGCCAGGGCGTGTTGGCGGGGGAAGGTAGGTCAGATGCGCCGACGGGCGCAAGCTCGGAAGCCCCGGGGGCGGTGCGGCCCGCCTGCAGGACGGTAATCGGCGTCTGGAACTTCTGGTACGGGCGCGGCCGGCGTCAGTCCTTGACGGCCGCCACCGCCGGCGTGGCGCCGGCCGTCATGTCCGGCGCAACCTGTCGACGCCGTGCCCGGACCAGTGGCGGGCACACGTGCTCGTCGTGGTAGATCACCTGGCAGTCGAGGCAGTAGAAGCACTCGTCCATGCGGATCGAGCCGTTGGGTGCGATCGCGTTGATCGGGCACCGACGCGCGCACAGCTGGCACGGGGAGCCGCATTCTTCGCGGCGCTTCAGGGGATTCCGGATCCGCAACTTGCCGCCGATGGCCAGTGCCGCGCCGAGCGGGCAAAGAAACCGGCAGAAGAATCGCTCGACGAACACCCCGGCCGCCAGCAGGCCGCCGGCATAGAGGACGAACGGCCATGCCCGGTCGAACCGCAGTGAAATGGCGGTCTTGAAGGGTTCGACTTCCGAGGCGGTACCCGCGAGGTCCATGTCGTGGAACGACAGTGCGACCAAGACGGCCAGGATCACGTATTTCACGGGCCAAAGCCACTGATGCGCCCGGTAGCTCGGAACGAACTGCCGAACTCGCAGCGCCTGTGCCGCCTTGCCGAGCAGTTCCTGGAGTGCGCCGAAGGGACACAGCCAGCCGCAGTAGATTCCGCGGCCAAACAGAAAGAACGTGACCACGACGAACACTGCGAGGAGCACGATCAGCGGGTCCGACAGCAGGACGGCGAGCCCGCTCTGGGAGACCGCTGACTGCAGCCAAGTCAGGATGTTCAGAATGGTGACCTGGGCACCCGCGTACCAGCCCATCCAGACCAGCACGAAGCCGAGGAATCCGAGCCGGACCCACTGCAGCAGGACCGGCCTCCGGGACAACCTGCCGTGCACTGCCAGGATGCCGCTCAGGACCACCAGGGAGGTCACGAGAATGGCAATGTTGACGCGCTGGGCGTCCCATGCGGCTACCCAGACCGGCACGTCGTGATCGGCTGCGAGCACCGCCGTGTTGGTTGGCAGCAGCACAAACTGGTCGTCCAGCGCGTAGTCCAGCCCGAACCAGGCCCCGTTGGTTCCCTCCTGATCCTCCACCAGCACTTCCAGCGTCCAGGGTTTGACCGGGTCAATTCCGGTCTCGGCCGGAATCCAGAAGAGACCGATCTCGCCGAAGTCCGGCTTGTCTGTTCCGTGGAGGAACCCGAGGTAGCGATAGCGGTCCTTGCTGAGCTCGAAGGTCTGGCCCTCCTGCAGCAGACGCAGACGCCGGAACGGTCCGCTCGACAGATGCTTTTCGCCGTCGATGGAGTACGGACCGATCGTCATGATGCAGAGCATGAGATCGTTCGGGTTACGTCCGCTGACGAACAGGTCGTGCCAAGTGTTCCCGAGGAGATTGCGGCCGACGGTCGGCGTCATCGCCGGGCCGGCGTAAATGTCGAGCAGCAGGTCTTCTTCGAACGGCGGTCGCGCCGCGCGGCTGGCGCGTTCGTTGGCGTAGACGTACAGGTCGGCCGCGCCCATTCCGCTGGCGGACAGGTCGGGCTCCGTGACGCCGACCGCCGCAGCCGCGTCCTTCGAAATCCGCAGCCGACCGATGGCGTTGTGCTCGACCAGTGCGTCAAAACCGCGGGGGTGGAATGTCACGATGTCCAGCACCGGCTGATCGTGCAGCCGGATGCCCTTTGCCCGCGCGACGATCCGGGCCGCCCGCAGAATCGCCTCATTGAAGAGCACGGCGCTGATCGTGGCCGACGAGATACCGTCGATGGAGCCCGGTTCGCTGGACTGGGTGAGCTGCACCCGCAGCGGCGCTCGGATGTCGACGCCCACGTACTGGCGGGCAAACCGGGGCACCAGGTCCTGCAGCATGATGAGATCAATGATGGGTTCGCGATGCGCGACCACCCGGGCCCCGGCCAGCGTCCCGTCCAGCCGCAGTCCGACGGCGATCAGGAATTCGAGCGACGAGAATCCCAGCGATTCCGTGACGTCGCGGGTGACAAACACGTACCCTTGCAAGACGCCGCCGGTAAAGACCGGGGCGGCCGGGGGGTCCGCTTCCATCGGCTCGACGGCGTCTGCGTCCGCGAAGAGCTCCTGCACCAACTCGAACGACAGCCAGTCAGCGCCCAGGCCCGGGTTGGTCCAGGTGGCGAGTGGCACGGGGTACGCTTCTTCCTCGCCGTAGCCTTGGAGTTTTGTCGGCGTGGCTTCGTCGGCCTGCGCCACCGCGCGGGGCGGGTGCGGGGGCAGTCCGGCCACCAGCAGCGCGCAGACGATCAGCAATGCCCGCATGGGTCTCACTCCCAGTGCAGCCAGGGACACCGGTCCAAACCCCGCGATTGTCCAGCGCGGTCGAGAACGGTCAACGGCCCGGTGCCGGTCAGAACCATAGACATTTGTCGCCCGGGAAGGGATGCCGGCAACCGGCGGGCGATGCCGCACCGCGACACCGGCCCCGGCCGCCGCCTGGTGCCAGTATGCTTGCGGACCAGCGCTGCCCGGCATCCACTGCCCGTACCCCTGCCCCACGACGGACGCTTGGGTGGCGAATGGGGAGGGCCAAGCCATGGCAACGGACCTGCTGTTTGGCATCCAGACCAACGGAATCAAGCACACGCACGCCGATCCGATGCCGGAGATCGATACCCGGTTCCGGATGGTCCGGGACGCCGGCGTGTTCGACTACGTTGACAAGACCCCGGCGCCGGGCGAGGTGAGGGAGTTCCTGGCGGCGAGAGACCGGTACGGGATTCCGGTGCGGGCCGGCGGTTGGTTCTACACGTTGGGCCGCGACGAGGATCTGCTCGTCCACAATCTGGAGGTCGGCCGGGAATTGGGCTCGCTGGTGCACAACGTGCAGTTCCTGGCGAATCATGCCGATGGCCACGAGGTGACCGACGATGAAGTGGTCAGCGCGTGCCTGCGGGCTGCCGAGGCGGGAGACCGGATTGGCGTCACTCCCTGTTTCGAGGTTCACGTCAACATGTGGTCGGAGGACTTCCGTCGCGTGGATTCCGTGGGTCGGTCGGTCGAGTCGCACGGCGTGCCGTTCAACATGACGCTCGACCACAGCCACGTGATCTTCAAGATCGACAACCCCGAGGAACAGGATATCGGCGGGATTCGCGAGGCAGTGGCCGCCGGTGAAGTTGTGCTGGATCCGTACGCGCCGGGAAACGTTTGCCAGCGCTGGATCGATTTCGGCTGGGTGCGTCACTGCCATGCCCGTGCGGCGGTTCCCAACAATCCGAAGAATGTCGCAGCGGTCGATGAGGACGGCAATCCGGGCCGGGGCATCCAGTATCCGTTCAAGCAGCCGGCACCCGGCGAATATCACGCGGAATGGCGGGAAGCCGCCCTGGAGCCGTGGAAGGAAGTCATCCGGGCCCTGTTGCGGCACCACGCCGCTGATGACGCGGCGACGCTTGGCCAGATTTCGACCGAATTCATTCCCAACCTGGACTACGGCGAGGGATGTCAGTACTCGCTGTTCGAGCAGGCCATCGCCTGCGTGGAATGGATGCGCGCCACCTGGGCAGAACTGCGCCCCACCACCCACTGAGCGACCGTTCCGGCCCGGCTGGAGGACCCATGAAGATCACCGACGTCACCGTCACGCTGTTTCAGTGGGACGACATTCCCGCCACGTCCTACAACCGACACACCGGGATATTTGGTGGCTCGAGCGAGATGGGGTTGGTGACGATCCATACCGACGAAGGCCTCGAGGGGCACGCGTTCCTGGGGTCGGCGCTCGACGGCGCGCACGCCGACGGCCCCGATTTCATCCGCCACTTGAAGCCGCTCCTGATGGATCGAAATCCGCTCGACCGCGAACGGCTGTACGACGACCTCTGCCACCGGAACCGCGCCGTGGCCTGGCGTGCCATCGGCGCCGCGGACATCGCGCTGTGGGACCTCGCGGGGAAGGCGGCCGGGCTGCCGGTGCACCAGTTGATCGGCACGTATCGGCACAGCGTGCCGGCGTACGCGTCGTCAGCGCTGCTGCCATCGAAGGAGGCGTACGCCGAGGAAGCGGTGCGGATCAAGGAGGCCGGGTGGGCGGCCTACAAGATTCACCCGCCCACGCGCTGGGCGGAGGACATCGAGGTGTGCCGGGCCGTGCGGCAGGCCGTCGGGGACGACTACCGCGTCATGCTGGATTCGACCTGGAGCTACTCCTTCCAGCACGCGATCCGCGTCGGACGCGCCATCGAGGAACTCGGGTTCTACTGGTACGAGGATCCGCTTGCCGACGACGACATCTACAACTGCGTCAAGCTTCGGGAAAAGCTGAACATTCCCCTCATGGCGACCGAGTACTCGCCCGGCGGCTTCACGGCCTACGTCCCGTGGATCATGATGCGGGCGACCGACTATCTGCGCGGCGACGTGGCGGTCAAGGGCGGAATTACCGGCATTCTGAAGACCGCGCATCTTGCCGAGGCGTTCGGGATGAACTACGAGGTTCATCACGGCGGCAACTCGCACAACAACTGGGCCAACCTGCACGTGATTGCCGCCATTCCCAACACGGAGTTCTTCGAGGTGCTGCTGCCGGCGGATGCCCAGAAGTACGGCCTCGTCGAGGACTTGAGCCCGGACTCCGAAGGTCTCGTCTATCCGCCGAGCCGACCTGGAATCGGCGCTGAGATCGACTTCGATCTGATCGAACGCAAGCAGACCGCCATCCTCAGCTGAGCCGCGGACCGGTTGCGGGAGCCACACGCAGTGGAAAGGTTCGTCCACATCGGTCTTCCCGGCCGGGTTGTGTATGGCCCCGGCGCGATCAGCACCCTGCGGGAAGAGATCGGCCGGCTCGGAGTCGCCCGGGTCATGATCTGCTGCACGCCCGGCCGACGCGTGGTGGCGGAAGAGCTGGCCGGGCGATCCCGCGGGCAGATCGCCGCCGTCTGCGCCGAGGCCCGCCCGCACGTTCCCGTCGAGGTCGTTGCCGTCGCTCGAGAAGCGGCCCGGCAAGCCGCGGCGGACGGATTGGTGGCCTACGGGGGCGGATCCGCCATCGGGCTCGCGAAGATGATCGCCCACTCGGCGGACATCCCGATCATCGCCGTCCCGACGACGTTCTCCGGCTCCGAGTCGACCAACCTGGAAGGCATGCTGGAAGACGGCGTGAAGCGGCTGCATCAGTCGGAGCGGATGCTGCCGGCGACCATCATCTACGATCCGGAACTCGTACGCGGCCTGCCGCGTGAAGTTGCCATTCCAAGTGGCTTCAATGCGATCGCGCATGCCGTTGAGGCGTTCTACAGCTCCGGCGCCAATCCCTTTGCTTCGCTGCTGGCCGAGGAGGGGCTGGGCATGATGGCGCGGGCGCTCGAGCACTTGGTGGCCGATCCGCGCAGCCTGGACGCATGGGGGCTCGGCCTTCGCGCGGCTTGGCTATGCGGACAACCGATCGTCTCTGCCGGAATTGCGCTCCATCACAAGGCGGCCCACGTGGTCGGCGGGAGCTGGGGGCTGTCGCACGCTGATACGCACACGGCCCTCCTGCCGCACGCCATCGCGTACAACGCGGACGCCGCCCCGGACGCGATGACCCGCATCAGCCGGGCGCTCGGCACCGCCGACACGCATCCGGCGAAAAGCATGTTCGACCTGATGGAGCGAGTGGGCGCTCCCGTTGCCCTGCGGGACCTGGGCTTTCCCGAAGCGGGAATCGAACAGGCGGTCGCCATGATCCTCGCCGCTCCGTGCGAGAATCCGCGGCCGCTCGCCGCTCAGCCGCTGCGGACCATGCTCGAAAACGCCTGGCGAGGGACGGCGCCCGCGTCCGCGTGAACGGGGCCGGGCGGTGACAGGCGTTCAGGCGGTAGCGGTTCCGGCGACCGGGCGCGTCTGATCGAACACGATTTCGATCTTCACGCCGTCAGGGTCCACGATGAACAGCTGACGAAATCGTCCGTCGGGGGTAACGCGCTCGTCGAACGCGACGTTCTTCGCAGTCAGTTCGGCTTTCGCGGCTTCCGGCGAGCCAGCGCCGGCAATCGCAAAATGATCGACGGCCCCGATGGGGTTCTCCGTGGGCCGACCGGTCACCAGATGCACAACAGCGTGTCCGGCAAGCGCCAGCCAGGCCCCGTCGAACTTGAACGGGGGCCGCCAGTCCGCGAGCTCCAATCCGAGCACACCGCGATAGAACGCCAGCGAAGCGTCGAGGTCACGGGTGCAAACGGTCACATGGTCGAGAGAGCGTAGCTCAACTGCCATACCGGCCTCCCAATCACAGGTCGGGGTCAGGCAAGCATAGTGCAAGCAGCAGCCGGCAGTGGCGGCGGACGGAGTGCTCGGCTATACGGGTCCCTGTCGCTACCGGCAGTTCCCTTCCGAGTGAGTTCTATGCGCTTCATCGCCGCCTTGTTGCTGCTCGCCCCGACCCCGGCTCTCGCCGCCGAGGCGACCGGCGGAATGAATCTTGGTCTCACGACAGCCCCAATCGGGTTGTTTGCATTGGTGATTTTCGTCATCGCCTACCTGGTCGTGATGACGGAGGAATTTACCCACATCCGGAAATCCAAGCCGGTGCTGATCGGCGGTGCCGCGATCTGGGTCCTGCTGGCGATCGCAGCCCGGGATACCGGTGCCGAGCAGCATGCGCTGCCGGACGCCTTTCGGCACACGTTCCTGGAATTCGCCGAGCTGTTCTTCTTCCTCCTGGTCGCGATCACGTACATCAATGCGATGACGGAGCGGAACGTCTTCGAGTGGTTGCGCGCCTGGCTCGTTTCCCGGGGGTTCGGTCTTCGGAAGGTGTTCTGGATCACCGGCATCATCGCCTTCTTCCTGTCACCGATCGCCGACAACCTGACCACCGCACTCGTGATGTGCGCAGTGGTGATGGCCGTGGGCAAGGGACAGCCTCGTTTTGTCGCGATCGCGGCTGCAAACATTGTGGTGGCGGCCAACGCAGGTGGCGCGTTCAGCCCGTTCGGCGACATCACCACGCTGATGGTCTGGCAGAAGGGCGTGCTGTCCTTCTGGGATTTCTTCGCGATCTTCGTTCCGTCAGCGGTCAGCTTCCTGATCCCGGCGGCGGTCATGCATTTCGCGGTTCCGGACGGGCATCCCACGGTCGAGTCGGACACGGTGCGACTCCGCACCGGAGCCCTGGTGATCGTCGCCCTGTTCCTGGGGACGATCTGCTTCACGGTGTCGTCCCACCAGCTGTTCCACGTTCCGCCGGCCTTCGGGATGCTGACGGGCCTCGGCGTGCTCTGCTGGTTCAGCTTGCTCCTCCGGCGCCAGGATCTCCGCCAGGCGCGCGACGACGATGACGTCTTCGACATTTTCAAGACAGTCGGCCGCGGCGAATGGGACACGCTGTTCTTCTTTTACGGGGTCCTCATGTGCGTGGGCGGATTGGCCAACTTCGGCTATCTCGCCCTGTCCACCGAAGTGGTCTACGGCGGGCTGGGCAACACATGGGCCAACTCGCTGGTCGGAGTCCTGTCCGCCATTGTCGACAACATTCCGGTGATGTTCGCGGTGCTGACGGCCTTCCCGGCCATGGATGAGGGACAATGGCTGCTGGTGACCTACGCCGCGGGCGTCGGCGGCAGCATGATTTCAATCGGCTCGGCCGCGGGTGTCGCCCTGATGGGACAGGCCCGCGGGATCTACACCTTCTTCTCGCACCTCCGGTGGACGCCCGTGATCGCAGTGGGTTACGCGGTCGGGATCTGGGTGCACTTGCTGTGGAACGAATCGCTGTTCGACCTCGTTCCGATTCCCTTGCCGTAATCTCCGGAAACCCGGGGTTGCGACACGGCACTCGGTTGCTGCGCCGCGGTTGCCCGAATCCGAGCGTCAAGGCACGCGGGGTCAAGCTCAGTTCATGCAGGGCCAGGCATGAATGGGGCCGGCTGTGTAGCCAACCGTCCTGCCGCCGCAAGAACGGCAGCGAAACAGTGCTTTAGGGCATGGCGGCGGACGATACCGAGGTGCCGGCCGCCGGGCTGAACCTCAAGCACCTCTTCTGGCCAGGAATCGCATCGGTCGGGGGCCCGTTCACGGGGGCGCGGTTCGACACCGCTCCGGCGCACCGCAGTGGCGTCGGTCCGCCAGCCCGGTACGGCGCTCAGTGGCGCTCGGCGTCGAACGCGGGATCATGCGCCGGAGCAGAGTCAGCAGGTAGCGGCGTGTCGGCGCGCCTGCCTGCGGCTATCTGCTCCGTCGTTTCCCGGCCGGACCGCGCGCGGCGGCGATCCGACAATCATGTGTATTTGCTTGTATTCGCGTGTATTTTGCTCAAGTCGCACGAATTATGCGAAATTCAGCTGTTGGCGCTGCATTCGATCAACGGGAGCCCATTGGCATGGAGGCATACAGTCTGAGTCCGTTCCTTGTGTTCGTCATCGCCGTGGTGGCCGTGATGGCCGTCATCGTGCTGTCCGGCGTCAAGCAGGTGCCGCAGGCCGAGCAGTGGACGGTTGAACGCTTCGGCCGTTACGTGCGCACCCTGACGCCGGGATTGCGCCTGATCGTGCCGATCATCGATCGAATCGGGCAGCGGCTGTCGATGCGAGAAACCGTACTCGACATTCCCTCACAGGACGTAATCTCACAGGACAACGCCACCATCACTGCCGACGGCGTTGCCTTCTTCCAGGTTGTGGACGCCCCCCGCGCCGCTTACGAGGTGCAGAACCTGAAGGGCGCCATGATCAACCTCGCGTTGACCAATATCCGAAGCGTCCTAGGCGCGATGTCGCTGGACGACATCCTGTCCAAGCGGGACGACATCAATGCCCGCCTCCTGCAGGTCATCGACACGGCCACCAACCCCTGGGGGGTCAAGGTGACGCGAGTGGAGATCAAGGATCTCCGGCCGCCGGCGGACCTGGTGGAGGCGATGGGGCGACAGATGAAGGCCGAGCGCGACAAGCGCGCTGAGGTGCTGCAGGCGGAAGGGGACAAGCAATCGGCGATCCTGCGTGCGGAGGGCCTCAAGCAGGCGGCCATCCTGGAGGCCGAGGGCCGGCGGGAGGCGGCGTTCCGCGACGCCGAGGCGCGAGAGCGCGAAGCGCAGGCTGAGGCTCACGCCACGGCATCCGTGTCGGCCGCCATCGCGTCCGGCAACATCAATGCGATCAACTACTTCGTAGCCCAGAAGTACGTGAACGCGATCGGTGACCTTGCCGCGGCACCCAACCAGCGGGTCGTGCTGTTCCCGGTCGAAGCTTCCAGCCTGATCGGCAGCCTTGGCGGGATTGCCGAGATCGCGAAGTCGGTGTTCGGCAAGGACGGAGGCAAGCCGTCGATGCCGACGGAGACAGTGCCCGTGGCCAGTTCTACCGACGACTTGACGGAACCCGCGGCGCCGGCGCGGGCATCGGTGCCGAAGGCGGGCGATTAGGGACGGAACACGGTGGATGTTCTGATCGGATGGCTATGGGCCATCGAGTTCTGGCACTGGTGGGCGTTCGGTCTCGCGCTCCTGGTGGTGGAAGCGTTCATCACTTCGATGGTGCTGGTCTGGCCTGCCGCGGGGAGCTTCGTGGTGGGTCTCATCGTCGCGTTCGTGCCCGACCTCGACTGGCGCTACCAGGTCCTGATCCTGGCCCTGACTTCGGGCGCCGCGGCCTTTGCATGGGAGTACGCGATCGGCCGGCGGCGGGCCCCGGCCAGCGACCGTCCCGACCTGAACGTTCGCACTGCGCAGTATCTCGGCCGGCGAGCGGTGCTCACCGACGCGCTTAACGGTGGCCGGGGCCGCGTGGCATTTGACGACAGTGTTTGGCAGGTCCGCACCGAGACGGGCGAGACGCTCCAGGCAGGCACGGAAATCGAGGTGGTCGGGGCGGAAGGCCTGACCCTGCTGGTTCGTCCAGTTCACAAGTGACGGTGAGCGCGCGGTACCCCGTGGTCATCGCGGCAGGTCCCGGCCAACAGTTCACTTCCCGTGTCGGCTACCATGCTTCGGGCGGTTTGCAGCCGGCGGATGAGAGACACCAGTGTGCGCCGGAAGCGGTTTCTGATCCTGAACTGGCTGTGGGCGAGAGGAGATCAGCGAGCGCGTAAGGCGATCCTGACCGTACTGGCCGCAATCGCTGCAACCATTCCGTCGGCGCGCGGTCTTTCCCTGGAAGAGGCATTCGTCCTGGCCGCCTCGGCAAATCCCACCGTGCGGGCGGCCCGCGAAGCCGCCAATGCCGACTACGCCGCGGTCTCGGTGGCGCGCTCCGCGTGGTTTCCCACGGTCTACGGGTTTGCCAGCGCCGACGCCGCCTACAACTGGCTGGATACCACCGCCATCCAGGAAGGTGACAATGCGGGGTACTCGACCACGGGGCGGTTCACGCTCGGGCTTGTATACAACCACAGCCTGTACCGCGGTGGCAGCGATACTGAGATGCTACGCCACGCGCGCCGCACCGCACGCCAGAGTATTGCGGCGGCACAGGGTGTCCAGCAGAGCGTACTTCTGCGCGTAGCCGTCGCGTATCTGGACGCCCTCTTGGCCGGGCATACGGTCGCGTTGCGAGAGGAGGCGTTGGCCGCATTCGAGGAGCGCGCCAGGGAGGCACGTGTCCTGTTTGAGGTCGGCGAGCGCACGCGGAGCGACGTCGCCCAGGCCGAAGCCGAACAGGCAGTTGCGGCTACCGCGATTCTGTCCGCCCGCGCTCAACTGGCGATCGAGCGATCCTTGCTGGAGAAGCTGGTTGGCGCACCGCCGGGTCGGCTCGAACCCGCCGCCGAGCCGGATCCGATGCTGCTGCCGCCGACGCTCGACGATGCCCGCCGGGCAGCCGAGCACTTGGGACCGGCCGTGCGGGTAGCCCAACACGCCCTGCATGCGGCCGAGCACGCGATGCGTGCCATCCACGGCGAGGCCGGACCTACGGTGGATCTCGTGGGATCGATGTCGGTGACGAACAAGCACGATCAGGGACAACGCTTCTTCCTGCCAGGGGCTCCCCTGACGAGTGCGGATTCCGCGGCCAGGGAACGCAGGGCGGACATCAGCGCCGGCATTCGGCTGCGGATACCGATTTACCAGGCCGGCGCAGTCAAGGGCCGCCTGAACCAGGCCAAGCGGATCTACCTGCAACGCCGGGAAGAATGGATGGCGGCGCGGCTGGAAGCCGTGCAGAAGGCAGAGAGCGCTTGGCACAACCTGCAGACCGCACGGGAGCGCAGCGCGGCGATTCTGACTGCGGTGATGGCATCGGCAACCGCGCTGGAGCATATCCGGCATGAGGCGGATGTCGGCGAACGGTCGCTCCGGGAAGTGCTGGATGC
The DNA here is from genome assembly GCA_009839325.1 of Rhodospirillales bacterium. GTDB lineage: Bacteria > Pseudomonadota > Alphaproteobacteria > TMED109 > TMED109 > VXPW01. The sequence goes on from VXPW01000100.1 coordinate 59,574, forward strand.
CCAGCGTGTTTTGGTCGAGCAGGAGATCGAAGCCCTGACGGCGGAGCGGGACCGGATCGTGGAGAGCTACCGCCTGCTGGAGGCCGTGGGTGGCCTCAGGATTGGTGAACTGCGGTAGCGGGGAAACGGGTGACGTGCCGGCCGAGCGTGCCTTCGGTGGCGGCGCGGGCGGCCAAGCCCGTGACGTCCGGCCGACCCGGTTGGACCATGCTCCGGCCTGCCCTGAATGAATACCGGAGCCCCTCCAGTTGTTCGGTGCGGGCGGTTCAGCCGCCCAAGATGATCGAGGCGACGGTTCACACGTGAGCGCGTCGGCGGGTATGTATTCGCCGTGTGGGGCCGGACTGGTGGCCGGCGGTACCGTGCCAGGGTGCCCCGGAGGAATGGAACGTGGTTGACGCGAGGCTGACCGAAACGGAACGTGCTGCCGCCCGTCACATGCGGGCGGCAGCCGAGTTGGTGGCGCACTACGTGGACGCAGCCGTGCGCGCCGGCACTAGCGCCGACGACATCAACGCAGTCTTGTCTCGCGTCGTGGCGGGGACGGTACTGGCGGAAATTTGGGTGACGGACGAAACCGGGAAGACCCAGTACAGCAGCACGCCGGACACCGCCTTTACCTTTCCTTCCAATCCTGCAGCGCCGGGTCAGGCGGCACCGTTTGCGATGCTGCTGACCGGCCAGGCGGACCACGTCGAACAGGGCGTGCAACCCCGAGAGCTGGACGGGAAACGCATGATGTATGTCGGTGTCGCTGGCGTTGACCGCACGCGCATCGTTCAGGTCGGTTTGTCAGAAGCGGCCCTCGCCACGTAACGACCTGTCTTCCGCGGCCCCCGGCGGCGCGTCCGTCAGCAGGTACGGAACGGGCGGGCGGCCGTCCGGTTCTGGCGGCAGGCGGATTGCATCAAAGCGCGGAACCCCTAAGCCCCCGTGCGAGGCCCGAGTAGCCGGGTTCCCGGTCCGGGTCCATCAGGCCGTGCCGCAACAGGAAGTCGATCAGCACCGGTCCGCAGTTGAACTTGAAGGAAGCGCCGTTCCGCAGCAGTTCAAGGACCTGCCGCCATGGCATCAGCGAGAAGTCCTCTACCTCGCCGTCCAGATTGCACGGTCGGACGTCTCGATGCATCGGCAGGTCGTAAAGGAACAGCGTGTCATCCCGGAGGAACTCGCCCTCCTGGTGACAGTACGCGAGCCCTCCGGTGGGTTGCGCGGCGTCCACGACAGGAGGCGGCAGCCCCGCTTCTTCCTGCGCCTCTTTCCTTAGCGTTTCGATCACGGTCATTCCGGATGCGATGCCGCCGGCGATGGTGTTGTCGAGCTGACCGGGCGCGATTTCCCGGTCGTGTGAGCGCCTGGGAATCCAGATCAAGGGTCCGCCTGCGTCGGCGACGTAACCGACCACGTGGACCCCGTAACCGGGGAATCCGAACGTGGGGAGCAGGGCGCGGTCACACCTTGCCAACGGGATACCGCCGAACGGCCGCACCACGTCGAACAGTTCTCCGGTAGGCGCGCGGGCCAGCCCGGCCTCAGCCAGTACAGGCAGCGCCTCGGCCAGCCTCCTCGTGCGCCCGGCGGGATCGTCACCGTTCCACAAAAGCACGTCGGCACCTTGCTGCAACCAGGGAAGGCACTTCAGCAGGTACGGCGCGCGACGGTGGTGAACGCGGCCGGCCATCGTTCCGTCGATGTGCAGCGGGACGAAATCCCTGAGGTTTGCATTGGCGCAGGCGCTGATGATTGCTGGCAGCCCTCGCATGTCAGTCTCCCGGCGCGTACCTGTTGAACAGCCACAGCGCTCCGGCCGCCATTGCAACTGCAAACACGGCCCCCGCCATGTAGGGCCAACTCGGGCCGACATGATGAAAACCGGCTCCTGCTACTGCCGGGCCGACGATCCGGGCAAACGACGCCGCCGACTGTGCAAGGCCGAACGCCGCACCGGCGGTGTTGTTTCGGATGGTTCCGGCGATCAGCGCGGCCAGCGCCGGATTGGCAAATCCCAATCCGAACACTAGTGCGACGACGGACGGCACCAGGGCGATCAGGTCGGCGCTGGCCGCAATGCCGGCCATGCCGATCGCCAACATCACGATCCCTATTCCGGTTGTCGCCGGGTTGCCGATCCGACTGGCCACCCGTCCCACCAGCACACCCTGAACCAGGACGCCGAGCACGCTGGCACCGGCAAAGAGGTAGCCGTTCTGGAGCGGCCCCCAGTGGAGCATCCGCTCAGACCACAGGGCGAACGTGGACTCCATCCCTGCAAACACGAGGGTCACGCCGAAATAGAGGGCCACGAGGCCGCCGCAGAAGCCGCCGGCAAAGGCGGGCAGGAGCCTGCGAACGGGGTTGCGGCCTGTCTGGGGGGCTTGCCGTCGCTGCGGCTCGCGCATGAAGAAGGCGCCCAACACCACCGCCACGCCGGAAACCCCTATTGCTGCGAGCAGCGGTGCCGCGAAGTCTGCCGTCGCGGGATCCATTCCGGCCAGCAGGCCACCGATGGCGGGCCCGGCCACAAAGCCGACCGACAGGGCGGCGCCGAACAGCCCCATGCCGCGTGTGCGGTCCTCGGGGGCCGTCACGTCGGCGATATACGCCTGGGCGACCGCAAGATTCCCGGCCATCGCGCCTGCGGCGGCGCGCGCGATGACCAGGTCGGTAAGCGACTGGGCATGCAGAAGCAGGAGATAGGCACCGATACCGCATGCCAGCGTCGTGAGCAGTACTGGCTTGCGGCCCCATCGATCGGACAGCCCGCCCCAAAGCGGCGAGGTCACCAGCTGTGCCGCTGAGAACGTCGTCATCAGCAGGGCTATCTCTTGGGGATTGGCGCCGTGGCTCTCGGCGTAGAACGGGAGCATCGGGATGATGATCCCGAACCCCATCATGTCGATCGCGACGATTAGCAGGACAACCGGCATGGGACGGCCCCCAGGCCGGAACAAACGCAGCTAAATGCGGCGAAAGTCGATGTACTTCTTGCGCCGCGCAGCAACCAGCGCGCGCGGATCCTTGCCTTCCAGCGCTGTCACGGCCTTTTCCAGGTGTTGCCCCACCGACTTGAGAACGGAATCCGGCTTCCGGTGTGCTCCGCCCACGGGCTCGGGAATGACGGTATCGACAACGCCGAAGGATTTCATGTCAGCCGCGGTCAGGCGGAGCGCCTCGGCCGCGGCGTCGGCCTCGTCGTTGGTGCGCCATAGGATCGACGCGCATCCTTCCGGAGAGATCACCGAGTACACGCTGTTCTCGAGCATCAGGACCCGGTCGGCGGACGCAATGGCCACAGCGCCGCCGGAGCCGCCCTCGCCCACGATGACGCTGACGATGGGCACCCCGACGGACAGGCAGGTCCGGATCGCCTGCGCGATGGCTTCTGCCTGGCCGCGTTGCTCGGCGCCGACTCCGGGGTACGCTCCGGCGGTGTCAACGAAGCTGATGATCGGCAGCTGGAAACGGTCGGCGAGCCGCATCAGGCGCACGGCCTTGCGGTAGCCTTCCGGCCTAGCCATACCGAAGTTGCGGCGCACCCGCTCGGCGGTCTCCCGTCCCTTCTCGTGCCCGAGCACCACAACGGAGCGCGATCGGAACCGTCCGAGACCACCGACCATCGCGGGGTCCTCGCCGAAGCAGCGGTCGCCGGCCAACGGCTGAAACTCTTCGATCAACGCCCCGACGTAGTCGAGCATGTGCGGTCGGTCCGGATGCCGGGCGACCTGTGTCAGCTGCCAGGGCGTGAGCTTGGCATAAGTCTGCTGGAGGAGGAGCTGCGCCTTGGATTGCAGGCGTCCCACTTCCTCGACGATGTTGAGGTCGCTTTCACCGCTCAGATGGCGAAGCTCACGAATCTTGCCTTCGAGTTCGGCGATCGGCCCTTCAAAGTCGAGGAAGTGCTGCATCGGAGTTGCCGTCAGCCCACCGATCCACGGATCTGGTCGGCCTTCCTGACCAGATTCTCGGCCTGCTTGATCGAAGCGATGTCGATCATTCGGCCGTCAAGTGCCACCGCCCCTGCCCCTTCGCACTGCGCCTTGTTCATGGCCTCGAGAATCCGCCGCCCCTGGGCGACGTCCTGCTCGGACGGGCTGAACAACTCGTTGGCCAGCGGCACCTGGGAAGGATGGATGGCCCACTTTCCTTCGCAGCCGAGTACCCCTGACCGGTTCCCCTGGGCACGGTAGCCGTGCGGATCCGAGAAATCGCCGAATGGCCCGTCGATCGGGCGAAGTCCTGCAGCTCTGGCCGCCACCACCAGCCGTGATATCGCGTAGTGCCACATGTCCCCCCAATGGTAGGCGCGTTCCTCGCCCTCCAGCAAATCGGTGAGCACGCCGTAATCCGGGTGCGGGCCGCCGATGCTGGTCGTGCGGGCGCGGGTCGAGGCCGCATAGTCGGCGACACCGAAGTGCAGCGACTCGTTTCGGGTTGACGCCGTGGCAATCTCGTCCACGTTGGCCATGCCGAGCGCGGTTTCAATGATCAGTTCGAAGCCGACACGCTTGGTCCGGCCCTTCGCCTGCTCGATCTGCGACACCAGCACGTCCACGGCATAGACATCGGCAGCATTGCCGACCTTCGGGATCATGATCAAATCCAGCCGATCGCCGGTCTGCTCGAGCAGGTCGATGACGTCACGGTACATGTAGCCGGTATCAAGTCCGTTCACCCGCACAGAAACGGCGCGTTCACCCCAGTCGACGTCGTTGAGGGCGACGACGACATTCTTTCGCGCCTGCTCCTTGTCGTCCGGCGCGACGGCGTCCTCGAGGTCGAGCACCACGATGTCCGCGGCGGACCTGGCGGCTTTCTCGAACAATTCGGGCCGGCTGCCGGGAACGGACAGCTCGCTGCGGTTCAAACGGGCGATGGCCTGTTCGACGATCTGGAAGCTCATAGGGATCCCTTTGACCGCGCATCCGCCATTCCGTCGGCACGGCGCGACGGTGCGTGCTGCCGCGCCAGCGGGTGAGCGGCCAGCGCGCGGCGAACGGATTCATCGACGACGTGCGTGTAGATCTGCACGGTCGAGATGTCTTCATGGCCCAGCAGTTTCTGCAGGGTACGAAGATCGGCGCCCCGGGCAAGCATGTGGCTCGCAAATGCGTGCCGCAGCACGTGCGGCGAGACGCGGGCAGGGGCGATACCGGCGCGGGCCGCGAGCTCCTTGAGCGACAGGGCCAGGCTCTGGCGCGAAAGGTGGCCACGACCGGATGGAAACAGCCAGCGGGCCGGCGCCGCCGAAGACCTTCCGGCGTCGCGGACATCCAGCCACGCCCGAATCGCGTCGCGGGCCGGCTCCCCGAGGGGGAGTCGCCGTTCCTTGTTGCCTTTCCCGATGACGGTGAGGGCCGTGAGATCGGGCGCCAGCGCGGCGAGCGGAATTCCGACCAACTCCGATACGCGCAGGCCGGTGCCGTACAGGAGCTCAAGGGCCGCCCGGAGACGGAGTCCCCGTGGACTCGAGTCGGCGGCCGCGGTCTCGAACAGCTGCGCTACCTCGGCCTCGTCCAGCACTTTCGGCAACGTACGAGCCCGCTTGGGAAACTGCAGCGTCTCGGCCGGGTTGTCGTCGCGGAGACCATCGGTCAGCAGGAAGCGGTAGAACTCGCGGATGGAAGAGAGATGGCGTGCCTGCGTGCGGCGGGCGAAGCCGCGGGCGGCGAGCAGGCCCAGGTAGTGCCGGAGATCGGCCGCGGTCGCGGCTTCGAGCGTGGTCGCACGTTCCTCCAGCGCCCGCTCCAGCCGACGGAGGTCGCGCGCGTAGGCATCCTGCGTATGGGGTGAGGCTTGCCGCTCCGCCGCCAGCATGTCGACAAAGAGCGCAATCCGGTCCGGCGCCCGCGAGAGGGTGGTCAGATGACGGCCTCCATCGCGATCGCACGCGCATCGTCGGTGAGGCCGATCGCTCGCAGGCTGCGGATGGCGGCGTTCAGGGTCAGCGGATCTGCGGCGGCGGGACCGCCGGAGCCAAGGATCGACAACACGAACAGGACGGTCTCCGCCGTCCGCGCATTCGCCACCGCGTCACGCAACTGGTAGCGGGCCGGCGCACTCGGGATCGTCGCGGTGGTTCGCACGGCAGCGTCGTCGAGCAGGGTCACCCACGATCCGCGCGGAACCGGCACATCCATTGCTTCCAGCACGACCAGCAGCCGGCTCAGCTGATTGGCATGGTCATTCGGCGATCCGGTTACCGGGAGCGTGGCCCGGACGTCCTCGCGCGGAAACACCTCGAACGGCTCGGGTATCGGCCTGCCCGCCAGCGCCAGGGCCGGGAACAGGGAGTAGAGCTGGCCCGACGTCATGAAGTCGAGGTCGGCGGAACTCGCCAGCATCCGGACCCACTCCTCGGCTTCCGCGTAGCGGTCGCCGGCCAGGAGCGCTCGGGCGGCCGCCACCGAGAACCAGGCGAGATCTTGCCGTGGCTTCACCGTGGCGGCGACTGCCCCGGTCACCTGCGCCATCACCGTGAAGCCAGGATCCGGGTCGGCCCGGTCCCAGAGCAGGCGCAGGAAACGGGCCCGGTCGATGGTGGTCGTGGCATTCAGCGCGGCCTGGAACAGGAGGGCACGGGCGAGCACGGGATGCAGGGCGTCGGCCTGGGTTCCGGCGCTACGGAGCTGCTCGGGCGTGAACTCGACGGCGGCGTACGTTTCCGCCAGGGCGCCGTCCCGAAGAGCGCCGACGCGCGCCGCCTGCTCGGCGGCATAGATCCGGCGCACGCTGTCGCCAGAAGCGTTCTCGGCGATCGCCCGAAGTACCGGCAGTCCCGCGGCATTCTGGTACCGGACCAGGGTTTCACCGCCGCTTGCGAGTAGCGCGAGCGCCAGGTAGTCGTCGTCGGAAAACTCCACCCCTTCCGGCAGCGGGCTGTCATCCAGTATTGCATACGCCAGTGCGGACAGGAGGGTGTCGGAGGGGAGCACGTCCTCGAGAAGCTGAAGCGTGAGGTGCGCAGCGTCCAGGGCACCCCCTCGGATCTGGCACACCGCGAGCGCCAACCGGAGCCGGGTGGACGGTTGATTCGCCAGTCGCTGTCGTACTTCCGCGCAGGCTTGCTCGGTGTCGCCGGCCAGGATCCGGCCTTCGAGCAACCGCTCATCCAGGGCCGGACCCACCGTATCCGGCGACACGGCCTGGGCCAGCAGGGCCAGGCCCTCTCCGTCCGCCAGCCGTACCAGGAGACGGATCCGTTCTTCCAGGAAGTGCGGCACTTCTCCCGTGTCGGTGTCAATCGGCTGCCCATCCGGACCCAGTTGCACGATTTCGCGCTGCGGCGGGCGCTCCGGCGCTCCGGCGCGACTCAGGAGCAGGCGGCGAGCGAGGCTGCGCATGGCTGGCGATTCGATCACATCCGGAACCGCGGCCAGCAGGCGCGCCGCGAGCGCCGCGTCGGTGCCTTCCCACATCGTCCACCCGAGGCCGCCTTCACTCCCGGTCAGCACGCCGAACCAGCCGGGCCGGGCGGTGGGCAGGTCCGAGATCATGACGCCCTCGTTCAGCTGAGGAACCTGGAATGCCGGCGGCACTTCGTCCTCGCCCTCACCCGTATCGTCCTCGATGACAGCGGCGTCCGGAGTCGTGGCGGGTACAAGCTGGATCGGTGCCGCGTCGGTCGCGTCAGGTGTCTGGTCTGCAGGCCCTTCCGTCAGGCTCTCAGCCGGCAACGTTGACTCGGGGTCCGTCGCCTGTGCCGCCGCGATGGCCGGCAGCAGGAGCGCGAGGCAGGCGGTACAGGCGGCGGGACGAATCAGGAAGCGGGAAATACGCTCAAAAGAAGCGATCATTCGGGATTTGCTCTTCCACGAGTGCAGGTTCAGGAGTGATGTCCACGGAGAGGAGCACATACACTCCGGTACCCAGAACCGCGCCGATTACCAGAAGGAACAGCACAATCAGAATCTGCGTTCTGCGCCGCGCCTCCAAACGAGTCTGTTCTTGACCGGCAAACATCACTCGAATTGGTCCCAGCCCGGCTCTGAGGCCACAATATAGAACAGATGGTGCGGGCCAGAGGCAATCTACCGGCAACGAAGGACCGCGTTGACTCCCGCTCCCGCGAACGGAACTTCACGAGTCAACTGACTATGCGGCGGCGAGTCGCGGCATGGTAAACTCCCCGCCGGTTGCGACACAGCAGGGCGGACGCACGCAGGCCTGCCGGATCGTTATGGGGAGCGTCACCGGTGGAGACTGGGAGCGCAGACGCGTTGGGCGATGATTCTGGTGCTCAGGCCGCATCGCAGGTGCTCGGTCGCCGACACTTGGTGCTAGTGGGGTTGATGGGGGCCGGAAAGTCCGCCATTGGCCGGCGACTTGCGGACTTGCTTGGTCGGCCGTTCGCCGACAGCGACACGGTGGTGGAGGCGGAGGCCGGGCAGACGATCTCAGACATCTTCGCGCGTGATGGCGAGGACGCCTTTCGGCACATGGAGGAAGCGGTCCTTAAACGCCTGCTTGGAGGCGCTCCGGCGGTCATTGCAACCGGCGGCGGCGCGTTCCTGCGCCCTGCGAACCGGGTTCACATCAAACGATCCGGGCTGTCGGTATGGCTGCGCGCCGAACTCGACGTCCTGGTCGGGCGGCTCCGTCGGCCGGCCACCCGGCCTTTGCTGGCCGGCGACAGCACCCGCAATGCGCTGACGACACTGATGGAAAAGCGATACCCGGTCTACGCGAAAGCGGATGTCGTGGTCGTTTCGGAAGACGTTGCGCATGCGGTGACGGTCCGCCGGACACTCGCGGCCATCGCCGCGGTTACCGCATGAGCACGCCGCACCGTCAGGTCTCCGTTCCGCTGGGAGATCGGGCCTACGAGGTTGCGGTGGGACCGGGCGTGCTGGGCGCGGCCGGGCGGCTCCACCGCGAACTGGACCTCGGACCCGCCCTGATCGTGACCGAGCCCGAGGTGGCCGAACATCACGCCCCGGTGGTGGTCGAGTCCCTTCGGGACTCCAATGTGCCGGTACGTGCTGTTCTCGAGGTCCCATCCGGTGAGCCGGCCAAGACGTATGCCTCGTTCGAACATCTGGTCGAGCGATTGCTAGCCGCTGAAATCCGGCGGGACTGCAGCGTCTACGCGGTGGGCGGCGGGTGCGTCGGTGACCTAGCCGGGTTCGCGGCGGGAACCGTGCTGCGCGGGGTGGCGTTGGTGCAGGCTCCGACCACTCTGCTGGCCCAAGTGGACAGTTCGGTGGGCGGCAAGACGGCGATCAACACCCGGGCGGGGAAGAACCTGCTGGGGGTGTTCCATCAACCCCGCCTCGTGCTCGCCGATGTCGCGACCCTCCGGACGCTGCCCCCCCGCGAGCTTCGTGCGGGTTACGGGGAAGTGGTGAAGTACGGCCTGCTCGGCGACGCCGACCTGTTTGGCTGGCTGGAACGCCACGGCCAGGCGCTCCTGGCCGGCGACGAAGAACTGCGCACAACCGCAGTCGAGCGCTGCTGCCGGATCAAGGCGCAGGTGGTCGCGGACGACGAGCGCGAGCACGGTGGACGTGCCCTGCTCAACCTGGGCCACACGTTCGGGCACGCGCTCGAGGCTGAAGCCGGGATGGATGGTACGCTGCGCCACGGCGAGGCGGTGGCGGTCGGCTGCGTCCTTGCGTTCCGGTATTCGGAGCGGCGCGGACATGCCGCCGCCGGAACGGCCGACCGGATTGCGCGACACCTGGCACAGGTGGGATTGCCCACGTCTCCGCAGCAAGCTCTCGGCCGACCCTGGTCGGCCGACACGGCGATCCGACAGATGCAGTCGGACAAGAAGATCCGAAGCGATGACAGGATGCCGCTGGTCCTGGCCAGGGCAATCGGCGGCGCATTTGTGGCGCCGGATTGCAGCCGTGACGACATTGCCGCCTTTCTGCATGCGGAGTCAGAGAATTGATCGGCACCGCCGCTTCCACCTTCAGGACCAACGCTTGAACCCGCTACCGTTAGACCTTGCCGCCATCGGCGGCCTGCTGCTGCTTTCCGCGTTCTTTTCCGGGTCCGAAACTGCCCTGACAGCGGCTTCGCGTCCCTGGATACACCTCCACGCCGCGCGCGGCGACCGACGGGCGCTCCGGGTGCAGCGGCTGCTCGACCGCCGCGAGCAGATGATCAGCGCCATCCTGCTCGGCAACAACCTGGTCAATATTCTGGCGTCTGCCCTGGCCACCCGGGCCCTGATCGAGCAGTTTGGCGGAGCCGGGGTGCTCTATGCGACCGTCGTGATGACGTTGCTGGTCTTGGTATTCGCGGAAATCCTCCCGAAGACCGTCGCGATCCGCCACGCCGACCGCATCGCTCCGTGGGTGGCGATTCCGATAGCGCCGCTGGTAACGCTGCTGACGCCGTTGACGATGGTGGTCGGGGCGGTGTTCCGGCTCGGCGGTCGGCTGGGCCGCGCCGCATCGACCGGCCGGACGGCACGGGAGGAACTCCGCGGCGCGATCGAACTTGCTGCGACGGCGGGGGTTCGACGTCGCGACCGCAACATGCTGCGGAGCGTGCTCGATCTCGACCACGTAACGGTGCGAAGCGTGATGGTGCCGCGGGTCCGGATGCTGACCTTGGACGCTTCGCAGCCGACGGACGTCCTCGCGTCCGAGGTCCTCAGGAACCCGTATACCCGTTACCCGGTCTGGGAGGATGAACGGGAGAACATCATCGGCATCCTGCACGCACGCAAACTCTTCATGCGGATTCAACAGATGGGAGAAGCGAAATCCATCGACATCCGCGAAGTGCTGGATGAACCGTGGTACGTGCCGGACGTCACCACGCTCGCTCACCAGCTGGATTCGTTTCGTGCGCGGCAAACCCCCATGGCCCTGGTGGTCGACGAGTACGGGGCGTTGGAAGGGCTGGTAACCCTGAAAGACATACTCGAGGACATCGTCGGCGACATTCCGGATGAATTCGATCCGGTACGGACGCTCCCGCAGCCGGAGACGGACCAGAGTGTGATCGTGCCGGGCGACACGTCGGTGCGCGACCTGAACCGGCGCTACGACTGGCAACTCCCCACGGACGGAGCACCGACGATCGCCGGTCTCGTGATCGATGAAGCCGAGGAGCTTCCGGAAGAGGGAGCCGAGGTGCAGGTGCCCGGATTTGCGGTGCAGGTCCTGCGAAAGGACGGAGCGCGGCTCGTTCGGCTGCGCCTCCGCCCGAACGCGCAGTTGCAATAGGGGCAGCCGCTTCGGTCAGCCGCGCCACCGGCTTCGGTCTGCACCGGCGGCGCCTGTCCCCTGCGGGAATCTCCTTACGACGGCCCGTCCTCGCACTGGCACGCGTTTCCGACCTGGACAGCTGAGCGGGAACGGGAGCGCGTCGGGTGGTTGCGTCCGGGCTGCCATCCGGCTTGCCTGCGTGGCGGCGCGGCAGTACTGCTGACGTCCGGCGCTAGGGTGCATGGGTCGGGCTCGACGACTGGGGGTCATCACCGGGGCTCTTCTGCCGATTTCCCGGAGTTTCGGGACTTCGAACGGCGGCGGCTACTGGACTGGATTTGCTGTGATCGCTTCCCTGGGCAGCATTGTCCTGGCGCTCCTGCCCATCCTCGCGCCGGTATTCGCGATTTCGGGGCTCGGATACCTGTGGGTCAAGGGCGGGTTCCATTTTGATACGCGGCAGGTCACGGATCTCGTCAGCCGGATCGGGGCACCCTGCCTGATCTTTACGACGCTGGCGACACTCCGGTCGCCGGCCGCGCTGGCGATCGATGTGGCACTGGCGGCCATCTTCATGATCCTGGGGGCGATGGTCATAGGTCTGGTGGCGCTGCCGCTCGCGGGTCTGTCGCGGCGGACGTTTCTGGCGCCGATGATGTTCCCCAACAGCGGCAATCTCGGGATTTCCATCTGCCTCTTCGCGTTCGCCGCAGCGGGCCTCGAGCTCGGGATCGTCTTCTTCACGGTCACCGCGACGCTGCACTTCACACTCGGTGTCCTGATCTGGTCCGGGAACGCCAATCCCATCGCGTTGCTGCGCACACCGTTTCCGTACGCCGTGGCAGCCGGGCTGGCCGTGCTGCTGACCGGCGCGGCGGTGCCCGAATGGGTGTTTGCCACCACTTCGCTCCTTGGCGGCATCGCGATCCCGCTGATGCTGTTCACGCTGGGAGCGACGATCGCCAACTTCCAGGTCGTTTGGTTCGGTCGCGTCGTGCGCGCTGTCACCATGAAATATGCCATTGGCTTGGGACTGGCGTTCGGGATCACCGAGGGACTTGGCCTGGAGGGTGTCGCCCGGGGGGTCGTGCTGATCCAGGGGGTCCTGCCGACACCGGTCTTCGCGGCTCTCTTCGCCCAGCACTATCGACGCAGTCCCGAGGAGGTCGCTAGCGTCGTGGTCATCACCACCATTGCGTCGCTGGTCCTGGTCCCCATCATGCTCACGTACTTGTTGCTACCCTGACCCGCCGCTAGGCGGGCCACCCAAGAACTTGTTTCATCATCGGAGAACGCCGCAATGCCCTTGCCTGAAGCCGAAGCCCGCACCGCCCTGCACTGCCGCCAGCTGATCTGCCGCGGCTACCGGCGCGAGGACGGTCTTTGGGACATCGAGGGCCACCTTTGTGACACCAAGGACTACGGATTCACGACCCGCTGGCGCGGAGATGTCGCGGCCGGCGACCCGATTCATGACATGTGGATCCGATTGACCGTCGACGATGACTTCATCGTTCGGGAGGTGCACGTGGCGGTGGAGAAATCGCCGTACCCGATGTGCCCGGCGGTCATTCCCAACCTGCAGCGCCTGAAAGGGATCCCGATCGCTCGGGGTTGGCGGCGGGCGGTACGCGAGCGGCTGGGCGGCACTGCGGGCTGCACGCACCTGGTGGAGATGCTGTTTCCGCTTGCCACGGCCGCATTCCAGACGATTTATCCGGCGCGGATTCGCGACCGGGGAAAGCCGGTAGAGGATCTGAAGGCCGGCGACCGGCCAATGCTCCTGAACACCTGCCACGCCTACGCTGAAAGCAGTCCGGTGGTGCGTGACCTCTACCCCGCGCACTACCGTCCCGCGGCCGCCGGGAACGGCGCGGCGGATCGCCGGTCCTAGGGGTTCGTCGCGGCGCCGGGATCCGGAGCGGGCACTGACAGTTCAAGAGCCAGCGCGTGTACGCCTCCAGCCAGTTCCGCCTTCAGGATCTCGTGCACCAGCTGGTGCCGCTCGATCCGGCTCAGGCCGCGAAAAGCGGTACTCTCGATCTTTACCCGGTAGTGACTCTCCCCGCCCTGCGGGGCGCCGGCGTGTCCGGCGTGCAGGCGGGATTCGTCTTCGATCTCGATACTTGCCGAGCCAAGTCGCGCCTGCAGCGCCGCCAGCATTCGTTCCGCTCGGGTCACCCTGTGCGCTCCTCTTCAGGTGATGGCCGAGCCGACACCCTGACGCATGGATTTGATCACCGCAAGCGCTCCGGCGCAGGCACGGACCGTTCCGATGGCGACCCTTTGCCTGAATCGACTTGTGCCACCATGATGCGGCCATGACTGCTCGTCGCTCTCGCCGCAATCCTCCTCGCGGAGCGCCCGAATGCCTGGGCGACGATGCCCGCGTTCCTCCGCGGGTGTGTGAACATCCCGATTGCTCCGACCTCGGTCAGTACCCGGCGCCACGGTCGCGCCATGCGCTTCGCAATTGGCGCTGGTTTTGCCTGGCCCATGTCCGGGAGTACAACCGACGTTGGAACTATTTCGAAGGCTGTGATGAGGTGGAGATTGGCCGAGAGGTTCGCGATGACATCGGCTGGCAACGTCCGACCTGGCCGCTGAGAGAGCATGTGCGGAGGTCTGAGCCGCGGTTAACGGACTGGTTCGGTCTGTTTCGCGAGAGCAGCCAGCCACGGGGGGGCCAACGCTCGCCCCGTCGAGCGCGGCCTGACGCGCATGTGATGCGTGCCCTCCGCGTGCTCGGTCTCGGCGAGGAAGCGTCGCTGGAGACCATCAAGACGCGCTATAAGTCGCTCGTGAAGTCGCACCATCCGGACGCCAACGGCGGCGACGCAGGGGCGTCGGACCGGCTGGTCGGAATTAACGCGGCGTATGCCGTTCTTACCCGTTACCACGGCAAGGCCTGAGCGGGCCGCGCTTTCCTCGAAGTCGAACACGCACACATGTCGAATATTCCAGCTGGCCCCGAAGCCGTTCGAACCCCTGTACCCGATTCCGTCGTCTCGGTTCGAGAGGTTTTCGGAATTGATACCGACCTCGAGGTTCCCGCGTACTCGCAACCGGATGAGCATGTTCCGGAGATCGACGACTCGTACCGCTTCGATCCCGAGACGACCCTCGCCATCCTTGCGGGATTTCGCGACAACCGCCGGGTGCTGATCCAGGGCTATCACGGCACGGGCAAGTCGACCCACATCGAGCAAGTTGCCGCCCGCCTGAACTGGCGCTGCGTCCGGATCAACCTCGACAGCCACATCAGCAGGATCGATCTCGTCGGCCGGGACGCCATCGTGGTCCGCGACGGCCACCAGATCACCGAGTTCCGGGAAGGCATGCTGCCATGGGCGCTGCAGTCCCCGACGGCGCTGGTGTTCGACGAGTACGACGCCGGTCGACCCGACGTCATGTTCGTGATCCAGCGGGTGCTGGAAGTCGACGGCCGGCTCACGCTCCTCGACCAGAACCGCGTCCTGCGGCCGCATCCCGGGTTCCGTCTGTTTGCGACGGCCAACACCATCGGTCTGGGTGACGCCAGCGGCCTCTACCACGGAACCCAGCAGATCAACCAGGGACAAATGGACCGCTGGAATGTGGTGGCGACGCTGAACTATCTGGCGGAGGACGCGGAAGTGGAGATCGTCCACGCCAAGGTGCCTGCCTTCGCGGAACCGGGGCACTCGGAGACCGTGAAGGCGATGGTCGCCGTCGCCAATCTGACACGCCGGGGACTGGCGGCAGGCGACATCTCAACGGTCATGTCGCCGCGGACCGTGATCACGTGGGCCGAGAACGCGCTCATCTTTGAGGCCGGTGGCGGTGACCGGGAGGAGGCCAACGCACTTGCCTTCCGCCTGACGTTCCTGAACAAGTGCGACGAGGTCGAACGCTCGGTGGTGGCGGAATATTTCCAGCGCTGTTTCGGGCGCGACCTGCCGGAGAGCTGGGTCAGCGGGATGCCGAAGGGATGACGGCAACCGGGGCCCGCGGTCGACTGGACGACTTCAAGCGGGCGACCGCCGGTGCGGTCCGGGCGCTTGCCGGCCAGGCCGATGTGGAAGTGAGGTTCGGCAACGTGTCCGCGGAGGCGCCCGCGGTCTCCATTCCGGTGCCGACCCGCGACGCCGTCGATGCCGCGTCGATACGCGGGATCGCCGACACGGCCGCGCTCAAGCTGCGGCACCATGACGCAGCCCTCCACCAGGAGCTCGGGTCCCCGAATCCGCTTGGCCAGGCACTGCTCGACGCCGCCGAGCAGGCGCGGTACGAGGCGCTGGGCGCCAACGCCATGCGGGGCGTGGCCGACAATCTCGACGCGGCGCTGGCCGACGAGGCGCGTCGGTCCGCCGCCATCACGGCAGCGGAAGACGGGAACGATGGGCTTGCCAGTGCGCTGCGGCTCATGGTTCGGGAGCGGCTGACGGGCCGCCCGGTTCCTGTGGACGCCGCCGCCCTCGTGCAGCGGTGGGAAGGCACGTTCCGCTTTGTGAGCGGCAGGTCACTCGACACCCTGGCTGACGTGATCGATGACCAAGCGGCTTTCGCGAACCATCTTCGCGAGCTGTTGGATGATCTCGACCTCCACACGCTGACCCGTCAGGAAGACGAGCAGGGCGAAGACGAGGAGAGCGCGGCGGACGACGAGCAGTCCCAAGGCAACATGGATGCCGAAGACGAGGACGACGGCGAGACGGACGGAATGCCCGGGACGGGCGCCCTGGACGACGAGCTGCCAGAGGAAGATGGCGGTGACAGCACGTCCGGGCTGGACGGCGAGGGCGAGGAGGAGGAGGAAAGCAGCGCACCGCCCGCCTGGCACAATCTCTCTGCCGACGGTTCCGAGCAGGTCCCGTACGCCATCTTCACGCGGAAGCACGACGAAGTCATTCCGGCGGAAGAATTGTGTGCACCGGATGAGCTGGTCAGGTTGCGGGAAGCCCTGGACCGGCACCTCGTGCAGTTCGAAAGCCTCATCGCGCGACTTGCCCACCGGTTGCAGCGTCTGCTTCTGGCCCAGCAGGTGCGCTGGTGGGAATTCGACCTGGAGGAAGGCCTCCTCGACTGCGCCCGGCTGGCCCGCGCGGTGGTCGACCCCGCCACGCCGCTGTCGTTCAAGCGCGAGGCGGAGACACGTTTTCGCGACACCGTTGTGACGCTGCTGCTGGACAATTCGGGCTCGATGCGCGGCCGGCCGATCACGGTCGCCGCGATCAGTGCGGACATTCTCGCGCGCACCCTCGAGCGATGCGGCGTCAAGGTGGAAATTCTCGGGTTTACGACCCGAGCCTGGAAAGGCGGGCAGGCGAGGGCTGCTTGGCTGGAGGCGGGCCGGCCTGCGGGGCCGGGCCGGCTCAACGACCTTCGGCACATCGTCTACAAGGCAGCTGACACCCCCTGGCGCCGGGCGCGGCGGAACCTCGGTCTGATGCTTCGGGAAGGCCTGCTGAAGGAGAATATCGACGGCGAAGCATTGCTGTGGGCGCATCAGCGGTTACTTGCGCGCACCGAACAGCGGCGCATCCTCACAGTAATTTCGGACGGAGCCCCGGTGGACGACAGCACCCTGTCGGCCAACCATGGCCATTATCTCGATCGGCACCTCCGCGAAGTGATCGACACCATCCAGCGGACGTCACCGGTGGAACTGGTGGCAGTCGGAATTGGGCA
Source organism: Rhodospirillales bacterium (assembly GCA_009839325.1). Lineage (GTDB taxonomy): Bacteria > Pseudomonadota > Alphaproteobacteria > TMED109 > TMED109 > VXPW01. Next base: position 76,406 of record VXPW01000100.1, read on the forward strand.
TGACGTGACCCGCTACTATCGGCGGGCAATCACGATATTTGACGTCGCGCAACTGGGCGGCGCGATCACCGGGCAGCTTGCCGAACTGTTTTCCGAAGAGATGCGTCCCGGTCGACCTGGGCCGCTGGCGATCTAGGAACGTCTAGGCGCTCGCCTGGCGTTTCTCGAGGCGCGTCCGAAGTGCCCGGGCTCGCGACGAAAGACACTGCGGATCGGCATCCAGGAGGAACAGGTCGAGACCGCCCTTCCGGTCCACCGTCCGGAGCGTCGAAGCAGCCACGCGGAACCGGACGGTCTGGTTAAGCAGATCACTGTGCAGCGACACGCGTTGCAGATTCGGGAGAAATCGGCGACGTGTCTTGTTGTGGGCGTGGCTGACGTTATTGCCGGTAAGCACGCCCTTGCCGGTAAGTTCACAGCGTCGTGACATGTGATGTCGTCCTGAGTTCGTTCCGGTGCGAGCGGATCCGGCGGTCAAAGGCGAGGGAGTATACACGGGTAACCGTCGATGATGCGCCGATGCGTCGGCGGACATGTCCGGGCTGCGGGCTGCCGCGTTCGGGAAGCCGGCGCCATTCCTGAAGGCGCCAGTCTCGCGCAAACCGAAGCCGTTTGTGCTGCAGCGCCGATCACGAGCTTGATACGCGTCGCTGAACGATGCAGGGTGAACGAGAACGGGTGCACGATGCCGATCCAACGACGCCACCCGAGCGAGAGATGTCAGTCGAGGTAGCGGGAGTCCGATGGTGCTCGGCAAATTGTCAGCCAGGTCACAAGTACCGCAGTTTCATGCCATGGGAGTGCTCGCCGAGGCGAATCGCCTGGCTGCCCTCGGTCAGGACGTTCTGCACCTTGAAGTGGGGGAGCCGGATGCCCGTGCCCCGGCAAAGGTGCGCGACGCAGCCACGGCGGCAATCGAGGCCGGCCGCACCGGGTACACCGAGGCGCTCGGGCTACCGGAACTACGTCGCGCCATCGCGTCGCACTACCGTGACTTCTACGGCGTGGAAGTCGAGACGGGACGCGTCATTGTCACGACCGGCGCCTCGGGTGCATTCATTCTCGTGTTCCTCGCGCTCTTCAATCCTGGTGACCGGGTGGCCCTTGCCTCTCCGGGATACCCGGCCTACCGAAGCATTCTGACGGCACTGGGAATCGATGTGGTGTCGATTCCCGGGCTTCATGAAAGTGCCTACCAGCCTGTGGTCGATCTTCTTCGGCCCGTGGCCGACGACCTGCAAGGCGTCGTCTTGGCCAGCCCCGCCAATCCGACCGGATCGGTGATGCCTGAGACGGAACTACGAAGGCTGGTCACATTCTGTCGGGAACGGAATATTCGACTCGTCGCAGACGAGATCTACCACGGCATTACGTACGAACGTGCATGCCCGACGGTGCTGGGTATTGATGACCAATCCGTCGTCGTGAACAGTTTCTCGAAGTATTTCGCAATGACGGGGTGGCGCCTTGGCTGGGTGGTAGGGCCTGCGGAACTCATCGCTGCCGCCGAGCGACTCGCCATGAACTTTTTCCTGTGTGCGCCCACCGTGGCTCAAGTGGGAGCCTGTGAAGTGTTCAATTGCTACGCGGAACTCGACTCGCACGTCGAGCGGTATCGCGCCAACCGGGACAGTCTGCTTGATGGACTGTCGCGATCCGGCTTCGACAGGGTCGCTGCCGCCGATGGCGCGTTCTACCTATACGTGGACGTTTCGGACTTTACGGATGACTCGTTCGAATTCGCGCGCCAACTGTTGCAAGACCAAGGGATCGCGGTCGCCCCCGGAGTCGATTTCGACCGCGACCGGGGGCACCGGTTTGTCCGCCTGAGCTACTCAGGCGCCCCCGAAACCATCCAGTCGGCCATGGACAGGCTCAGCAGTTGGACCCCCCGACAAACTGGGGGCCGATGATCAGGAGCGCCCCCGAAACGTCGTCCACCATCGCCCGGCTCGCGGTCCCGCCTCGGCCTCCGATCGCACTTCGGAACTGCCGTTCAGCTCGCCGTCAGCCAGCGCCGTCGGCTCCGATCGTGATGACGGCACCTGGCCGGCGAACGGGTCCTCGGGCCCGGCCGCCGCGTCGTTGGCCACTGGATCAGGGTCAACACGGAGCTGGGCCGGCGCGCCGAAGGGATCCTCGGACGCCGGGGAGGGTTCCGACGGAACGTTCGCAACAATCGGCTCGTCGGCGCCTCCGAAAGGATGAGCGGGGGCCGTAGCGAAGGTGGACACCTGGGCTGAAGGAGCCCGTTCCGAGACGTCAGTAGCGGCCCCGAACGGGTCCGGGTCCGGCGACGCCGCTCCGAAGTCGGCGGACTGTTCGAAGTCGGGCGAATTCACGGCGCTGACCGAGGCATCGCTCATGTCGGCGTCCAAGTCGTCGCGCCGTTCGGGAGCCTGGGTCTCTCGCCGTTTGACGCGCGAGCTCCGACGCCGGCTGCCCCCGCGCGATCCTCGTCGCGTGCGTCGGCCCGGGCGGTCGCTCGGACCGGAGAGCGGCGTTTCCGGCTGCTCCTCGAACGGAGATTCCGCCTCCCCGACTGCGTAGCCATCTGCGTCGGCGGCATCGGCAAAGACTTCCGGTGCCTCGGATCGATCATCTGCGTCCGCCGGCCTACCGCCGTCCGGCATCGACTCACCAAAGTCCTCCGCAGCATCGTGGCCGTCCTCGACAGAGTCCTGTCCGGACGACGAGCGTCGCGGCCGCCTTTCCTCCGTCTTCTCACTGCTGAGCTCGTCGCGCCCGGCCGAACGCGCCCGGCGCTTACGCCCCCTCGGTTCATTCGCGGCCAGGTCGGAGCGGTCGTCTGCGGGATGCGGCCTCTCCCGCCTTCGGCCGGTGCGGGGGCCTTCTTCGAACAGATCTGCAGGCTCGCTGCGTGGCGCGGCCTGAGCGCGCCGCCGCCGAGGACGCGGTTCTTCAGGAAACTCGTCGTCGTACTCGCTGTCAGACGGAGCCCGCGAACGCCTTCCTCGCGCGCGGGGCGCGTCGGCCGCGTCGTGATCGCCGTCCTGCCGCATTTGCGTGCGGGACCTCCGCCGGCGGGAACGGGTGTCCCTGATCAGGTCGTCATCCTCATCGGCGTCACGTTCCGCGTATCGAGCTCCCCGCTCGGAACTGCGGCGTTCCTCGTCGACGTCGTAGTCGTCATCATCGACCGGCCGGGACCAACGTTCATGACGGGTGCGATCTTCGTCGGAAACGTCGTCGACCTGGTCACGTTCAACGGCCCGGCCGCGACGGCCTCGGGACCGACGTCTCCCTTCCGCGTCGTCGTACCCGTTGGGAGAACTCGCCCGGGCGCGTCGTGACCTGGGGCGGCGTTCCTCGTCGCTGTCCTCGTCGTATTCATCGCGAGACACGGGCATCGCGCGCCGGCGCTCGGAGTAACCCTCTTCGGTGTCGTCGTCGAAATCGGCGCGATCGATCGGTCGCCGGTGTCCATTGCGGGCACTGCGTTTATCGTCGTCGCTGCTGCGTCGGGCCGACGCTCTGCCGTTGCGGCTCCGAGGTCGCCGCTCTTCTTCCCCGTGCTGACCGCCGTCATCGGCATGAGCCGAACGGGCCCGTCTGGACCGTGCCGGGCGCTCCTCCGCGCCGTCCTCATCCCGGGCAGAAGCCCGGTTTCGCGCACCGCGGCGGCTCCGCTCCCCCTGCCTGGTGGTTCCGGAGTCCAACTCGTTCGCCTGCGTCGGATTGAGCGACACGCTGGCACCGTCAGCGCGGACGACCTCAAGCAGGTAGTTGTCGGCCAGCGGTTCGGCTGTTGCCTGGATTTCGATCCGGACCTCAAACTGCGTCTCGAGTTGGTGCACCGCCCGCCACATGGTTTCGGACAGGTACTGTGCGCAGGCGGGGGGAACCGATACGCGGAACCGGCAGCCTCGATGATTCGCGACCTCGCATTCCAGCGCACGAATCACCATCAGCGCGTGCGCCTCGGGCCGGTAGGTCCAGCCGTGGCCGTGGCAGTTGGCGCAGGGCTCGTGCTGGGTGTCGTGGATGCTGGCCCGGAGCCGCTGGCGCGACATTTCGATCAGGCCAAACTCCGACATGCGACCGACATGGGTGCGGGCGCGATCATGCTTCAGGACTTCCTTTAGGCGCTGCTCGACCTGGTCGTTGTTGCGCCGTCGCTCCATGCCGATGAAGTCGATGACGATAAGCCCGGCGAGATCCCGGAGCCGGAACTGCCGCGCCAGTTCGTCTACCGCCTCGAGATTGGTCTTGAGTGCCGTCTCTTCTATGTGCCGTTCGCGGATTGCGCGTCCCGAGTTGATGTCGACGGTAACCAGTGCCTCCGTCTGCGCGATGACCATCGAGCCCCCGGACGGCAGCCGCACCTCCGGCCGATGGACGCTGGCCAGCGGGCGTTCAATACCGTAGGAGTGGTAGAACGGGAGGTCGCCGCGGTACAGCTTGACATGACGTGCCTTCGACGGCGACAGAACCTTGGTGATGTCCTTGGCCCGTCGGTACGCTTCCTCGCCGGCGACCATGACCTCGGACACGTCGGACTGATACATGTCGCGCACCGCCCGCTTGACCAGGTCGTTTTCGTGGTGGACCAGCGACGCACCGACGGAGTTGAGGGTCTTTTCCCGGATGTCGGACCAGAGCGAGACGACGTAATCGAAGTCACGGCGGATCTCGGCGCGGGTGCGGCCCTTGGCGACGGTGCGAAGTATCACCGACATGCCCTCCGCCACCTCCAGGTCCTTCACGACCTTTCGAAGGCGCTTGCGGTCGTCGGGGCTCCCGATCTTTCGGCTGACGCCGCCGCCGTGGGCGGTGTTTGGCATGAGCACCGTGTACCGGCCGGGCAGCGAGATGTAGCTGGAAAACACGGCACCCTTGCTGCCGCGCTGTTCCTTTGTGGCCTGGACCAGGATCAGCTGTCCGTTGCGAATGACCTCCTGAATCCGGTAGTTCCGGTACAGTTCCGCCCGCCGCTGCTTTTCCGACCGTCGCCGGCTCAAGCGGCGCCGAGGCCGCTCGCTGCGGTTGTCCCCTTCGGCAATTTGATCTTCATCGTCTTCACCGGAGTCCGCGGACAGTTCCTCTCCCGTGTCGGCGGCGTCGAGGTCCTCCGGGTCATCGTCATCCAACTCGTCGGCTTCAGCCTCCTGGCGCGCGAGTTCGCTGTCGCGCGCTACGATGGCCTCTCGGTCGGCGACGGGAATCTGGAAATAGTCGGGGTGGATTTCCGTGAAGCTCAGAAACCCGTGCTTCTCGTGTCCGTAGTCGACAAAAGCCGCTTGCAGCGACGCCTCAACGCGAACCACCTTGGCGAGGTAGATGTTGCCCCTGATCTGCGGGCGTGAGGCGAGTGCTACATCGTAATCCTCTAGTTGAGCCCCATCAGCAACGACGACACGCGTCTCTTCGGGACGTGCCGCGTCGATTAGCATTCGTTTTGGCATGAAAACTCCAGGTCGGCGCATAGGCCCCTGCATTGCGAGCAGGGGCAGCAGCCGCGAAATGTCGTGAATCCGGGCCAGTCAAATCTGGCCGGTACTCGTTGAGCGATTTGCCAATGTCCGTGGTGCGCCCGCCGCTCAAGTTCGGTCCGGCGGGGCAGCGCGCCGTGTTTGCGATATGACTTGGCACGAGCTAGGACATTGAAGGCCGGCGACCGGCGTTGCGTGGGCCGCCCTTAGGTAAATTTTTTCGGAGCAGTGCCCGGCGCCACGTAGTCGCGCAATCTTGGCACTGTCTGCTATTCACTTGGAGTATCGCAGGTTTCGCGGTTTTTCGCAAGCTTGATATGGAGACGGGGCCCTCGCGTTGGAACATACCATCCATGCAACAACACATGTTCTCATATGATCCTGCGTGATCATGTGCTGTCCGCCGGTCGGGCACGGTTGCGCGCGTGTGCGGCCACTGTCGGGTTCGGGATCCTTATCGGGCTAGCGCACGCGGGCGCTGCGGCGGACGCAACGGTGGACAACGTTCGGATCGGTGCGCCGGAGGGCGGGCGCACGGACGCTGAGGCCGTGACACGGGTTGTCGTCGACTTGTCGGCGCCCGCTCCATACGAAGCCTTCGTGCTCCAGGAGCCGGATCGCCTCGTGGTCGACGTGTCGGCCAGCCTCGGCGAACTGGGCCGGGTTGCGGCCGCTGGCGCCGTGCAGCGCATTCGAGTCGGCCGCCGCGAGACTCAGGTCACGCGCCTGGTATTCGATACAGCGGGCGCCTTTCACTTGCACCGGCACTTCAAGCTTCCGCCGGACGGTGGCCGGCCGGACCGGATTGTTCTTGATCTGAAAGGGGGGCTGGCGGAACCCCGCGCGCGCAACACGCCGTTCACGGTCATCATCGATGCGGGACACGGCGGCAAGGACCCGGGTGCGATACGGGGGTCCCTGCGAGAAAAGGACCTGACGCTAGCGGCCGCCAAGGGGTTGCGGGAGATCCTCCGGAAGCGGAAATACAAGGTCGTTCTCACCCGTGAAACCGACGTGTACATCCCGCTTCGCAAACGGGTCGAAATCTCTGTCCAGGCGAAGGGCGACCTGTTCGTGTCGCTGCACGCAGATGCGGTCAAGCGACCGGGGACCCGCGGCCTCAGTGCGTACACGCTGTCCGACAAGGCGTCGGACCGACTGGCCGAAACGCTGGCCAGGGATGCGGATGCAGTCGATGCGGTACTGGACGTGGCCAACCTGCAAACGTACGACCGACAGGTCCAAAGTGCGATGATGGACCTCACCCGTACCGGGGCCCGCAATCTCTCGGCGCAGTTTGCCGAGTCGCTGGTCGCATCACTCGGAGAGCGCGGAATTCGGCTCCTCCGGCGGCCACACCGGCAGGCAAACTTTGCCGTGCTGCGCGGCTTTCATATTCCGTCGGTGCTGATCGAAATGGGCTTCGTCTCCAACGCGAACGATGCCAAGCTCCTTGCCAGCGCCAAGTACCGTCGCCAATTGATGACCGCCATCGCGGACTACGTGGATCACTACTTCAAGACACGCGGCTTCTGAATCACCGGAGGATTCCGGGTCCGGCCGCCCAAACGATTCGTCCGGCCGGAAGCGACGCTGTGCCGGCCCGGATTCACCAGCGCCGTTTCAGAGAGTTGTCCGGGCCTGGTCAGCCTGCTGCTGGTCCGGGAACGGGTCTTCCACGTACTAGCATCGGCGTGGCGTCGCTGGGAAGCCAAGGTTGGCAGCTGCGGCGAGTTGACGGACCATGACGGACGAGCTGTCCGGAACGGCATCAAACTTGATGTGTTCTTCCCGGATCCTCGCCTGCGCCCGCGTGTCGCCTGGAAACGGTTGCGGCAACACGCGCGAGGTTGCACGAGAAAGCGTTCCTGGTGAAGCCGCAAAGTATCCGGGGCGGCAGATCCCAGCGGGCTAGCCTGGCGCCTCTTCCCAGTAGGGCGCTGGGCTGAAGCGCTCCACCAGGAAGTCAACGAACGCCCGAACCTTGCTGGAGAGATGCCGGTTGGCGGGGTAAAGCGCATAGATGGATGTGTCGAGGGCTGAGGGGGAAGCCCGGTAATGGCCGAGAATCTGAACCAGCCGCCCTGACTGAACCTCGTGCCCCACCAACCAGGACGGCAGGAGCACGATGCCGAGCCCGCCCAGCGCCGCCGCATGGAGCGCTTCAGTGTTGTTGGTGCGCAGACTGCCGGTGACACGCACTTCCTTAGGTCCGTCAGGTCCCTCCAGATTCCAGTCCACACTCCCCTGATGACGGGTGTAGACGAGACAGTTGTGGGCGATCAGATCGGAAGACCGATCTGGTGTTCCGGCACCAGCGAGATAATCGGGGCTGGCGCACAGGATGCGGCGGTTGGCGGCCAGCCGACGCGCGATCAGGCTCGAGTCCTCAAGCTCGCCCACGCGAACAGCGACATCCGCGCCGACCTCGAGCAGGTCGACGAAATTGTCGGTCAGGGTGAGCTCGATCCGTACCTCGGGAAAGCGGGCCAGGAACGCCGGCGTCGCGGGCACGATGTGGCGGGTTCCGAAGGCGATCGGTGCGTTGACATGGAGAACACCGCGCGGCGCCCGCTCGAGATCGGAAACCGCGGTCGTCGCTTCGTCGAGGTCCGCCAGAATGTGCGCAACGCGTTGATGATAGAGCCGCCCGGCCTCAGTGAGGCTGAGTTTCCGAGTCGTGCGAAGCAGCAGCTGGGCACCGACACTGTCCTCCAGCGCGGAGATCTGGCGTGACACCGAGGAGGGGGCGACACCGAGGTTTCGGCCCGCGGCGGAAAAGCCTCCGGCTTCGACGGTCGCGGTGAAACAGCGGAGGGCGTTCAGCGTCGGCATGATCTTTGCGATTTTTGCAACAATGTTGTGCCTCATGGATGGATTGTTATCAGCCAAAGCATGCCTAACTTGTTCCGCAACGCAACCCGAACCCGGAGTGAGATCCATGT
>VXPW01000030.1:0-1791 GCA_009839325.1 Rhodospirillales bacterium
CTGTCTTCACCCGCTTCGTGGCGGCGCCCCCGCCTCTTTTTCAACACATACCCGCGGGGTTGGGGGTCGGCGCGCCCGGGGGCCCTGCGGGTGCGGCGCGGCAGCCCGGGCTGACGCTGCGCCGAATCATCTGTCGAAGAGACCGAACACCATCAGGTAGCCACCCTTGCGGCTGTCCTTCAGTTGCGGTGCTCCACCTTTCCCGAAGATGGCCCAGCCCGTCCAGCCGCCGAACCCGGCCGGGACGGCAACATACTGCTTGCCGTCAATGGCGTAGGTCATCGGGCTGCCGAAGATGCCGGTGCCGATGTTGTAGGAAAAGAGCTCTTCGCCGGTTTCCTGCCGGTACGCCTTGAAGTAGCCCTCCGGCGTCCCCGCGAACAGCAGACCGCCGCCCGTGGTGAGCAGGCCGCTGGTGTAGGGGGACGGCGCCTTGACGGTCCAGGTCTTCTCCCCGGTCCGTGCGTCGAACGCCACCAGCTGTCCGTAGCCGGGGTTCCAGCCGATCGTGCCGATGCCCCAGTAGGGCTTGCCGACGGTCCGCACCGGCGGGTTGAGCCCCTCGCCGAGCGGGGCGCTCTTGATGTCCACACAGATCTCGCGGCTGGGCACGAAGATCATCTTGGTGTGCGGATTGACCGACATGGGATTCCACCACTTGCCGCCTTCGGACGCAGGACAGATGTCCTTCGCTTCGTAGTCGTAGCTCGGCACCTTCTCGGGGTTCACGATGGGTCGGCCCTCGGGCGTGAACCCGGTCATCCAGTTGACCTTGGAGATCGGGACCCCCCAGACGAAGCTGCTGTCGGTCCGGTCGATCGCGTACAGGAGACCGTTGCGGTCGCCGTGGAAGTACAGCTGCCTGCCGTCGACGTCCATCAGGACGGGCTCGTTGTTGCCGTCGTAGTCCCAGACGTCGTGCGGGGTGTACTGGTACCAGTGCTTGATCTCTCCGGTCGAGGGATCAAGGGCGAGCGTGGTGTTGGAGTAGAGGTTGTCCCCCGGGCGGTCGACGCCGTCCCAGTCGGGGTTCGGGTTGCCGACGCCCCAGTACAGGGTGTCGAGTTCCGGATCGTAGGCACCGGTGATCCACGCCGAGGCGCCGCCGTACGCGGCGGATTCTGCACTCCCCCAGGTATCGTGATTCGGCTCGCCCGGCGCCGGGATGGTGTAGCGCCGCCACGCCTGCTCACCGGTTTCAGCGTCGAGCGCTTCGATGTAGAGCCGGGTGGGGTATTCCGCCCCGGACAGGCCCACGATCACGTTGCCCTTCACGACCAGGGGGGCAACGGTCATGGTGTACGCTTCTTCCCAGTTCCCGATGTTGGTGTGCCAGACGACTTCACCCGTCTTGGAGTCGAGGGCTACCACATCGGAATCCGGTGTCGCGACGAAGACCTTGTCGCCATACAGCGCGACGCCGCGGTTGCCGATGTCGCAGCACATGTTGCCCGCGACCCCCTCCGGAATCTCGTCGTAGTACCGCCAGATCTCGTCGCCAGTGCGAGCGTTGATCGCGAAGGTCCGGCCGTGCGAGGCGGTCGCGTACATCACGCCGTTGTTCACAAGCGGCGTAGTGTTCTGCGCGTCGAGAACGCCGAACGAGAAGGTCCACTTGGGTACCAGGCGTTTGACCGTCTTGGTGTTGATCTGGGCAAGCGGGCTGTACCGGGTGCCCGAGTAGTCCCGTGGCGCCATGAGCCAGTTGTTGGGATCCTGGGCTGCCTCAAGCAGCATCTCATCGGTTACGTAGTCCTGCGCCGAAGCTGTGCTCGTAACCAGTGCTACCGC
>VXPW01000030.1:1891-3214 GCA_009839325.1 Rhodospirillales bacterium
GCGTCCCGGGTGACCAGGCCGGCCAGGTCTTCTTCGCTCATGCCGTCCGTGCCGGCCGGGCGCATAGGCAGGATCAGGTAACGCATGTCGGCGGTACTGTCGTGCACCCGGATGCTGACGTCAGGGTCGAGATCGGTGCCGAACTCGGCCAGCACGCGGCGCGGCTCGCGCACTGCCCGGCGGCGGTAGTTCCGGGACTTGTACCAGTCGGGGGGAAGACCGAGCAGGAACTTCGGATAGCACGAGCACAAGGTGCACACCACCAGATTGTGGGTCCGGGGTGTGTTTGCCATCACGAGGATCGGAATCGGTCCGATATCGATGCCTAGCTCCGCTGCGGCCGCTTTGGAATCGGTCAGCAGGCGCTTGCCAAAGGCGTGGTCGACCCAAGCCCTGGCTACGAGACGTGCGCCGGTGCTCGGGTTTAGGGCGTCCATCCGCTCGACCTGTGCCCGCATGTCGTCCGCGCTGAAGATCCCCTTCTCGACAAGAAGCGAGGTCACCGCCATCTGCATCACCTGGTGTCGGACGAGAGGGGTGTCCTCCAGATCCGGTTGCGGGGGGTGGTGGTGCGTGGGATCCACGTCGTAGCCGTCGTGGTTGTGGCCGTGCGTGTTCCCGCCGGCGGGCCCAGTCATTCCGTATCTCCGGACACCGGCTCGAGCCAATGCTCGTAGATTTCGATCTCGACGCGGTCACGCTCGCTACCGCGGTAGTCGGGCCACAGCGACCTGCTGGGGAATCCGACGCGGTAGAGCGTCTCCAGAGCGGCCTCCCGGTCGCCGTAGGCGAGCTGCTCCGGATTCCGGAAGCGTCCGCAGATCCGTTCTACTTGGCCGATCTTGCCGCGGCAGTACCAAGGCGTGCGCACGTGCCCCGGAGGGAACCGTTCGGAGACCCGGACGCGGCCGCCACGCGCATATCTTGGTGCCGGGCCGCTCACCGGAGCGCCTCGTGGCGCCCCGCTTCGATCGCCGCCATGCGCTCGCCAAGCTCGTCGACCTCGATGACCCTTTTTTCGAGCAGGAGGTTCGTCATGGAGGCCATCCACCGCTCGTAATAGCTGTAGCGGTCGTAGGCGTCGGCGCCGAGTTCCTCGATCCCGCGGCGAAGCTCGTCCACCGTGAGGATTTCCTGCTGCCTCAGGAGCACCAGGAGCGCGTCGACCCGCTTCTCCCACGGCGCAGGGACGCGTTCCGCGCGGTCGATGGACCCGGCCTCAAGCCCTCCCATGTCGTGGTGGCGGCGTGCTCGGTCCATCGCTTTCTCCTCCACGGCCCTGGCTCCGGGCCTCTGCACCCTGGCCGTCGCGGCGCCGGCGTT
>VXPW01000030.1:3314-7864 GCA_009839325.1 Rhodospirillales bacterium
CCGGGTCCCTGGGCGAGCTCCCGCATCCACTGCCGGCACAGCCCGCCGACTTCGGACTTCAGGATCTGGTCGATCACTGGTACGCAGGAGTGAAGGTACTCCTCGGCCATCCGAACCGGTCCACCTCGGCCGGCGAGAACCGCGATGAATCCGCGCGCGACGGCCTCGTCCGGACTGTGCAAACGAGACGTCCCCCACGGCTGGAGCTCCGCCCAAAGGGTTCCACACCGATCATTCCAGGCGGCCACGCGTTCCCGCGCAGCATCGCTCTCCGTTGCCTGGGCGTGGACGGGGCTCGGTTCGGCGAACGAGATGGACAGCGCCGCGACGGCGCAATAGGCGAGTGGTCTGGTCACGAGGGCCTCCCCGGGTTCGTATCAACCTGCGGGGCGACCTGGCCGGCCCACGGCAATCGACCGAGCATACGCTGCCCGACGACGCATGGCGGCCCCTGCCTCTGCTCCGTTGTGTCGGGTTGGTCCCGGAGACACGGGAGGACTTCACGCGGGGGCGGCAGACCGGGTACGACCACGCGACCCGGCAGCGGCGGGTCGTATGCGTGACGGTGCCGGACTCCCGGCGAGCCTGTCGCGGGGAGCGAACAACTACCATCTGGTGATCGGGCTCCGCGGGCCTGAACACCGGGATTCGGGGAGCGGGTAGCCGAAATTCTCAATGGCGGTCGGTGACGAGATGACAGCGGGCGGTACGACCACCAAAGCCGTGTTCACGATCGGCCACTCCAACCACCCGTTGGACGGGTTTCTGGCCCTTCTATTGCAACACGGCGTCACCGCGCTCGCCGACGTGCGTTCGGTGCCCCATAGCCGCCGCCACCCGCACTTCAATCGCAAAGCACTGGCCGCGGCGCTCGAGACGCGCGGCATCGACTACGTGTTCCTCGGTGGAGAGCTGGGCGGACGGCCCAGGGATCCTGCGCTCTACGAGCATGGACGTGTCAGCTATGAACGGGTCATGCGCACGGAGCCGTTCCGGGCAGGGATCGGCCGCGTCCTGCGGGGAGCGGCGAGGCAATCGATCGCTCTCATGTGTGCGGAAAGGGAACCGCTGGACTGCCACCGAACGCTGCTCGTCGCCAGGGCGCTGCATCTATGGGGTCTGGAGATCCGGCACATCCACGCCGACGGGAGGGTGGAACGTCATGCCGACGCGATGGATCGCCTGGTCGAGAAATTCAACCTGCACGCGGAAGGGGACCTGTTCCAAGGGCCGCGCTCGCGCGCGGAACTCGTCAAGGAAGCCATGGCGCGCCAGGCCGGCATGGCTGCTTGGTCCGATGGCCGTACTGACGCCGGACGGCGGCGGAATGGCGATGGCTGGACCTGACGACCGGGTCCGACGGGAATGCGGCAAGTTGCTTTCTCAGCCACTGCCTGCAGCCGGTGGTCCAGCAGCTTCGGCGTGCGACTTGGCCGGCGGCCGTGCACCTGCGTCAATGCCGTTCAGGTTGATTTGCTGTGGATTCCTCTCGTGATGCGGTCGGAGGGTCGAACCTCCGGGACACCCGATCAATGTCCGGAGAGGCGCCCGTCGTCGTCGATCAGAATCAGCTTCGTCGGTAGGCTAGAGCTCCATTTCCACATGACCAGATTGATGTCGTCGGGACTGCTGCCAATGGCATAGCTTCGGACCCGCATGCCCACATACCCCGCCGCGATCAGCCGGTCTGCCAGAGCCTGTGAGGCGGGGATCGAACCAGCCAGCATTTCTGCTTCCCAGCGATGACATGCAAGATCGGCTTCTTCTATACCCAATGTGAGGCGCTGCTCTTCGTCCGATGCATTGAAGACGGGTTCCGCGTCAACCTCGTACGCACAGAGCGTGAGTGGTTGGATTGGCCGGCCCGCGGGCTGGGCCTCGCGTATGGCGGTCAGCACCGTGAGCGAGGTGTAGATTGCCGGAATACCACGCCGATTGAAGCGCCCACCGTGGCGTCGCGCGCCTTCGCCGGATAAGGGAGTCCATGCCCACTGCGGATTGTGTGCCCGGTACACCAGCCCTTTGAAGTGCATCAGTTGGCGGAAGATTCACGCATAGCCGCCGGCCATGACGCGGTCGAGATACGCATGGACGTGGCTGGCCCGGCCGTCACGCACCAGTTGATCCGGTGTCATGCCTCCGAAGCCGGGCAAGGGCTCTGCCCGGAACCAGGCATAGGCTCCGATCGGAGACCCTGTCTCGGCCTCAATGCGGTTGAGGATCTCCAACATCTCGCGCAAACGGGTCTGGGTCTTCCGCGCTCGGATTCTGGTCTGGCGCGAGAACGCATCCTTTCCGAGCCCCAGTGTCCCCGCGATCTCGGACTTGGTAGTCCGTAGCGCATTGGCAATGAGAGTCGGCGAGAAGACTTGGTCTTCGACGAAATTCCGGAATTGCATGTCAGAACCTCAGGTATGTTCACGCATGTTAGCGTCACAAAATATGCTAGTCGAGTGCGGCCCAAACCACCCTTTCGGTGAATACTCGGGCGGCTCACTCCCCTCTGGCGAACCTGAAAGACGATTACCGCTGACATTCAAAAGAGGGGGCCCAAGCCAAACTGGGCCATCTTGGCGGTTGGACGAGGCATTCGTCGGTCGCGCCGCTACGGTCACGGATCTGGTTCACCAGGTTTCTGCCCCGCCGGTGTTGCAGTCAGTGCGAAGAGGTCAGCTGAACATCCCGCAACCGCCGAGGCCGACAACTCCGGCACGCAAGCGCCGACATGCCGCCGCCTCTCGCGAGCACCGTTCCATTCGAAGATCGAGCAGAGGTTGCCCAGGAGAACAGCGAAAAAATCGCCAGTTTGCGCCTTACAATCTGCCACTGACGCAAGTACCAACATTGCACTTGCTAGACAACGGCTGAGTCCATGCGAACCGTCTCCCTAATGACCGCCAATCAGGAATTCTCGAAGCTGATTCGGGAGGTGGAGGGCGGCGATGAATTGGTCATCACCCGGCGCGGTGTGCCCATCGCGATGCTCGTCCCCCACCGGGGCGATCGGACGGTGGACCCAGTTTGGACGGCGGCGTACCAGCGCATGATGGCACGGCTGGAAGACGGTGCCTCGCTCGGCGGCCTGAAAATCCGGCGCGACGAGCTCTATGACCGTTAAGGGCCGATTCTCCCTTGACACGAACATTCTTGTCTATGCCGTTGACCGCGATGCCGGAGTACGCCACGAACTGTCCCGGGCGCTCGTGGGTCGGGCCGCCCGGAGCGACTGCGTGCTCGCCGCGCAGGCACTTGCCGAGTTCTTTCACGCAACGACCCGAAAGGGCCTTCTCGCGCCTGCGGCTGCAAGCGCTCTCGTGCGCGATTGGCTCGACGTCTTTCACGTGACTTCGGCCGACACGGTGGCCCTGGTCGAAGCGATGGATGCAGTCGGGGAACACCGGCTGTCGTTCTGGGAGGCGATGCTCTGGGCCACGGCCCGGCAGAGCGGTTGCTCGGCGATCCTCAGTGAGGACGTGCAGGATGGCCAGCGCCTGGGCGGCGTTGAGTTCTTCAATCCCTTCACGGAAGATGCTTCTGCCCGCCTTGAGCCGCTGTTGGCACCATAGTGCCCGAGTGACTGCCTGATCCGCCGCCAGGTCGACGGCGCGAACCACCGCTGTGTGGCACGCGGACTGTGGCGATCCCGCGAGACGGTTGGCATCGCCGTTCGAGAGGGAGGGGCCCCAAGCTGACCGGGCCATGTTGGCATTTGGGCGAAGCGACGGCCGACCGCGCCTTAGCGATCCTGAAACCTGTTCACCGGAGTTCTCGTCGGTCGGTGTTGCAGTCAAGGCGGGCAGAGCAGCGGGACATCCGTGAGCAGGGCATGCCGATTAGTCTGCTGCTTCCGGGAACAGTCCCGGCAGCCAACGCGACGCCAGTCGTGCCGGGAAAGCGAGCCGAAGCGGGGCGCGCGAGGATTCGGACTGCAAGGCTCCGTGCTTCAGCAGGGCAGAGGTCACCCGACGGGCTTGCCGTTCCCTCGTTCCCAACAGGTTCGGAAGGTCGCCGCGCGGCAGTTCGCCGCGGAACAACACCGCCTCCAGCACGGCGCCTGATTTCATGGGCAGGGTGCCGACGCGTTCTTCTTCTTCCGCCCAGACCATGATTCTGCTGTGCAGGCGCTCGAGGGTAACCAGCCCTCCCATGAACTGTACCTGGTCGATGCACAAGCGGAGAAAAAACCGCGTGAACTCCGCCAGTGCCTGTTCGCTCAAGTTTCCGCGTCCGTCGAGATCGTTCCGGCGAGACAGGTCGCAGGCTGCCAGTTGCGCCTTGTAGGCGTCGGCGTGGCGCGCAAGCCCCCGTGCGATCGACCAGACGCCACCGGTGTCGAGTGCGTCCCGGAGCATGGCGTAAGACATCATGCGGGCGACCCGCCCGTTGCCATCCAGAAACGGATGGATCCAGAGGAGGCGGTGATGGGCAGCGGCGGAGGCCATGATCGTGTCCGTCGTGCCAAGGCGGCTGTAGACGGCCTCGAACCGGTCAAGGAAACGCGGCACCGCGCCGGGGCTGACCGGGGAATGCCGACCCACCCGCACGTGGCG
>VXPW01000030.1:7964-19048 GCA_009839325.1 Rhodospirillales bacterium
TGGACGTCGTGCCCCTCGATCAGGTTGCTGTAGTAGCAGTTCATCGCGCGGACGAGCGTGGCGAGCCCTGTCAGCACGCCGTCTGGCAGGCTGCGCCGGAATCCGGCCGACAGGGTCGCCAGTTCGACGACCAGATCGGTGAGTTCTGCGCGGTGCCTGGACCCGTCCGCAATGAGCAGGGGACCCATCTGAGCAATGCGTTCGCCGTGGTCCTCAGCCTCGCCGGAGGCCGCAGATATGACCGGATTCATGGCCGCTTCGTGTACTACGATTAATTCATATTAACATGTAGTTAGGATAACAATCAGGCCTTGGTTGGGCCGATATGAATACCGCTTTATGGGCTGGTTTGCCATGTCTGGATCGGCACCCGATGCACCGGTCTCCGAGCGGTGGCACCAGGCAAGCGCTGTCTGTCGGCCGGTGGGCAGCGGAGGCATGTTCGTAGCGGACTGCATCCGCATCCCCGAAAAGGATGGCGAGGATGGCCGAGGTGTCGATGATCACTTGGGGAAGCCTTCATCGTCATAAAGGGCTTTCAACAGTCTGAGTAAGTAGCTACAATAGGACTACAATCGGGAGGGGAGTCAATGCCGGCGGATGCAGTCGTGCGAGCCCGGATTGATCGGGACACCAAGGACCGGGCGGCGGACGCGCTCCGGGCGATGGGTCTTTCGATGTCAGATGCAATCCGTCTCTTGCTGTTGCGGGTGGCAGAGGAAAGGCGTCTTCCGTTCGCGGTTGAGGTGCCGAATTCCTTGACCGTCCAGGCGATCCAGGAGCTTGAAGAGGGCAGGGGCAAACCGTTCGCCGACGCCGAGGAGTTGTTCGAGGACGTTGGTATCTGAACTGCTGACCCCGGTCCGTTCGACGCAATTCAAGCGAGACGTCGCAAGGGCGCGCAGACGGGGCAAGGACCTGGCCAAACTGCGAGCGTTGCTGACCCCACTGGTTCGACAACACCCCCTGCCGGCACGGTATCGGGACCATGCATTGCGCGGTCCCTGGACCGGTTATCGGGATGTCCACCTCGAACCAGACTGGATCCTGATCTATCGGGTTCGCGAGGGGAAACTGTATTTGGCCCGTACCGGAACCCACGCCGATCTGTTCCGGGAATAAGGGCGAGCAACGAGAGAGGGGAGCGGCCCCCTTCCGGACCTGCACCTCCTGGTCCAGCCGTTAAATGACGCAAGATTGCCCGGTAGACGTCGTCCGGATATCGGCCGCCGCCAGCTTCCCGTGCCTGCCGTCAGGCTAGATCGTCCCGTCGGCACCGAGGATCAACGTGACCTGGCTCGAGAACAGGCCGCCGTTCCCGTGCGCGAGGGCGATCTCCGGGTTGGATTGCTGGCGCTCGCCGCAGTCGCCGCGCAGCTGCCGCACCGCCTCGATGAGCGGGAAGATCCCGTACATGCCGGGATGGCAGCACGAGAGGCCGCCGCCGTTGGTGTTGACCACGAGCCTGCCGCCGGGGGCGATCGCGCCGTCCTCGACGAAGGCGCCGCCCTCGCCCTTGGCGCAGAAGCCGAGGTCCTCGAGGAACATGATCGTGTTGATGGTGAACGCGTCGTACACCTGCACGAGGTCGATGTCGTCCACCGACACGCCGGCCATCGCATAGGCGCGTGGGCCCGAGTCGCTCGCGGCCGTCACCGTCAGATCCGGCATGTTGGTGATGGCGCGGTGCCAGTGGGCCATCGCGCCGCCGAGCACCGGGACCGGCGGGCGCTCGAGATCGTGGGCGCGCTCGGGCGAGGTGAGGATGACCGCGCCGCCGCCGTCCGTGACCAGGCAGCAGTCGCGCACCGTGAAGGGATCGCTGATCGGCCGCGAATTGAGGACGTCCTTGATCGAGAGGGGCTCGCGGAGAAAGGCGTCGGGGTTCATGGCCGCCCAGGCGCGCGCTGCCGTCGCCACTTCCGCCAGCTGCTCGCGCGTGGTGCCGTACTCGTGCATGTGGCGCGAGGCGGCGAGCGCATAGGAGGTGATCGGCTGGCGTGGTCCGTACGGACTCTCGAACGGATCGGGCCTCGAGGTCGACACGAGGCGGCCTGACATGGACCGCTGGTTGCTGCCGTAGGCGACGAGGGCCACGTCGCACTGCCCCGTCGCGATCGCCATCATCGCCGTCAGCAGATGCGCCAGGCTCGAGGAGCCGCCGATCATCGACGAATCCGAGAACTTGGGCGCGATGCCCAGGTACTCGCAGAGGGTGAGTGAGCCCATGTTAAAGGTCATCGAGGCGCAGAAGACCCCGTCGACGTCGGACGGACGCAGCCCTGCGTCGTCGAGCGCCGCCTGCACCGCGCCGGCGGTGATCTCGAGCTCGCTGAGCCCGGGGGCCTCGCCGAGGCCGTACGTGCCGGCGCCGACGATCGACGCCGCTCCCCGGAGCCCGGTCATGAGCTCGACTCCGCCGGATGGAACACGACCATGGGATCGTCGCCGGAGCGGTCGATCACGGCGGTGACGGCCATGCCGATCCGCACGACCTCGGGCGCGATGGTCTCAACCCGGCTCATCATGCGGGGCCCCTCTTCGAGGTCGATCAGCGCGACGTTGTAGGGCGGTCCCTGTTCGGGGCGGCGGCGGACGACGCTGGTGGCATGGACGGTGCCGCGCCCGGATGCCTCGCGCTCGCTGAGTTCGCTGCCGCCACAGTGGGGACACAGGGCGCGCGGGTAGAAGATGCTGCGCCCGCAGTCGTCGCAGTGCTGCAGCATGAAGCGCCCGTCGGCCAGGGCATCGAAGTAGGCCTGTTCCGGGCCCGGTGCGGCGGTGTCGGCTGGCATGCGGATGCCCTCGTCTGGTTGGCGCTGGATCGGCGCGTCGGGCGCCAAATGTAGCGGGCTTACGTCGCGTCGTCGTCCGCGTGGGGCATGGCCACAAACTGGCCGCCCTGGTACTTGACCAGCGGGTCGTCCGGGCCGACGGGCGGCGTCGAAGCCTCGATGTCGGCGCGGTATGCCTCGGCGTTGTCCCTGGGCCGGAAGCCGAGCGCGGCGGCCGCGCGGTTGTCCCAGAACGACTCGTGGTTGGCCGACACCCCGAAGACCACCGTGTGTCCGACCGCGGGTGCGATGAGGGAGCGCTCCACGAGGTGCGCGAGGTCCGGGTACGAGAGCCACGTCGCGAGCATCCGCCGGTCGATGGGCCGGTCCCGGCAGGAGCCGATCCGGAGGGACACTGCCTCGATTCCGTACTTGTCGTTGTAGTACTGCGCGAGGTCTTCGCCGAACGCCTTGGTGAGCCCATAGTTGGTGTCGGGACGCTGCGGGACGGTCGCGTCGATGGTCCGGGTGCGGGGATAGAAGCCGATCGCGTGGTTAGAACTGGCCCAGACGACGCGCCCGACCCCGTTCTTCCGGCATCCCTCGAACAGGTGGTACATCCCGAGGATGTTGCCGTGGTGGAGGTCGGCGAACGGGGCTTCGCCGGAGACCCCGCCCATGTGGACGACGGCGTCGACGTCGCGGGTGAGCGCCTCCATCCCGGCCGCGTTGCCGAGATCGCACGGGACCACCTCCTCGCGCTCCTGCGCCGGGCCGAGCGGCGCGCGGTCCGACACCCGGAGGACGTCGGCAAGGGCCGGGAGGTGTTCGCGGAGCACCGTGCCGAGGGCGCCGGCGGCACCGGTCAGCAGGAGGCGCCGGAAGCGCCTCGATTGTGCTGGGCTCACTGGTTGGCGCCCGGTACCCAGAGGACGTCGCCGCCGGCCCGCGCCGCCTCGGTCCGGGCGAGGACGAAGAGGTGGTCCGAGAGGCGGTTGACGTAGGCGAGCAGCTCGTTCCGCACCACGGCGCGGGCAGCGAGCGCGCTCAGTTCGACCTCGGCCCGGCGGACGATGGCCCGGGCGACGTGGAGATGGGCCGAAGCACTGGTGCCACCAGGCAGGATGAACGAGGTCAGCGGCGCCAGCCTAGCGTTGAGCTCGTCGATCTCCCCCTCGAGGCGCCGCACCTGGGCGGTGGAGATACGGAGATTCCCGGCCCGGCGGCCGCGCCGGGCGGGCGTGGTGAGGTCGGCGCCGGCGTCGAAGAGGTCGTTCTGGATGCGGGCCAGCATGGCGTCGGCGGCCTGCGAGACGTGCAGCCGGGCAATGCCGATGTAGGCGTTCGCTTCGTCGATCGCGCCGCCCGCGCGGATCCGGAGAGCATGTTTCAGCACCCGTTGCCCGTTGCCGAGCGACGTCCGGCCCTGATCGCCACCGCGCGTGTAGATGCGGTCGAGCCGGACTACGGTTGACGGGTCGCGCGCCATCCGGCCTCCGTCGCGGCGAGGGTCGCGGGTCGGTCAGCTTACACCGTACGAGTCGGGGATACCTGACAAGCACGGTCAGGTTTGTCCAACGGCTTCCGGATGGCGGTCGCCGGGCTCCGGTATGGTACCTTGGAGCCAAACAGGAGGTCCCATGCCGGTCATTAACCGTATTGCGGGCGGAACCGACGCCATGATCGAGTGGCGCCGCGATTTTCACCGCCATCCCGAACTTGCCTACAAGGAACACCGGACCGCGAAGCGGGTCGCCGAGCTGCTGCGCTCCTTCGGCGTGGACGAGGTCGTCGAGGGAATCGGGGGCACCGGCGTGGTCGGCCGGATCCGGAACGGCAGCGGCCCCGCGGTCGGGCTCCGCGCCGACATGGACGCGCTCCCGATCCACGAGCAGAACTCCTGCGAGCACGCCTCCTCGGCGGACGGCGTGATGCACGCCTGCGGCCACGACGGGCACACGACCATGCTGCTGGGCGCCGCCCAGTACCTGTCGGAGACGCGGAACTTCGAGGGCGACGTGGTGCTGGTGTTCCAGCCCGCGGAGGAAGGCTTCGCGGGCGCCAAGGCGATGCTCGACGACGGCCTCTTCGAGCGGTTCCCGGTGCGCAACATCTTCGGCATGCACAACATGCCGGGGCTCGAGCAGGGGAAGCTCCGGGTGGCGCCCGGGCCGATCATGGCCGCGGCCGACAACTTCAAGGTCACGGTGCAGGGCAAGGGAGCGCACGGCGCGATGCCCCACCAGTCGGTCGACCCGATCATTGCCGGGGCGGCGATCGTGCAGGCGGTGCAGACGCTGGTGTCGCGGACGAGCGATCCCAAGAACACGCTCGTGATCTCGGTGACCCAGTTCCACGCGGGCGATGCGTACAACGTGATCCCCGACAGCGCCGAGCTCTGCGGGACGATCCGCTACTTCTCGCCCGAGACCGGCGAGATGGTCCGGAAGCGCTTCCCGGAGGTGTGCGAGACCGTGGCCCGCGGGCTGGGCGCCACGGCCGACGTCGACTACCAGCGGGGCTACCCGCCGACGGTGAACCACGCCGAGGAGACGGCCTTCGCCGGGCGGATCGCCTCCGAGATCACCGGCGAGGCGGTGACGACCGAGCAGATGCAGGTGATGGGCTCGGAGGACTTCTCGTTCTTCCTCCTGGAGCGCCCGGGGGCCTACGCCTGGATCGGCAACGGCGATTCGGCCTCCCTCCACAACCCGAGCTACGACTTCGACGACGACAACCTGGCGATCGGTGCGAGCTTCCTTGCCCGGATCGCCGAGGATGCGCTGCGTGCCACGGACTAGCGCCGCCCTCGCGCTCGCGGCCTCGATCGCGCTGGCCCTCCCGGCCAGCGCGGAGACCGTGCTCCGGGCCGTGGTGCACGCGGACCTCAAGAACATCGATCCGATCTGGACCACGGCCTACATCACCCGCAACCACGGGTACATGGTCTACGACACGCTGTTCGCGGTCGATGCCGAGTTCAACGTCCAGCCGCAGATGGTCGACACCTGGGAGGTGTCCGACGACGGGCTGACCTGGACGTTCCGGCTGCGGGACGGGCTCGCCTGGCACGACGGGGCGCCGGTGACGGCCGCCGACTGCGTCGCCTCGATCCGCCGCGGGGGCGCGCGCGACGGCATGGGCCAGAAGCTCATGGACGTCACCGCGGCGCTCGAGGCGGTGGACGACGCGACGTTCCGCCTGACCCTGACGCAGCCGTACGGGCTGGTGCTGGAGTCGCTCTCCAAGGCGAGCTCGAACGTGCTCTTCATCATGCCGGAGCGGCACGCGCTGACCGACCCCTTCGAGCAGGTCCCCGAGGTGATCGGGTCCGGGCCGTTCGTGTTCGTGGCCGACGAGTGGGTCCCGGGCGCCAGGGTCGTCTACGTCAGGAACGAGGCCTACGTCCCGCGGAGGGAGCCGCCGAGCTGGGGTGCCGGCGGCAAGGTGGCGAAGGTCGACCGGGTCGAGTGGCTCTACGTCCCCGACCCCGCGACGGCCATGAACGCGCTGCTCGCCGGGGAGATCGACTACTTCGAGCTCCCGCCGCACGACCTCCTGCCGATCATGGAGGCGTCGCCCGACGTCACGGTGAAGCGCCTGGACCCGGTCGGCGTGCAGGGGCACATCCGCCTCAACCACCTGTATCCGCCGTTCGACCACCCGAAGGCCCGCGAAGCGATGCTGTGGCTGGTGGAGCAGCCCAGGTTCCTCCGCGCCGTGGTGGGGAACGAGGAGCACTGGCGCTCGTGCCCGGCGTACTTCGGCTGCGGCAGCCCCTACGAGACCGACGCCGGGGCGGCGGCGCTGATGGCGTTCGATCCCGAGCGGGCGCAGTCGCTCCTCGAGGAGGCGGGCTACGACGGCCGGCCCGTCGTGCTGATGCAGCCGACCGACGTCGCGATCCTGAGCGGCGCGGCGCTGATGCTGGCAGGCGTCCTCCGGGACGCCGGGGTGAACGTGGAGCTCCAGGCGATGGACTGGAGCACGCTCACCAGCCGCCGCGCGCTGGACGCGCCGCCGGAGGAGAACGGCTGGAACATCTTCCCCACGTGGTTCATCGGCATGGACGTCGTGCACCCGCTCGCGAGCGTGGTGACGAGCGGCGGGTGCCGCGAGCGGGCGTGGTTCGGCTGGCCGTGCGATCCGGTGATGGAGGAGCTCCGCGAGGCGTTCGCGTTCGAGAACGACCCGGGCCAGCGCTTCGCGCGCGCCGAAGCGGTGCAGCAGCAGGCGTTCGCGCTGGTGCCGTACGTGAACTTCGGGGAATGGTTCAACCCGGTGGCATTCCGGTCCGACCTCGAGGGCATCCTGGAATCGCCGATACCGCTCTTCTGGAACATCGCGAAGCGTTGAGCGGACGCCCGATCCGGTGACCGGCTTCCTGCTGCAGCGGCTGCTGGCCACCATCCCGGTGATGGCGGTCGTGGCCGTCGTCGTCTTCCTGCTGCTGCACCTGGGACCGGGCGACCCGGCGGCGGTGATCGCCGGCGACTACGCGACGCCCGAGGACATCGAGCGCATCCGCGACCGGCTCGGGCTCAACGAGCCGCTCCACGTGCAGTTCCTGACCTGGATCGGCCAGGTGCTGACGGGCGATCTCGGGATCTCGATCTTCTCGAACCTGCCGGTGGCGCAGCTGATCGCGCAGCGCGTCGAGCCGACGCTCGCGCTCTCGATCGGGACGCTGATCCTGACGGTCGTGGTCGCGGTGCCGCTGGGCGTAGCCGCGGCCTGGCGGGCGGGCGGCTGGCTCGACCGCTGCCTCATGGGCGGCGCGGCGCTCGCCTTCGCGGTGCCGGTCTTCGTGATCGGCTACATCCTGATCTACGTCTTCGCGATCAAGCTCTCGCTGCTGCCCGTCCAGGGCTACCGGCCCCTGGCGGACGGCGCCGTGCCCTTCCTCCGCCACCTGGCGCTGCCGGTGGTGGCGCTCTCGTTCGTGTTCATCGCGCTGATCGCCCGGGTCACCCGCGCGAGCGTGCTCGAGGTGCTGGGCGAGGACTACATCCGGACCGCGCGCGCGAAGGGGGTGACCACGTTCCGGCTGCTCCGCCGGCACGCGCTCCGCCCGGCGCTGGTGCCGGTGGTGACGGTGATCGGGATCGCCTTCGCGCTGCTGGTGGGCGGGGTGGTGGTGACGGAAAGCGTCTTC
Organism: Rhodospirillales bacterium; assembly: GCA_009839325.1. Lineage (GTDB taxonomy): Bacteria > Pseudomonadota > Alphaproteobacteria > TMED109 > TMED109 > VXPW01. The sequence goes on from VXPW01000030.1 coordinate 15,894, forward strand.
AACATCCCGGGACTCGGACGGCTCACCGTCGATTCGGTGCTCCGGCGCGACTACCCGGTGATCCAGGGGCTGATCCTCGTGTTCAGCGCCGCCTACGTGTTCACCAACCTGATCGTGGATCTCCTCTACAGCGTGCTCGATCCGAGGATCCGCGAATGAACGCGATCCGCCGGAACCGCTCGGTGCAGATCGGGATGGCGCTGCTGGCGCTGGTGGTGGTGACCGCGGTGCTGGCGCCGCCGATCGCCGGCATGGACCCGCTCCGGATGACCCCGGAGGACCGGCTGACCAGCCCCGTGGCGGCGCACCCGTTCGGGACCGACATGTTCGGGCGCGACATCCTGGCAAGGACGCTCCACGGCGGGCGCATCTCGCTGAGCGTCGGGCTCATGGTGGCTGCGGTGGCGCTCGCCGCCGGGCTCGGGATCGGCCTGGTCGCCGGCTACGTCCGGGGGGTCGACCGGATCGTGATGCGAGTGATGGACGGGATCATGGCGATCCCCGGCATCCTGCTCGCGATCGCGCTGATCGCGCTCTCGGGCGCCACGCTCACGACGGTGGTCGTGGCGATCGCGGTGCCGGAGGTGCCGCGCGTGGTGCGGCTCGTCCGAAGCGTCGTGCTGGCGGTCCGGGAAGAGCCCTACGTCGAGGCGGCGGTCGCGGCCGGTGCCCGGCTGCCCCGGCTCCTGGTCCGCCACGTGCTCCCGAACACGCTGGCCCCCCTGATCGTGCAGGGAAGCTACGTCTGCGCCTCGGCGATGATCGTCGAGTCGATCCTCGGATTTCTCGGTGCCGGCATGCCGCCCGAGGTGCCGAGCTGGGGGAACGTGATGGCCGAGGGGCGGACCTTCTTCCAGATCGCGCCCTGGATCCTGTTCTTCCCGGGCGCCTTCCTTGCGGTGACCGTGCTGTCGGTCAACCTGCTGGGCGACGGGCTCCGGGACACGCTCGACCCCAGGCTCCGGGGGCGGTTCCAGTGACGGACGCGACGGCACGCACGGTCCTCTCGATCCGCGACCTCACCGTGGAGCTCCCGGTGGACGCGGAGCGCGCGCACGCCGTCGAGGACGTGTCGTTCGACGTGCAGGCGGGCGAGATCGTGTGCCTCGTGGGCGAATCGGGGTCCGGGAAGTCGGTGACCGCGCAGGCGGTTCTGGGTCTGTTGCCGCCGGGCCAGCTCCGGGTCACGGGCGGCGCGATCGAGCTCGAGGGCGAGGACCTGCGGACGGCGCCGGCGGCGCGGCTCCGCTCGCTCCGCGGGCGCGCCATGGCGATGATCTTCCAGGAGCCGATGACCGCGCTCAATCCCGTCCTCACGGTGGGCGAGCAGGTGCGCGAGGTGTTCGAGACGCACGGCGTCCTGAATCCCTCCGAGCGGCGCGAGCGGGTGATCGAGCTGTTCCGCTCGGTGCAGCTGCCGGACCCCGAGCGCCTGGTGAACACGTACCCGCACCAGCTCTCGGGCGGCCAGCGCCAGCGCGTGATGATCGCGATGGCGTTCGCGCTGGAGCCGGCGCTGCTGGTCGCGGACGAGCCCACGACCGCGCTCGACGTGACGACGCAGGCGCGGATCCTCGAGATCATGCGGACCATCCAGCGTGCGCGCGGCAGCGCGGTGCTCTTCATCACGCACGACTTCGGGGTGGTGGCCGACATCGCCGACCGGGTCGTCGTCATGCGGACGGGGCGCGTGGTGGAGCAGGGGCCCCGTGACCAGATCCTTCGGTCGCCGTCGCACCCGTACACGCGCATGCTGCTGGAAGCGGTGCCGGGCCTCGAACCGGAGGCGCGGGACGGCAAGGCCGACAGCGCCGCGCTCGAGGTGCGGAACTTGTCCAAGACGTTCGCCGGGGGCGGCTGGTTCCAGCGCGGCCGGACGGTGGAGGCGGTGCGCGACGTCTCGCTCGTGGTGCGGAAAGGCGAGACGCTGGCGGTCGTGGGCGAGTCGGGCTCGGGAAAGTCGACGCTTGCCCGCTGCACGGTGCGCCTCACGCGGGCGAGCAGCGGGGAGGTGCTGCTGGCCGGCGAGGACATCGCGCAGCTCGAGCCCCGGGCGCTCCGGCCGTTCCGCCGGCGCATCCAGATGGTCTTCCAGGATCCGTTCCGCTCGCTCAACCCGCGCCGGAACGTGGCGGCGGCGCTGATCGAGGGGCCGGTCAACTACGGGGTGTCGAGGGAGGAGGCGCTGGAGCGCGCCAAGCGGCTGCTGGGCCTCGTGGGTCTCGGGGACGATGCGCTCGGGCGCTACCCGCACCAGTTCTCGGGCGGCCAGCGCCAGCGCATCTGCATCGCCCGCGCGCTCGCCCTGGAGCCCGACGTGCTGATCGCCGACGAGCCGGTGTCGGCGCTCGATGTGTCGGTGCAGGCGCAGGTGCTCGACCTGCTGGCGGACGTGCGCGAGCGGTTCCAGCTCGCGATGCTCTTCATCACGCACGATCTGCGGGTGGCGGCGCAGGTGGCCGACCGGGTGGCGGTGATGTCGAAGGGGGAGATCGTCGAGACCGGGCCGGTCGCGGACGTGTTCGGCAATCCCCGGCACCCGTACTCGAGGGCGCTCTTGGCCGCGGCGCCGGGGCGCGGGCGGCTCTGACGATGGTGGACGCCCTCACCGCCGCCCTGGGGCGTCTCTACGCGTGGGTGCTGAGGCTCGCGGGGCACCGCCACGCGGAGCCGGCGCTCGCCGCGGTGGCGTTCACGGAGAGCTCCTTCTTCCCCGTGCCGCCGGACGCCATGATCGTGCCCATGGTGCTGGCCCGGCGTCAGCGGTGGATCCGGATCGCGCTGATCGCGCTGGTGGGATCGGTGGCCGGCGGCTTTCTCGGTTACGCGATCGGCTACCTGCTCTGGGATGTGATCGGCGCGGCAATCCTCGCGTTCTACCGGATGGGTGATGCGTTCGTGAAGTTCCAGGCCTGGTACGCGGACGCGGGCGCGCTGATCGTGTTCCTCGCCGCGTTCACGCCGCTCCCCTACAAGGCGGTGACGATCGCGAGCGGCGTCGTGGGCATGGATCTCCTGGCGTTCGGGCTGGCGTCGGCGGCGGGGCGCGGGCTCCGATTCTTCGTCGTGGCGGCGCTGCCGGCCTTCCTCGGGGTGCGGGCCGAGGCCCTGATCCGCCGGCATGCGCGTGTGGCGACCTGGGCAGGCCTGGCGCT
>VXPW01000004.1 GCA_009839325.1 Rhodospirillales bacterium
TCCTGTTCTTCCGTGCCGCCTTCTCCATCGCACAACGTCGGTCAACTCCGGACGGTGTGGTCGGCTACACAGTCAGGGATGGCGTGCAGCGAATTCCGGAAGCGATGGCGGAGCTCCTGGAACACGACGTTCACTTCGGCAGCGTCGTCACCGCAATCACCACCAACGGGCATGGTGCGGAAGTTCACTGTGCGGGAGGCGCTGTGTACGCGGCGCGCCATGTCGTCTGCGCGTTGCCGATCGGCGTACTCCGTGACCTATCGATCGACCCTGAACCGGAAGCGTCACAAGTTGAGGCTATTCGCTCTGTCGAATCGCAGCCGGTGACGCAGATGTATTTCGGGTACGCTGCTCCGTTCTGGAATGACGACGGCCACGCGGCAAGCATCTTCACTGACGGGCCGGCCGGAATGCTCGCTGCCGCCCGCCACGGAGACCATCCGGAGGAAGTCACGAGCTTCACCGCCTGGATCATGGGGCCGAACGCGAAACGGCTGGACCGCCTGCCGGAGCGCGAGGCGGCCGGCACCGTATTGGAGGCCATCGCACTGGCTCGACCTGCTTCTGCGGGCAATCTCGAGTACCTTGGGCGCAAGTCGTGGAGCCAAGACCCGTTTGCCCGTGGAGCCTGGGCCTATTACAAGCCTGGGCAAATATCCCGCATCGCCGCGAAGATGGGACAGCCGCACGGTCGAATCCAATTCTGCGGTGAACACCTGTCCCGTAACGCCAGGGGCATGGAAGGAGCCATGGAGTCCGGGGAAGCATCTGCACAGGCAATCCTGAGCAAATGAGCCGCCCAATCAGGGCACCTCGAGCACTGGTCTTCAACGGGCGGCGTACCCGAGTCAGCATTACGGATGGACAGGCCGTTCCGGGCCAGAGTGACAAATCGGCGGCTACACGAGAAACACGACGACGCAAAGGCTGTCCGGTGGCCCGACCAGCGGCACGTGACTTCGGCATTCGGTTACAGTTGTTTCCGGCAAAACCTTCAAGTTCGTGATACTTGACCAAATTGACTTAACTTGTCGGCATAGTATCGGGCATGCACAGCGCCCTGAGCATAATTGATTTTCCGATGCTTACATGGCTAAAATTGACTGAACTTGGCGGCCGTTGCGGACAATCAGGAGGAGGTTGATCATGTCAGCGATTCGGTTCCTGCGTGGCGCGTTGTTGCTCACTGCCTGCACAATCCCGCTTTCAGGATTTTCGCAGGACGAGGTAGAAACCGACGCCGACAGCGCCGCCCTGACGTTAGGTGACATCGTCGTGGTTGGTACCCGTGTCCGTGGCGTCGCGGTTGAGGATCTCGCCGTTCCGGTGGACGTCTACGACATTCAAGAGATCACGACGACAGGCTCCGAAGACCTGACGGTCGCGCTCCAGAAGACGTCACCATCATTCAATTCCAAGCGAAACGCCCTCGGTGACGGTGGACTCTTCCACACGGCGGCATTGCGCGGGATGAGTGCGGACCACACGTTGGTGCTGGTCAACGGCAAGCGGCGTCACAGCATTTCCTTCCCGCGTCCGCTGGAAACAGCCGGACAAGGGACTACCGGCGCCGATCTCCGTGCGATTCCGCTTGCGGCAATTGAGCGAATCGAGGTTCTGCGCGACGGCGCGGCGACTCAGTACGGTTCTGATGCCATCGGCGGAGTAATCAACGTCGTATTGAAGGAGAATGCATTCGAATCCACCGCGAGCGCGCGGGCTGGTGTCACCGCAGAAGGCGACGGACGGCATTTCGGCGCGTCCTCCAATGTCGGTATTGCGCTTGGCGAGAATGGGGTGCTCAACCTGACCGCCGAGGTATACGATCAAGAGCGGATCGACCGCGCCTTCGACACCAGTCACCTCGACGTGGCTGCCCCGCACGATCCGCCTATTGGAAGAAAAATGGTTCTGGGCGAACCGGAACATGACATTCAGGCTCTGTTCCTCAACGCCGTTGTGCCGATGGGCGACGGCAGCGAGCTGTACGCGTTCGGCGGCTGGTCTTCGCGCAATGGCCGCTCGAGCGGCGCTTGGCGGGACCCTGTTTGGGCAGCGGAACGACTTGTTGGCCCGGTCTATCCGGACGGTTTTCTACCCTTTGAGGACTCCACATCCGAGGACCAGGCAATCGCGCTCGGCTATCGGTCGTCCTTTGGCAAGTGGGACGCGGACGTGAGCTGGAGCTTCGGTGCCAACACTTTCGATTTTGGTGCCACCGACAGCATCAATTCGTCATGGGCAGCCGAGTGGCTGCAGCGCGAACTGGATGGCGGGCGCAGCCTTGCTGACATCACGTTCGACGAGGTCCGCGCGAACGCGGGTCCGGCATCAGGAGACAGCGGCGGCACGAAACTCGAAAACTGGTCGCTTGATCTGGACGTTGCCGGACAAATTGATCTCGGTGGAAACGCGGTGGATGCAGCCTTCGGCGCCGAGTACCGGCGGGAACAGTTTGGCATCCGCGCCGGTGATTTCGTGTCGTGGGGCTGTGGTCTGCCCGACAACGCCGATGTCCAGCCTACCCCTCCGCCGAGACGGGCCATCATCATTGCTGACGACGGAACGATCGGCCAGTTGGATCGGCTCGCCACTTGCGGTCACCAGGGCTACCCGGGCTATTCACCGGTAAACGCGCAGTTCAGTGTCCGGGATCGCGACAGCCAAGCACTGTGGGCGGACTTCCGGCACGATATTTCGGACGATTGGAATGTCGAAGCGGCAACCCGATTCGAACGCTATGAAGGTGCCGGCAGCAGCATCACCGGAATGGTTGGCAGCCGGATTGACCTGAATCCCACAGTTTCCTTGCGAGCGACTGCCTCGACCGGGTTCCGGGCCCCGAGCCTGCCTCAACTGGGGTTCAACACGATCGTGTTTTCCGGCGACTCGGCTGGCGGCTTGTCGGTTACATCGCATCTGGAGGACGGCGCGGCATTCGAGTTCTTTGGCGAAGGCTCCCCAGACCTCCAGCACGAGACGTCGCGCAACCTAAGCTTCGGTGCGGTATGGACACCGTCCCCGGATCTTTCGATCTCGGCCGACATCTATCGTATCGACATCCGCGATCGAATCACGCTGGTCAAACATGATCCGGACTGCGCCGCCGCCGATGCGGCAGCCTGCGGCCGCCTCGCCGCCGAACGCGGAATCCAGCACATCACGAACATTCAGTTTTTTGCCAACGCGGTGGATACCACGACGTCCGGCCTTGACATCGTTGCCAGCCGGGACTGGCCGTTCATGGAGGGTCAGTTCACACTGTCGGGCACGCTGCACTTCAACGAAACCGATATCGACAAAGAAATCGAAACCATTTCTTCTTCGACAAAGTCCTACATTGAAGAAGGTACGCCGCGGCAACGGCATCGAATTTCAGGCAGCTGGACCGACGACGACATGCTGGAGCTGAATCTCGGAGTCAACTATTTCGGCAAGGCTTCGCCACAATGGTTGCTCGGTGACCCAAATTGTCCGGGTGAAATCAGTCCCGCCTGGATCGCAGACGCGTCCGTGCGCTGGCTGCTGGCGGACGGAATGCGGTTAACGGTGGGTGTTGACAACCTGCTGGATCAATACCCCGACCAGGTTAACCAGGAATGCTCGGATCTCCTGAACGGCGTACTGGGCTGGGGAATTTTGTACAACCCTGACGCAACCTACGGACTGTCAGGGCGGATTTGGTACACGCGCCTCGACGCAACGTTCTGACCCACCGCGGCCACGCGCCGCTGTAGCGGAAATGCGTCCTTGAGAGAGGGCAGATCCATGTGCTGTGAGCGGTCTCCCCGGAGGGACGCGCTGTAACGGCGCGACCCAAGCCGCCACCGGTTGCCGGGATGGGGCGTCCGCTGGCTCATCGACCTCGGCTCGGGGAGCAGTCGGTTCCGGTGCGCCCTGTGCTGCCGGTTCGGTCAGGACCCTGCCGGGAACACAGCGAAGTTTGTTGCAAGTTTGGCGGCATGTTCCTTCCGCTGACGCACAGAATGTCCGGTGGCACCGGCACGTTTCACTGTCGTATTGGGAAGGATGCGCATCATCGTCGGTGTGCCGCCAATCGATGCAAGCCGCCAGCAAGCTTGTGTGGATGTCCGTGAGGCGCCAAGCGCCTCGCCGAGCAGCATCTCAACGTTGTCCGCTGATCGGGAGCGGCATTGACCTGGCCGCCCCCAACCAGTCTGCAGGCCGTATCCCCGCTAGAACGCGTACTGCGCCCGGACATACCACGAGCCACCCTCGTAGTTGGGTGCAGCGCGGCGGGGATAGGGCAACCCGTTGCCGTATCGGTTCGCGTACCTGTCGGCGTCGACCCTGTCGATGTACTCGTCAAAGATGTTCGAAGCGCCTGCAACCAGCCTCAGCGTATCGCTCATCTGGTAGCCGAGTTCGACGTCAACGAACACGACCGGATCGATCGGCGACGACGTTCCGTCGATGATGCTGCCCCTGTCCACATCGTAGTGCTTGCCGAAGTAGTTGGCCCGGACCAGGAAATCCCAGCCGCCAAACGTCGTATTGATGCCGGCCACGAGACGGTGTTTCGGGTAGCTGTTTTCGATTCTCGCTACCTGGTTGTCGTTCACCAGCTGCTGGCCGTTGATTTCATCCTGGCCCACTACCTCAACTTCATTGTAGTTGTAGGCGAACGTCACATTCGACCGTACGTTGCCGTTCCAGTTGATCTCCTTTGTCAGAACCAAGTCGAGCCCGGAGGAACGTACGTCCAGCACGTTCGTGAAGAATGATGCTCCGGCGAACCTGGTTGCCGCCGCAATGTCTTGTGTGGGGTTGCCGTTGGCATCCGTGTGAACGCCGGCGGGCGTCACCTTGTAGATCCGGTCTTCCACGTCAATGCGGTAGAGGTCGGCCGTCACGTTGCCGAACGCGCCCAACTGGAAGCCCGCACCCACCGTAAAGTTGACCGATTCTTCCTCCTTGAGCGGCCCACCGCCCTGCGCAACGGCAGCATCGCTGCCAGGCCGGACGTCGCCTAGCACACAGTCCCCGATGAATCCGGCACCGGCCTGCGGACAATCGAACGTGGTGGTTTCCCGCTGGAAGTTCGATTGTCCCGGGGTGGGAGCATGGAACCCGGTGGAAACGGATCCTCGGAGGACCACGTTTTCAGTCGCGTCGAAACGAGCGGCGGCCTTGCCGATCAGAACGTCGCCGAAATCCGAGTAATCCTCGTAACGAAGCGCATACTGCATGAAAATCCGGTCTGTCGCGTCTTGTTCCAGTTCCGCATACAAACCGATGTTGTCCCGCGACCAAGCACCTGAGTCTTCCGGCGTAAAGCCCTTCATGCCGGCTGGAGAAGTCCCGACTCCTCCCCCCGGATACTCGCCTTGATAGGAATCGGGCTCGCCCTGGCGCAGCCGCCAGGTCTCTTCGCGCCATTCCGCGCCGAACGCAAGGTGTAGGTCGTCCGTCAGCAGCTTCGTGAAGTCCGCGTTGAGGTTGGTCTCCTGCTGCCCGTAGGCACCGATGTAGAACGACCGCTTCCCGATGTCGTCCGGTTCGGGGTCAATCGCGTAGCTCACCGCGTTGTGCAGGTAGTGGTCGAGCTCGTTGGAACCCAGCGCTGCACTCACATCGTACGACACGCCATTGGCAAGTAGGCCGCGTAACCCCCCAACCATGCTGTAGTCCAGCTGCTCGCCGTCCAGGTAGGGCGTATATCCGGTATCCAGCACCGGTCCTTCATAGCCGCGTTCGGCCAGCCAGAGTGTTCGGGTTGGGTGGTTGGGAGGACGATAGAAGAACCGGAACCTTCCTGTAGTGCTGGCATAGTTGCCGAACAGGTAGGCTTCCAAGTTCTCGGATATCTCGTATCCGGAATTGACGAAGAAGAGGATGTTTCGCGTCTCTGGCCGTCCCCAACTCTGTGCCAGACCATCGCCAAACGGTGAATCCGCGCCGACCCCCATGACGCCCCCATCGATCAACGCCTGTGCGTCCGGTCGCTGGAACCCGCGGGAAAGACCCTCGTTGTCCGAGTAGTCCAGGCTGACATTGGCGAAGCCGTTGGCCCCAAGGGGGATTCCCACGTTGCTTTCAAACCTGGTGCTTGCTTCACCTTCAAAGAACTGCCCGTACTGAAGCCTCGTTTCGCCACCGTCGGCCGCATCCTTCAAACGGAAGTTGATGACACCCGCGATGGCATCCGCCCCGTACTGTGCGGAAGCGCCGTCGCGGAGAACTTCGACACTGGACGCGGCGATCGGTGGAATCATGCCGATGTTGGGTCCCTGGGCACCGGTCCCTGCGGCCGGAGCAAACTGTGCGATCACGGAGGAACGGTGACGCCGTTTCCCATTGACCATCAGCAAGATTTGGTCCTGCGCCATGCCACGTAAGGACACAGGTCTCGAGAAACTGTCGGAGTCCCCGGACGCGGTAGTGGCGTTAAACGACGGAACTGTTGCCTGCAGGTTGTCCGTGGCGTCAGCAGTGTTGCCACCCCGGATGAATTGCTCAATCGGTATCACGTCGACCGGAACAGGTGAATCCGTGACAGATCGGGGCTGCTGCCGCCGAGAGCCGACGACGACGACTTCTTCGAGTGCCGTCAAGCCATCTTCTTCAGCGGACGCCCCGGGAACGAAAAGCGTCAACGCGAAAATGCTTGCCAACACGGTGCGGCACACGAAAAACTTGTTGCGCATGGCAGCGACCCCACGGCTCCGACATCGGTGGAAGAAACTTGACCATAAGAAATTCGCTAACCAATGTAAACGTAAACCGATTGACCAACATTCTGAGTAAATTGAATCAAATACCTGTCTGTCCACGCGCATCTCTGTCAGAACGCAGGCGGCGGATCTGCGCTGCGCCGACCCCTTCGTCGTCCACACATCTGTCCTTGGCAGGTCGTCTATCCTCGGCATGTTGGTCGAACCTCTACTCTCATCCACACCGATTGACGCGGCTGATGCAATACCGGTCCATCTCGTCTTTGATAGAAGCTCTAGAGAAGCTACTTCTTCTACTAACTTTCAATGGTTTCTGGTGTTGTTTACAAGCTATTGACAAAAGTTGCTACCAAGAAGCCGTTGCGATCGATCAAGCGTTCGGCAAATCCTTCCAACGTCCACAGATCTCGTGCCGGCACGCCAGAAGAAGCCACGCATCAATATTGCCGCGCTTGAGGATGGTTTCGACTTCCGGCGACAGCGGTGCGCTTGCCTTGAGTGTTACCAAGACTGCCTCGGGTTTGCCGTGGCCGACAACAACGCCAGCGAATTGCTCAGGAAAGAAGCTAGTTTGAACGATTAACCGGAGCGCTGGCGGCGCGAAAATATCAAGCCATGCTATTGGACCCGTCGGAACCACCGTTGCCGCCATCGGTTGGTTCAGGGAGCAGCAGGATCAACAAGGGTTAGGTGATGGCATCCGCGTTCCAGCTTCCGGCCAGCTCTTCGACTGCCGATATCTCGACTCGGCGCGTTGATGGCGGGATCAACGTCCAGGTCACCGACTGATTCACACCCAGATAGATGTGCATAATTCAGAGTGCTACCGAGGAGCCGATCCGATGGCCGAGCGTTCGTTTGCGAAGGAAGTACAGGATCTCCGGATCGGCGCCGGACAAGAATTCCGTGGAGAGGGGATTCTGGCGATCACCAAGGCCCTGCTTGAATGCGGAGTCGGCTACGTCGGCGGCTATCAGGGGGCGCCGGTCTCGCACCTGATCGACGTGCTTTCGGATGCGGAAGACATTCTCGACGAGCTCGGAGTCCATTTCGAAGCCAACGCCTCGGAATCTGCTGCCGCCGCCATGCTGGCGGCTTCCGTCAATTACCCGATCCGCGGCGCCGTCACGTTCAAGGGGCCGGTCGGAGCCAACGTAGCGGCAGACGCGTTGGCGAACCTGTCGTCGGGCGGCGTCATGGGCGGCGCGATCGTCATCCTCGGCGAAGATTACGGCGAGGGCTCTTCGATCATGCAGGAGCGCACCCACGCCTTCGCCACGAAGTCCCAGCTCTGGCTTCTCGATCCACGGCCCAATTTACCGTCCATCGTTCGGACCGTGCAGAAAGGTTTCGAGCTGTCCGAGGCGTCCAATACGCCGGTGATCCTGCAGGTCCGGATCCGCGCCTGCCACGTCTACGGAACGTTCGAGGCAGGCGACAACCAACGTCCTCCCCTCACCGTGCGCGAAGCGCTGGAGGATCCGCAGCGCCGCACCGAACGCATCACGCTCCCACCATTCACGTACCAGCACGAAATCGAGAAGGTGGCCGACCGCCTGCCAGCGGCAGTTCGCTTCATCGAGGAGCAGCAACTGAACGAGCATTTCGGCAGTGAAGGGGAAGTCGGGATCATCCTGCAGGGAGGCATGTACAACGGCGTCATCCGGGCGCTGCAGCGGCTGGACCTCGCCGACACGTACGGCAAGAGCGAAATCCCGCTCTACGTGCTCAACGTAACCTATCCGCTGGTAAACACGGAAGTTCTTGAATTTTGCTCAGGCAAGCGGGCAGTCCTGGTCGTAGAGGAGGGACAGCCCGCCTATATCGAGGAAGCCATTGGTGCCCTTCTCTACCGGCATCAAGGTTCCAGCACGTTGGTGGGAAAAGGCGCCCTGCCAATGGCCGGCGAGTACACCGGGACCGTGTTGATGGACGGGGTGACCCGGTTTCTCCGGGAACACGGGAATGGCCTTCTTCCGGAAGCTCATCCCTCGACCAACGGTCATGCGGAGGATTCGGATGACGAGGGTCTCTCGTCTGCTGTCCCCATCCGTCCGCCCGGGTTCTGCACCGGATGCCCGGAACGTCCCATTTTCGCCGCGACCAAGCTTGTCGAAGAAAGCCTCGGCCCGCACCACATCGCCGGCGACATCGGCTGCCACCTGTTCTCGATTCTGCCTCCCTTCGAAATCGGCTCGACCACGATGGGCTACGGGCTTGGACCTGCCTCCGCCGCCGCGCTGAGCGCAACGGGAGCGCGGCGATCAATCAGCTTCATCGGCGACGGGGGGCTTTGGCACAACGGCCTGACATCCTCCATCGGGAACGCGGTCTACAACGAGAGCGACAACGTGATCGTCGTGGTAGACAACTTCTATTCCGCCGCGACCGGTGGCCAGGATGTCCTCTCTTCCAGGGCAGACAGGGCTTCGAAATCAACCCATCATTCGATCGCGGACGCGATCCGCGGACTTGGCGTGCGGTGGGTCAAGGAAGTCGACCGAACGTACGATGTGAAGCGCCTGAAGAACTTGCTGACCGATGCGCTAACCACGGAAGAAAAGGGCCCGAAGGTCATCATTGCCTCCTCGGAGTGCATGCTGAACAAACAGCGGCGGGAACGGCCGCAGAGGAACACGGCCATCAAGGAAGGAAAACGTGTGGTCGTTCCGCGGTTCGGGGTGGATGAGGACGTCTGCACGGGCGACCACGCCTGCATGCGCTTGTCAGGCTGCCCGTCGCTTTCCGTGAAGACGTTGGACGACCCTCTGCGCGATGACCCTGTGGCCTCCATCGACGAAAGCTGCGTCGGCTGCGGCAATTGTGGCGAAGTCGCGGACGCGGCGGTCCTGTGCCCTTCGTTCCACCGAGTTGACGTCGTCCACAACCCCGGACCGAGGGACCGTCTTCTGTCCCGGGTTTCCGGTTTCTTCATCGGTGCCCTTCAGCAATGGCGTGACCGACGCCGGCTTGTCTTCGAGGAGCGAGGATGAGCCATTCCGACATCGTCAAGATCGCGATCCTCGCCGTCGGCGGACAGGGCGGAGGCGTGCTCACGGGCTGGATCGTTGCGTTGGCTGAGGCCAACGGATGGCGGGTGCAGTCAACCGCCGTTGCGGGGGTGGCCCAACGCACCGGCGCGACGATCTACTACCTCGAAATGTGTCCATTGGAGGAGCAGGCCCCGGTATTTGCGCTTGCCCCGGCAGCCGGTGATGTCGATGTCTTGATTGCCGCGGAACTGATGGAAGCGGGGCGCGCAGTGCTTCGGGGGTTCGTGACGCCGGACCGCACGACGTTGATCGCGTCAACGCACCGGATTCATGCCGTTTCGGAAAAGGTGGTGCCGGGCGACGGGCAGGCACCTGAGGACCGGGTCTTTGCAGCAATGGAAAGGTCGGCCAAGCGCGTCGTTGCTGCCGATTTCCAGCGCATGGCGGTAGAGGCGGGCTCCGTCATTTCCGCCAGTCTCTTCGGGGCGCTGGCGCGAGCCGACGTACTGCCGTTTCCGCGGCGGAGCTTTATCGGCGTGGTTCAGGACTCCGGCCGCGGCGTCGAGGCGAGCCTCCGGGCGTTCGAAGCCGCCCTGGCGGACGACCAGCCACCGGATCGGGCAGCGGCAACCGAGCGAGTGCCGCCGCGGGGCCCGAACCACCTGGTAGCGGAATGGAATGTGCTCGAGGCCCGCGTGTCGGAGCTGCCCGGACCCGTACGGCAGATGGCGGAAACCGGTCTCCGGCACGTGATCGATTTCCAGGACCTGTCGTACGGCAAGGAGTACCTGGACCATCTCCACCGGTTCGTGGCGCTTGACGATGGGGCCTTCGTCATGTCAGCCACCGCCGCCAAGTACCTCGCCAATGCGATGGTCTACGACGATGTCATCCGGGTGGCAGACCTGAAGACCCGCCGCGCACGTTTCGCCCGCGTGCGGGGGGACATGCGACTGGGAGCCAGCGACGTTGCCCACATCACCGAGTTCATGCATCCGCGGGTCGAGGAGGCATGCGGAACCCTCCCGGCCCCGTTGGGTGCCTGGATCGAAGCCCGGCCCCGGCTCGCCCGGTGGCTCGACCGGCGGATCAACAAGGGACGAAAGGTGCGGACAAGCGGCCTGTCCTGGTTTGCCCTGCTCTACGTTGTTGCTGGCCTGAAGCGCTGGCGGCGCGGCACCTACCGCCACCGGATCGAGACAGAGCATCTCGACAACTGGATGGACCTGGCATTGACCACGGCATCCCATGACCGGGCGCTTGCCGCCGAGGTCCTCGCCTGCCGGAGACTGATCAAGGGATATTCCGATACCCGGGTGCGTGGCGAATCCAAGTTCGACGCCGTGCTGCAGGCATTGCCCCTGCTGAAGGATCGCGGCGACGCGGCCGATGTTCTGCGCCGGTTGCGCGAAGCAGCCTTGCAGGACGAACACGGACACGCGCTCGATGCCGAGCTTGAAGCGTTCGCATCCGTTGCACCGGCCTCGTCGTAGCGGACCCTGCCGAGACCAGGCCGGCCGTCTATCGCGTCACCTGTCCAGGCAGCCACGTGCCCACGCCCGGCTGCCACAGGAGCAGCGCGAGCACCAGCAGCTTGATGACCAGGAACGGGCCTACTGCGGCGTACACCTGCCGCATGTCGAACCCATCGGGAGCCACACCGCGCATCACGAAGAGGAGTAGCCCGAAGGGAGGCGTCAGCAACGCGATTTCCATCGTCAGCAGGTAGACGACGCCCAGGATCAGCGGATCGATTCCGGCCTGGCCCGCCAACGGCACGAAGATGGGCACGGTCACCATCAGCATCGAGACTTGATCGATGAAGCAGCCGAGGAACAGAAGAAGCACGACGATGCCGAGCAGCACCTCGATCTCCGAAAGGTGGTAACGCTCGATCGTCTGGATCAAACCGGAAGTGGCGCCGGAGAAGCTCAACACCTGGCTGAAGGTCTGGCTTGCGGCAATGATGAACAGGATCATCGCCGACAGCTTGACCGTTTCCATCAGCGCACGGCCCAGCCGCTCCCGCGTGAGCGATCCGTAGGCCGCGCTCGCGACCAGCGCCGCTACGCAGCCGAGCGCTGCGCTCTCGGTCGGCGTTGCCCACCCCGCCAGCAGGCTGCCGATCACGACGACAAACACCAGCGACAGCGGGGCCACGTAGACGAGGAACGGTCGCCAACGGTCGCCGGCAGTCATGGCATCGCCGTCATCCGGCGGCGCAAGCGTGGGCGAAACGGTGCAGCGAACTACAACGTAAGTGACGAAGAGCGCCGCCAGCAGCAGCGCGGGCACCACGCCGGCCAGCATGAGGCCGGCGATCGAGATTCCAGCCAGACTGCCCACCAGGACCGCCAGGGCCGAGGGCGGGATCAGCATGGCGATCGCACCCGAAGCCATGATCGGTCCCATCGCCATCGAGGAGTGGTATCCCTTGGACAACATCCTGGGGAGCAGCGTCGAACCCAGCATGGCGGTGTTCGCGATGGTGGAACCGGAAAGGGCGGCGAAGATCGTCCCGCCGAAGACGGTGACCACGGACAAACGCCCGGGAACTCGCGCAACCACGCGCTCGATCGCATCGATCGCCCTGCGGGCGACACCGGTCTGGAACAGCAGTTCTCCCATCAGGATGAACAGCGGGATCGGCGCGAGCTGGAAGTTGGCAATACTCTGGGCGGCGCTTCGGGCAAGCTGCACCAGCCCCTGCTCTCCCCCCAGAATCTCCCACGCGCCCGCCACGGTGACGGCAAGGAACGCGAACGCCACCGGCACGCCCAGCATCAGCAGGGCGCCGAGGCCACCCAGCATCAGCGCGAGCGGGAGTACCCAGTCCACTACAGCCCGGTCCTGACGTTGGCACCGCCAGCGCGCAGGAGCCGGCGGGCGAATTCGACCAGAATGAGCGCCATCGACGCGGGAGCCACGGCTAAAACCCACCATTCAGGAATGACGAACGCCGTACGAATCATCGTCTCGCGTTCGATCGACTGCGTCATCGCCACGACGGCGAACCAGAGGAATACCCCGGCCGCACACGCGCCTGCGACGTTTGCGAGGGTGGCGGCCACTCGCCGAGCCCGGCCGCTTAGGCCGCCCACGAACAGGTCAACGGAGACGTGGGCATTGATTGAGAGGACCCATGGCGCCGCAAGGAAGGTCGCCACGAGCAACCCGTATTCGATCGCGTCGAGCAATCCGTAGATCGAGGCACCAAACCCGTTTCGCAGGATCAGGTCGACGGGGATCAGCGCTGCGATACTGGCGAACACGGCCGCCGCCAGCCTTGCCAGCGCGTGCAGCACCGTGTCGAACACCCGTTCAGCCCGGTCCATCACTCGTCCCCGATCGGGGGTCCCGTGGACGTGCTCCGACCTGTCAGTTCAGTAGACAGGCCTTGAGGGCTTCACCGATTTCCGCGTCGATCTCGGTCACGGCTGCCCATCCTTCGGTCTGCGCGACCTCGAGCCACCGCTCGCTGTCGACGTCGTCAAACGCGATGGTCTGGATCCCTGCCTCGGCCTGTTTTCGGGCCTCTGACGCGTTGATCTCGATGTTGTCGGCGTTCCTCACTTCGATCCATTCGGCACCGCGCTCCAGGACCGAACGTTGCGCATCATTCAGGGCATTCCACGTATCCAGATTGACCAGAAAGTTCACGTCCACCTGGTAGAACCCCGGATCGACGCGGTACTTCGTTTGCTCTTCCCAGCCGAGGTCGAGCACGCCCTGAATGGGCCATCCGTAGCCGTCGATGGCGTCGCGCTCAAGCGCCGTATACACCTCTCCCGGCGCGGTGCGAACCAGGGTTGCGCCGAGTTCCTCGAACATGGCCCGGTACACGGGAGTGGTGCGGATCGTCAGGCCGCGCAGGTCCGGTTTGCCGATGGGTTTCGTGAGATACAGGTGGAACTCGATGTGATCGCCGGTCCGGGCCAGGTACTTGACGTTCATCTGCTCGCGGTGGATGGCGTCGATCTTCTCGAAGCAGCCGTTGGCGCGCTGATCCTGAATTGTGTTCGTGGCGAGGTGCAACGCGTCGCCCGCAGGCACCAGTCCCGTGTAGAAGGCGCTCGTGTTGTTGGCAATGTCCACCACGCCGGTGGAGACCGCGTTGCCCACCTCGAACGGGGACATCGTCTCGGGCCCACCCCGCAGATCGATTTGGATCACATCCTTACCGTTTTCGTTCACCCAATCGACGAATGCCTCGAACGGCCGGGAGAACGTTGTCCCGAGGGCGAATGCACTAACTCCGCGAAGCGTCACTTCCTGGGCAGTGGAGGGCATGGCGATCAGCGCCGCAACGGCAACAAGCATCAATCGCATGGTCGTTCTCCAGGTCACGGGCCGATTCCCGACGCGGCCGCCCGTCTGGCTGGTTTCTCAAGGTGATGTCGGCGTCGAAACCGCAGCTTACTCACACGGCAGCGCCGTCGGATGCCGGCGAACGCGGGAAGCCAAGACGAGAATTGCCGCAGTCGTTTGCGAGGGCGATAGCTCAAAACTCTTCGTCTTGCGGGTCCACTGGGCCACGAGGCCCGTTGGCCATCAGTTTCTGCATGACGTCCGGTGCCAGCTCCGTCCAGAAGACAAAGCACCCGTCCAGCCCGGCCAAGGCATACCAGGTATCGAACTTGAGCATGGGAAAGATCACGACTTCGTCGGCAAGCAGTTCCTCGCCGCCTGTCCGAACCCGGTTGTAGCCGGCAACGAATGACCGGCTGATCTGTTCTTCCAACGCATAGTGAGGAGACTCCGGCCATTGGGCCACCGCCCGGGCAACGGTGTCCGCGAAGGATTGGCAGGTTTCCCCGACGGTCCCCGTTTCCGGGTCAGCTGCCGCGCCGCCTGCGGACAACCCCACTGCCAGCAATCCAGCCGCACAGATCCGCGCGAGCGAAGGCCATCCACGCTCGCGGTCTACCGACCGAGCGCGGTGGCAGCTACCGGTCTGCCAGATACTGCCCATTGACACAGTTGTTCAGCCTGCCGTCTTCCAAGTAGTCGAGGCATGTCCGCAGCGCCTTGCGACGCAGGAAATCGAACCCTGCCGCACTGTAGAACGCGGCGTGCGGTGTAATCACCAGCCGGTCTCGGACCCACGCCTCGCGTGCCCGCCACGCTCGCATCAACGGGTGATCGGCCGGCGGCGGTTCCTCGGGAAACACGTCGAGGCCGGCCGCCCCGAGGTGTCCCGTTTCGAGGCCCCACTGGACCGCATCGAGGTCGACGATCGCACCGCGGGCAGTGTTCACGAGAATCGCGCCAGGTTTCATCGCCGCTACGGCCGCCCGATCGATCAGATTGTCGGTCTCGGCGTTCGCAAGGCAGTGGACGGTGAGAAAGTCACAGGCTCCGAGCATCGCACGCAGGTCGTGAAACCGCTCCACACCCAGTGCCAATTCCTGGCCGTCCGGGATGTACGGATCGTAGGCCGCCACGCGCAGCCCGAAACCCTTGGCGCGCATCGCCGCCGCGGTTCCGATCCGGCCCAGGCCGATCACGCCCAGACGCTTGCCGGCTAATCGGGTGACCGTGGGCGACGCTGAGTAGTCCCAGATCGGATCCTCCGTCCGGAGGAAGCGCTCATGGAACTGCACGATGCCACGCGCAAAGGTCAGGATCAGCGCCAGGGCATGGTCTGCAACCTCGGTGGTCCCATAGTCCGGAACGTTGCACACCATGATTCCGCGGCGACCGGCGGCGCGTGTGTCGATCAGGTCGTAGCCGACACCGAGCCGCGTGATGATGCGGCACTGCCCTAGCCCATCGATGATTTCTTCGTCGATGGGCATGTGGAGGCCGGTCACCAGGGCATCGGCCCGAGCCCAGTCCGCTTCCGGAACGTCGCCTCGGGACCTTCCCGGAAAGACCACCACCTCCGCAAGGTCGGCGGCTTCGTTCCGCTCGATCGCCAGCCCGTCCTGGGCCACCGAGTCTGGGTACAGGATGACGTGCACAGGCTCGATTCAGTGCGACGGCCGGGGGACGCCCGACCCGCTGCTGCCACGCAGGAAGTCGAGATCAGCGCCTTCGTTCGCCTGCAGGACCCGCTCGGTATAGAGGTTCACCCAGCCCCGCTCGGAAGCCGGCGGCGGTGCCTGCCATGCTTCGCGGCGCCGGCGAAGTTCGCCGTCGTCCACGTCGAGGTGCAAGCGTCGGCGAGCAACATCAAGCTCGATCATGTCGCCGTCTCGGACCAGCGCGAGCGGCCCCCCGACGGCGGCTTCGGGCGCCACGTGCAGCACGACGGTGCCGAAGCACGTCCCGGACATACGTGCATCAGAGATCCGCACCATGTCGCGGATACCCCGCTCGAGGACCTTCTTGGGAAGCGGCAGGTTGCCGACCTCCGGCATGCCGGGATAGCCCTTCGGGCCCGCGCCCTTCAGGACCATGACGCAGGTCTCATCGATGTCGAGGTCCGGCTGATCCAGACGCGCGTGCAGATCTTCCACGGATTCGAAGACAACCGCCCGGCCTCGGTGCTGCATGAGGCCGGCATCGGCTGCGGAAATCTTGATCACTGCACCGTCCGGAGCCAGATTCCCGCGCAAGATCGCCGTGCCCGCCCCTACATTGATGGGCTTCGCCGATGGACGAATGACGTCCTCATTCCAGTTCTTGGCGCTGCCCACGTTCTCGGCCACGGTGCGGCCAGTGACGGTGATGGCGTCGCCGTGGAGGTGCGGAAGAATCTCCTTCATGACGACAGGCAGCCCGCCCGCGTAGAAGAAGTCCTCCATCAGGTATTCGCCGGAGGGCTGCAAATTCACGATGAAGGGCACTTCGCGGATGAGGTCGTCGAAGTCCTGCAGGCGAAGCTGTACCCCGATCCGGCCGGCGATTGCCAGCAAATGCACGATCGCGTTGGTCGATCCACCGATCGCGGCGTTCACCTTGATCGCGTTCTCGAAGGCCTTCCGGTCAAGCACATCCGACAGCTTGAGGCCAGCCTGGACGTTCTCGACGATCTGCATTCCGGCGCGCTCGGACAGCGCATAGCGGCGCGAATCGACGGCAGGAATGGCCGCCGAACCGGGCAGCTGCAGTCCCAGCGCTTCCGACACGCTCGCCATCGTGGAGGCAGTTCCCATCGTCATGCAGTGACCGGCGCTGCGGGACATGCAGGCTTCGGCTTCCTGATAGTCCTCCAACGTGATCACGCCCGCCCGGAGGTCGTCGGTCAGGCGCCAGACGTCGGTTCCCGAGCCGATGTCGCGACCGCGGTACTTGCCGTTCAGCATGGGCCCACCGGTCACCACCAACGTGGGGATGTCGACCGACGACGCCCCCATGATGGTTGCGGGCGTGGTCTTGTCGCACCCGCACAAGAGGACCACCCCGTCGAATGGATTGGCGCGGATGGATTCCTCGACGTCAATGCTGGTGAGGTTGCGGTACAGCATGGTCGTCGGCCGCATGACCGGCTCACCCAGGCTCATCACCGGGAATTCCAGTGGGAAGCCACCGGCCTTCCAGACCCCGCGTTTCACCGCCTCGGCCACGCGGTCAAGGTGCGCGTTGCAGGGTGTCACCTCGCTGGCCGTGTTGCAGATACCGATCACGGGCCGGCCGTCGAAATTCTCGGCCGCAAATCCCTGGTTCTTCATCCACGACCGGTGCGCGAAGTTCATCATCTCGTCGCCACCGAACCAGACGTGGCTCCGGTACCCCGATTCCCCGTTGCCTTTGGCCATCCCTCAAACCCCCCAAGGATCATCCGCCGCAACCCGTCGGTGCGACCAGTTCGGAGATACTAGGGGACGCTCGCGAAGGGCGCGAACCGAACCCGGTCAACTGCAGGCGATCGAAACGAGAGACAAACCCTGCCGGCGCAGGTACTCGGCGGCGTCGGGCTGCCCGGCCCTCATCCGGGTTCCGGCATGCCTGTGGATGGTCCAGGTTTCGGCAAGCCAGGCTACGAGCGCGAGGTTCCCCGCGAACGCGTTGTTGTGGTGGGGTGTGCTCCCGAAACGCCGAAGGGCCTCTTGGTCCTGCTTCCCGACCGCTCAGACGTTCGCGCGAAGCAGGTTGACAAGTAACGGGCAGTCAGCCCGGGCGGCGCTTGCGCGACCACATCCGCCACGCCCATGGGGAAACCGTTCCTGATCCGTCGCGCGGCTTCCGGGCGGGAGCATGGGAAGCGTGAAGTACCAATTCAATGTGTGACGTTTCGTTCACAGGCAGCGCATTTCAACCAGGCGACTCACCCGCACTGTGGGCGCGGAGCATCAAGGCGAGCGCAGTCCGGTCCTGGCTCATGACCGCCAGCCGAACCGCATCTACGGGAACAGCAATACCAGCTACAGTCGGCTCGCGTGATACGGACTTCAGGGGTCAAGCGACGCGACGCTTCTTTGAGGGGCAGCGTGTCGCCGCCTTTCACGGGTTTGCCCGTCAGGCGTCCCGGCGCCTGACCCTGCTGGACAGTGCGGAGAAGCTCCGCGATCTGGCCGCGTTGCGCAGCAATCGGCTGGAGGCACTGCGGGGCGACCGCGCTGGTCAGCACAGCATTCGGATCAACACGCAATGGCGCATCTGCTTTCGGTGGACAGACGATGGGCCATGTGACGTGGAGATCGTGGACTACTACCAGGGGAGAGTGCCATGAACGCGAGAAGTGGCATGCGGCCCGTGCATCCGGGCGAAGTCCTTCGCGACGAGCTTGATGCGCTCGGGCTGTCGGCCAACGCGCTGTCGCGGGCGCTGGGCGTGCCTGTGAACCGGGTGACGATGATCATGAACGGGCAGCGGTGTGTGAGTGCTGACACCGCGCTTCGGCTGGCGCGGTATTTCGGGACGACGCCACAACTGTGGCTGAACCTGCAAAAGACTTGGGAGCTGCGCAGAGCTGAAATCGAGGCCGGTCGTGAGATCGCCGAGCGCGTGATACCTCGGCAATCTGCAGCGTAGGGAAGCAGCGGATGCCGGTTCCCGACTATTGGTCCCTGCAGCACGAGCCTGTCGCGAGACCACACCGCATCACCAGAGTCTGTACCCTTTCG
>VXPW01000058.1 GCA_009839325.1 Rhodospirillales bacterium
TTATTCACCCCCACTCCTACCCCCCAGATTCCCATACGTGTCGTGGTGTGGGATTGGTTTATACGCCCCAGCCCCCCCCCTCCCCCGCCGGCGCGCGGCGCGGCGCCCGCCGCTCCGGCGGTTCGCGTTGAAGCGGATGAGGCTTCGAGGGCTGCAAGCAAGAAGAAAGCTGCTGCGGGCCAAGCGACAAAAGCCGTGACGAACGTGCCAGCGACCAAACCCAAACCTGAGCCCAAGCCGACACGGCCGGTCGTGCGGAAACGCACCTTGCCGCGTCCGGAAGGATTCAAGAACGGCAACTGGGTTGTTCATCCATCGCATGGGCCGGGACGGGTGGTCGGTTCGGAGAAGCAGTCATTGGGCGGCGAAACGCTGGAGCTGATCACGATCGCATACGGTCGCGAAATGGCCCGACTGAAGATTCCTATCACCCGTCTTCAGGAGCTGGGACTCCGGCCGATCAGCAGCAAGTCCCAGATCCAGGCGGCTACCAACACGCTGAAGAAACCTGCCCGGATTTCCCGCACCATGTGGAGCCGGCGCGCCCAGGACTACGAGAGCAAACTGCATTCCGGCGACCTCGTGCAGATCGCGGAGGTCCTGCGGGACTTGTATCGAGCCCCGGACGGTCCCGAGCAATCGTTCAGCGAACGCGAGCTCTACAAAGACGCCCTCGACCGATTTTCCCGAGAGCTGGCCGCCGCCGAAAAGAACCTGACCGAGGAAAAAGCCGCGCAGCGGCTGGAAGGCGTGCTGCGAAGGGCAACCTGACGCCTCGTAACAGCCGAGTTCCGGCGCCGGAGGGGGCCCGTTGAATACTCAAGAGACGCTTCGCACTCTCGTCATCGACGGCGAGTCCTACGGCTACCACAGTCTGCCGGCGGCGGCCGCGGCGCTGCCGGAGATAACACATCTCCCTCGATCGCTTCGGGTACTGGCGGAGAATTTGCTCCGTCAAGGCGACGACGCCGGTCTCGTCAAGCTGGCAGCGAACACCGGTACGCCTGGACAACCGCGCGAGATCGGATTTCGGCCTGCGCGCATCCTTATGCAGGACTTCACCGGTGTACCTGCCGTGGCCGACCTGGCAGCAATGCGTGACGCCGCCCGGACGGTCGATGTCCCGGTCGAACGCATCAATCCGCAGACTCCCGTGGATCTCGTGATCGACCATTCCGTCATGGTCGATCAGTTTGCCGCCGACAGCGCCTTCGCGCGGAACGTCGACCTTGAGTTCGAGCGCAATCGCGAACGCTACGAGTTCCTGCGCTGGGGGGCGGGAGCCTTCGACAACTTTCGAGTCGTCCCGCCGGGCACCGGCATCTGTCACCAGGTCAATCTTGAGCACCTCGCCCAGGTTGTATGGGTGGGCGAACAGGATGGACGGAAGATTGCCTACCCGGACACGGTGGTGGGTACTGACAGCCATACGACCATGGTCAACGGACTCTCGGTTCTGGGCTGGGGCGTCGGAGGAATCGAAGCTGAAGCCGCCATGCTCGGTAACGCCATCTCGATGCTGGTGCCCGAGGTCGTGGGGGTTCGCCTGGGTGGGCGGCTTCCCGACGGGGCCGGCGCCACGGACCTCGTACTGACCGTGACTCGGATGCTGCGCGAACACGGTGTGGTCGGGAAGTTCGTTGAGTTCTTCGGCTCCGGAGTGCGTGACCTGCCTCTGGCCGACCGCGCAACCCTAGCGAACATGGCGCCGGAATATGGCGCCACCTGCGGGTTCTTTCCCGTCGACCGGGAGACGCTGCGCTATCTCGAACTTTCAGGCCGCGACCGCCACCGGATCCGTCTCGTCGAGCAGTACGCGAAGGAACAGGGCCTCTGGCAGGACCTCGACAGCCCGGACCCCGAATTCACTGATGTGCTTGAACTTGACCTTGGCACCGTGGAACCCAGCATCGCCGGGCCGAAACGGCCGCAGGACCGCGTCCCCCTGCGTGCCGCGAAACAAGCCATGGCCGGACTGGCCGACGTCTCCGGTCGACCCGTTCCGGTGTCCGGAACCGACTACGCGCTCACAAACGGCTCAGTGGTCATAGCCGCAATCACCAGCTGCACCAACACCTCGAATCCCTCGGCCATGGTGGCGGCCGGGCTGCTGGCGAAGGCCGCACGCGAACGAGGCCTCGAGCGCAAGCCCTGGGTCAAGACCAGTCTCGCACCCGGCAGCCAAGTGGTGACGGACTATCTGGACGCCGCGCACCTCACGAGGCCGCTGAATGAGTTGGGCTTTCATCTCGTCGGATATGGCTGCACCACCTGCATCGGGAACTCGGGACCGCTCGATTCCGCCATTGTCGAGGCGATTGAACGCGGCGACGGCCTGACCGTCTCGGCCGTCCTGTCAGGAAACCGCAACTTCGAAGGAAGAATCCATCCGAACGTCCGGGCGAACTGGCTGGCCTCGCCAGCGCTCGTCGTGGCTTACGCGATCGCCGGGACCATGGATCTTGATCTCACCAGCGAGCCCCTCGGGACCGATCCCAACGGCGACGATGTCTTCCTCAGGGACCTCTGGCCAGACAACGCCGACATCCAGTCAACAATCGCGGCATCGCTGAAACCGGAAATGTTCCGTCGGCGCTACGGCGCCGTCTTCGAGGGTTCCGCGGAGTGGCAAACGATCGCCGCAACCGGCGACCCGACGTACCGCTGGCACGATGAATCCACATACGTACGGCGGCCTCCGTTTTTCGACGGCATGACCCCTGAACCCGCACCGGTGAGCGACGTCCGCAACGCCCGCGCCCTCCTGATGCTCGGCGATAGCGTGACCACCGACCATATCTCGCCGGCCGGCGCGATCCGGGCTGATGGTCCAGCCGGGGAATGGCTTAGCGAACGGCAGGTCAGACCGGTTGAGTTCAACTCGTTTGGGGCGCGCCGGGGCAACCACGAAATCATGCTCCGCGGCACCTTCGGCAACATTCGCATTCGGAACGAGCTCGCGCCGGGCACCGAGGGAGGCTTCACGCGGCACCAGCCCAGCGGTGAGATCCTCTCCGTCTACGCTGCTGCCGAGCGGTACCGGTCCGAGGACGTGCCGCTGATTGTCATCGCCGGGCGGGAGTACGGAACGGGTTCGTCCCGCGACTGGGCTGCCAAGGGGACGCGGTTGCTGGGCGTCCGGGCCGTGATCGCGGAAAGTTTCGAACGCATCCACCGTACCAACCTGATCGGCATGGGCGTGTTGCCGCTCGTGTTCGAAGACGGCGTCACGCGTCAGGACCTTGGCCTCGACGGCACGGAAATGTTTGACGTGTCGGGTTTGGATGGGGGCATCGAGCCGCGCGACCGGCTGAAGCTCACCGTGTTGCGGGCCGATGGCAGCCGCCAGGAGTTCACGCTTCGTAGCCGTGTCGACACCTCGGACGAGGCCGAGCATTTCCGAAACGGCGGAATCCTTCTCACCGTGCTGCGGCGCATGGCACAAGCGGCCTGACCTACACCCGATTGAAACGGGTTCCGGCCCGAACGACCCGCGACCAACGCATGTCCGCTGTCAGGGTTCCCGATGCCGGCATCCGGTGAAGGCAGGCGCTATCTGACTGACGTCAGTGAAGCAGGTGAGCGGATATTCCCCCGGAACCGAAATGCCGTCTCCGCTCGGCTACCTCCAGCGCAAGCTTGATCGGCTAGGATCGCG
The DNA here is from genome assembly GCA_009839325.1 of Rhodospirillales bacterium. Taxonomy (GTDB): domain Bacteria; phylum Pseudomonadota; class Alphaproteobacteria; order TMED109; family TMED109; genus VXPW01. The sequence continues at coordinate 3,659 of VXPW01000058.1, forward strand.
CGCCGGTAGCCAGTGCGCAGGTGTCACCCTATAACCGACGAATGAAACGCTTCCGGGCATTCGGCGCCGCGGCCGTCGCGGCGGGGATTCTGTTCGCTCCGATGGTCGGGCAGGCGGGTGAACGCGCCGTCGTCGTCGAACTGTTTACGTCGGAAGGCTGCTCCTCCTGCCCGCCAGCGCACGCGGTGATCGGCCGGATTGCACGCAACCCCGACATCCTGGCGCTGTCGTTTCACGTCGACTACTGGGATTACATCGGCTGGAAGGACAGTTTTGCCGCTCCCTGGGCCACTCGACGGCAGCAAGTCTACGCGTCGCGGCTTTCCAGCGGGCGGGTCTATACCCCGCAAATGGTGATTTCGGGGAAGGTCGACGTGGTCGGTTCTCGCGCGCCACAGGTGATGCGGGAATTGCAGCGCGCGCTCGAGACGGCACCGCCCACACCGCTCTTGCGAATCGTCGAGACTGAAGGTGAAAGCGAGATCCTCACCAACAGGCACGATACGCCCGCCGAGATCTACCTGATCCGGTTCGACCCCGTGCGTGAAACCCGCGTCCTTCGAGGCGAGAACATGGGACGCCATCTCCTGACGTTCAACGTGGTGCGGACGTACCGAAAGATCGTTGACTGGGACGGCAGCGCCCAGCGCATACCGCTGCCCCGGGATCTCGACGATCACCCGGGCCAGATCATGGCCGTAATCGCCCAGCGCCATGGCCAGGGAGAGGTGCTGGGCGCCGCAGTCGTAGACTAGGGTCGGGACCGCGAACGGCCCTCAACCGAACCCGCGGCTGATCAGCCGGTTCGTCCTCCTCCCGAACTTCGCCAGATCGGATACAGGCTCGCCGGCCACCAACCGCGCGTGATCGAGCAGCACGTGCGCTGCGTCGTCAAACTCCTGGTCGTCGACATCTTCACGCCCCATGGCGCGGATCAGTTCGTTGGCCGGATTGATCTCCAGGACTTTCCGGGACAACTCCTGCAGCTGACCGTGACGCTGCAGCAGCTTTTCCACCTGAAGGTCCATGCCATCCTTGGGAGCCACCAGCACGGCGGGCGACTCGGTCAGCTGATCCGACCGCACCACATCGGCCACCGCCTCGCCGAGGACCGTCTTGAAACGCGAGATCAGCTGATCGACGTCGACGTCGGAGGCTTCACCGGAGGCTGCCTCGGGCGCTTGCGGTTCAAAGCGGGACAGGTCGATACCGCCCTTGGTCACGGAACGCAGGGCTTTCCCCTGGTACTCCCCGACCCGCGGCACCCAGAAATCGTCGACCGTGTCCGACAGCAGCAGCACCTCGAGGCCGCGGGCCCGGAAACCCTCGATCTGCGGGCTCTCGGCAAGCTGATCCGGGTCCTCTCCCGAGATGTAGTAAATCTCTTCCTGCCCCTCCTTCATCCGGTCCACGTACCCCGGGAGGCTGACCAGTTCGTCGGTCGCCTGCCCGCCCGCGGAACGGAACCGAAGCAGCTCCATCAACCTGTCTCGCCATTCGTCGTCGTCGTAGACGCCTTCCTTGAGTACCGGGCCAAAGATCTTCCAAAACCTTGCGTACGCTTCGGGCTCCTTCTCAGCCTTGTTCTTCAGCGCATTGAGCACGCGCCGGGTGATGCTCTGACGCAGGCGCGCGACATGCGGATCCTGCTGCAGCATCTCCCGACTGACGTTGAGGGACAGGTCCTCTGAATCCACGACCCCCCTGACAAACCGCAGCCAAGGCGGAATAAGGGCATCTGTCCGGTCGGTGATGAAGACCCGCTTGACGAAGAGACGCAGCTGCCGGCGCCGTTCGGGGTCGTACAGATCCAGTGGCTGCTCGGTCGGAATGAACAGGAGCGTAACGTACGAGAGTTTGCCTTCCGCCCGGTTATGAAGCGTGATCCAGGGCTCATCGAAGCAATGTCCGACGTCGCGATAGAACGAGACGTATTGCTCGGACGTGATTTCCTTTTTCGGCCGGGTCCACAGTGCCGCGGCGGTGTTGATGACTTGTGGCTGCTGATCCTGCCCGATCCGGAGTTCGATCGGTACCGAGACGTGGTCCGACCAGGTGCGCACGACGTGCCGCAACCGGGCCTCTTCCAGGTACTCCTTGGCGTCCTTCCGCAGGTGCAACCGCACGCAGGTCCCTCGCCGGGTCCGCTGGGCACGCGCGATCTCATAGGAACCGCGACCATCGGAGGACCACACCCAGCCCTTTGTGGCGCCGGCAGCGACGCTTTCCACTTCCACTCGCTCGGCCACCATGAACGCCGAATAGAAGCCGACGCCGAACTGCCCGATCAGACTGAGATCGGGTTTCTGCTTGCCGTCGTCCGACTTCTTCATCCGCTCCACGAAGGCCCGGGTTCCGGATCGAGCAATGGTGCCGAGATCCTTGACGAGGGCCGCCTTTGACATCCCGATGCCGTTGTCCTCGATTTCAAGAACCCTGGACTTGGGATCGACCGACAGCAGGATCTGCGGATCCGGGCTGTCACCGAGGAGTTCCGGTTTGGCCAGGGCTGCGTAGCGGAGCCGGTCGGCCGCGTCGGCCGCGTTCGATACGAGTTCCCGCAAGAACACGTCGCGCTGGCTATACAGCGCGTTCACCATCAGGTCGAGAAGCTGCCCGACCTCTGCCTCAAATTGGTGCCGCTCTGCCGGCGACGCTTCCTTGCTGGCTGCGGCCATGCCCGGGATCCTCCATACGCTCGGCGGGCAAGGGCCCGCTGAGCGGATATGGAGAGAACCCGGCTCGAATGCAAGACCGGGAAGGGAATCTAGGCTGGCGCGGCGGCGAGATCCTGAAACGCAAGCACCTTACGGCGCAGCTTGGTGATCGCCTGGTGCTCGATCTGTCGCACCCGCTCCTTGCTGACACCCAATTCGGAGCCCAGCTCTTCGAGCGTGCGCGGTGTCTTGGCGAGATGGCGCGCCCTCACGATCCGGCGTTCCCGCAATGTCAGCGACCGGAGCGCCTTGCGGACCCAGCTCATCCGCTTGGTGTACTCGACCCGCTGCACCACCTCGGCCTCGGGGCCTTCCCGCTCGTCGACCACGGCATCCTGACGCTCTTCGGTGCCGTCTTCATACAGGGCCTGGTTCAGGGAAGTGTCGCCAGCGGCGCCCAGTCGGTGCTCCATGCGCTCGACTTCGGCTTCGGTTACGCCCAGAGAGCGAGCGACGATGTCACGATGTTCCGGTGTCAGTTCAGCATCCCCGTAACCCGCCAACCGGGCACGGTATCGAGACAAGCCGAAGAACAAGGACTTCTGCGCTGCGGTCGTGCTGGTCCGTACGACGGACCAATTTCTCAATACGTAATCCTGGATGGCCGCACGAACCCACCAGCTGGCGCAAGTCGAGAACCGCACGCCGCGCTCGGGGTCGAACCGGTCCGCGGCCTGCACCAGACCGATGTGCGCTTCCTGGATCAGATCAGACATTGGCACGTTGTAGTTGCGGAACCGCTTGGCGATGGAAATGGCCAGCCGGGCGTGGGCTTCGACCAGCTCGTGCATTGCGGCCACGTCGCCTTCCTCCCGCCACCGGAGCGCCAGTTCGCGCTCGCGTTCCGGGGTAAGCAGGGGGGCACGCATGGCATAGTTCACGATATTCTTGGTGGTCGTCGAGCGATTCGGGCCCTGGGGTAATTTTTCCATCAACTCCCCTCTTTCCGCCGAATGAGCGATCACGGTTCCGTGGACCAGAACGGGCAACGGTCGATGCACATTCGGTTCCCATGCCACGCTACGCGCAAATCCGCGCGATAACGGCAAATTCACAGAAATGTTAGTGGAGGGGTGAACCTGCTTGCGGTTGACCGACCCGCCTTCCTACGTGATCCAGCGGAGCCGTTCATCGTCCAGGTCACCCGGCACGATGGTGAGCGGAATGTGGAGCCGCTTGGTCACTTGGCTCGACAGGTAGGAGATCAGTCGATTCGAACCAGCGCCTTCCGGCGCAGCCCCCAAGACCAGGATGTTGATGCTCTCGTCTTCTTCGATCGTCGTCAGGATCGTGTTGGCCTTGTCTCCCTGGTGTACAGCCATCTCCGGCCGCACGCCGAACTCCTCGAAGACTTCGCCCGCGCATTCTTCCAGTGCGGCTCGCGCCTGATCGCGCGCCTCCTCGGCCATGATCTCCTGGACCGATCCACTCAAGTTGAAGGCGTCCGGTTCGATGACGTAGATCAGACTGACCTTGCCGCCAGTGTTCTGGGCGCGCATGCAAGCGAAACGCAGCGCCGTGCGGCACTCCTGGCTATCGTCGATGCAAACCAGGAACTTGATCCGGCCGGCCGGCCGTTCGCGTGGGCGCTCTCCTGCCATTGCTCCGATCCCATGAATTGTCCAAGCCCGCCACGGCCTCAGAAGATTCTAAGGTATTGATATTAAAGTATTTCTATCGGTTCGAGCGGCCGAATGAGACAGTTTGCCGTTGTTCATGCCGGAGCGCAACCGCTCAGACACACCTGACGGCCGTCCCATCCGACGCGGCCGCACCGGCGGCGCCGCTTCGACACGACGGCGAATCGCGGCCATGCATCGGGGCGGGCGGTGCGGAGCCCCTGACCGCGACACCCGGACCAACCAATGGCCGACTCAACCATCGGTTCGGCGGTACCCGCGCGTGCAACGGCGAAGACTGTTCCCGGAAGCGGCCCGTTGAGCGCCGCACTTTCGGCGCCTACCTTTCGTCCGCTGCGCCGTCGCGAACGGTCATCCGCCCCGCCCAAGCCCCACCACCGGACGAAAGCCCTTGTTCAATCTTCATCAACGCCTTGACGCACTGAAGCCGGTCATCGTCCTCATCGGAACCGTGCCAGCGCTCGCCATTTGCGGGGCGGCGGCCGCAGAACCAGCGAAATTCGCGTTCGGCGCGACTGACGTGCCGTCAGCCGGATCGGCTGCGGCGCATGGCCGGTATTCGGCAGGGTGCCTCGCCGGCGCCGCCCAACTCCCGGAATCCGGACCTGACTGGCAGGCCATGCGCCTCTCGCGAAATCGGTACTGGGGGCACCCTGACATGATCGCTTTCATCAAGCGCCTGGCCCAGCAAGGGCGTTCAGTCGGCTGGGGGGGACTCTACGTCGGCGACATCAGCCAGCCACGCGGCGGCCCCATGCTCTCGGGCCACCGGTCGCATCAGGTCGGACTCGACGTCGACATCTGGTTGCGCCCGGGACGCAGGCTGAATTTGAGTACGGCGGAGCGCGAAGAGATCGGCTCCCCTTCGGTCGTCTCGGCTGACCAGCTCCACGTCAACGAACACTGGACCAGCGCGCATGCGGAGATCCTGGAAACCGCCGCAAGCGACCCGGCGGTAGCCCGAATTTTCGTGAACGCCGCCATCAAGCAGCAGCTTTGTGACACGAGAGAACCCGGCGACGCGAATTGGCTGCGCAAGGTCCGGCCGTGGTGGGGGCATGATTCCCATTTTCATGTACGCCTGCGCTGCCCGCCCGGGAATGCTTGCATCGAACAGCAACCCCCGCCAGCAGGGGACGGTTGCGACGCAACCCTCGCCTGGTGGTTCACCGACGAAGCACTGAACCCGCCCCCACCCGCGCCTAGAGAGGTGCCGCCCGAACTCACGCTCGCCGACCTGCCGGAAGCCTGCCAGGCGGTCATCGGGAACGAATAGCGAGCGAGTCTCGCCCGGAGCGGCGGCTGCGACCTGGGGGATCTCCGGCGTGTCCGGCACCGGGTGAACGCGAACCGGCCGACGACGCGGCGCGCACGGCCTCGCCGGCCCATGCACCGTCGCGCGGCCCGGCGTCACCACCGCAGCCTTGCGCCCCAACGGCGCGGCGGACGGTGACCGCTACAGGCCGGGCGCGCTCTCTGCCATTAGCATGTCCACGACGTCCCGGAGCGCTTCATCCCGGCTGGCACCCCGGGCACGCGCCTCGTCGAAGGCACGGCGCTGGCGGTGCGCGCTCGTGCCGCGGGCCACGATCTCCCGTGCTGTCGCCAATTCGCTGGTACATCCCAGTTCATCGGCGTCCGTGGCAACCAAGTCGAGGATTTCGTTGAGCAGGTCCGGAAACGGCACGATCTCCCCTCGTCCGAAATCGATGAGACCCGCATCGATGCCGTACCGCTGGGCCCGCCACCGGTTTTCCGCCACCAGCATGGGCGCGTAGCTTCGCCATCTCTGGTTCAATCGGCGCAAACGGAACAGCATGTGCACCAGGCAACGGAACAGCGCCGTGATCACGACGGCGTCTTCAAGTCGTGTGCACACGTCGCAAATGCGCATCTCGATGGTCGGGAAGCGCACCGACGGCCGGATGTCCCACCAGATCATGCTGGCGTCCGGGATCACGCCGGTGCTGGCCAGGACGTTGACGTGGCGCTCGTACTCGCCCCAGCTCGCGAATGTGCCCGGCAACCCGGTTCTCGGCAGGTTGTCGAAAATGGACAGCCGGTAGGAAGCAAGTCCGGTGTCTTCGCCATGCCAGAAAGGGCTGGAAGTGCTGAGTGCGAGCAGATGGGGCAGGAAGTACGCGACCTGATTCATCAGGTCGATCCGCAGATCATCCTCGGTGATGCAGATGTGGACGTGCATCCCGCAGGTAAGCAGCCGGCGCCCTACGCCCTGCAGATCGCGCGCCAGACCGATGTAGCGAGCCTGGTCGGTCGATCGCTGATCCTCCCATTTCGCGGAGGGATGGGTGGAGGCCGCAACCAGCGCCAATCCCTCCTGTTCAGCACAGCCTGCGACCGTTGCCCGCAGCCGCGAGAGGTCGTCCCGGACCTGGCCGACCGTCTCGCATACCTCGGTGCTGACCTCGATCTGCGACTGCTGGAATTCGGTCTTGACCTGGGAACCGAGCTTCGCGACGCAATGGTCGAGCAGGGCCGTAGGGGCGGCGCGGATCAGTTCACGACTGTCCCGATCGACGAGCAGGTACTCCTCCTCGACGCCGACCGTAAAGTTCTTCGCTTTGGCCACGATATCCCGCTCTTCGGTCACGCCGCACGGCCCGCACGGGCACAAGACGGTCGGTGGTACTCGACGATCTGCGGCCTGACAACAGCCATGCGGGACCCATCTTCCGAGTGGGGCCTTATATCCGCGACCCGACACCGATATAAGCCCCGGTGTACGCGGTACTTGATGATCGGTGCGCGCGCTCCGCAGCGGACACGAGACACTGGACCCGTACCGGTGCGGGCGGACCGCGGTGGCCCCGGCGGCGCGATTCCTCCGGGCCGGCGCTCCCTCCATGTCCGGCAGGACACCCGAGGAACCCTCTCATGATCCGAACCCCGGTCTCCTTTTACTCGGAAGGGCTCCAACTCGCGGGTGATCTCTTCCGTCCTGACGAACCACGGCCAGGCAACAGGCGGGCCGGCATCGTGCTTTGCCATGGCTACACCGGGGTCAAGGACCTCTACCTTCCCGATAACGCACGGGTGCTGGCCGAGGCCGGGTACGTCGTCCTGACGTTCGACTACAAGGGCTGGGGGGAGAGCGAGGGGGCCCGCACCCGCCTGGCTCCCTACAGCCGGGTCGCCGACGTGCAGGCTGCTCTTACCTTCCTGGGGGCGCAGGAAGATGTGGACGAGCGGCGGCTCGGCATCTACGGCACGAGCTACGGCGGTGCAACGGTCGTGTGGACCGGAGCGATCGACCGGCGGGTGCGTTGCGTCGTCAGCGTGGTCGGGATCGGCCACGGCGAACGGTGGATGCGGAGTGTCCGCCGACCGGACGAATGGTTCGACCTGCTTGCCCGGTCAGCTTCGGACCGCGTCAAGCGCGCCATGGACGGCCAGTCGGAGTTGGTCGAGCGCGGTGAGGTGCTGCTCCCGGACCGCCAGTCGGCAGAGCTGGCGGCGGCAGCGCGCCGGACGATCCCGTCAGCGCTCAATACCCTCCCGCTCGAGTATGTGGACGAAACCCTCGGCTTCCACCCGGAATGGGTGGTGGACAAGATCTCGCCTCGCCCGGTTCTCTTCATCACGACCGACGACGACCGACTCGTGCCGCCAGAAGAGTCCCGGGAGCTCTACCGTCGTGCCGGCGAGCCGAAGAAGCTGGTGGTGCTCGAGGGCTACGGTCACTACGAGGTATATGCCGAACCGGCTTTCAGCGAGGTGATGAACGCGACCCTCGCGTGGTTTCAGGAGCACCTGCCGCCGACATAGCCATGGGCGGCGCCAATGTGCACCGCCCCTGGAAGGCGGAGGTGCGCGGTTCCGACCCCCACGATGAACCGATGGTCGGACGGCGGGTCGGGCGCCCGGGGGCAGCGCCGGGACCTCCGCCTCAATTCGTCACCCGCGTCGGGCACTCGTCTCCCGAAATCTCCATCACGATTCGGTCCAGCCACGGTATCGCCTCGCCAACGCCCGAGATGTCCGAAACGAATTCCTGCCCACGGGCGGCCGCCTGCAGCGTGTTGTCGCAACCCCAGCGCCCGGGTTTCGCATGGTAGGTCAAGCCTGCGCTGCGCAGCCACGGCGGAACGTTCCACCTGCTCGCCGGACCGTCAGCTGCCGAGAGACGAAGGCCCAAGCCGGCGGCGACAGCGGTCGTTCCCTTGCCGACATAAATGGTGTTGTTCGAATGCCAGTTGCCGATCGTGTGCGGGTGTCGTCGCGAAAACCCTTGCAACAGGCGCTCGCAGCCGGGACTTGATCCTGGTGCGAGCGCCTCTTCCACCTCCAGATAGCCAAAAATCCGGTGATGCCTGTCGCTGCGGTCAAGGTTGCCGAACAGGCCGAAGAACAGGAACACATCGCCCACACCCACGCCATTGTTTGACAGATGGGATTGCGCGGCGCCGGTCTGGCCAAACGCACATCTTCCGGCTTCGAACATCGGATCGTGATGGCAGTAGCTTGCCCCGTTCAGCCGACCGTTCGTGGCGTGCACCACAACCTCGCCGAGCCCGAGATCGTCGTAGGTCGTCCCGGACGGACGATGCCGCGTTGGAATGGGGATACTGATCGGTCGGCCATTGACGATCGGCGAAATCCCGCGGCCCCCCTGGTCGCTGCTGTCGAGGCCCTTGCGGCTTAAGACGATCTTCACGTTCAATCGGTTTCCGAAGCCGGCGCGGTCTCGGCGAACGGCGGCAGATTACCAAGCAAACTCGCTGTCCTGCTCCGCCTTATGCGGCAGCGGATTGCACGGAATCGCCCGACCAGCAGCATCGAACCGTCCCGGGAAACGGCGTAGGGCGCGGGATCGCATTGACAGCGGCACCCCTCCAGACAGGATGATGGAACCGCCGGGCACAGGTGCATGCCCGCGCGCCTGCGCGATCGGGCGGACGGAAAAAAGGGGGAAACATGTCGAGAAAACGGAACGAAACTCCCGGCCTGTACGCCTTCTTCGCAGAGCGTCCCGAAGAAGCACGGCGACAGTTCTTCCATGCTGAGCCGGGGCTGAGCCGGCGCGGATTCTTCATTGGCGCCGGGAGCACGGCTGCGGGCGGGCTGCTTGGACTGACAATCCCGTACTACGCAAACATGCCGCGCGGGCTCGTCCCGGCCGCCTTCGCTGACGCGGATCTCCTTGTCGGCAAGGACGGGCTCACGCTCCTGAACGACCGGCCGCTCAACGCCGAGACGCCCGCGCACTTGCTGGACGACGCGATCACTCCGACGGCCCGGCATTTCATCCGCAACAACGGCCTGCCACCCGAGGAAGTGGACGCCGGAACCTGGACCCTGACGGTTGACGGCCTGGTCGACGAACCGGTGACGATGACGATCCAGGACCTCCAGCAGGAATTCGAGGTCGTGACGATGGCGCTCACGATCGAATGCGGCGGCAACGGAAGGGCCTTCTTTGACCCGCCGGCCACGGGCAACCAATGGACGGTCGGCGCGGTCGCCTGCGCGGAGTGGACCGGCGTTCGGCTAGCGGACGTGCTCAGGCAGGCCGGACCGAAGCCCGGTGTCGTGTACACCGCGCACTACGGGGCGGATACCCACCTCTCCGGGAAGCCGGACAAGCTGCCGATCTCGCGCGGTGTACCGCTCGCCAAGGCCATGACCGACAACGTGCTGATCGCCTTCGCGATGAACGGTGGCCCGTTGCATCGACAGAACGGGGCGCCGCTGCGCCTGGTCGTACCAGGCTGGCCGGGCTCCTGCTCGCACAAATGGCTGACGCGGATTCAACTGCGCGACCAGGTACACGACGGACCGAAGATGACGGGTACCTCCTATCGGGTGCCGCGCTATCCGGTCGCTCCGGGCGACGAGGTGCCGAACGAGCATTTCGAAATCATCGAGCGCATGCCCGTCAAGTCCCTCGTGACCTTCCCGGCCAACAACAGCCCGACGGCTCGGGAGATCGAGATTCGCGGGCATGCCTGGTCGGGCGACCGGACGGTCGTGGGAGTCGATCTCTCGATGGATTTCGGCGCCACGTGGATGGCGGCCGATCTGGATCGGCCGGCCAACTCGGGCGCGTGGCAAGACTGGCGCCGGAGGGTCGTCTTTCCCGAGGCGGGCTACTACGAGATTTGGGCGCGCGCGACTGACAGTGACGGCGAGATGCAACCCTTCGCCATCGATTGGAACCCCAAGGGTTATCTCAACAACACCATGCACCGGGTCGCTCTGCGCGTGACGTGAGGCCGGGTGCAGGAGGGCTACCCCTTGAGGATTGTCGGTCCCGCGGCGCTGCTGGTCTTCGCTTCCATTGCCGCGTGGCCTGCCGGAGCGGCCGACATCGAAGCTCGCCTTGCCGCGGCGGACCCGGACAGGGGGGAGCTGATCTACCGCAAATGTGCGGCCTGTCACACGGTCGCCTACGGTGGCGACGCGCAGATCGGCCCGAATCTCTGGGCTGTCGTCGGTGCTCCGGTGGGGGCCAGGGACCGCTTCCGCTACTCCGACGCCATGGTAGCCCACGGCGGGCACTGGACCCCGGAGCGCCTCGACGCCTTCCTGGCGAACCCACGGGCAGTCGTGAAGGGCACGGTGATGCAATTCGAGGGCCTAAGAGACGATCGCGACCGGGCTGACCTCATCGCCTTCCTGAACCAGATAAGCGATCGCCCGGCCGACTTCGGAGCGGCGCCCAGGAATCCGACGCGGTCGATCGAACTTGCGGAGCACGGTATTGGCCTGTTGACGGCCGGCCCCGGCGCTGTGGAAACGCATGCTGCGTGCACTGCCTGTCACTCGGAGCGCATCGTGATCCAGCAGGGCCTGCCGCAGAGGCAGTGGGACAAGCTCCTCGACCTGATGGTGGATGAGCACGAGATGACACCGCTTCGAGGCGGCCTGCGGCAAATTGTCCTCGAGTACCTGTCGCGACACTACGGCCCGGACCGCCCGAATTACCCGCCTCGCTGAGGGTTGCCGACGGCCTGGCCCGCCTCATCGGTCCAGAAGTCGAACTCGAACGGGGCGAAAGCAGGATTCCTGCCACGCGCACCCGACCTCCCTGCCGGTGGCTGCTCAGGCGCCGCCGAGCTCCAGGGCTGGCGCGTCAAGCGTGCAGTCGCGAGGTCAGTTCAGTAGCCACTGGTTGAACGCCTGTTCGAGGTCCTCGCCGAAGTCGGCCCAGAAAGCGCTGTCCACCTTCAGGCCTTCGTCGATGTGGGCCGTTGGCAGTTCGTCACGCACGTTCGGATCGACGAGTTGCGCCGCGGACCGTCGGGCCGGCCCATAGGCCACATCCTGCATGCCGGAAAGCGGCTCGGTCTGGGTGGCGAACGCCACGAACTCGAATGCCCGCTCCAGGTTCGGCGTTCCCTTGACGACCGACCACACGTCGAGATCGAACAGGTTCCCGTCCCAGACGATGACGAACGGGCGATCGTAGTCCTCGATGTCCTTGTAGATGCGGCCGTTGGCCGACTGCACCAGTACCGCCCCGCCGTCGTTCAGCAGCTGCGGTGCCTGCGACCAGGACTCGTACCAGACGACATCGTCCTTGATGGTGTCGAGCTTCGCGAACGCGCGGGCCTGCCCGGCGACCGTGGCCAGCACCTGGTACACCCGATCCCGTGGAACCCCGTCGGCGATCAGGGCCCACTCGAGGTTGACCTGGGGCCGGCGCCGAAGCGCCCGCTGGCCCGGGAACGTCGCGACGTCGAAGAAATCCTCAATCGTGCTGGGAGTACCACCGACGACCGTGTCGGTGTTGTAGGCGTAGATGACGGCCCAGACGATGATGCCCACACCGCATTCGCTCGCGAGTGCTTCCTTGAAGAAATCTTCCTGCGCCGGCACGCCATTGCTGCCGGGCGGCAGCACGTCATGGGGAAGAACTTCCAGGAGCCCCTCGGAGCAGGCCCTTTCCAGATCGATGACCTCGATGTCGACCACGTCCCAGTGGACATTCCCGGTTTCGACCTGGGCCTTGATCTCGGCAATTCCTCCGGCGTAGTCGTCGAACAGGACGTTGGCCCCCGTCGCCTCCACGAAGGGATCGATCATGTGTTTCTTCTGGGCGGCGCCGTAGGCGCCGCCGAAGGACACCACCGTCAAGTCGTCGGCCAGTGCCGGTGACACGCCGACGGCCAGGACCGCTACGAAGCGCAGGGCCCTTGCAGCAATGTCAATCATTGAACTCCCAATTCCCTTAATGTTGCGCATGCTTGTAGGCCTGCGCCGGGCGCAAATTCATGGCCTGCCACACATTTGCCCGCAAACGCTTCCCCGCGCGCACGGGTCATTCGCGGGCGAGGGATGAGTGGTTGTCGACAAAGTAACCATCGATGTCGGTGCGGGGACGTTACTGCGGTCCGCACCTCGCCGTCTACACCGTCCGGTGCGTCGAATCCGCAAGATTGGGGTACGCGCGAACGCCACGATGGCGCGCTACGACGTGGCAAGCATGGCCCCATGCCAGGTCGGCCCGGAGGCGATACCTGCGGCACCGGCAAACGCGATCGTCCAGGCGTCGAGTTTCGAATTGCAGGGCCCCCTGTCGCTGACTCGCAGGGAATCGCCAGAGCGACCGCGACATCCGGCGGGCACGATGTGGTCGTGGACGACGTCGGCGATCTGCACACGTTTGCCATTGCCGCGACGTCGAACGCCGCACCCAAGAGGAAGCCCCGTTCAAGGAGCGCCTGCGTGCCCACCGCCGGCTCTCACCTGCCCCTGGAACGATGCGGCCTCCCCTGTGACAACACGTCGCGGATGATTCCCTGATGCAGGTCGACGATGTCCGGGCCAAACGCAATGTCGCCGTCCTCATGGCGGCTCAAGCGGTCCTGGGCGCACAGCTGCCGATGAATTTCGTGGTGGCCGGGCTCGCGGGCGGCATGGTGGCTGGCAATCCGTGTCTCGCCACGCTTCCCATCTCGGTCATTGTCTTTGGCTCGATGACCACGGCCCCCTGGATGTCACCGCTGATGCAGCGCCGGGGACGCCGGTTCGGGTTCGTGATCGGGGCCATCGCCGGGGCCATCGGAGCGTCCATCTCCGCGTACGGTCTCTATGTCGGCTCGTTTCCGGGATTGCTCATCGGGGCCTATCTAACTGGCGTCTACATGTCGACGCAGGGGTTCTACCGTTTTGCCGCCGCCGATACAGCGTCGGTGGCGTTTCGACCCAAGGCGATCTCCTACGTGATGGCGGGCGGCCTCCTGTCGGCCTTGTTCGGACCGCAGCTGAACAAGCTGGTCGCCGACGTGACGGCCTGGCCCCTTGTCGGCGACGCCTTTCTCCCCGTCCCCTTTGTCGGCACGTATCTCGCGGTGGTTGCCCTGAATCTCGGCGGCATGGTCCTGTTCTGGCTGCTCGACCTGCCGACCGTCCCCCCGGACCGTCAGCCGGGGACGCGGTTGCCCCCCAGCCGGACCCGCCTTGAACTGCTGCGGGATCCCACGGTCCTGGTCGCGATCATCTGCGCCACGGTTGCGTATTCGCTGATGAGCCTGGTGATGACTTCGACACCGCTGGCGGTCATCGGCTGTGGCTTTACCAGCGACAACGCCAACGACATCGTCTCGGCCCACGTCCTGGCAATGTACGCGCCATCGTTTGTCACCGGCCATCTCATCGCCCGCTTCGGCGTGCACCGGATCGTGACCGCGGGCCTCCTGATCCTTGGGGTCGCGGGCCTCACTGCGTGCCTCGGAGTGACCCTGACCCATTTCTTTGCCGCCCTGATTCTTCTGGGCCTCGGCTGGAACTTCGGCTTCATCGGTGCGACCACTCTGTTGGCGGGCGCGCACGGCTCTCAGGAGCGTGGCCGGGTGCAGGGTCTCAATGACACGATCGTCTTCGGTTCGGTCACGCTGGCCAGTCTCGCCTCCGGCGGCCTGATGAACTGCGCCGGCGGAACGCAGGTGGACGGCTGGATCACGGTCAACGTGGCCATGCTCCCATTCCTGGTGCTGGCCGCATCCGCCCTGGTTTGGCTGTCGCTGAGGAAACGGCGGCAAGACCTCTCCTGATGCCGCCGACACCTCTCGAGCGCACCCCCCCCCCGACGGTCGCTGGACGAATGTTCCCGGCCCGACTGCGCCTCCCTGAAAGGGCCCCGCTCTCAGGCAAACGACCGGTGACGCGCCGCCAGCAACCGACGATGGCATGGCACGAGCCAGATTCGCACGGAAATCATTCCGGGAAACCGGCGCACGGCGGGGCATTCGCGGGAACGCCTGTGACGTTGCCCCAAGGGCCTCGACCACCGCTACGCCTTCGGGTGCATGACCGCGCCACGTTCATCCAGCTCCGACCTGCTCTGGTTTCAAACATGGTGTAATGCCTGCAAAAACCTGGAGATCGTTTCAGGTCCGCGTTAGGACGCATGCGGGTCTTCGC
>VXPW01000018.1:0-2618 GCA_009839325.1 Rhodospirillales bacterium
GACCCGGCAACCTCCTCCACTACTGCCACGATGGCAATCGCTGGTTGCAGCGCGGGAGGGCGCGGGCCTGTTCTGGGTTTGCTGTTCCCGGTCATGCAGTTGGAGTCGCTGTGATCAAGTTCCCCGCAGCTATCGTTCAGCGCCGAAGTTGGAGCCGACCCACGGCTAGGTCGAACACGTCTTGTGCAGAGCGGGTGGATCGCATCGACGTCACGCTGCACGGGGTGCTACTTCCCGGTCAATCTTTGACCGCACCGTGCGTTCGGCGATGTCTAGGTCGTAACGCGCTTGCAGATTGATCCAGAACTCCGGCGTTGTCCCGAAATAGCGTGCCAGTCGCAACGCAGTGTCGGTAGTTACAGCTCGGCGTCCAAGCACGATGTCGTTCAGCCGCGGGCGCGAAACCTTGATGTCTCGAGCCAGCCGATAGACGCTGAGTTCCATCGGTTTCAGGAACTCATCGCGCAGAATCGCGCCGGGATGCACGGGGGGCAACCGCCGCCCGGAGGCGACATCAGAGAAATCAACCCCGAGCCGGTCCAATTCTTCTCTGTCGATGATCATGTTTGGTTCAGCTCCTAGTGATAGTCGACAATCTCGACCTCCCAGGTGTCGCCACCACGCCAGACGAAGCAGATACGCCACTGCTCGTTGACGCGAACGCTATGTTGCCCGAGTCGGTCGCCGCGAAGAGCTTCCAGCCGGTTGCCGGGCGGCACCCTCAGATCATCGAGGCGGGCAGCCGCGTCGATCGCAAGCAACTTGGCACGAGCCCGGCGTTGGATCGGAGTGGGCAACCCACGAACGGCATAGCCCGCGAAGATGGCTGCAGCGCGCTTGCTGGTAAAGCTCTTGATCACGGACTAACGTAACGATAAGCGTTACGATATGTCAAGCGCTTGAAGAATTCGATTCGGTCGCTGCCCGCGACGGTGATTGAGCGTCGGTTTCATAACCGGTTGCCAACGTGCTAGCTACGAAGCGACGTCAAGGACGTTGTCGCCGAATCGGGCCATCGAATCCTTCATTGAGTTCCGGGCGAAATGAACGTAACTGGCGGTAGTCTGTACTTGCGTGCGAGCGAGCAGCTTCTTGATGATCCGAAGTATTCGCTCGGCGCTAACGCCCGTGAACAATGCTGTTCCTCTGACCATGATTTCGCGCATCGGGCCATTTGTTGCGCGCACGGATGCGCCGCTGGAGAGGCCCAAGATCAGAGACGTGGGGACCGGGCTTTCTGCCCGCGATCACGCAGGGATTGTCCTGTTCACGGGGGCGACCGGCCAGAGGCAGCACAGCCGATCGCGCCGCGCCGCTACCTGCCTTCGTTTCGGGCAGTTTCAACGCATCGGCCTCCAGGTCGGAATGCACTAGGCGAAGCTTTTGGATCTCCGACAGCCCGGCTGTATCAGGCGGGGCGGCAGGCCAACGGGAGGACGATCGCCCCGCATGGGAGCCTACCGTGTTAGCGTAGTCCGTCTATTGCTAACGGAGCGCCGGAAAAATGAAGCCGTTCAGCCCAGGTCAGGTATTTGAAGCTGCTTAGCGGGATAGGATAGGAAGCAAGTCTGGGTAGGGAGCATTCTGCCATGCAGACAGACCGTATAGAGACCAAAGCTGGAGTGATGTTGGGTAAGCCCGTGGTCGCTGGCACCCGGATCCCGGTGGAGATGGTACTCCGCAAGCTTGGTGAAGGCGCGACCACGGCTGACTTGCTCAGCGCTTACCCGAAGCTGACTGAACACGATATACACGCTTGCCTCGCCTACGCAGCTAACACCATCGCTCACGAAGAAACTCTGTCTTCTGGCTGAGCACTATCATGCTCGATCGAGGGAGTATTGAGCAGCTAAACGACCAACGCCACGAAGCTCAATACATTGGTCCCTTTGCAACCCGCTTTTGTCTGGCGAACGCCTGCCGCCCCGGTGACGAAGACCGAGGCGGCAAGGCTGCGCATTGCTACCGGCTGAACCTATTCGTCGATCTCGCCGGTGAAGTAGGCGACGTGGGTGTCGCCCTCGTAAAACCTGAAGAAATAGTCGTCCGATATGTCCTTGCCGGCATAGAAGTCGGCCAGGCCCTGGTTCCAGTCCGCACCTCCGAGCACGCCGACCTTGCCCGAATCCGGATACTCGGTGATTTCTGGCATGAGGTTGGTGGACAGGCAGAGATAGACCAGATCGCTATCGCCGGTGTTGACCAGCTTGTGGGCCAGGTGCCGGCCGATCGGCAGGGCTGCGTAGTCGCCCGCCGATACCACGATCTCGTCGTCGCCGATGGTCAGCGTGCCGGTCCCTTCGAGGATGAAGAGGGCCTCCTCGTTGCGGATGTGCGAGTGCTTCGGAAATGCATATTTTCCGGGTGCGACTCTGAAATGGCTGCAGCCCAGTTCGACGTTGCCGGTCGAACTGCCCAGCCCCCTGACGACGTGGTGGAACTTGTCGGCGACCGAGATTTCCTTCGGCTCGACGTCGTTGACGTTGATCACATGCTTGTGGCGGGCCATGGCGGGATCCTCCTTCCCTAGGGTTGTATTCCCGGTGTTACAACGGGCCGCTAGGCGACCCCTTGTTCATTGGAGACGTGACGGGCGCGGCCTGGATGCCCACGCATTG
>VXPW01000018.1:2718-17935 GCA_009839325.1 Rhodospirillales bacterium
GCGCGGCGAACGCAAGCGGGGCGCGGACATCGCCGGTCACGTCGCCAGCGACGGTATGCGCGGTGTGCGCTCCGGGGTTGGACAGTCTCATTTCGCGATCGTGCCCCGAGGGAGAGCGATCCGGAACTGAACGAACCTCCTGCAGGCTACATCAACAGCGCCAGCGTGTGCAGGCTGTCCGACCCACGTTGCCCGGAGACCGGGTCTACGTCTGGGTGTCGGATCGATCGGCCTGGTGCCGAATACCAGTACAGCTGGTCCTGAATCGCAGGGACGGCATCGTCACCGTCCGCTCGACCCTTCAGGGATCCTGATGCCAGTCCGGGTCGTCGCTCGGCGAGAGCGGCGTGTCGCCTACGAGCAGCCCTTTTCCTGGGACGTGGTTGATTTCGAGACGGATCCCGTCCGGATCTTCGAAGACGAAGTAGTAGTAGCCTGGGGCCCAGTTGCCCTCGAGCGGCCCCCGGTCGATCGTCGCCCCCATCTCGCGTAGTTTCGCTGCCGCCCGATCCACGTCCTCTCGCGATCGGGCCCTCAGGCAGAGATGGTGCAGCCCGACCCGGTTCGGCACAAAGCGTTCGTCCTCGTACTCCGGTGCGGCGCGCTGGATACCGAGCGCAGTGCGCCCGCCCACGTGATAGACAAAATTGTTGCCCTCATAGACCATTTGCATGCCAAGGAAGGGCAGCAGCTCGCAATAGAACTCCCGTGCTTCGTCGAACCGACTGACGGTCAGGATCACGTGGGCCATGCCGTTGACTTCGATCATTGCGTCGCTCCCGGATTCGGATGGGCCGTCAGATACTTGCGCGCCTCGTCGTCCCAGTTGCCGGTGGGACGCCCGAACTCCCGGCCAACCTCGTAGCCCCGCCTGAGCCCCGGGCGCTGCTGGAGCGCCTTGTACCAGCGCTTGACGTTGGGAAAGCTGTCGAGGTCTACCTCCTGCCGCTTGTAGGTGATGACCCAGGGCCAGCAGGCCATGTCGGCGATGGAATAGTCACCGGCAATGAATTCGCGCCCTTTCAGGCGCCGTTCAAGTACTCCGTAGAGGCGCAGCATCTCGTTGGTGTACCGCTCTACCGCATAGGGAATCGTCTCCGGCGCGTAGAGGCGGAAGTGTCCCGCTTGGCCCAGCATCGGCCCGAGGCCGCCCATCTGCCACATGAGCCATTCCATGACCTCTACGCGACCTCGCAGGTCGGACGGCAGGAACCGGCCGGTTTTCTCGGCGAGATACAACAGTATCGCCCCGCTTTCGAACACCGACACAGGCTCGCCGCCGCCCTGCGGGTCGTGGTCGATGATCGCCGGCATACGGTTGTTGGGGCTGATTCTGAGGAATTCCGGTTCGAACTGGGCGCCGCGGCCAATGTTGACCGCGACAACGCGATAGTCGATCTCCATCTCCTCGAGCGCGATGGAGATTTTCCAGCCATTGGGTGTTGGCCAGTAATAGGCGTCGATCAAGAAACGTGCTCCTGATGAGGTTCATCGATCGGGTTTTGAGCTGAGGCGTCGAACCCGATTCGTCTTGCGGCGCGCCCGCCCATCCTGACAGAGGTCCACCGTGATGCGACGGCAGCCTGCCACACGTGTTGGCAGTTCCCGACATTCGGTCGGCTTGCGAGTGCAAGCGTCTCGACTTGCTCGATGGGCGAGTTTCTGCGAGGCAATGCCGTGCGGCACGCCCGGACGACTGACAACATTGCCGGCGCGATCAATAACCGGGCGGCGGGTTGAAGCGGTGGTATCCCTCTTCGATCAGCGCGGCCATGTGCAGGCAGGTGCGATCGTCGTACTGGCGCCCGACGATCTGAATCCCAACCGGCAGGCCGTTCGCCAGCCCGATCGGCGCCACGGATGAGGGTAGGAAATACCCGCAGGGATAACCGGCCCAGAAGAGCTGATCGACGACTGGCTGGGTTCTGCCATTGACGGTGATCGTTCGGTCGTGGCGCTCGCCCGCCTGGTCGTGTGGGAAGGCCGGTGAGGATGCGGCGGGGCAGAGCAGCAGATCGTAGGTCTCAAACCACGCTTCCCAGCCTGCCATCAGCTTGTATCGGCGTTCGTTCCACCTCAGCCAGTCCCGGTGCAGCATGCCTTGGGCTTCCAGCATTCGGCGGCGGTAGGGAGTCGCTTCCGCCGGGAGACGGGCCAGGTCTTCGTTGCCTTTCGCGATCACCTCGTCGCCCAAGCGCTTGGACGTCGCCGCTCGCAGCAGCATGGTGTAGGTCTCCATCGCCTCCGCAGGGGCGAAGGCGGGCTTGGCGTCAAGCTCGACGGTCGCCCCTTCGCCCTCCAGCCAGCGGGCAAGCGCGGCGATGGCGTCCTGGTAGGCATGCTCGACCTCCGCCTGCGGATCGCTCAGCATGACCCCGACGCGGTAATCCCGGAGACTTTGCTTCCGCGGCTGGGGCAGCGCCAGTTGCCATCCCCGCGCGGCGGGGCCGTCGGCTCCGGCCAGAAGGCTGAACGCCAGCTCAAGATCCTTGGCCGACCGGGCCAGCGGGCCGACGACCGCGATGTCGGTGGGGGCCAGGTCGCCCGGCAGCGCCTGGCCGCGTCCCGAGATGATCCCCCAGGTCGGCTTGTGACCGAAGACGCCGCAATAGTGCGCCGGGTTGCGGATCGAGGCGCCAATGTCGGAGCCGGCGTCCAGTCCCGTCATTCCCGTGGCCAGCGCCGCCGCCGATCCGCCGGAGGATCCGCCCGGCGTCCTGGTGAGATCCCAGGGATTGTTGCAGGTTCCGTGGATCACGTTGAAGCTTTGCCAGTCGGACAGCATGAACGGGACGTTCGTCTTGCCGAAGATGACGGCGCCCGCACGGCGATACTTCTCGACCAGGGCCGAGTCGGCGGCCGCAACGTTGTCCCGGTACTCCGGAATCCCCCATGTTGTGGGTGCACCTACCAGATCGAAGCTTTCCTTCACGGTCACCGGCAACCCGTCCAGGGGGCCGGTGTCTGCGCCTGCCGCGCGGCGCCGGTCCGAAGCGTCCGCTTCCGCCCGAGCGCGCTCGTTGTCCTGCCAGATAATCGCGTTAAGCGCTGGATTGTGCTGCTCAATACGTTGGAGGAAGTGATCGAGAAGCTCTCGGGCGCCGATCTCTCTACGATCGAGCAGTGACATCAGTTCGGCAGCCGACTTGTAGTGAATTTCAGGCATTCTGCGCTCCCTGTTTCGAGGCAAAATCAGAGTCGCGGGGGGTTTTGGGTCAGGTAGGGGTCATCGCTAACTTAGCCGGGGCTGATGAGCGATGTGACGCTACGTTGCTGGAGCGGAATCAGGGCAGCAGCCGTCCGAGTCGGGCGACGGCGCCGACCGCGCTCTCATATTCCGGGGTCTCGTCTCCGGTCCCGTAGCACATCGCCGCGACAAACTCGCGATATTGCGTTCGGAACGCTCGGTCGGTCGCGAGAACGCGTACCAGGGCTGCGACGCTTTCCGCCGGGGACAACGTGGCGTCGGCTGCGCCGGCGTCGGCACGCCGGGTATCGAATTCGATCAACTCCGCGACCAGTCTCGGGAATTCTCGATGATCGGCAGCGTGTTGTTCAAGCGCAGCGAGGTCATGCAGATGGCGCACGAGATTGCCGTCGTGGGCCTCCGCTTCACGCTTGCCGAAAAGGATTCGCCAGGTCAACGCGCTCAACTTGTCGGCCGCGGTCTCCGCAGGTGTTACGCATGCGATGCCAACGATCTCCGGAGGTTGACCCTGAGCCTCCGCAATCAGGGATTGTAACTGCCGACGCTCCGGCGCAAGGGAGGGTGCATGCAGAGTCATTTCCAGTCGGAGACGGGCACGCGCCGGCGCCGAGGGCGCGAAGTTGGGTGAATACTCGACATCACAGCGAAAAAACCGGTTTTCGTTGCCGGCGAGGATCGCTCGGTCCCTTAGCGTCCACCTTTTTTGGGACCGAATCGCGCGAACGATTGCGGCTCGGTAACTGCTGCGAGCCCCGCGTCCAATACCGTTCGCGGGCGTAGCGACCTTGAAGTCGACGTCTTCGGAGAAACGCCGGATCAGGCGATAGCCTTTAGACAGGCTGGTCCCGCCAGAGAAGACGGGCTGCAGGTCGTCAGGAGTGACGGCTGCGACCGTCGCGATTAGTTGCGTGGCGTGCCAGTCCTTTTCGACAAAGGACGGGTCGACGGCCAGCTCGGTTGCGACCGCGACGACCAGATCCTGCTCAGGCGAATCGCTCAAAGCTGACGTATCTACCGTTGTAGCCGATCTTGCGGGCGATGCGCCCCTTTACGGCGATCAAACGGCCGGTCGGGACTTGCGTTGTCTTGCCGGTGCTGCTGGCCTCGGCGAAGCGAGACGGACGAGTTTCGACATTGAGGCGGGCCAAGGCCTCGAGGGTAAGCGAGGGCAATGGTTGCGCGGGCACTCTCTTCCCAGAAAGCAGGGATGGGACGGTGCGGGCATAGAGGCCGTAACCGATCCTGACGAGACGGCCTTGGGAGGTAAGCCGGCGCAAGGCGCGACCGACTTGGTCGTAACCGCCGAGATCTTGGAAGTCACGGCGCAAAAATACATTGCCTTCCTTCCGTGCAATACGCTCAGCAATTCGTCGCTCTAACGGCTTGGAACGACTTGCCATCATGGCCAAAACCACCCTGCAAAAATACGACAATTCTCATCTCTAAATACGATATGGAGCGGCATTGTCAATTGTATCGGCAGTGCAAGGGAATCCGTGGTCCCGCTCGGTCGGTACAGCCTCTGGCCCTATCCTTCCAGAGGATTGCCCAGGATGCTTCTGATGAGCCGGGTGGCAGGCGTGCCGCTTCGCTCGATGGCGTCTGAGATCTTAAGCATCCAGTTGCATACTGTGAGCGCTGGCGTCAACGACGAGAGCAAGGCCTGCTGTCGCGCGCTCGCGCCGGACCGTTGGCTCACGCCAACGCTCCCCGGCGACCCCGTGGGTGGCGTGAGTGCAGCGAACATGTCCGAAACCCCGGAGTAGGGCGATGATCGATCGGATTGACCACGTGGTGCTCAACTGTCGCGATGTCGACGCGACGGCGGAATGGTATGAACGGGTACTGGGATTTGAACGAGTCGACTTCTTCGGGCCCATTCCGCGGATAGCGCTCAAGTTCGGCAGACAGAAAATCAATCTTCGCCCGAGCGGAACAAGCAATTGGATGACCGGCGAGGTCGATCCGCCTGGTGCGCTGGATCTTTGTTTCGTTACCGAAGGCAGTCTTGACGCTGCGATCGAGCGCCTGCGTGCGGAGGCAGTCGAGATCATCCACGGCCCTGTCGCCCAGAAGGGCGCACTGGGCGACATGACATCAGTCTATTTCCGGGACCCGGAGGGCAACCTGCTGGAGATCGCCTCCTATGGGGAGCGTTAGCGCCTGGAATGCCGGCTGTTTCGGACGACGACTAGTTCCGGTGGGCTGCACCCGTTTCCCCCACGAATGCAACGTATCCGCGATCACTCGTTGCCCGAGCTCGGTCCGAGAGAAGCGCGGTGCCGCGGAGTCTCCCCTGCGCCAAGATGGGGTGAGCGTTACAACCTACCGAGATTCAAGCATGTCGCCTGAGATCGTGAAAGACCTTGCCCCGAGCGGCACGTTGCGCGCCGCCATCAACATGGCCAACTTTCTTCTGGTTACCGGCCGCACGACAAACGGAGATCCGGACGGCGTCTCGCCTGACATGGCGCGCGAACTCGCCCGTCGCCTTGGCGTCGGTGTCGAACTGCTGCCATACGCGTCTCCGGGCGAGATCGCCGACGACGCCGGAACCGGCGCCTGGGACATCGGCAATATCGGCGCGGAACCGAAACGTGCCGAAAAGATCGATTTCACGGCGGCCTATTGCGAGATCCAGGCGACATACCTGGTGCCAGCTGGATCACCGTTCGAAAGCATCGCGGACGTGGACCGACCGGGAACGCGCATCGCGGTCTCTGCGCGCAGTGCCTATGACCTGTGGCTGGAACGAAATATCAAGCACGCCGAGCTGGTGCGCAGCAGTGGAATCGACGCGTCGTTTGAGCTGTTCGTGAGCGAAGGGCTCGATGCACTTGCCGGGTTGCGGCCCCGGTTGACGGCAGATGTCGAGAACCTGCCCGGCGCCCGCATTCTCGAAGGTCAGTTTGCCGCGGTGCAGCAGGCGATTGGCTGCACCCGCGGGCGCGATGCCGGTGCTGCCTTCCTCAGGGAGTTCGTGGAAGAGACGAAGGCCTCCGGATTTGTCGCCGCGCTCATTGAAAAGCACGGAGTGACCGGCCGCCTGTCTGTTGCACCGCCGGCGCGCTAGCGGACTCCCCGGGGCAGCGGCGGAGGAGCAAGTTCGCGCTCGGGGTCAACCGGCTGCCGTTCATTTGGAGGGTGAATGTCGTCCTGTCGTAGATGGAACCGTGAATGCTCCGCCTGTCCTGACCGGAGTTGCTGGTCGCGGCCGGTTCTGGCCCGTCGCGCCGAGCTGTGAGCGACAACACGTTGAACCTCCGACACCGGGCCGTATACCCGTTCTGCGTCGGGGGTTGACTGTTTGATCCCATTTTGCTTCAACTACGGCATCAGGACGCGCTCATCCAGAGCGGCGGAGGGACAGGCCCTTTGAAGCCGCGGCAACCGCTTTGAGCGGTGCCAATGCCTGATCGATGAGTTAGCCGGAGGCGGAACTCCGCTCTCGGCGCTCTTTGAGAGAGCGCGTAGGAAGCGAGAGAGGAGGCCGCCGGATGCTGCCCCTATGTGCACTGTTCGAAGCAGAATGGCGAAGCGAGTCCGCATTCGGCCATTCAGTCTACGGCACCTCTTTCACTTCGCTGCCTGAGAGCAGGGAAGGGTCTCCGGGCCTCAGGGCCGGTCGTTTCATGACCGTTCTGGAGCCGAACCCTCCCACTCCCTAGTGCGACATCCCAGTGAGGAGGATCCGATGACCTCAACTTCAGAAAAACCTGCCGTAAATGGCGTTAACGTCGAAGCTTTGCTCGGTGCACGGATTGCGTTGGGCGACACTCCGGAAGCCGGCAAGTTCACCTGGCGGGCTACCAACGAGTGGCTGCACGGCACCCACAGCCGATCCTCGGTAGCCGGCTACTTCGGTTTGGGTGAGGAGCACGAGCACAAGGCCACGTTCGGCTTCGAGTCCGATCATCCGCTCGTGTTCGCGGCCGAGGACAACGCGGCGACACCGGTCGAGATTGTTCTGGTGGGCTTGGCGAGCTGCCTGACCGCGGGCGTCGCCGCCGTTGCCCAGAACCGGGACATCCAGCTTCGTTCGGTGAAGGCAACGGTGGAGGGCGACATGGATATCCAGGGCATTCTGGGTGTCGACGCCGACATCCGGAACGGATTCAGCGACATCCGGGTCACGTACGACATCGATGCCGACGCCAGCCCGAACGACATCGAAGCGCTCGTCGCGCAATCGCAGAAGCGTTCCGCGGTGTTCGACATCCTGACCAACCCGACGAACGTAACCGTCCAGGTCAGCTGATCGTCACCATGCGCGCGACCACGGTCGTGGTCGGGGCCGGCCACGCCGGCCTCGCCGTCAGTCATTACCTCGCGGCGTGCTCGATCGACCACGTGTTGATCGAGCGCGGCGAGGTCGCCAATTCGTGGCGAACGGAGCGTTGGGATTCCCTGACGCTCCTCACGCCGAACTGGCAGGCACGGGTCCCGGGGCTTGCGTACGACGGCGACGATCCCGACGGCTTCATGGACGTCAGCGAAGTGGTGTCATTCATCGAGCGGTATGCCCGGCTCGTCGGACCTTCGCTCGAGACCCACACGAATGTCGAATCGGTTCGTCAGAACGGCGCCGGTTATCAGGTGGTGACCGATCGCGGGGTCTGGCACGCCCCCACCGTGGTGCTTGCCACGGGCGCCTGCAACATCCCGAAGGTTCCCGCATTTGCGGCGGATCTCCCTGGCTCGATCGCCTCCTGCACGCCGATGGACTACTCGAACCCCTCTGCGCTGCCGAACGGGGGTGTTCTGGTCGTGGGGGCATCGGCCAGCGGCGTCCAGATTGCGGAGGAAGTGCACGCCTCCGGCCGCCCGGTGACATTGGCGGTCGGCGAGCATGTCCGCATGCCCCGAACGTATCGCGGCAAGGACATCCTGTGGTGGATGGACCGGACCGGGCTCCACGACGAGCGGTACGACGAAGTCGACGACATCAAGCGGGCGCGACGCGTGCCGGCACCCCAGTTGGTGGGGAAACCGGAGAGGACCACCCTGGACCTGAATGCGCTGACCGAACAGGGAGTCCGCCTGGTCGGCCGGTTTGCCGGGATCGCCGACGGGAAGGCCCAGTTCTCGGGCTCGCTTCGCAACAAGTGCGCCCTTGCCGACCTCAAGCTAGGCCGGCTGCTCGACACGATCGACGAGTGGATCGATGACGAAGGCCTCGACGGTGAAGTGGAGCCGGCGTGCCGTTTCCCGCCGACACGGGTCGAGGATTCACCGCCGCTGACCCTCGATTTCGCCGAGCACGGCATCCGGACGGCCATTTGGGCGACCGGTTTCGAGGCTGACCACTCCTGGCTCGACCTGCCCGTGCTCGATCACAAGGGAAGACTCCGCCATGACGGCGGGGTGGTGAGCGAGTCACCCGGTCTCTATCGGATCGGCCTCAACTTCCTCCGGCGCCGCAAGTCGAGTTTCATTCATGGAGCAGCGGACGACGCCCGCGATCTGGTCGGCCACCTGGCGGCCGCGATCGGCGCCCCTGGGCCTGGTAAGGGCGGCTCCGCGTAGGGCCGGATGGCCTTGCATTCCGGGTAGGGCCCGCCGCGTCGTCCGGAGCGATCGTGCCGGAGAGATGGCCGAGACGGCAGCAGACGACCTGCGGTTGATCCCCGGTCCCTGATTTCCAGTCTGTCGTGCCACGGTGTCAGGACACGCTCAGCACCGGATGGTGCGAGAGGTACCCTGACACACGTTGTCGCCAGGCCGCTACGAAACCCAGCCGGCGGCTGGTCAGGCGTGTTCGCGCGAGGGTTCCTCGGCCACGGCAAAGCGGGAGCAGCAATCGCCCCGAGTCTCCTCCGCCACCTGGCGCCACGCCATCAGAGCAGCGTCGCGATCGGAATAGGGGCCCATCACGCGCTCGCTTCCGCTGACGAGCTTGCTGAAGCCCGTGTCCGTGTACTTGCCACCGATTACCCAGAACCTCGTGTTCATCGTTCTGTCTCCCGTCGCTTGATGCGCGCTATGCGGCCGCCAGGGCCGGCGCTTGGAATTGGGCGGTCTCGGTCGACTCGCCGAGGGCGGTCGTCGATGAGCGCCCGCCTGCGATCACCTCGCCCACGGCGTCGAAGTAACCGGTGCCCACTTCGTGCTGGTGGCGCGTCGCGGTGTATCCGCGGGACTCCGCCCCGAACTCGGATCCCTGGAGGTCGGCATACCCGGCCATGCCCCGGTCGCGGTACGCCTCGGCGAGTTCAAACATGCCGTAGTTCAGCGCGTGGAACCCGGCCAGGGTCACGAACTGGTACTTGTAGCCCATGGCGCCAAGTTCGCGCTGGAAACGTTCCATCGTGGAAACGTCGAGATGGGCCGACCAGTTGAATGAAGGCGAGCAGTTGTAGGACAGCAGCTTACCCGGGAATTCCTCGTGAATGGCTTCTGCGAAGTGTCGCGCCTGGTCCAGATCGGGGGTCGACGTCTCCATCCATATGAGGTCGGCGTACTCCGCGTAGGCCAGGCCGCGGGCGACGCAACGCTGGAAGCCCGTTCCTTCCTTCAGACGGTGGAAGCCTTCCGCCGTGCGCTCGCCGGTGAGGAACTGGCGATCCCTTTCGTCGATGTCGCTCGTGATGAGCTTGGCGCTTTCCGCGTCGGTTCGCGCGAGGATCAGCGTGGGCACGCCCATGACGTCAGCCGCGAGGCGTGCCGCCTGCAGGTTGCGGACGTGCTGCTGGGTGGGGATGAGGACCTTCCCTCCCATGTGGCCGCATTTCTTCTCGGAAGCGAGCTGGTCCTCGATGTGGATCCCGGCGGCACCGGCCTCGATGTACGCCTTGGTGACTTCGAACGCGTTCAAGACGCCGCCGAACCCTGCCTCGGCATCGGCGACGATGGGGGCGAACCAGTCGATTGGGCCGGTGCCGTCAAGCGTCTGGATCTGATCGGCCCGACGCAGGGTGTTGTTGATGCGCCGGACGAGTTCGGGTCCGCTGTCGCTCGGGTACAGGCTCTGATCGGGAAACATCGAGCCCGCCTTGTTGTTGTCTGCGGCAACCTGCCACCCGGACAGGTAAATGGACCTGAGGCCGGCCCGCACCATCTGCATGGCCTGATTGCCGGTTACGGCACCGAGCGCCCGCACGGGCTCGTCGGACTGCAGCAGCTGCCACAGTCGCTCCGAACCTCGACGCGCAAGGGTTTGCTCGACACGGAGGCTGCCGGCGAGCCGCTCGACATCAGCAACTGTGTAGTCCCGGCGGATGTTGGCAAAGCGGCCGGAAGGGGCACGCGTGAATCGCTCCATTTCCCGTTGCATCGGTCGGTTCTCCGCTCCCAGCGCCAGCTGGACCGTTGTCCGTTCCAAATCTAGTTCACAAAATCTGGTGTAGTCCATAGCCATCTGTATGAAAAAGAGTCACAGGGATAATTTTGCAAATTTGTATTTTGTGAAGTAGTAAATGTTGAAAATCTTTAGCCTGCGGACCGCGCCAATGAACGACCGATCCATCGAACGAAAAGTCCTGCTGGGACACAAGCTTCGCCGGTTCCGCGCCGGGCTTGGCCTCAAGCAGAGCGAGATGGCGGAACAGCTCGATATCTCGCCGAGCTACCTGAATCTCATTGAACACAATCAGCGCCCGGTGACGGTCCAGCTCCTGTTCCGGCTCGGACAGGCGTTTGACATCGATCTCAAGGAATTCGCAGAGGACGACAACGCACGGCTCTACGCGGCCCTCCGTGAGGTCTTTGGCGACCCGCTGTTCGGGGACAGACCGGTGCGCGAGGCGGACGTCCGCGCCGTTGCGGAAGCGGGGCCGACGGCGGCCGAGGCGGTTCTCCGGCTGTACAAGTCCTACCGTGAATTGCGCGAGGATTCCCAAATCCTGGCGGAGCAGGTGGCAAGCCGGGACGCGGCGCAGGGGATCGGTGGCGCGGTCTTCCCCGTGGAGGAGGTCCGGGACTACCTGCAATCAGAATCGAATCATTTCCCCGAGATCGAAGTGAGCGCCGAAGCCCTGTGGGCCGAAGCCGGTCTGGATCCGACCGACGTGTTCGGCGGTCTCAGCAAGTACCTGCTCGATGTCCACGAAATCTCGGTCCGCGTGCTGCCCGTCGACGTGATGCCCGAGACGACTCGCCGCTTCGACTTCCACCGCCGACGCGTGCTGCTTTCGGAACTGCTCGCGCCCGCAGGGCGATGCTTTCAGCTGGCCGTCCAGGTCGCCTACTGGGCGCACCGTGACCTGCTTGACCGTCACGTGGAGCGCGCCGAACTCTCCAGTCCGGAGGCCGAGCGCCTCTGCCGCCTGTCGCTCGCCAACTACCTCGCGGGCTGCGTCATGATGCCCTACGGACGATTCCTCGACGCCGCCAAGACCCTGCGTTACGACATCGAGATCCTGCAGCGCCGTTTCGGCGCCAGCTTCGAGCAGGTGTGCCACCGCCTGACCACCCTGGAACGGCGCGGCGCGCGCGGAGTGCCCTTCTTCTTCATTCGGGTCGACAACGCCGGCAACGTCTCCAAGCGCCTGAGCGGCGGTGGTTTTCACTTCGCCCGGTTCGGCGGCACCTGTCCGCGCTGGATCGTGCACGACGCCTTTCGCATGCCGGGCCAGATCCGTACCCAGATCGCGGCCATGTCGGACGGTTCGCGGTTCTTCACGATCGCCCGAACCGTCGATCAGATCGAGTCCCGCACCTGGGAGCAGCCGCCGCAACACGCCATCGGATTGGGATGCGATATCCGGGACGCCGATCAGCTCGTCTACGCGGACGGCCTCGACCTCGGAAGCGAGCGGACGGCGACACCGATCGGTGTCGCATGCCGTGTCTGCGAGCGCCTGGACTGCCAGCAGCGGGCGCATCCGCCGCTCAACTATCGCTTGAAAATCGACGAGAACGTGCGGCGCAGCACGCCGTTCACGTTTACGCCGGCGTGAGGAGTCTCAGACCGCCACAGTACGCGGCTGCCATGCCGGAACTCCCGACAGCAGCACAAGGTGGTCGCGTTGGACTGGTAGGCGCGTCCCCACCGGATGTGAGTGGCTGGTGCCTATACGGCCGATCTGATGCTGTCGGGATGTTCGCTCGTGGCCGACAACTGAGCCTTGGCGGCCCAGCGGGCACTGGCTGCGATACCGCCAAAGGGGAACAAATGAATCTGTTCGATATTTCTGTCGGGGTGAAGCTTGGTGAAGTCGTCAATGGCGATCACGAGGTCGTCCGGCGAATAGGACTGGAGTAGCTTCGTCAGGTCGCGGGCCCGTTTCCTCAGAACCGACAAGGACGGACCGATCCCGCAACTGAGCGCAAAGTGGATTAGCGTTCTGAGCTTGGCGGGGCCCGCAACGCCCACGTGGACGGGCAAGGTCGCCCCCATGGCCTGCAAGCGGTTGGCCCAGGCGACGATCGGTGCCGGATCAAACGCGAACTGGGTGACCACGGCCATTCGGCAGTCGGTCCCGCCCCGGGCGAACCTGTCCTTCCAGAGCAACGTTTCGTCGACCAATCGGGTGCCGCCGTTCGGGTCGATGTCGCGGTTGCCTTCAGGATGGCCCGCGACATGGAGCCTGGTGAACCCGAGCCGGTCGAAGAGCCCCGTTTCCAGAAGTTCGATTGCGCTGGAATAGGCGCCGGCCGGGACGGACACATCCCCGCCGATCACCAGCGCTTCCTCGACGCCCGCCTCTCGGTACCGTCCCAGCCAGTCCTCCAGGGTCGATCTGTTGTCGATCAGGCGGGCGGGAACATGAGGCATCACCGGAAATCCCTGCTCGCACAGACGTCGGGCGGCAGCGACCATGTCCGCGATCGGGGTTCCCGGAACATGGGCGATGTAAATCCGGGTTCCTGTGGGCAGCAGCTCGCGAAAGTCGGTTTCCAGTGCCGCCGTCCGGGGCAGCGCTTCGATCGAGAAACCTTCAGTGATCTTCATGGTCACTGTCCTTGGCCCATGGATCGCAAGGCAAAACGGGCACGAAGCGTCACGGTTTCGCGTGATGTCTCAAGCACCGCGGTCTTGCTGCCGCGGGGGGTGCCACGACCGCTCAGGATCGGAGGGGTCGCGCAACCTAGCACGCGCTGCTCAGGTGACCCACCGCAGCCAACATAGATTGCCGGGGCATTGGCGTGGAGGACGCATTCCGCGCCCGTCGCAATGACGGTCCCTTGGTCGAGACCGCCGGTCGGAACAGGCGGCGTGCCGGCTTCGCGGGTGGCTAGCCTGCAGCCGGGCCGACGCTCAAGGAGTCCTCGGTGGCGGCCAGCGCCTCCGACCGGCGCCTAGAAGAAGACGTAGGAGCGGACGACGACGTTCTTGCGGCAGGGCGCATCGATGGGCGTGGTGGGATCGATACAGGCGGTGTGGAACGACCAGCGCGAAACCGAGCCGTCCGTAACCGAGTCATAGCACTTCAGCATCGACACCTCGGTCGGTCCCTGCTGTGGAATCCAGTACCACTCGTGTTCAGGCCGGTAGGTGAAGCGGGTGGTCTCACCGACCCGGTCGTCGTAAATACGGTAATTGGTGATGTAGGGCTGGTCCGCGAACGACGGCCAGGCGCAGAGAACGAATGGGAACTGGCCCACCGTCTCCATCGGCTTGGCGAGATTGATCGACATGAACCGCCGCGACATCTTCGCGTCGGCTTCGGCCTCGGTGTAGTGCTGCGTGCGCCCGAAGTTCCGCAGGTTCTTCGTCAGCAGTTCGCGACAACGTACGCGGCCGCTGTTGTCGTTCAGATCGTTGTGGACAAGGTTGGCGTACCTGGCGTTCACGCCTGGGTTCTTGGCGTCTTGGTCTTCCGTGCGGTCGCCCTGGTAGTTCTTGTCGAAAACGTCGTGGTTGTAGACGAGCGCGTCGGTCGCACCGGGAAAGAACTCCAGGAGGAGCTTCTCGATCTCCGGATAGAAGACGCGCTGCACCTCCGCCGAGTCGTAGAAGTCCGCGCACTTGGATTCGAGGTGGGCCAGCGACACACCGAGCTTGTCCATGCACTCGGGGCTGTTCACGGACAGCCCGGGGTAGTACTCGCCGATCCGCCGCGCATCGCGCAACACCTGCGGGAAATAGAGGTTGCGCCGCTGGAGGTCGTCCTCGGCCTGTCGCAGCAACTTCGTTTCGTCGGTGCGGGCCGGGTCGCGCCAGAGCGAGTTGGAGGGCACGACGGTGTAGGACGGTTCCTCATAGACGGTGTAGCGCAACGGTAGCGCCAGGCCGCCCTCGGGGGCTTCGATCCCGTTCGCCTGAATGTAGTCCAGGCATTCCGCGTACTTCCGGAACCCGACCCCCCACTTGGTCTGGATCGGGCCCGGAGGTGCGTTTCCCAGATCCTCGACAAACGCCCGCGCTTGGCCATCCGCGATCTGCTTGAAGGCCGCGTCCAGCGCAGCACCGGTGCCCGCGTCCCCACCGCGTTCGAATGACATATAGGACACGCCGCCATTTGCGGCGATCGGCGGTGGCTGGCCTTCCGTGAGTTCGAAGGTCGGCACATAGGCCGACGACACTGCCTCCGCGTCCGTCGCAACGTGGTTCTCGATGGCTTCGTGCTGGTCCATGACATGCGTTCTCCCGCCGAGGGTCGCACATCGTGGCACACCGGACCGGCATTTTCTAGCGCTCCGGCATGCCGACTGTACGCCGCCGGATCGACCCGGCGGATGCGGCCCTCAGCAACAATTCAGGGGGTTAGGTTGGGGCTGTGCCCTCCCGCGCATCGAGCCGCGGTTTGGTTCCGGGCCCCTGGTCATTCAGGGTCGGTTTCCGCCCTCTCGGGTCTGTGCGGCGTGTGCCCGTCCTTCAATGCAGCCGCGCTACGCGGTGCCGCTTCCCGCATACATCTCCCCGATCACGTCGACGATTTCCGGAGCCTCCGCGAGGTAGCGTCGGCGGGCGGTGTCGATGAGCTCGCCCGGGACCCCGTGCAGTGCTTCCGCGATCGGGCCCGCAATCGCGGCAAGGGTGTTGGAGTCCCCGCCGAGCGAGACCGCGTTCCGAATCGCGTCCACGAAGGAAATCGACTCGAGTGCACTGGTGATCGCCTCCGGAAC
>VXPW01000069.1 GCA_009839325.1 Rhodospirillales bacterium
GCCTACGCCGCGACCGGACGCGAGCTGTTCCAAGCGGTGGAAATGGCCCTGTTCGAGGTTGACGCCGAGCGTGTCGAGCTGCTCCCCAGGGATACCGCGAGCGACGCCGAGACCGCGCGCACGGCATTTCTCGAGCTGGCTGCCGAAGGAGCGAGCCTCGTCATCGGCCCGCTCTTTGCATGGACCACCGGGGCGGTCGTCCCGGAAGCCGTGGATCGCGGAATTCCGGTTTTGGCACTCAGCAACGACATCTCCGTCGCTGACCGCGAAGCGTGGATGCTCGGCGTGCATCCGCGGGGAGAGGTACACCGAATTCTCGGGCATGCAATCGAGGAACCGGGCCAACGGGTCGGCCTGATCGTTCCCGAATCGGACTACGGTGATGCCGTGGCCGAGGCATACCGGCTGGCGGTGCCACCGCGGAACCGATCCGGCCTCATCCGCTACAACAACGACAGCGAACCGAGCGACGTCGCGCAGCAGTTCGTCGATACGGTCAGGGGCTCGGCCAGCCGGCCCGGTGATGCGATCCTGATTGCCGCCCGCGGGAACGCGCTCAGGGCCATCGCGGCCGAACTGGCCTACCGGGACGTCGCGCCGGACCAAGTTCGCTACCTGGGCCTCTCGAGCTGGCGCACCTCCGACCTTCAGGGCGAGCCTGCCCTGGAGGGAGGGCGGTTCGCGGATCTGTCCGAAGAAGCCTTCCGGCAATTCGCGGAACGCTTCCGGCGCATCTACGGGACATCGCCATCGCGCACCGCCGCCCTGGCGTACGACGCATCGGCCGTCGCTGCGAATCTGGCGGGTATCGATCCCGACACCCGGATCGCCTGGCTGCAGACACCGCAGGGATTTCGGGGACTGCTCGGCGCCTTCCGGCTGCTGACTGACGGAGCGGTGGAGCGCGGCCTCAACGTGTACGAGGTCAGGCGTGACGGTTACTCGCTGCTGGAGCGCGCCCCGGCCCGGTTCGCATCGGCACCGCAGGGCTGAGCTCAGGCGACGACGTCGCCGATCAAGGCATCCAGGACCCGAATTCCGGCTGGCGTGACCCGGACGCCGTCCCGGTCGGCGTGCATCAGCCCGGCATCCCGTGCCCGACGAAGCGCCTCCGGCCGGAGCGCCTGATCAAGCCGCAGTCCGGTTCGTTCGGTGAACGCAGCGCGGCTGACCCCTTCGACCATGCGCAGACCCATCATCAGCATCTCACGGCCTGCAGTCGCCGCCGGGATGCATTCGGTGGTTTCCGTGCCGTGTCCGCACGCTTCAACGGCCCGCAACCAGGCCTCCGGCTTGCGAATCCTGGCGTGTCCGCCCACGCCGGACCCGATCCGCACCCGCCCGTGCGCGCCCGGGCCGACACCGACGTAGTCGCCGTAGCGCCAGTACGTGAGATTGTGCCGGGACTCGGCCCCCGGCCGAGCGTGATTCGACACCTCATAGCGCGGCAGTCCGGCTGCAGCCAGGGTGTCGGAGGTAATGTCGAACAACTCCGCAAGGACCGGTTCTTCCGGGAGGCGCAGTCGACCCGCCGCGGCCAGCGCATGAAACGGCGTGCCCCGCTCGATCGTCAGCTGGTAACAGGAAAGGTGCTCGCCCGCCAGGGCAATGGCGTCGCCGAGCTCCGTCCGCCAGAACGATGCATCGTGGCCGGGGCGGCCGTAAATCAGATCGAACGAGAACCGCGGAAAGGTCGCCCCGGCCGTCTCCACGGCACGCCGGGCTTCGGCTGCCGTGTGGCCCCGGCCCAGCTGCCGCAGCGCGTCGTCATCCAGTGACTGCACACCGATCGAGACACGGTTCACGCCGGCATCGCGGAACGCCTCGAACCGTCCCACCTCGACAGAGTTCGGATTGGCCTCCAGCGTGATCTCGGCGGCTTCCGCCAAGGGCCAAGCCGTCGACGCGGCCGCCAGCACCCCATGCGTGACCTCCGGGGGCATCAGTGACGGAGTCCCGCCGCCGAAGAACACGCTCACCAGCGTCCCGGGTCCGCTCAGGCGGCGACTGTGCCGGATCTCGGCCTCGTATGCCCGCAGCCAGCGGTCGCCGTCCACCCGGTTGCGCGGGACATGCGCATTGAAGTCGCAATAGGGACAACGCGACCGGCAATACGGCCAGTGCACGTAGAGCGCGATGGGCCGGGCTAGGTCCGAAAGCACGCCGCGACCAGTTTCCGAAATGCGTCTGCCCGGTGACTGCGCCCGGACTTTTCAGCCGGATCCATTTCCCCGAACGTGCGGTCGTCGCCGGCGGGGACAAAGATCGGGTCATAACCGAAGCCGAAGCCGCCGCGCGGCGGGAAGACCAGCCTGCCCTCGACGATTCCCTCGACCGTTCGGGTCACCCCGTCCGGCCAAGCGAGGGCGAGGGCGCAGTGGAACGCCGCGCGGCGGTCGGGGTTCCCCCGGAGGCGCTGGTCCAGCAGCGCCATGGCCTCGGAAAACCCGCCTGCCTCCTCGGCCCACCGCGCCGAATGGATGCCCGGGGCACCATCCAGCGCCGCCACGGCGAGGCCGCTGTCATCGGCGAGCGCAGGCAGGCCTGCGGCCGCCGCGGCCGCCGCGGCCTTGATGATCGCGTTCGCCGCGAACGTCGTGCCCGTTTCATCGGGCAGCACATCGGTGAACTCTCCGAGCCGGCGCACGTCCACCTCGAACGGAGCGAGCAGATCGGCGATCTCGACCGCCTTGCCGGGATTCCCCGTCGCCACGACGAGGTCCCCGCCGGACCACCGTCGCGGCGCTTCCGGCTTCACTTTCCAAGTGCGGCGCGTTGCGCCGCGAACAGCTCTTCCGCTCCCCCGCGCGCGAACCCGAGCATCGTCTGGAACGCCTCCATGCTGAACGGCGCCCCTTCGGCGGTTCCTTGGACCTCGACGATGCCGCCGTCGGCGGAAAACACGAAATTCGCATCGGCGTCGGCGTGCTGGTCTTCGGCGTAATCGAGATCGAGCACGACCTGGTCCTTCCAGATGCCTGCACTGACGGCGGCGACCTGGCCGGTCAGCGGCGCCGCCCCTTCCTCCAGGCGCTCCCCGAGGCCCGCGATCGCCTGCCGCAACGCCACCCAGCCCCCCGTCACGGCAGCCGTGCGGGTGCCGCCGTCGGCTTGCACGACATCACAGTCAATTCGGATCTGCCGTGGCCCGAGGGCAGTGAGGTCGACGACGGCCCGAAGACACCTGCCGATCAACCGCTGGATTTCCTGCGTCCGGCCGGTCTGCCTGCCGCGCGCCGCCTCGCGGTCGGTCCGAGTCAGCGTGGAACGCGGGAGCATGCCGTACTCGGCGGTCACCCAGCCCCGATTCTGCCCCCGCAGCCACGGCGGCACCCGCTCCTCCACCGATGCGGTGCACAGGACGTGCGTATCCCCGAATTTCGCCAGGCAGGAGCCTTCCGCGTACTTGGAGACACCGGGCTCCAGCACAATTGGACGCAGGGCGTCGGCAGCGCGGCCCGAGGGACGGGAAACCGGACAAGTGGACAAAGGCACCTCGCAGAACGCGCTCGCGGCCGACCGGATCGCAATCGTACTCGAATCAGGACCGGATTCTGCCCCGGTCCATCATTCTCGGCGGCGAATGCGGGCGGCGAAGAACCCGTCCACGCCGCCAGCGTCGGCCAGGTGGCAGGGCAGCGTCCGGAGGTACCCGTCGTCCGTCACGAACGTGTCCGGAAGGCCTTCGGTCGCGGCATCGACCGCCACCAGTTCGGCGGCCCGGTGGCGGCCGAGGAGACCTTGCACGCGGTTCTCACCCTCCTCGCGTTCCAGCGAGCACACGGTGTAGACCACCAGCCCGCCCGGACGAACCAGCTGCAGGGCACGGTCGAGCAACCTGTCCTGCAACGGGTTGAGGGCCCGGAAGTCGCCAGCCGTGCGTTGCCAGAGAATGTCGGGCCGGCGGCGGATCGTGCCGGTGGCCGTACATGGCGCGTCGACGAGCACTGCGTCGAAACTGCGGCCGCTCTCCCAGCTGGTCGCATCCGCGACCACCGTCTCAGCCGCCAGCCGCGTGCGAGCGAGGTTGGCTGCCAGGCGCCGCATCCTCGATTCGGAGACGTCCAGCGCAGTCACCCGGGCCCCCTGCGCGGCCATCTGCAGGGTCTTGCCGCCCGGCGCGGCACACAGATCGGCAACGTCCCGCCCGTCGATGTCCCCCAACAGGCGGACGGGAAGCTGCGCCGCCGCGTCCTGCACCCACCACGCGCCCTCGCGGAACCCTGCCAGCGCGGCGACGTCGCCGGATGCCGCTACCCGGACGCCGCCGTCCAGCACCACGGTTCCATCGAGCCTCGCTGCCCACGTTTCCGGGTCCGTCTTCGGGCACACATCGAGGACGGGTTCCCGAAGGTGCGCGGCGGCGATTCTGGCAGTCGTCTCCGGCCCGTAGGCGCGCAGCCACGACTGCCACAGCCAGTCCGGAGTGTTCAGACGCCCGGCATCCTGGCCCTGGCAGATCGTCGCGCCGCGGTCGGCGATGCCGCGCAGGACGGCGTTGACGAGACCGCGCCACGACCGGCCCGGCCCGCGGATCAGCAGCTCCATCGAGGTGGATACCGCAGCGTAGGCCGGAACCCGAAGAAACAGGAGCTGGGTGGCCCCGATCAGGAGCAGCAGCCAGGCATGCCGGGCGGCCGGCGGAAGCGGACGTTCCAGAAACTCCGCAATGGTGGCGTCGATCTGGCCGCGGCGGCGCAACGCGGTCGTGATCAGCGCGCGGGCGAACGCCCGGTCGCGGTCGTCGAGGCCGGGCAGCAGGGTCGATGCCGCCAGCGCCTCCTGCAGCGCTACGTTCCGGAACAGCACGGACGACAGCACTGCTGTCGCTGCCTGCCGAGCCCGCAGCAACTGCTTGGGGTCCCCGGATGACCCGGGCCTCTCGCCGCGGCGGCGCCCGTCCGACCTGCCGGCACGGGACCCGGGTGTTCGTGCCGGCCGACGGGGGAACTTCGCGGTTGCTTCGCGTCCCGGTCGGCCCGGCGGGCCTGGCCGTGTTCGATCGCCGGGCGCCCGGCGCTGGCGGCCGGCGTCAGTCTGCCGACCGCCGTCGTCCCGCCGTCGGGAGCGCTCGGGGCGATGGCGATCGCTGTCGTCCCCGGTCCGGGCGGTGCGCGCCGGTGGATTGGCGGCCGATTCCCCGCCGGTCTGCCGGCGCCTGTCGCCAGCGCGGACGCCGCCCGCGATCCCGGCGTCCCGCGGACGGGCGGTTGGCCCGGCTCCGGGCACATCGGCTCGCTGCCGGTGCCCCCAGGCGCGCCGGGACGGCCTGGCGTCGCCCGCGCCGTGCGCTGGACCGGTACTTCGCCCGCCCGAGCCGCCGGCGTCGCGCTCGGGCCGGGACCGTGCCATGTCGGGCCGCTTGCCCCGTGCGTCTCGGGGCGGCCCCTTGGCCCGACGCACCTCCCGATCGGCGCGGCTTCGCTTGTCCAGTCTGGGCACCCTCTCAGTGTGCCGTCCGCGATCGCCAGGGGAACCGGCGGCAGCGCCCCCGGAGTCACGAGGTCCAGACCCACGTTGCGGCTTGCGGTCGCCGTTCCGGGCTTTGTGAGAGGACGTCGGTCGCGCCATTTTGGGCGAACGCTTGGCCTGCGCCTTGCGCCCCGCCTGATCCTTCGAACGGCCGGCGCGGCGGCGGCCGGCAGCTTCTGCGTCCGAAGGGGGACGCGGTACATGCTTTGGCATGGCAGAGCCCTTAACCGCGTCTCACCTTAGGGTAGCATGCGCCGTCGGGTTGATCGGCGGCAGGCTCGCCGACGGCCCCGACATCCCCCGCAGCGGCTGCCGATCGGAGAGCCCGCAACGATGAATCTCGGCCTGGTACGACTGGTCACGCTGGCGTGCACCGCGTACCTGCTCTCGCAGTTCTACCGCTCATCGGTGGGCGTGCTCGCGCCGGACCTGATGAGCCGGCTGTCACTCACGCCGGAGGAACTAGGCCGCCTGGGAGGGATTTTCTTTCTCGCGTTCGCATGCGCGCAGTTGCCGCTCGGCGTGCTGCTCGATCGATACGGACCCCGCAAGACAACCTCCCTGGTGCTGGTGGGAGCGGCACTGGGGGCGTTCCTGTTCGCCACCTTCACGGAATTCTCCGGCCTGCTGGCCGCGCGCGCCCTGATGGGAGCAGGATGCTCGGTCGGACTGATGGGATCGCTGGTCCTGTTCTCCCGGTGGGTGCCGTCGCGCCGGTTCGGGACGATGGCCGGGCTGGTCCTCGGGGTCGGCGGTTTCGGCGGCATCCTCGCTACGACGCCGCTCGCAGCCGCCTCCGCCTGGGTGGGCTGGCAGGGCGTCTTCATCGGCATGGGCGCCATCACGCTCGTGGTGGCAATGGTCTACTGGCTGACCGTCCGCGACACGCCGGATGGCACGCCATTTCAGAAGACTCGGATCGGCGGCCGGGACGACAACGTGCTGCGGGGGTTTCTGGAGATCCTCGCGACGCGCGATCTGTGGTTCATGTTGCCGATTTCGTTCGTCGGGTACGGCGGCCTGCTGGCGATCCTCGGGCTCTGGGGGGCGCCCTACCTGAAGGACGTGCAGGGGCTGGGCGACATCGACCGGGGGAACGTGCTGCTCGCCACCGCAGCCGCCTGGAACGTGGGCTGCATCCTGTTTGGCCGTGCAGACCGGCTGTTCGACACCCGAAAATGGACGGCGGTAGGCGGCTGCTGCGGCCTCGCGCTGGTGATCGCGGTCATTGCCTTGGTCCCCCCGGTACCGCTGTGGCTCAATCTAGTGCTGTTCGGGGTGCTGGGGCTGGTCGGAGCGTTCAGCGTCCTCCTGCTCGCCCACTATCGCGCCCTGTTCCCGGTCAGGCTGGTCGGCCGGGCGCTCACCTTCACGAATTTCTTCAATTTCGGCGGCGTCTTCGTGCTGCAGTGGACAACCGGCCTCGTGCTGTCCAGTCGGGGCGGCACCGCGTCGGGCGCCCCGCCGGAGGCCTATACGACTGCCTTCCTGATGATCGCCGTCGTCCTGGCGCTGGCGACGTTCGCATACCTGTTCGCACGCGACTACCGGCCCAGCGCGGAGATTCCCGGATGATCAGCGAACGCCTGGCAATTCGCCTACAGTAGCCCGCGTCATGAACCCGCCTCCCGCCAACGCCCTCGTGACCGGCCAGCGCATTCTGGTAAGTGCCGCGGCTGCCGGCATCGGCCGGGTCATCGCCGAGACGCTGCACCGGCACGGTGCTCGGGTGCACGCCTGCGACATCGACGAGGCGGCTTGCGCGGCGTTCCGCGCCGCCAATCCGGACATCTCGATGGTGCGCTGCGATGTCGCCGACGCCGACCAGGCGCTTGAGTGGGTAGAAGACGGC
Source organism: Rhodospirillales bacterium (assembly GCA_009839325.1). Lineage (GTDB taxonomy): Bacteria > Pseudomonadota > Alphaproteobacteria > TMED109 > TMED109 > VXPW01. The sequence continues at coordinate 7,325 of VXPW01000069.1, forward strand.
ATCGCCCGCCTGGAGGGACTCGACGGACTGGTGAACAACGCGGGCATCGGCGGCCCGACCGGGCGGATCGAGGACCTGGACCCCGCCGACTGGAAACGCACGATCGACGTGGACCTGAACGGGATGTTCTACGTGACCCGGGGAGCCGTGCCGGCGCTCCGCGAATCCCGCGACGGGTCCGTGGTCAATCTCTCGTCGCTCGCCGGTAAGTTCGGGTTCGCGGGCCGGACCCCGTATGCCGCCGCCAAGTGGGCCGTTGTCGGTTTCACCAAGTCATTGGCACGCGAGCTTGGCGACGTCGGGGTTCGCGTGAATGCCATCCAGCCCGGCAACGTCGAGGGGCCGCGGATCGATCGGGTGATCGCCGCCAAGGCCGAACTCCGCGGCGAATCCCCGGAGGCTCTGCGGGAACGGGTCTGCGAGACGATCTCGCTCGGCCGGTTTGTCACGGCGCAGGACATCGCGGATACGGCGCTATTCCTGATGTCACCGCTGGCCCGCAACGTGTCCGGACAAATCATCGCCGTTGACGGCGACACGCAGATGCTGCTCTGAATCATGCCGGAACGACCCGTGATCGCAGTCGTCGGCAGCGGCCTGGTGGGGCGCGGCTGGGCGGTCGTGTTTGCCAGGGCCGGCTGCTCGGTCAGGCTCTGGGACACCCAGCCTGACCAGGCCGACAAGGCCGTACGCGGAATCGCGGGCGAGCTGGACGGACTGGCGGAACTCGGACTGGCCGGCGAGGACCCGCCGTCCGAAGTGCTTGGGCGGATCGCCGTCGCATCAACCCTGGAGGCCGCGCTCGACGGGGCGGCCCACGTGCAGGAATGCACGCCTGAGGTCCTTGCGACGAAGCAGGCCGTGTTCGCCCAGCTCGATGCGGCGGCTGGTCGAGAAACCGTCCTCGCCAGCTCGACGTCGGGCATCCGGGCCTCGCTGTTCTCGGAGTCTCTGATGGGGCGGAGCCGCTGTCTGGTCGCGCATCCCCTGAATCCCCCGCATCTCATCCCGCTGGTCGAACTTGTGCCTGCGCCGTGGACCGACCCTGCCGTCGTCGAGCGGACCCGCGTGCTGATGGAGCGAGTCGGGCAGGCGACGGTCACCCTGAAGAAGGAAGTGCCCGGGTTCGTCGTGAACCGCCTGCAGGGGGCCCTGCTGCACGAGGCGTTTCGGCTGGTCGAGGACGACGTCGCCGACGTGGCCGACGTGGACGCGGCAGTGGAGTCGGGGTTGGGCCTGCGATGGTCGTTCATGGGGCCCTTTGAAACCATCGACCTCAACGCGCCCGGCGGTATCGCCGACTACGTCACCCGCTACGGCGAGCTGTACCTCGACCTGGCGCGCGACGGCGGCCCGCCGCGGCCCTGGGAGGCAGAACTCGCCCAAAGCCTGGAAGCCGATCGACGCAAGCAGCTGCCGGTAACCCGACTGGGCGAGCGCGCACGCTGGCGCGACCGACGCCTGGCGCTTCTCGCGGCGCACAAGCTGCGGCATGCGTCGGATCACGACACCTGAACGGAGACTATGAGCATGGCCACGTCCGCCCCCACGCCCCCTGAAGCTGCGCCTTCCGGGCGTCCCCGGCGCAAGGTCATCGTGACGTGCGCGGTGACCGGCTCTATCCACACCCCGTCGATGTCACCGCACCTCCCGGTCACGCCGGACGAGATCGCAACCCAAGCCATTGACGCGGCAGCGGCCGGCGCCTCGATCCTGCACCTTCACGCCCGGCAGGCGGACGACGGGCGTCCGACGCAGGATCCGGAAGTGTTCCGCCAGTTTCTCCCGAGGATCAAGCAGAGCTGCAACGCCGTCGTGAACATCACGACCGGGGGCGCGCCGAGGATGCCGGTAGAGGAACGCATGCGCCCGGCGGTCGAGTTCGCGCCGGAGGTCGCTTCGCTGAACATGGGCTCAATGAACTTCGGCCTGTTCCCGATGCTGAGGCGATACGACACGTTCAAGCATTCGTGGGAACGTGAGGCCCTCGAATCGAGCCGGAGCAATGTGTTTCGGAACAGCTTCGAGGACATCGAAAACATCCTCCGGGCCTGCAGCGGGAACGGCACGCGTTTCGAGTTCGAGTGCTACGACACCAGCCACCTGTACAACCTGTCCTACTTCCTGGACGAGGGACTCGTCCAGCCGCCGCTCTTCATCCAGACGGTGTTCGGAATCTTCGGTGGGATTGGCACGCACCCCGAAGACATCGCCCACATGAAGCGGACAGCCGACCGGCTGTTCGGGGTCGAGTGGCAATGGTCCGTTCTGGGTGCCGGCGGCCAGCAGATGCGAGTGGCGGCCTTCGCCGCGGCGCAGGGCGGCAACGTCCGGGTCGGGCTGGAGGACTCGTTGTGGGACGGTCCGGGCCGGCTGGCGGACAGCAACGCTGCCCAGGTCACCCGCGTCTGCAAAATTCTGGACGGCCTGTCGCTGGACCCAGCCAGTCCCGACGAGGCGCGTTCCATGCTGTCGCTCAAGGGCGGCGACGCCGTCCGGTTTTGATTCGATCCGTCCCGAAGCTTCAGGAGACTCGCCCATGAAATGCCGCGCCGCCGTTCTGCACAACATGGGGGAGCCGCGTCCCTACGCCGAGACCAAACCGGTCAAGATCGAAGAGATCGAACTTCTCGACCCGGGCCCCGGCGAGGTCCTGGTCCGGATGGCCTCGGCAGGGCTGTGCCACTCCGACCTGTCGGTCGTGAACGGGTCCAGGCCGCGCGACTTGCCCATGGTGCTCGGCCACGAGGGATCGGGAGTCATCGAGGCGGTCGGGCCGGGCGTTGATGAGCTCCGCGTGGGCGATCACGTGGTGTACGTATTCGTCCCGAGCTGCGGCCACTGCGTGCCGTGCGCCGAGGGGCGCCCGGCGCTGTGCGAACCGGGAGCCAAGGCGGCGGCGGCCGGGACCCTGCTGTCGGGGGAACGGCGGATCAAGCTCAACGGAGAACCCATCAACCACCAGGTCGGCGTGTCATGCTTCGCGGAGTACGCGGTGTCCAGCACCCGTTCCCTGGTCCGCGTCGACCCCGATATTCCCCTTGACCAGGCTGCGCTGTTCGGATGCGCCGTGATTACCGGCATGGGCGCGGTCGTCAATACCGCGAAGGTGCGCCCCGGCGCCGTGGTGGCGGTGATCGGTCTCGGCGGGACGGGCTTGGCTGCCGTGCTTGGCGCCCGCGCCGCGGGCGCCAGCCGGGTCATTGGCCTCGACCTGCTCGACAGCAAACTCGAGTCGGGCCGCCAGATCGGCGTCGACGAGGCCGTGAACGCCGGCGACCCCGACGTCATCAAGACCGTGCGCGAGATGACGGCGGGCGGCGTCGAGTACGCCTTCGAGTGCGTGGGTTCGGCCAAGGCGATGGAACTCGCCTACGCGATCACCCGGCGCGGCGGCACCACCACCACCAGCGGCCTGCCGCCCCCGGACGCGAAGATCGCCTTGCCGCACGTGCAGCTCGTCGCCGAGGAGCGGACCGTCAAGGGAAGCTACCTTGGATCCTGTGTTCCGAGGCGCGACATCCCTGCCTACATCGAGCTCTTTCGGGCGGGCCGACTGCCGATCGACCGGCTGGTCAGCGACCACCTGCCGCTCGACAAGATCAACGAGGGCTTCGATCGGCTTGACGACGGCGATACGATTCGGCAAATGATCGCGTTCTGATCAGGACACCGGAGCCGTCATGCGGAGTTCCCACAACGCCGAACGGGCAGCCCGGGTGGATCTGGCCGCCGCGTACCGGCTGGCCGACCACTACGGACTGTCGGAAGGCATTTGCAATCACCTGACCCTGGCCGTGCCCGACGAGGAAGACCGCTACCTGCTGATCCCGTTCGGCATGCACTGGTCCGAGGTCTCGGCCAGCGCGTTGCTGGTCGTCGACGGGGACGGGAACGTCGTCGACGGGGACGGCATCGCCGAGCCCACCGCATTTCTGATTCATGGGGCCGTGCACCGCGCGCGGCCGGACGCCGCCTGCGTGATGCACACGCACATGCGCGCGGCGCTCGCGCTCTGCATGATCGATGACGGCGGGTTGCACATGGCCGACCAGAACGCCTGCCGGTTCTTCGGCCGCACCGCGACCATGACTGACTTTGACGGAGTGGTGCTGGACGAAGTCAAGGCCGCCCCGATCGTCGACGCGATCGGCGACTGCAACGTGCTCTTCATGGCCAACCACGGCGTCCTCGTGACCGGCCGGACGGTCGCGCGCGCCTGGGAGGACCTGTACTTCCTGGAGCGGGCATGCGCCGCGCAAGTCGCGGCGATGTCAACCGGGAGGCCGCTCAAGCGGGTGCCGGATTCGGACGCTGCCGCGATCGCCGCGGACGTGGCGCGCGAGGCCGAATCGGGCCTCTGCACGGCGGACACGTTCTTCAGCGCGTCCAAACGCCTGCTGGATCGTTGTAACCCGGGATACGACGCCTGACCGACCGGACCCTGCCCACATCCGTCGACGTCAGTAGATCTCATCCTCGAAGCCGCGCACCGTGGCCCCGGCCGATTCCGGACCGGTGCCGCGCGCGAACGCCTCGAAGATCACCCGTTGCGAATCCGGCGCCGGCCGCCGGCCGGTCTCCGCATCGATCCGCACCATGTCGACGCCGTCCGGAATCCGGAACGGCGATGCCGATCCCTGGGCCAGTGCCCGTTCCATGAAGGCTCCGAAGATGGGCGCGGCTACGCGGCCGCCGCTTTCTCCGCGGCCAAGGTTCCTGGGCTGGTCGTAGCCGACAAACACGCAGACGACGAGGTTCGGCGAGAACCCCACGAACCACGCATCGAGGAAGTCGTTCGTGGTCCCGGTCTTGCCCGCCAGCGGCATGCCAAGGTTCGCCAGGCGGCGCGCGGTTCCGACCTCGACCACTCCCTTCAGCATCCACGTCACCTGAAACGTGTTGACCGGGTCAGCCACGGGGATGCCGAGCAGCGGCAAGTCCGGCGGCAATTCTGATTCGAATCCGCACGCCGGACAGCGCCGCATGTCGCGGCGATGGATCGTGCGCCCGTGCCGGTCCTGCACGCGTTCGACGAACGCCGGCTCGATCCGCCGGCCGCCGTTCAGGAGCGTCGCGTACGCTGAAGCGAGCGCCAGCGGCGTAGTCTCGGTCGTGCCCAGCGCCGTGGCGAGAAACGGCTGCGGCAACCCGAGCCCGAAACGTTCGGCGACCTCGACCACGCGTTCCACCCCAAGGGTGTTGGCCAGCCGTATGGTCATGACATTCCGGGATCGCTCCAGTCCGTCCCGGAGCGTTCGCGGGCCATAGAACCGACCGGCCGCATAGTTCTGGGGGCGCCATTCCTCCAGGTGCGGACCCTGATCGATCACCAACGGCGCGTCGAGAACGAGGCTTCCCGGCGTGAGACCGTCTTCCAAGGCCGCCAGGTAGACGAAGGGCTTGAAGGCCGAACCCGGTTGACGCTTGGCCTGCGTGGCCCGATTGAACCCGAACTCCCCCTCACCGTACCCGCCAACGAGAGCCAGCACGCGTCCATTCCGGGGATCGAGCGCCACGAGCGCGCCTTCGACCTCTGGGAGCTGTCGCAGCGCCGGCTGTCGCTCCTCCGCGCTGCCCAGCATCTCGACCAGCATCACGTCGCCCGGCTCCAGGAGTTCGGCGGGATTCCCGTCTTCGCCGCCTTCCAGCGCCCAGGCCATGTCGGCCCGTGTCATGTCCATGACCGCACCGCCCGCCAGCCCGACACGGGCCCCCTGGCCGTCGACTTCCAGCACCATGGCGGGTTCCAGGTGGGGCGGAATCCGTACCGGCCGGGCGCCCGGATCGGACAGTTGCCCGGCCCAGTCCGTTCCTTCCGGGTCGTCGATGGTCCATGCGGGCCCCCGGTAGCCGTGCCGGCGATCGTACGCCTCCAGCCCGTCCCGCAGCACGTCGGTCGCAATCTGCTGCAGCGTGGGCTCGAGCGTGGTCGTCACCGTCAGACCGCCCTGGTAAAGCACTTCCTCGCCCATCGATTCGTCGATCCATCGTCGCACTTCCTCGGCAAAATGCGGGGCTGCAACCAGTGCATCCCGCCCCTCACGCGCCACCGACGTGAGCGGTTCTGCCCGGGCAGACGATGCGGCCTCGGCGGTAACGAAACCTTCCTCGGTCATCCGCCTGAGCACATAGGCGCGCCGCTCGAGCGCCGCTTCGCGCCGCAGTTCCGGGTGGTAGTTGTTGGGGCCTTTCGGCAGCGCCGCCAGGTACGCCATCTCCGCCAGGGACAGCTCGTCCAGGGACTTGTCGAAGTAGTTGCGCGCTGCGGCGGCCACCCCGTACGAGCGGAGCCCGAGGTAGATCTCGTTGAGATAGAGCTCCAGGATGCGCTCCTTGCTGAGCACGCGTTCCATGCGGAGCGCAAGCAGCGCTTCCTTCACCTTCCGTTCGATCGACACCGTTCGCGACAGCAGGAACGTCTTCGCGACCTGCTGGGTGATCGTCGAGGCACCGATCAGGCGGCGGCCGTCTGCGATGCGGCCGGCGTTCTGGACGACGGCTCGCGCAATGCCGACGTAGTCCAGCCCAGAATGCGTCCAGAAGTTCCTGTCCTCCGCCGCGATGAAGGCATTCGCCACCTGCTCCGGGATGGAACGGATCGGTACGAACTGGCGGTCCTGCTCCGCGTAGCGGCCAAGCGGCTGACCGTCAGCAGCGTAGGTGCGCGACGTTTCCGCCGGCTCGTAATCCATGAGCTGTCGGTACTCGGGCAGCCCCTGTCCGAATCGGCTGAGCACGACGATCACCGCGACGATGCCGACGGCCAGCCCCAGCAGGCCGGCCAATCCGAAGCCCACCGCGAGCCTGCGCGTCCACCTTCGCCAGCGGCTCGGCCGGGCCTGGTGCTCGGGCTCTAGTCCGGAGGTGCGCCGGAACAACGCTGCGTCGTTGGGATCAACCGAAAGTGGCACGCGCAGCTCCCAGCCCGTCGAACACTCCCTCCACCTCGGCCCCGCGCTCGACCCACTGAATGGCGGTCACGCTGCCCAACAAGACGAACTCGCCCGCCCGCAACGTGCCGCCACAGGCCGATGGGTGGGAAGCGAGCCAGGCGAGGGCGTTGAACGGATGCCCCAAGATGTCGCTTCCGCGTCCCACGGAGCACGCCTCCCCGTTAATGCGCACTTCCCCTGCGAAACCAGCCAGGTCGAGCTCCGCGGTGAATTTTCGCGCCGCTCCCAGCACCGCGGCGGCGTCAAAGAAATCGTCGGCGATCAGGGTCGGTGTATCCAGCTCGGCCCGGTCCACGTAGCGATCGTCCACGATCTCGATCGCCGGCATGATCTCGTCGATCACCTCGACCATGTCTTCGCCGCGGAAGGGCCCGTCGGCAGCATGAAGAGTGGTGCCTAGCCGCACGGCAATCTCGACCTCGACACCAGGCCGGATGAAATCGGCGTGGCGGAAACGACCGGTCCCATGATGGACGTTGGTGGCCATGACCCCGCCGCCCGCGGGATGACCGATCCCCAGGTAGCGCTGCATCTGGGTGTTGGTGCACCCAATCTTCCAGCCCGCCCGCTGGCCGAATCCCGCAGCCGTGAGTTCCTGGTGCAGTGCGTGCTGGACGGCATAGGCCGCCGTCTCGTCGCGCGGCCTGAGGCGCTCGGGAAGGGCGGCGAGGGGGTGACGCTCCAGGCGGTGGCGCGCGATCCATGCGGCGGCCTCACGAATCGGGTCAGCGGCGGGAGCGGGAGTCGTCATGGACGAGTCATGGTGCGGATTCCCGCTGAGGTCAATCCTTGGCGGCATCGTTGACGTCCGCCTTCTGACGCAGGGTCGCCAACATGAGCACCAGGAGCGCAAACAGTGCCCCGAACAGCGGCCCGTCACCCATCCTTGCGTGCAGCGGCGGCTTCTCCGGCACCGGCAGGGGGTGGTCGATCACACCGCGCTGACCCAGTGCCAGCCGGGCAAGAACGCGGCCACGTGCGTCGATCACGGCGGATATACCGGTGTTCGCGGCCCGGATGACCGGCAGGCCCTCCTCGACAGCTCGGAGGCGGGCCTGGGCGAAGTGCTGAAACGGTCCCGAGGTGCGCCCGAACCAAGCATCGTTGGTCACGTTCAGCAGCCAGGCCGGCCGCTCCGGTCCTCCCGTCGGCGTGGGAAAGATGATCTCGTAGCAGATCGCGGGCGCAACCAGCGGGAACCCCGGAATGGACACGCGGGCGCGCCCCTCGGCGGCCTGCATCCCGCGTCCCGTCACCGGTCGCAGAAAGTCGGGCAGCCATCCTGCAAGCGGGAGAAACTCACCGAATGGTACGAGGTGCACCTTGTCATAGAACGCTTCCACGTGGCCGTCCGGAGCCAGGAAGAACAGACTGTTGAAGACAGCGCCATCGGCCGGACGGATCCTGAAGCCGCCGGTAGCGAGCCGGACCTCACCTGGGATCGCCGCCTGGACATCGCGAACATTCCGCCGGATATCCTCCCGCCCCGTCGGATCGAATGGCACGACGGCCTCCGGCCAGATCACCAGCGTCGGAGGCGGGTCCGCCGGCGGCGTCAGCGAAGTGACAACGTACTGCCGCAGGTTGTCGTCGAACCGGCCCGCATCGAGTCGGGCGGCCTGCGGAACGTTGCCCTGGACGATCCGCACCATGGGCCCCTCGCCCAGGTCGAGGGTCCGGACATTGTCCCGCAGGAGGCCGAGAAAGAGCACGGCCGCCAACGGGGCGGGCAGCAGCAGCCCCAACCGTAGCCGCCGGCTGGCCAAGGCGGCAGGCGCGAGCGCCGCGAACACGGTCACGGCCCCGAGACCGTGCGTGCCGATCCACGCCGCCGGTTGCAGGGTTTCGACGGAAAAGGCCCAGACCTGGCCGGTGAGATTCCACGGGAAACCGGTCAACAGCCAGCTTCGAAGGCCTTCGGCAAGGACCCACGCCGCGCCGAGGGCGATCAGTCGACGGGGCAGCGAGTCGAACGTCCGGGCCACCAACGCGGCCGATGCCGGAAACACCGCGAGCCCTGCCGACAGTCCCGCGACGCCGAAGCCGCCGGCGATCCAGCCGAACTGCCCCGTGTAGACGAATGACGCGCCGATCCAGTAGAGCCCTGCTGCGAACTGACCGAAACCGAAGGCCCAGCCGGTCCAGAAGGCCCGGCGGAACCCGCCGGTGCTGATCAGCCAGGCCAGTATCGGAAACGACACCCATAGCACCGGCACGGCGTGCACCGGCGCGAACGCCGCCGCAGAAGCCGCGCCGGCCAGCATCGCCGAAGCCGCGCGGAGCACGTGGCTTTCCGAAATCCGACGTGGAATCGAGCGGCCGCTCCAGGGCATCTCAGGACTCTTGACGACGGGGCGCGAGACGCACGGAGAAGATCATGGCGCAGCGGTCAATCACGAACCGTGCTGCACCGCCACACGGTACCATGGTTGCCGGCGCGGCCGAATGCTCCAACTGAAGGGGGCGGCTCGGGATCCCGAAGTGTCGCAGCGTCCGGAAGATGACGGCGCGCAGCAGTTCTGGGTCGTGCCGACGCCCGTTCGGCGTTCACGGCGGCGGCCATCTTCCCGCGGTGCATTCACCCTTACGTGCGCAGCGCGCAGACCACCCTCCCCGGATTTGTTGCGTCGGCACCGCTTCGTTGGCACACTCGCCATCTCCGACTTCCATCGTTGGTAGCCACGTACCGCCGAGGCGAATCAGGTTGGTGCCAGCGTGGTACTGTCCTGCATGCGTCGGAGAACACGCGGGGCCCCTTCGTCTAGCGGTCCAGGACGCCGCCCTCTCACGGCGGAAACAGGGGTTCGATTCCCCTAGGGGTCACCAGGCCATCTCGAGCCCGCCGGGCAACGTTGT
>VXPW01000081.1 GCA_009839325.1 Rhodospirillales bacterium
CGCGATCTCCTGGACCATCACCGGCGACAGGCCCATCGACGGCTCGTCCAGCAGCAGCATCCGAGGAGAGCTCATGAGCGCCCGGCCGATCGCCAGCATCTGCTGCTCCCCGCCGGACATTGATCGAGCCCATTGCCGACGCCGCTCGGCCAGGCGCGGAAAGTGGTCGAAGACTTCCATCAGGGAGCCCTGCACGGCAGCCTTGTCCGCCCGCAGGAACGCACCGGTGTGGAGGTTTTCCTCGACAGTCAGGTCCGGGAACACTCGCCGCCCCTCCGGCACTTGGGCGATGCCTCGGCGGACGATCTCTTCAGGCGCCAGGCCGTCGATCCTTGTGTCGTCGAACCGGATTTCCCCCCTGGTCAGCGGTTCCAGTCCAGAGATGGCTCGCAGGGTGGTCGTCTTGCCGGCACCGTTCGCGCCGATGATGGTCACGATGCCGCCGGGCGGAACCGCCATTGAGACGCCTTTCAGCGCCACGGTTTTCTGGTAGCGCACCTCGATGCCCCGGACCTCAAGCAGCATCGTTGACCCCGTTCGCGGCGGCCGAGCCGAGGTAGGCCTCGATGACCGCCGGATCATTGCGCACCACCTCGGGTATGCCCTCCACCAGCAAGGCGCCGAAATTCATCACCGTGATGACGTCGCAGAGGTTCATCACCGCCTGCATGTCGTGCTCGACCAGCATCACGGTCACGCCGCGGTCCCGGATGCGCCGGACCAGGGCCATCATGCGGCGGGTCTCCTCCGGATTCATGCCCGTGAAGGGTTCGTCGAGCAGCATGACTCTGGGTTCCGCCGCGAGGGCGACCGCCATGCCCAGCATGCGCTGATGGCCATGCGGCAGATTTGACACGGGCTCGTCGGCCAGGTCCTCCAGGCCGAAGAACGCCAGTGTCGCCAACGCCTTGGCGTCTGCTTCCCGCTCGGATGACCGATCCGTCCCGAGCAGGCGGCTGAGAAAACGGGCGCGGGCGCCGAGATGGCGGCCCACGCGGACATTGTCCAGCACGGAGAATTCCTGGAACAGGGTCGAGCCCTGGAACGTACGCACCAAGCCCATCGCCGCGAGCGTGCTGGTCTTGCGGCCGGAGATGTCGAGGCCGCGAAAGAACACCTGCCCCGCAGTTGGCGCGTAGAAGCCGCTGATGACGTTGAAGGTCGTGGTCTTGCCGGCACCGTTAGGCCCGATCAGGCCATGGATGGCGCCCTCGCGCACGGAGAAACTGAAATTGTCGACCGCCACCAGGCCGCCGAACCGCCTGGTCAGCCCGCGCGCTTCCAGGATCGGTCGTTCGCCCTCCGCGTTCACCCCGCCCCCTCTCCGGTCGCGGCAGGCCCGCTGCGCCAACGCCTCACCCGTTCCCGCACCCGAGGCACGAGGCTCTCGAGCCCCTTCGGCAGGTAGAGTACCGAGAGGATCAGGATGGCCCCGTAGATCAGGGGCCTTGCGGTATCGAGCCCCAGCGCGCGCAAGACGATCTCATTGATGACGGTGAGCACGACCACGCCGAGTATCGGGCCGTGGAAGGTGGCGGTCCCGCCGACGATTGCCCAGACCAGGACATAGACCATCTGGTCGACACCGAAACGGGTCGGGTTCACGGCGCCGACATAGTGGGCGTAGAGACCGCCCGCGATCCCTGCGAAGAAGGAGGCGATGACAAACGCAAGCGTCCGGTAGCGGAACGTGTCGATACCGACGGATTCGGCGAGCCGGTCCTGCCAGTGGATTGCGTGGAAGGTCAACCCGATGCGTGATCGTTCGATGCGGTAGAGGACGAACAGCGAAGCCGATACGACGATCAGCGCCAGAAAGTAGTAGTTGACCGGCTCGTAGAAATCGATCGACAGGAATCCGATGTCGATGTCGGGAAAGGCATCGATGCGCTTCAGCCCCTTGGGGCCGCCGAAGGGTTCGGTGAAGCGCTTCCAGATCAGGCGGATGATCTCGCCAGCCGCGAACGAGCCGATCAGGAAGTAGAAGCCCTTCATTCGAAACAGCGGAAAGCTCAGGACCGCGGCGGTAGCCGCTGCGATGCCGCCGCCAAGCAGCAGGGAGATCGGCACCGGAACGCCGAGCCGCTTCGCCAGCAGCGCGCTGGCATAGGCTCCGACCCCCATGATGACGACATGGCCGAGCGACCACTCGCCGGTCAACGTCAACAGCCGGTAGCTCGACACCAGCAGGACGTTGATGACCAGAAGAACCGCGATTTCCTGCTGGGAATAGCTCAGCAGGTAGGGAAGGACGGCCAGCGCGGCGAACAGGAAGACCAGTCGCAGCTGCCAGGCGATCCGCCGGACGAGTCTTCCGGTCCCCGCTCCTGGCATGGTACCGGTGGCCTCAGGCACGTTCCTTTGCCCCGAACAGGCCGGTTGGCCGCACCACCAGCACGGCGAGCATCAGGGCCAGTCCGACGATGTTGGCGACGACCCCGTCGAAGAACGTCGTGACAAAGGTGTGGACGAACGCGTACAGCACTGCCGCGATCACGGCGCCTTCGAGGCTGCCCACGCCGCCCACGATGATGATGATGAAGGCCGTGACGATGATCGAGTGGCCGATGTAGGGCGTGGGGCTGACCAGGGGCGCGGTCAGGGCGCCGGCGACGCCAGCCAGGGCAGCACCAATGAACATGGCGATGCGGGCGGTCTGGTTCATCGAGATGCCCTGGAGGGAAGCAGCCTCGGCATCCTGGGCGCAGGCACGCAGCGCCCGACCGAATTTCGAGCGCTTGAGGAAGGCCCATAGAGCCCCCAGCAGCACGATCGCGGCCGCAATGACGAACAGCCGCTGATAGGTCAGGATGGCACCGAAGACCTCAAACTTGCCTTGGGTCCAGGGCGGGACATGGCCCATGCGTCGGCCGAAGCCGAACACGGCCAAGGTCTGCAGGATGAGCAGGAAGCCGATCGAGGCAATCAGGCCGCCCAGGGGATTATCGCGTAACGGCCTGAATAACGTCCGCTCCATGACGAGTCCGACGAGGCCGACAAAGATCAATCCTGCTGCCACCGCCAGCAGGAAAGGAAAGTTCTCCTGGGCGTACAGGAACACGACGCAATAGGCGCCCACCATGTACAGCTCGCCGTGCGCGAAGTTGATGACGCCCATGACGCCGAAGATCATGACCAGCCCGACAGCGATCAGCGCCATGTAACTGGCGGCATACGTCGCGTTGACGGCGGTCTGCCACAGCAGGTCCATCAGCGGGCCTCACCGGCTCGGGCGAAAAAACGCTGCCGGGACCGGGCGGCACCCGGCCCCGGCAGCCTGTACTAGCACGGCAGCGGCGCCATGCGGAGCGCGGTGTGCTACCCGCGCTGGTTCCACATCTGGCCCAGGTCCGTCATGTGCTTGATCATCAGGTCCTTATGCTGGTCCCACCAGGCGGGGATGGACCGGAAGTCCTTGATCGTGGCCTTGCCGCCCTCGATCACGACGACCGGCCAGTTGCCAACCAGGGCGTTGTCGATGCCGAACAACTCCGTGCCCCACCAGTCGGCCGTGCCGAAGGCGTGCTTGCCGGTGCCGTCGGCCTTCATTGCCTCCAGGACGGCGGCCGGCTCGGCGCTGCCCGCGCTGCTGGCGGCGTCGGCCCAGAGGTCCATGATCGAAGCGTATTCCCAGGAGACGGCGCTCCATTCGGAGGCGCCATAGCGCTTGGCGTACTCCGCGTAGAACTCGTTCGGGTTGACGAAGTTCACCCCTTCGCTGTTGAGCGCCGGGTCGTCGAAGTCCGGGAACTGGAAGATGAAGCCTTCCATGAACTCTTCCGACGTCTTTTCGATGATCTTCTGATAGAAGTCGGCGGTGCAGGAAATGATCTGACCCTGGTAGCCCTGCTGGAATGCCTGTTCACACAGCGGGTGGACGTAGTCGGCGTAGCAGGTATCCAGGCAGAGGATGTCCGGGTTTGCGGAAAGAAGCCTGGTCATGACCGGCGCGAAATCCGTCGTCGCGGGGTCGAAGAACAGGGGCTCGTCGACCATCTCGATGCCGGCTGCTTCGAAGGCCGCCAGATAGGTCGCCACCGACGGCTTGCCAAGGGAGTCGTCCTGCGCACACATCGCGGCGGTCTTGAGATCCGGCTTGTTTTCCGCCAGCCACTCGACGCCGGTCACGTTGTAGATCGGGTGCACCTCGCAGGGCGCCAACAGGGTGGTGCTGTCCGGCGACAGGTCGCTGGGAAGCAGCGTCGAGAACAGCATGCCCTCGCGCGCGGCGATCTCCTGCACGCCAGGCCACGTGTCGCCGCCCAGCATCATGACGAACTTGACGCCGTCTTCCTTGATCAGCTTGGTGGCGCCGGTGCGTGCCTTGGCGGCATCGTACTCGTTGTCGTAGCCGATGAACTCGACGTTGTACGACTGGCCGCCAATGTTGACCCCGCCCTTGGAATTGACCCAGTCCGCCCAGATCAGGCAGCCGTCCAGGCCGGGTTTGCCCCAGGCCGCGACGGGACCGGTAAGCGGCGCCAGGAAGCCGATCTTGATGGTATGGCTATCAGCGAAGGAGACGCGCGACAGGCCTGTGCTCATCGCTGCCAGCGCCGCCCCCGAGGCCGCTGAAGTGCCGAGAAATTTCCGCCTACTGATTTTGCGGTCAAGTGACTTGCGCGACATACGTGCCTCCTAGATTGATACGCCTGCGCGGGCGTCCGTTGCCCAGCGGTGCTTCCGAAGGGTCCGGCGACACACCGCAGAGTCTGCGCGACCGCAACCGGAGGCCGGTCCGTCAGCGCCATGACCAATTCTGACCAATTAGCTCGGCGGGCGGCCGACTTTGCACGATTGCGGTCAATCCCGAACAGCATGACAAATTAGGGGCTGGATGCAAGCGAAATATGCATTATTGTCGCCGTTCCACCCGATTGCCTCGGCCCTGCCGAACCGAATGACCGTTACAAATCGAAACCACATGAGCGTATTTCGGCACATAGTGGTGTAGATTGGTATAGATTGGTTTCGGTCCTCCGGGCGAACCTTGAAACCGTGCGGGGGACTGGTATTACACCGGATTGGCCGCCAGTACAGTGAGTAAGACCATGGGCAAACGAGTTGCGGTGATCGGCGCGGGGCCGTCCGGCCTCGCCCAGCTAAGGGCGTTCCAGGCGGCAAAGGCCGGCGGGGCGGAGGTTCCCGAGGTCGTCTGCTACGAGAAGCAGGCCGACTGGGGCGGCTTGTGGAACTACACGTGGCGCACCGGGCTGGACGAATACGGTGAGCCGGTCCATTGCTCGATGTACCGATATTTGTGGTCGAACGGCCCCAAGGAAGGGCTGGAGTTCGCGGACTACTCGTTCGAAGAGCATTTCGGCAAGCAAATTGCCTCCTACCCGCCGCGTGAAGTCCTGTTCGATTACATCGAAGGCCGGGTGAAGAAGGCGGGCGTGCGCGATGCAATCCGCTTCCGGACGACGGTGCGATGGGTCGACTACGACAACGCGACAGGCCTGTTCAGTGTCTCGGCACACGACCTGGTGAACGACGTCGAGACCACCGAGAATTTCGACCATGTCGTCGTGGCAACCGGCCACTTCTCGACGCCGAACGTGCCGCATTTCGACGGCTTGGATCGGTTCAACGGCCGCGTCATGCATGCCCACGATTTCCGTGACGCCGTCGAATTCAAGGACAAGGATATTCTGATCATCGGCACCAGCTATTCGGCCGAGGACATCGGCTCCCAATGCTGGAAGTACGGCTGCAAGTCGGTCACCGTGAGCCACCGGACCGCGGCCATGGGCTACGATTGGCCGGACAACTGGAAAGAGGTGCCGCTGCTGCAGAAGGTCGTGGGGAATACCTGCACCTTCAAGGACGGCTCGACGGCCGACGTCGACACGATCATCCTGTGCACCGGCTATCTGCATTACTTCCCCTTCATGGCGTCAGAACTCCGCCTGCGGACGGCCAATCGGCTGGCGGCGGCGGACCTCTACAAGGGGGTCACGTGGGTCAACAATCCGAAGCTCTTTTACCTGGGCATGCAGGACCAGTGGTACACCTTCAACATGTTCGACGCGCAGGCCTGGTATGTCCGGGACGTCATCATGGGCCGGATCCAGGCGCCGGACCGTGAAGCCCGGGCGGCCGACGTGGTCGACCGGGAGGCCAGGGAAGATGCCCTCGAGGACGACTACGCCGCGATCCGGTACCAGGGCGACTACGTGCGGGAGCTGATCGCGGACACCGACTATCCCAGCTTCGACGTGGATGGGGCCAACGATGCTTTCTTCCAGTGGAAGAAGCACAAAAAGCAGAACATCATGGCGTTCCGGGACAACGGGTACAAGTCGGTGATGACCGGCACCATGGCCCCCAACCACCACACTCCCTGGGTCGACGCCATGGACGATTCGATGGAGAGCTATCTCCGGAGCGGATAACGCGACCGGTGCTTCCCGGCCATGGCCGACGTGTCGACGGAATGGGAGTGGGACGCCCTCTCGGCCGCCGCGCTCGGCGCCTATCGTGCGGCGCGACGGGAGGAGGCAGTCCACCTGTGGCGTCGGGCCGGGCAGTTGGCGCAGGATTTCCCGGCGGGCGATCCACGCCGGGCCGCCAGCGAGAACAACAGCGCGCTTGCCTTCCTGATCGAACAGGATCATGACGGCGCGGTCACGGCACTGTCGTCAGCGCTTTCTTCGTGGAGTGCGGCGCTGGAGTGGACCCGCGGCATGGCGGTTGCCGCGGTAGCCCGCAGTTCGCTTTATCACCAGCGCATGGAACAGCGCCACGTCCAGGCCTACGGTGATGTCCGGCGGTCCCGGCACCGGGAGTTCCTGGCCGGCGCGGCGGCCCTCACGCGATTCAACCTGGCGATCGCCCGACTGTTCCGGGACGAAGACGAGACGGCCGACTGCCTGCTCGCGGCCGCGCTTGCCGAACGCGAGCAGGCGTTCGGGCCAAACAATGCCGAGGTCGTGGAAATGGCGCGCGTGCTGTCGGGTCGCGCCGACGCAGCGGAGGATGATGACCGGATGGCCGCGTACGACGCCAAGATCGAGGCTGCCGTCAAGAACCAGGCGTCCGACGTGCTCGACACGTGGCGCCGGGAACAGCCGCTGGAGATGACCGATACCCGTCGACTCCTGGCGGCCGGCTATCTCACGGCGATCGTGCATGAGCGCGATTTCATGTAGCGCGCGACGATGTCATCAACTTTACGCGCGTCACCACCTGCCGACGGACGCCCGCCGCCGTGCAGGTCACACTCGCCCGGAGGGCGCCGCCTTCCCGGGTCTGATTGCCGACCGGCGGCCAAGTTCCTAGGCTGACGGGCGAGAGAAGGTGCCAGGCTCGGAATGAACATCCAGACGCCGCAACCGCCGATTTCGCAGGTGCCCTCCACGGCTGGTGCCGTCCTGCTGCCCGGCATGCCCACGCTGGGCATCGGAGTCGAGCGCTACGTTGCCGAGGGCGGCGGCGCCACCGTCTTTTCGCTGGAGCCGGGCGACAAGGTCACGGTTCGCGACCGGGAAGGCCGGCAGGCCGCGGAGATTTCCGCCTTCGCGCCGACCGGCTCGGCGGACACGGAGGGGCTGGGTGTTGCAGCGACCGGAACTGCGGATGGGCTGAAGGCGATCCTGGGCGCAGGCGACGAATCGGCCAGGTCACTCGCGGTCAGCTTGCAGCGGCGCGGTCTCGATATCGCCTCGGCACGGTCGACGGAAGTCCTGGGCGGTGACTCGCGCCCCGGCGACGAGGCCACGTTCACCGCCGAACGGCCGCTGGTGTGCTTCGTGGCAGCGCCGGGTACTGCGATGCAGGTCGACCGGCAGGACCCCCCGACCAGGATCGAAATCTTCGTTGCCCGTGCCAACCCGGTTGCACCCGCCGAGCATCCGGTGCCGGAGCCGCTGACCGATCCGCGTATCGACCGGCGCGTTGCCGCCCGCACGGCCGAGGCCTACGAGGTCAGGGCCGGCGAATTCATCCAGATCATCGACGTGCAGGGGCGGCAGTGCTCTGACTTTCAGGCGTTCGCCGCGGCCGGCCTGGAAGAGAATCGGGAGCATTGTCTGGATGCAACGGCGACGCGGACCCTGATGGGCAGCGCGTATCCAGCGCCGGGCTTGCTGTCGAAGTGCTTCGACCAGAACCTGCAGCCGATGGTCGAGGTGATTCGCGACACGTGCGGCCGGCATGACAGTTTCCTCTATGCCTGCACGGCGAAGTACTACGACGACATGGGCTATCCCGGCCATGTCAACTGCACCGCCAACTTCAACACAGCGCTGGGGCCGTTCGGAATCGCGCCGCGCCGCGGCTGGATGGCGCTGAACTTCTTCTTCAACACCGGATTCGACGATGCCAACCAGGCGTTCCACGACAATCCCTGGTCGCGACCGGGCGATTACGTGCTGCTGCAGGCGTTGACCGACCTCGTCTGCGTCTCGTCCGCCTGTCCGGACGATATCGATGCCGCCAACGGCTGGAATCCGACCGACATTCACGTGCGGGTCTACCCGCGCAAGAACGTTTTTTCGAAAGCGATGGCCTATCGCATGACCCCCGACGCCGACCCGAAGCTGACCAAGGAGACCGGTTTCCACAGCCGGTTTGCGAGGCACACGAGGAACTTCACCGAGTACAACGGTTATTGGCTAGCCAACTGTTTCACCAACCGGGGTGCGCTGGACGAGTACTGGGCCTGCCGCGAGCGGGCGGTGATCATGGACCTGTCCGCGCTCCGGAAGTTCGAGGTGCTGGGTCCGGACGCCGAACGCCTGATGCAGTGGGTGCTCACCCGGAACATGCGACGCCTGGCTACCGGCCAGGTGGTCTATTCGGCCATGTGCTACGAAACCGGCGGCATGATCGACGACGGCACGGCGTTTCGGCTGGGCGACGACAACTTCCGCTGGGTGGGCGGATGCGACTACGGCGGCGAATGGATGCGTGAACAGGCGGCAGCACTCGACCTCAACGTCTGGGTGCGCACGTCGACCGACCAGCTTCACAACGTGGCCGTTCAGGGCCCGAAGAGCCGGGAGATCCTCCGGGAAGTGGTGTGGACTCCACCGGCCCAGCCGGCAGTGGAAGAGCTGGGCTGGTTCCGGTTCACGATCGGCCGGATAGGCGATCATGCCGGAATCCCGGTCGTCATTTCCCGCACCGGCTACACCGGCGAATTGGGCTTCGAGGTCTGGTGCCATCCGCGCGACGCTGGTGACGTCTGGGATGCCATCTGGGCCGCCGGCGAACCGCACGGGCTCTCGCCCTTCGGACTGGAAGCGCTTGACCTGGTGCGGATCGAGGCCGGTCTGATCTTCGCAAACCACGAATTTGACGACCAGACGGACCCGTTCGAGGCCGGGATCGGTTTCACGGTTCCGCTGAAGACGAAGGAGGACGATTTCGTGGGCCGGGAAGCCCTGGTCCGGCGTAAGCAATCCCCGCAGCGCAAGCTGGTCGGTTTGGAGCTGGACGGGCAGGAACCGGCTGCCCACGGTGACTGCGTCCATATCGGACGGGCGCAGGTCGGCACCATCACCAGCGCCATGCGCTCCCCGGTCCTGCGCAAGAACATCGCCCTGTGCCGCATGGACGTGACCGCTTCGGACGACGGGACCGCCGTCGAAGTCGGCAAGCTGGACGGCCACCAGAAGCGCATCCCGGCACGGGTGGTGCCGTTCCCCTTCTACGATCCCACGAAATCGCGGGTACGGGCCTAGTCCGGCTGAACGGCAGGAGAATGCGATGTCGAGCAGGTTTGTCGCGGCCTGCGTCCAGAACAATGCCACGCCGGACGTCACCCACAACATCGAGACGTCCTTGCGGCTCGCGCAGCAAGCGGTTGAGGCGGGCGCCGATCTGATCTGCACGCCGGAATATTTCTCAGGGCTGCGAACCGAGGACGGGCTCTTTCATCCCGCGGCCTTCGAGGAATCCGCGCATCCAGTCCTGCCGGCCTTCGCCGCCGCGGCCCGCGACTGGAACGTGTGGTTCCTGCTTGGCTCGCTGGGTGTGCTGAACCCGGACGGCCGGATCTCGAACCGGTCCTACGTGATCAACAGCGACGGTGAAGTCGTCGCGCGCTACAACAAGGTCCACATGTTCGATGTCGTACTCGATTCCGGTCCGCTGACCGAATCGGCCACCATCGCGCCTGGCGACCGGTCGGTTGTGGTGCCCACGCCGTGGGGCGGACTTGGCCTGTCGATCTGCTACGACCTGCGGTTTGCGCCGTTGTACAGACAGCTTGCCCACAGCGGCGCGTCCATGCTGGCGGCGCCGGCAGCCTTCACCCGCGTAACCGGCGAAGCGCACTGGCATGTCCTGAATCGGGCGAGGGCGATCGAACACGCCTGCTACATGATCTCGCCCTGCCAGTACGGAGAGGTCGAGGGCGGCGGTGCCTGTTTCGGCCATTCGCTGATCGTCGACCCGTGGGGCAAGGTTCTGGCGGACGGCGGCGACAGCGAGGGCGTAGTCGTGGCCGACGTCGACATGGCGGCCGTGACGGAAGCGCGGCAGAAGATCCCTGTCCTCGATCACGACCGACCGATAGCACCCGGGACGCCGTAGTACCGCCGCTACGGCGGCCCGACCCGTGACCGGGAGCGCAGGCTAGAGCGCGGCAGCGCCCATCAGATCTTGGCGTGCTTTTTCCAGGTGGTCGCCGATGTGCTTGACCGCGGAGACCAGATCCCGACGCTTGATCGCCTCGAACAGCTCGCGGTGCTGACGGTTGTATTCGTCGATCTCGTCCGGTGTCAGGATCTTGTTCTTCATCGCGTCCCACTGGTCATGGCTGCGGACCGCGTTGATTTGCTGATACAGGTGGAGCATCAGGGGATTCTTGGAGCTCCGGGCAAGCCATTCGTGGAACATGCTGTCGTGCCGGGAGAAGGCCTCCTTGTCATTCCGGCATTGGTCGAGATCGTTCAGGATGGATCCCAGCATCTTGATCTCGTTGGCAGTCGCATTGAGTACCGCCAGGCGGGTCATGTACGGCTCGACCGCCATCCGCGCCTCGATCAATTCCAGGGGACTGACCCGGCTGACGATGTCGAGGGCGGCGTTGATCGCCATGTCCTCGCATTTGACGTAGGTGCCGCTTCCCACCCGGCGTTCGATCAGGCCGTCGGTCTCGAGATTGAGCAGGACTTTGCGAATCGTGCTGCGCGCGGTGTCGAAACGGTCGGCAAGCTCGCGCTCGGCGGGCAACTGGTCCCCATTGACGTAGAAGCCGCTGCGGATGGCCTCGCGCAGTTGGGCCGTGATGTACCCGACGTGCCGGCCGTCCTCGGCGAGGCCTGGACCGGCGGTAAGCCGGGTTTCTTGTACAGGCGCACGCGCGTCGGCCACGTCAGTAGTCCCCTGAAATCCCCGCAAACAGCATACATCTACCAATTGGTCGATATTGGCGTAATTGGTTTGCAATTGGTCAAGCAACTGTGCAAAGTAGCGTTCGTTCAGTCAAGCTGGTCATCCGGCCGCGCCCATTGCGGAGCCAGAGTTAGCGCGGATTCCTGATTTTTCGCTGCTAATCGTTTCACCCGGGTTCGTCCGGCCGCATTCAGCTAAATGGTTCGTATTGGTCACGTCAATCGCCGGAGGGGCGTGATCGGTGTCGGTACAGCGCGCCAGAAAGGGAAGGCGACATGACGGATATCGAAGTCTTTGTGCGACAGGATGGCCGGGACGATCTGGTCAAGCAGGTGCGCAGCAAGATCGACGAATTAGGTGTCGAGTATCTGTATCTCCAATTTGTGTCGGTCACCGGACGGATCTGCGGCAAGGGCATTCCGGCGGATCATTGGGAAGCCATCGCTGAGCGCGGTTTCCAGCTGGTCTACGGCGCGACCGTCAACCTGTTCCTGAACCGCCACGGCGAATATCTGGGGTACGGACCGCACGAGAAGGAGCTGGTGGGCATCCCGGAGCCGGAGACCTTCTGCCAGCTGCCGTGGGACAAGCGGGTTGCGCGCGTGTGGTGCACCCTGTTCCGCAACCGCGAGGAACGCGAGAACCCGGGCGCATTCCTGACGGCGGATTGCCGAGGCAACTTGCGGCGCATCCACGAACAGTTCCAGGAAGACCATGACGGCCTGCACCTGCGCCACGGCACCGAGCCGGAGATGATGTGGCTGAAGAAAGGCGAAGACGGCAAGCCCGACGGCGGGTTTTCCAATCCCTACTGCTACCACATCGACCAGTTCGAGAGCCTGCGGCCGGTGTACCTGCGGGTGATCGAATATTCGCGTGCCATGGGGCTGGACATGATCCAGGGCGATCACGAGGACGCGCCGGGTCAGCTTGAACTGAATTTCACATTCGACGACGCACTGCGGACGGCCGACCGACTGACGACCTATCGTCAGATCTGTGCGCAGGTCGCCCGCGAGTTCAACCTCATCGCCTGCTTCCTGTCGAAGCCGTTCATGAACGTGTCGGCCTCGGGGTGTCACCACAACATTTCGCTGTGGCGCGGCGGCCAGGATGAACTCGTTCCGCTGAATAACGATCCGCTACCCGGCATGGAAGAGAACTTCATGTACCGGAAGGGCGGCGAGAACACGTTCATGCCCGATACCGACGACCCGCAGCTGCCGGGCAAGGTCGGCCTGCAGGTAGTCGGCGGCATCGTGAACCACCTGGCCGCACTGACTGCCATCGGCGCTTCGACGGTCAATTCGTACCGTCGTCTTTGGGATACCGGTTTCTGGGCGCCCGTCTTCGCCGACTGGGGCTACCAGAACCGCACGACCGGCCTGCGCATTTCGGCACCGGGCCGCTTCGAGTACCGCTCGGTGGACTCGATGGTGAACCCGCACCTGATGGCCGGCGCGATCCTCAGGGCGGCCGATGACGGCATCAGGAACGACATCGATCCGGGCCCGCCGGAAGACCGCAACATCTACGAGGCAATGGAAGCGGGCAAGCAGGTCAAGAGGCTACCGATGACGCTGGGCGCCGCGCTGGATGCGCTCGCCACCGACGAGGTCATCAAGTCCGCTATGCCCGGCGAGATGTATCGGTTGTACGACGAGTACAAGCGGGACGAATGGGAGCGGTTCCTGCACACGACTACCGAATGGGACATCGACACCTATCTGGATTGTCTGCCGTAGGGCGGCCTGGAGATGCTTGAGCTTCCCGCCTCAGACATTCGGGTCCCTGGAAGGAGTGATCGGCCATGTGTGGCATAGCCGGACTGATTTATCGCGACGGCGCCCGCAAGATTGGCGAAGAGATGACCGCCATGCTGCAGGCATTGAGACACCGGGGCCCGGATTCCACCGGCTTCGCCATGTACGGCGCACCGGGCCAGAACGAGTACGTCATGCGCTTCAAGGTTGCGGAGAAGGAGGACCTGGACGGCGGGACCAAGATTCACCGGGCCATCAGGGAGCGCAAGGCGGCGGTCGGCGCGGTCCTTGAGGAACTCGGGGTCGACGTACTGGAACAGGAAGAGCCGACGGAATACGCCCTGCGTTCCCGGATTTCGTTTCGCGGTGACCTGAAGAACCTTGCCGACCACATCGAGGAGGTCGAGGGCGGGGAAATCCTGTCGATCGGCAACGCGCTGGAACTGATCAAGGACCTCGGAGACGCAGCGTCGGTTTCCGAAACCTACGCCCTGAGCACGTTCGAAGGGACCCATGGCATCGGCCACACGAGGATGGCCACGGAATCCGACGTCGACATTCGCTCCGCCCATCCCTACTGGGCCTATCCGTACAACGATATCGCCGTCGTCCATAACGGCCAGATCACCAATTACTGGCTGATGCGCCGGCAGCTTGAGCGGGACGGGCAGCGTTTCGTCAGCCACTGTGATTCGGAACTTCTCGCGGTCTACACGGCGGTGAATCTCGAGAAGGGCATGACGCTCGAGGAGTCTCTCCACAGGTCCATCGACGAGATCGACGGGGTGTTCACCTATCTGATCACGACCGGAAACGAACTGGGCATGGCCAAGGACACGATGGCTGCAAAGCCGATGGTGCTCTACGAAGCGGACGACATGGTCGCGCTTGCTTCCGAGGAGGTCGCGATTCGGGCCATCCTCCCCCACGAAATCGATACGACCGATCCCTACGATGAGGAGGTCCGGGTATGGCAGGCCTGACCGATTCCACCTCCACCCAGATGGGCATGCACACCGAGCCCCTGACGGGCCGGGACATCAAGACGAAGTTCACACTCGAGCACGAAGGCGGCTTTGCCTACCACTTTGGCCGGGATGTCGACTTCAACCGACGTGCCGAGATCGATTGCGCCGAACTGGACCCGACGGAGATCAACCGGAAGATCCGGGAACTCATGGATTCCGGTCACGGCAGCATTGTCGTCCGGAATCCGGGTGCCAAACACTCGCTGATCGTCGGGATCCTGAACCGGATGAACATCATCGTCGAAGGCAGCCTCGGCTACTTCGGCTGCGGCCTGCTGGACGGCCCGACCGTCCGGATCTCCGGCCGCGTCGGCTGGTCGTTCGGCGAAAACATGATGGCCGGGGTCTGCGTCGTGGAAGAGAATGCCGGCTCCACGTTCGGTGCCGCGTTGCGCGGGGGCGACCTGGTCTGCAAGGGCTCGGTCGGCTCGCGAACCGGGATCGACCAGAAGGGCGGCACCATTCTCGTCGGCGGCGATACGGGGGCTTTTTCCGGATTCATGATGCAGCGCGGGCGCATCGTCGTTTGCGGCAATGCCGGCAAGAATCTCGGTGACTCCATGTACGACGGCACGATCTACGTGGGCGGCACGATCCGGGACCTGGGCGTCGACGCCGTTTCGGCCCAACTGACCGATCTCGATCGCGCCTGGCTGCGCCGCAAGCTCAAGATGTACGAACTGCTGCCCGGACAGGGTGTGGATCACTTCACCAAGATCGTCGCGGGCAAGCAGCTGTGGAGCTACGACAATCTCGAGCCGACGGAGAAGAAGCTGGTCCTCTAGGGCCGGCCCGCCTGCTCCTGCAACGAGGTACGAAGAAAGAGACCGCCATGTCGGACGATCCGAACCCGGGTGGCAACGGCCACTCCAAGCTGGAAGCCGAAGAAAAATACGTTCTCGGCAGAAGTCAGATCTTCACGCCGGAAGTCATCAACGACATCCACGTGAAATCCGAGCTCGGCCGCTACCGCATGCGCGGTTTCTCCCTGTTCAAGAAGATCCCGCACTGGGATGATCTGACGTTCCTGCCGGGCACACTGACGCGCTTCGTCATCGAGGGCTATCGCGAGAAGTGCGAAACCAAGACGGTCATTGGGCCGCGCGCCAAGTGCCCGCTGGATCTGGACATTCCGATCTACATCACGGGCATGAGCTTCGGGGCACTCTCGTTCGAGGCCAAGACGGCGCTCGCCCGCGGCGCCACGATGGCCGGGACCGCGACCTGTTCGGGCGAAGGCGGCATGATCCCCGACGAACGGCGCTATTCGGCCAAGTGGTTCTACCAGTGCATCCAGTCGCGCTACGGCTTCAATCCGCATCATCTGCTGCTGGCGGACGGGTGCGAGTTCTTCATTGGCCAGGGCTGCAAAGTCGGCCTGGGTGGCCATCTGATGGGGCAGAAGGTGACCGACCAGGTCGCCGAGATGCGGTCGCTGCCCGCCGGCATCGACCAACGTTCACCGGCCCGGCATCCCGACTGGCTTGGACCCGACGATTTGGCGCTGAAGATTCTCGAAATCAGGGAGGCAACGGACTGGCAAATCCCGATTCAGCTCAAGCTCGGCGCTGCCCGCGTCTATGACGATGTCCGCATGGCCGTGAAGTGCGACCCCGACTCGATCTACATCGACGGCATGGAAGGCGGCACCGGCGCCGGTCCGCATTTGGCGACCGAAGACACCGGCGTGCCCGGCATGGCCGCGATCAGGCAGGCGCGTCGGGCGATCGACGATCTGGGCAAGCGAGGCGAAATCTCGCTGATCTATGCCGGCGGTATCCGCAACGGCGGCGACGTCGCCAAGGCGCTTGCCCTCGGCGCGGACGCGATCGCGGTCGGCCATTCGGCGATGATGGCGCTGAACTGCAACAAGGACATCCCGGAAGCTGACTTTCCGTCGGAGATGGGGGTGCCGGCGGGCGCCTGCTATCACTGCCACACCGGGCGCTGCCCGGTCGGCGTGGCCACGCAGGACCCGGCGTTGCGCAAGCGCCTCAATCCCGATGAGGCTGCCGAGCGCGTCTACAATTTCCTGCACACGCTGACCCTGGAAGCCCAGATGATGGCCCGCGCGTGCGGCAAGACCAACATCCACAGCCTTGAGCCGGAAGACTTGGCGGCGTTGACGATGGAGGCCTCTGCGATCGCGCAGGTTCCGCTCGCCGGCACCGACTTCACGGTCGGTGTCGAGGACTACCACCACATTTAGGCGGGAGGGGAACAAGATGCCGGGATCCGGTTACAAGGGCGCTCAGATCGACGATGTCGACCACTTCCTGAAGGGCGGCGGCATTGATTCGGAACGCGAGCAGGCGATCGGGCAGCACATCGGCTACCGGTACGATGTGAACCTCCTGCCCGACTATGACAGGCTGACACCGTTTCTGAAGGACTACCTGGAATTCATGGGCTGGGACGACCTGAACTGGCTGGAAGACGTCCACATGGGTTACGACGACGGACAGGCCGCAGTGTTCGACCGAAACATCAACGGGTGGGTCGCCATTCCCGAAGACATGGAATTGCCGGGCAACCAGCAGGACCGCGACATGATTGCCCGGGAAATGCTGATCAAGTTCCAGATGTCGCCGGATCATCCGTTGGTCGACC
>VXPW01000021.1 GCA_009839325.1 Rhodospirillales bacterium
CCCCCAAGAAAAGGTATGACATCGGAATATATCGTCAGAGATGTGGACGGTTCAGATGAAGGAGCCCGACCGGCACCAACTGCCATCCCGACCCGGCCGGAAGCGATCTACTCGAGCCCCCGGTGCCGTAAACAGAATCGATCAAGTACGAGAGAACTAATCCATCGATTGCCGTGCTCGTGCTCAATGGGAACCAGCAACGGCAAGGACGACCGCGGCAGTTGTGCACGCTTGCACTTCGCGGTCGCCGGGCCGCCCCGGTACCGTTCGAATCGATGGACGGCCCCGTGCCTGGATCGCCATCGCCGCGGCCGGACTGGGCCGTCAATCACCCGAGGTGGGAACTGGTCGGTCTACCGACCATGTCCGGACCTGTGCGGGAGGTGCCAGGCGTCCGACATCTGAACCGGGACAGGGGGCGGAACGTTGCGGCGCGCGGGCGTACTTGGCCAGCGAGTCCGTCCTGCTGCCCAAAACTTGCCAAATGCCGCCATAGGCACTCAAGAGATACCGATCGAAATGTCTGCCAGCCAGGTGAACAGCGCTTCCGTGGACTTGAAGTCAGGCCAATCGGAATCCGTAAGTCGGCGACTTCGCGAAGCTAGGGCTGGAGCGGGTGATGGGAATCGAACCCACGTAACTAGCTTGGAAGGCTAGGGCTCTACCATTGAGCTACACCCGCATCGTGCCGTTTGAACGCGGTTGTCCCCAACCGATTGCTGGATGGTGCAGGGGGTAGGATTCGAACCCACGTAGACGTAACGTCGCCAGATTTACAGTCTGGTGCCTTTAACCACTCGGCCACCCCTGCATCACGACCTTGGTCTCCGACCATCGTTGCAGGTCACAGTGCATCCTCGGTGTTATGCCAGAAATACTAAGGGCCTGCAAAAATGGAACGTCGGCACCGACATCCGGTCGCAAGAATGCCGAAGGACCGGTATGAGACGGCAGAATTGATCTCTTCGCCGACGATGGCGAAAACCGACAATTCGCCGGCATTCTCGGCGTCGGATCTACTGGCCGGCGGCCCTCATGTCGTCTTCGTCAGGCATGAGCATGAACTCGGGGTAGGCCTCGATACCAAGCTCCGCTACGTCCTGCCCAAGTCCCTCGACCCTTGCTGACACTCGCACGCCGATGAGGAGATCCAGCGCCTTCCAGACGACGAACGAAGTAACGAACACAAACGCGCCGATCGCCACGATACCGGTCAACTGCACGAGGAAGTCGCCGCCTGCCGCAATGCAGACCGCCAGCGTTCCCCAGATCCCCGCCACCAGGTGCGCCGGCACCGCACCGACCACGTCATCGAGTTTCAGGGTTTCCATCAGGCGCATGGCCGCGGCACACACAAGGCCGCCGACACCGCCGATCAGTACTGCCCAGTAATGATCCACGAAATCGGGACCGGCGGTGACGGCAACCAGACCGGCAATGGCCCCGTTCAGCCCGGCGAGCAGATCGACGCGACCGAACAGCGGCCTGGAGACGGCGATTGCGACGATCACGCCGGCTGCACCCCCCAGCGTCGTGTTGACGAGTACGATGCTCATCGCAACCGCGTCGCTGGCACCAGCCACCGCGAGCTGGGATCCGCCGTTAAATCCGAACCAGCCCATCCAGAGGATGAACACGCCCAGCGTCACGGCCACCACATTCGAAGGGGGAGTCGGCTTTACGGTTCCGTCCGGGCGAAACTTGTGCAGCCTCGCGCCGATCACGTAGATGCCCGCAAGCGCAGCCCACCCGCCGGTAGAGTGGACGATGGTGGATCCGGCAAAATCCTGGAAGCCCATCTCCGACAGCCAGCCGCCGCCCCACGTCCAGGCGCCGACAATCGGATAGATGACCCCGGTGAGGAGTAGGGTGAATGCGAAGAACGTCCAGAGCTTGACCCGCTCGGCGATCGCTCCGGACACGATCGATGCGGTGGTCGCCACGAAGACCATCTGGAAGAACCAGTCCGACATGGTGGAGTAGCCGGCCTTGACGACGGCCGCCTCGGCATCCGCCTGCTCGGCGAGCAGGGCTATCTCGTCGGCCGACGACCCGTACATCAGCTTGAGGGTTCCCGCGAACTGGCCGACGTCCGTGTACATCAGGTTGTAGCCGATGAAATAGAACGCGAGCCCGGCGATAGAGTAGAGACCGATATTCTTCAGGCAGATTACGGACGCGTTCTTGGTGCGAACGGAGCCGGCCTCCAGCATCGTGAACCCGGCGCACATCCACATCACCAATACGCCCCAAATCAGGAACGAAAAGGTATTGAGGACGAAATCGGTGGCAGCATCTGCGGCTGCCAGCGCGCTGGTCGGACAAAGAACGGCGAGTGCGGCGGCCGCAACTACGACGAGGGGCTTCCCGACACCGGTACCGTGGATATCGTCAGGACGGTTTGACAAGTCTCGCTTCATGCTGCGATCTCCACTCCGGCCAAGGCTGAATGTGTGTTGGCGGGAAACCCTCCAGGCGCGGTTAACCTCCGCTTTACACCGGGTAAAGCGCAGGTATTGCCACTAGGCGTCGGACAGTACACTGCCCGTTGATGAGTGGCAACACAGGTTCCGGGCCCCGAGCGCCTGGTCGCCCTACCGAGCGGGTTGGCGCCTTGGCGAATGCGGTTGCTCACGACGGGTATCTGCGTGTCAAGACCCTTGCTATCGCCGGCCTCCACCCGTGCCTGCCGACGCTTCGGTCCTCGCGCGCCTAATTCAGGTGGGCGGGCCCGTCGATACCGCGGGGGCACCGGCGTGTTTTGACGATGCCGGTTGCCGGACCTATCTTGAAACAGCACTTGGCCGGCTGCCGTCGGCGGCGTTCGCGCGCGGGCACCGCCGCGCCGTTGACGACGCGGGTGCAGGGCTTATGCTTGCGAGGTTCCCCGCCCATCGCAGGGCGCGGTTCTTGCTGCATCTCGGAGATTTTGCGGTGGCTCGGTTGGCCGGTGTCAATGTGCCCTCGGAAAAGAGGGTGGATTTCGCGCTCACGCACATCTACGGCGTCGGTCGGACGACGGCCCGGCGTATCCGTGAACAGGCCGGACTGTCCGAGGAGAAGCGGGTTCGCGATCTCACCGAGGCGGAACTCGGACGCGTGCGCGAGATCGTAGACCGGATGCCGATGATCGAGGGTTCGTTGCGCCGGGAGACGGCCATGCAGATCAAGCGCCTGATGGATCTCGGTTGCTATCGGGGACTGCGGCATCGGCGTGGGCTGCCGGTCAACGGCCAGCGCACCCACACCAATGCCCGAACCCGGAAGGGAAGGGCGCGACCCGTAACCGGCAAGAAGAAGGCCTGAGTCCGCGGGTCCTGTCTGGCATTTCAACGGAGTGACGCGATATGGCTCGCGAACGTCGTCGGCGCAAGCAACGAAAGAACATTACCGCCGCAGTCGCGCACGTGAGTGCCACCTTCAACAACACGATCATCACCATCACCGACCACCAGGGCAACACGCTCGCGTGGTCGTCTGCAGGTGAGCGCGAGTTCTCGGGGTCGCGTAAGGCCACCCCGTATGCCTCGCAGATGGCCGCCGAGGCAGTCGGCCGCAAGGCACAGGAGCACGGCGTGAAGACCCTCGAGGTCGAAGTGCGCGGCCCGGGGTCCGGTCGGGAATCCGCGCTGCGGGCCCTACAGAGTACCGGCTTCGTGATCACCGCCATCCGCGATGTCACGCCTATCCCCCACAACGGTTGCCGTCCGCCGAAACGTCGCCGGGTCTGACGCGAGTCAGGATGCGGAGACCGACGAGCCTGCCCCGACCGGGCGGGGGCACAACGTCCGTCACCAATCAGGAGACACAATTCGCATGAGCGATTTCAGGCTGGGTTCCGAACACTTGATCAGTCCATCGGCCGTCGATGTTCGACCGGGTGCCGATCCGTCGCGCAAGGCGACACTCGTCATCGAGCCCCTGGAACGTGGTTTCGGACTCACGCTTGGGAACGCGCTCCGCCGCGTGCTGCTTTCCTCGCTGCCGGGCTCCGCGGTCACCGCCATCCGTATCGAAGGGGTGCTGCACGAGTTCTCGTCGATTCCGGGGGTGCGCGAGGACGTCATCGATCTCATCCTGAACGTCAAGGCGATCATCCTTCGGACCCATTCCGAGCGGCCGCGCCACCTGGAACTGCGAGTGAAGGGCCCGAACACCGTGACCGCCGGCATGATCACGCCGACGGCGGATGTCGAGATCGTCAATCCCGATCTCGTCCTCTGTCATCTCGACGACGGGGCCGAACTCATCATGGAACTCACAGTCGCGTCCGGGAAGGGCTACGTGCCGGCGGCGCAGAACCGGCCAGAGAACGTCTCCGTCGGCCTAATTCCGGTCGATGCCATCTACAGCCCGATCCGCACGGTGGCCTACCAGGTCCAGAACACCCGGGTGGGGCAGGTGACCGACTACGACAGCCTGTCGCTCACGGTGGAGACCGACGGCACGCTGACCCCGTCCGAAGCGGTCGAGCGGGCCGCTCGCACGCTGAACGATCAGCTCGGAATCTTTATCACCAGCGGAACCACGGCCACGGCCCGACCCGCCGCCGCGGTCACCCCGGAGGTCACGGCTTCGCTCAATCCCCATCTTCTCAAGAAAGTCGAGGAGCTGGAACTCTCCGTGCGGGCGGCCAACTGCCTGAAGAACGACAACATCGTTTACGTCGGCGACCTGGTCCGCAAGACCGAAGAAGATCTCCGGAAGACCCCCAACTTCGGCGCGCGCTCGATGAACGAGATTCGGGACGTGCTTAAGACCATGGGCCTCTCGTTCGGAATGCAGGTGACAGACTGGCCGCCCGAGAACATTGAGGAACTGGTTCAGGCCCAGGCCGATGCGCGCCTGGCACGCATGCGCTGAACGGGCCCGGAGTAACGACATGAGACACCGGCACAGCGGCCGCAAGCTCAACCGCACGAGCGCCCACCGCAAGGCCGCGTTCAAGAATCTGGCGGCGGCATTGATCAGGCACGAGCGAATTCGGACGACCCTGCCCAAGGCCAAGGAACTGCGGCCGATCGTGGAGCGGCTGATTACGCTCGCCAAGCAGGACACCCTGCACGCCCGCCGGACCGCGATTTCCCGCCTGCCGCGCGATGCCGACATCGCGAAACTGTTCGGCCCGCTGTCCGAGCGCTTTGCGAGTCGCCCCGGGGGCTACACCCGGATTGTCCGGGCCGGGCACCGGTACGGTGATGCGGCCGACATGGCCTACATCGAGTTCGTCGACCGGACCCCGAAAGCGCGTACCGTGGCCACGGATGAGGCGCCCCGTCCGCCCGAGGCGCCGAGTGCTGCGCCGGAGCCGACCGAGGCCGACAAGGGCCCTTGGTGGCGCCGGCTGGGTTTCAACCGGCAGAACGACTGATGGGGTGATGCCGGCAGCGGCCCGCATGCCGCCCGGTGCATTCGGGGCAGGCGTGCGCTGACGGATCTGTTCGAGGCAGCCGGACTGGAGTCAGCGGCCCCGGAGCGACCGCTGGCCGACCGGATGCGTCCGCGCCAGCTGGCGGACCTCGTCGGGCAGGCGCACCTGGTGGAAGGGGACGGCCCGATTGCGTCGATGGTGTCGACCGGTGCGGTCCGGTCGGCCATCCTCTGGGGCCCTCCGGGTACAGGCAAGACCACCATCGGCCGGCTGCTTGCCGCAGCCGGCGATCTCGAGCTGGTCCAGGTCTCCGCGGTCGGCCAGGGTGTGCAAACCCTCCGGAAGGCCTTTGCCGACGCTGCTGCGCGGCGCATCGAAGGGCGGGGGACCCTGCTCTTCGTCGATGAGATTCACCGCTTCAACCGGACCCAGCAGGACGCGCTGCTGCCGGCCGTCGAGGACGGCACCGTCACCCTGATCGGTGCGACTACGGAGAACCCCTCCTTCGAAGTGGGTGCGGCGCTGCTGTCTCGGTGTCGGGTACTCACGCTGCGGCGGCTGGACGACACGGCACTTGCGGAACTGCTGGAGCGCGCGGAGCACCAGCTTGGCGGGCCGCTGGCACTGGAGCCGGAAGCAAGGGCGGCGCTGATCAGCATGGCCGACGGCGACGGCCGGATCCTGATCAACCTCGCCGAGGACCTGGGGGCCGACCCGCCGGCGGCGCCGCTTGACCGGGCGGCCCTGCGGACCCGCGTCCAGGCGCGGTCCCTGCTCTATGACCGCAAGGGTGACCAGCACTACGACCTGATCAGCGCCCTGCACAAGTCGGTCCGCGGGTCGGATCCGGACGCCTCGCTGTACTGGCTGGCGCGCATGCTGGCCGCCGGCGAGAACCCCCGGTACGTGGGCCGCCGCCTGATCCGGATGGCCTCGGAGGACATCGGACTGGCCGCCCCGGATGCGCTGGCCCGGGCGATCGCCGCCTTCGACGCCTACGAGCGGCTGGGCTCTCCGGAGGGCGAGCTGGCGCTGGCACAGGCGACCATCGAGCTGGCCTGTGCACCAAAATCGAACGCCGCGTACACCGCCTACAAGGCTGCGCTCGATCTGGCGAAGTCTTCGGGGTCCCTGCCGCCGCCGCTCCACATCCGGAATGCGCCGACCCCGTTGATGCGGGAGCTCGGCTACGGGTCCGGCTACGCCTATGACCATGAAGCTCCCGGTGCGTTTTCCGGTCAGAACTACTTTCCGGACGACATGGATCGACAGAGCTTGTACCGGCCCACCGACCGCGGACAGGAGCGCGAGATTCGAAAGCGGCTCGACCGCTGGAAGACGCTCCGGTCTGGCCGTCCGTCCCGCGCCGATTTACCATGAGACCAACCGGGAGACCGTGGAAATTGGCGGGTCATGGGGTTCAAGGACACGTGCTCAGACCGACGCCAAAGGGCGCCACATGTGATTAGGTGTCTGAACTCGTTGCAGAACGTGCGCAGCGGGAGTACCTTCCAACGCTTTGGCAGGCGGTGCGGCCTGTGCACAATCTTGGGGAGATGTTCACTTGAACAAGAGCGAACTCGTGGCCAAAGTGGCCGCCGAAACCGGATTCAGCCAAGCTGATGCTGGCCGCGCTGTAGAGTCGGTGCTGAGCGGCATCGCCAACACGCTGTCAGCGGGAAGCGAAGCCCGGATCGCCGGATTTGGGACCTTTGCCGTTTCATCGCGCGGGGCGCGCATGGGGCGGAACCCGCGCACCGGCGAGTCGATCGAAGTCAAGGCGTCCAAGTCAGTCCGTTTTCGCCCGGCCAAGGCGCTTAAGGACGCTGTCAACTAGGTGACACCGGGCCGATGTCCGCGTGTGGCGGCCAGCCGCACCTGGACGCTGCACCGATGGGTGCGAACGGCCCGGCTTCGGCGGCCGCTTGCCGGTACCGGTTGCGGGTGCGACTGAAGGCCGGGCCGGCACGGGCTGCCACCGGAATTTCTGGCTATGCCGCGGCCTTCGTGAGCTCACGCGGACCGGGGAGCCGAGATCCCCGATCCCACGGGTTCACGAAAACGGTTGACACTATTCGGCCGCAATCCTAGAACGTACGGGGACAACCCCGGCAGCCTGTCCGTTCGGATGGGGGTGTAGCTCAGCTTGGTTAGAGCGCTGGCTTGTCACGCCAGAGGTCGCGGGTTCAAGTCCCGTCACTCCCGCCATTATGCGAACTCGGGTCCATGAACGCGTTTTTGGCGGACTATCTCCCCATCGCCCTGTTCTTTGTCGTGGCGGGTGCCATTGGCGGCGCCATGGCCGTGGCGGCCTGGCTGATCGCGCCGCAGCGCCCGGACCCCGAGAAGCTCTCGTCGTACGAGTGCGGGTTTGCGCCGTTCGACGATGCGCGCGGCCGGTTCGACGTGCGCTTCTACCTGGTGGCCATCCTGTTCATCATTTTCGATCTGGAGATCGCCTTCCTGTTTCCCTGGGCCCTGGCCCTCGGTGACATCGGGCTGTACGGGTTCGGTTCGATGATGGTCTTCCTGGCGTTGCTGACAGCCGGTTTCGTCTACGAATGGCGAAAGGGAGCGCTGGAATGGGAGTAGGCGCGCCGACTATGGCCAATCCGCTCGCCGACGGTCTTTCGGACCGGGGATTCGTCGTGACCCAGCTGGACCGCCTCGTCAACTGGGCGCGCACCGGTTCGCTGTGGCCGATGTCGTTTGGCCTCGCCTGCTGCGCCGTTGAAATGATGCACGCGGGCGCCAGCCGCTACGACCTCGATCGGTTCGGCGTGGTATTCCGGCCGAGCCCGCGCCAGTCGGACGTGATGATCGTGGCCGGCACACTTACCAACAAGATGGCGCCCGCGCTCCGCAAGGTCTACGACCAGATGGCGGAACCCCGCTGGGTGATTTCCATGGGGAGCTGCGCCAATGGCGGGGGCTACTACCACTACTCGTATTCGGTCGTCCGCGGCTGCGATCGGATCGTGCCGGTGGACGTATACGTACCTGGCTGCCCGCCGACGGCAGAGGCCCTGCTGTACGGCATTCTCCAGCTGCAGAAGAAGATCCGGCGCACCGGGAGGGTCAAGGGGGCGTGAACGCGGTCGGGGCGGCGCGTAGGACGCTAGGCCTGAACCCTTGTCGGGAGCCGGTATGAGCGAGTTCTCCGAGGGCGGCGACCCCGGGGGCGCGCACGCGGCCCTGCTGTCCGCCCTCCAGCGGGACTTTCCCGCGGCGCAGGGCCAGTCCCGGTTCGGCGACGACGAACTTCAGGTGGCCGCGCCGGACATCGCGCAGGTGCTGACCTATCTGCGGGACGAGCCGGGCCTCCGGTTTGCCCAGCTGGTGGATCTCTGCGCGGTGGATTATCCCGAACGGCCAAGCCGCTTCGAGGTGGTGTACCACCTGCTCAGCGTGGCGCATAACCGGCGGGTCCGGGTGAAGGTGGCCGTGCCCGAGGACACTCCCGTCCCGTCGGTGGTGGAAGTGTTCCCGGCCGCCGGGTGGTACGAGCGCGAAGTCTGGGACCTGTTCGGCATTGCCTTCGAAGGCCACCCCGATCTGCGGCGAATCCTGACGGACTACGGCTTTCAGGGTCATCCGTTGCGGCGCGACTTTCCCCTGTCGGGCAAGGTCGAGGTGCGGTACGACGACGGACTGAAGCGCGTCGTATACGAGCCGGTCCATTTGCCCCAGGCGTTTCGGGAGTTCGACTTCGAGAGCCCCTGGGAGGGGGCGCCGCCCGCCGCTCCGGAGGATCCGGAGCATGAATGACGTCCAGATCCAGAACCTGACGCTGAACTTCGGGCCCCAGCATCCGGCGGCCCACGGGGTGCTGCGCCTGGTGCTCGAGATGGACGGGGAGGTCGTGGAGCGGGCCGACCCCCACATCGGGCTGCTCCATCGCGGCACCGAGAAACTGATCGAGCACAAGACCTACGTGCAGGCGATTCCCTATTTCGACCGGCTCGACTACGTGTCGCCCATGGCGCAGGAGCATGCCTTCGTGCTCGCCGCGGAACGCCTGCTGGAACTCGATATTCCGCCGCGCGCGCAGTACCTGCGCGTCCTGTTCGACGAGATCACGCGGGTCCTCAACCACGCGCTGCAGATCGGGGCGCAGGCGCTCGACCTCGGGGCCACCACGCCGTTCCTGTGGCTGTTCGAGGAGCGCGAGAAGCTGATGGGGTTCTACGAGGCGGCGTCGGGCGCCCGGCTGCATGCCGCCTACTACCGGGTGGGCGGGGTCCACCGGGACCTGCCGCCCGGCCTCACCGACGAGATCCTGGCATGGGCCGACGGCTTCGAGACGATCCTCGCGGACGTCGAGGAGCTGCTGAGCGAGAACCGGATCTTCCGCCAGCGCACGGTCGATATCGGCGTGGTCACGGCCAAGGACGCATTGGCGTGGGGCTTTACCGGACCGATGATCCGGGGATCCGGAATTCCCTGGGACCTGCGGCGCGCCCAGCCCTACGAGGTCTACGCGGACCTCGACTTCAAGGTGCCCGTGGGCACGAACGGTGACTGCTTCGACCGCTACCTCCTGCGGCTGGAAGAGATGCGCCAGAGTGTCGGCCTGATCCGCCAGTGCGTCGCCCGCCTGCCGGCCGGGCCGGTGCTGGCCGGCAACCCCCGGATCCGCCCGCCCGCCCGCGGCGACATGAAGCATTCGATGGAGGCGTTGATCGCGCACTTCAAGTTGTTCACGGAAGGCGTGCGCGTGCCCGAGGGCGAGGTGTACGCGGCGGTCGAGGCGCCCAAAGGGGAGTTTGGTGTCTACCTCGTGGCCGACGGCGGAAGCCGGCCGTACCGGTGCCATATCCGGGCTCCGGGCTTCGCGCACCTGCAAGGCCTCGACGCCATGGTCCGCGGGCACCAGCTGGCCGACGTGGTGGCCTGCATCGCGTCGCTGGACATCGTCTTCGGGGAGGTCGACCGATGACCGAGGGCGCCGAGCTCTTTCCCGGCCCGGACCGGGACGAGGCCGAGCGGATTCTCGGGCGGTACCCGCCAGAGCACCGCCAGAGCGCTGTGCTGCCGCTCCTGGACCTCGCCCAGCGGCGGCACGGCGGCTGGTTGCCGGCTGCCGTCGTCGACGCGGTGGGCGACTATCTCGGCATGCCGTCAATGCGGGTGCGGGAACTGGTCACGTTCTACTCGATGTTCCACGACCGGCCCGTCGGCCGGTACCTGGTGCAGGTATGCCGCACGACCCCGTGCTGGCTCCGGGGCAGCGACGAGGTGCTCGCCGCCGCCCGGCAGGAGCTCGGCATTGCGCCCGGCGAGACCACGCCGGACGGCGACTTCACCCTGATCGAGGTGGAGTGTCTCGGTGCCTGCGCGGACGCGCCGGTCGTCCAGATCAACGACGATTTCCACGAACGCCTGGACGGCGGGCAGATACGCGCCTGGATCCACGCCCATCGTGGTCCGAAGGAAGGCTGAACCCGTGCGCGACGCCGACCGGGTCTTCTCGAATCTCGACGGGACCGCGGCCGCGGGCCTGGCCGCCGCCCGGCAGCGCGGTGACTGGGACGACACCCGGGCGCTGGTCCGCCGTGGCCGCGAGGCCATCCAGGGCACGATCCGAGATTCCGGGCTCCGGGGCCGGGGCGGCGCGGGCTTTTCCACCGGCCTCAAGTGGTCGTTCATGCCGAAGGAACCTGCCCCCGGACGGCCCCACTACCTGATCGTGAACGCCGACGAAAGCGAGCCCGGGACCTGCAAGGACCGCGAGATCCTGCGACACGAACCGCACAAGCTGATCGAGGGGACCTTGCTTGCCGGGGTCGGCATCAGCGCGCACACCGCCTACATCTACGTCCGGGGTGAATTCGAGGCGGAGCGGCGCTGCCTCGAGGCGGCGATCGCGGAATGCTACGCGGCCGGCCTGCTCGGGCGGGATGCCTGCGGGTCGGGTCACGACTTCGACATCCACGTCCACCGGGGGGCGGGCGCCTACATCTGCGGCGAGGAAACCGGGCTGATCGAGAGCCTGGAAGGCAAGAAGGGGTTTCCGCGGCTCAAGCCGCCATTCCCGGCAAGTGCCGGCCTCTGGGGCTATCCCACGACCGTGAACAACGTCGAGACGATCGCCGCGGTGCCGGCGATTCTCCGGCGCGGGGCTCCCTGGTTCGGCGGCATCGGCCGCCCGCAGAACACCGGAACCAAGCTGTTCTGCCTGTCCGGGCACGTGGAGCGCCCGTGCACGGTGGAAGCGGAGATGGGCATCCCGCTCCGCGAGTTGATCGAGCAGTACGGCGGCGGCGTCCGCGGCGGCTGGGACAACCTGTTGGCGGTGATTCCCGGCGGTTCCAGCACCAAGGTGCTGCCGGCGACCGCGTGCGACAACCTGCAGATGGACTTCGACGGGTTGCGCGAGGCCGGCAGCGCGCTGGGTACGGCGGGCGTCATCGTGATGGACCGCACCACGGACATCGTCGCGGCGATCGCGCGGCTGTCCCACTTCTACTGGCACGAGAGCTGCGGCCAGTGCACCCCGTGCCGGGAGGGGACCGGCTGGGTGTCGCGGATCATGGACCGGTTCGTGGCCGGAGAGGCCGCGCCGTCCGATCTCGATACGCTCGAGTCGGTGTGCGCACAGATCGAGGGGCACACCATCTGTGCCCTGGGCGACGCGGCCGCGTGGCCGGTGCAGGGCCTCCTGACGCACTTCCGCGACGAGCTGGAACAGCGCGTCGCCGGAAGCTACCGCTTCCTTGCCGCCTGAGACGCGCGATGCCCAAGCTGAGCATTGACGGAACCGAGGTCGAGGTCGCCGACCGCACCACGGTCCTCCGGGCCTGCGAGCAGGCAGGTGTCGAGATTCCGCGGTTCTGTTTTCACGAACGCCTGTCGATCGCGGGCAACTGCCGCATGTGCTTGGTGGAGCAGGTCGGCGTGCCCAAACCGGTCGCGAGCTGCGCCATGCCGGTGACGGAGGGGATGCAGATCCTGACGCAGTCCGAGCGCGTGCAGGCGGCGCGCGAGGGCGTGATGGAGTTCCTGCTGGTGAACCATCCGCTGGACTGTCCGATCTGCGACCAGGGCGGCGAATGCGACCTGCAGGACCAGGCCCTCTACTACGGGCGGGTCCGGAGCCGCTTCCGGGAAGCCAAGCGGGCGGTTTCGGACAAGGACTTCGGCCCGCTCGTCAAGACTGTCATGACCCGGTGCATCCATTGCACGCGGTGCGTCCGGTTCATGGACGAAGTGGCCGGTGTCCCGGAACTCGGCACGATGGGCCGCGGCGAAGACATGGAGATCGTGGCTGCGCTCGAGGGATGCCTGCACAGCGAGCTGGCCGGCAATGTCGTGGACCTGTGTCCGGTCGGCGCGCTGACCTCGAAGCCGTACGCCTTCGCGGCCCGGCCCTGGGAGCTGTCCCATACCGAGAGCGTCGACGTCCTGGACGGCACCGGGTCAGCGATCCGGATCGATGCGCGGGACGGCCGGGTGCTCCGCGTGCTGCCGCGGGTCAACGAGGACGTCAACGAGGAATGGATCGGCGACCGGTCGCGCCATGCCGTCGACGGACTGGCCGTGCGGCGGCTGGATCAGCCGTGGTTGCGGCGGAACGGTGCATTCGAGCCGGTCACCTGGGACGTCGCCCTTGCGACGGTGGCGACGGCGCTGCAGGACGCGGCCCCCGAACGGACCGCGGCGTTGGGCGGCGACCTGGTCGGACTCGAGGGCATGGCGGCGCTGGCCGACCTGATGCGCGCGCGCGGTGTCGCCAGCGTCGACTGCCGCCAGGACGGGGGCGCGTTCGGGTCTGGTGAGCCGGCCTCGTGGCGCTTCAACGCGACCATCGCCGGGATCGACCAGGCGGACGCGATCCTGCTGGTCGGGACCAATCCCCGCCGCGAAGCCCCCGTGATCAACGCCCGGATCCGCAAGCGCTGGCGCGCGACCGGCATCCCGATCGCCCGGATCGGCCCGGCGACCGACCTGACCTACCCGGTGACCGAACTGGGCGACGGTCCGGACGCCCTGGCGGAGCTCGCGCGGGGAGCGCACCCCTTCGTACCGGTGTTGGGGCAGGCCCGGCATCCCCTGATCATCGTGGGATCGGGCGCCCTGGCGCGCGAAGACGGGGCCGTGATCCTCGGCCTGGCCCGGCAGGTGGCGGAAGCCGCGGATGCGGCCGGCACCGACTGGAACGGTTTTTCGGTGCTCCAGCGGTGCGCCGCGCGCGCGGGCGGCCTGGAGCTCGGCGTGGTGCCTGCCGAGGGTGGGCTCGATTCCCGGGGCATGGTGGCCGCGGCAAACGGGGGCGGCCTCGATTTCCTGTACCTCCTGGGCGCCGACGAAATTGATCCGGACGCGTTTCGGGACACTTTCACCGTCTATCAGGGACATCACGCCGACCGGGGCGCGCGCCATGCGGACGTGCTGCTTCCGGCGGCGGCGTACACGGAGCAGGAAGCCACCTACGTCAATACCGAGGGCCGGCCGCAACGGGCCCGGCCGGCGCACCCGCCTCCGGGTGACGCCCGGCCGGACTGGAAGATTCCCGTGGCCTTGGCGGCGCGGATGGGCACCCCGCTGCCCTACGATTCGCTGGCGGGGCTCCAGCGCCGGATCGAAGCCGCGCACCCGCATCTGGCGGGGGTCGGCCAGCTGCCGCCACCGGCGCCGCTGACGTCCTTCGGGGATGCGGCGGGCGAACTGAACGGAGCGCCGTTCGCCGAGGTGGTTCCCGACTACTACCGCACCTGCCCGATCAGCCGGGCCTCGGCCACCATGGCCGCCTGCGCGCGGGCCGTCGCCGATGCTTGATGCCGTCCTGACCATCCTGCAGGTGACGCTCGGCATCCTGCTGGTCGTGGTGCCGCTGCTCGTGTGCGTCGCCTACCTGACCCTTGCGGAGCGCAAGGTCATCGCCGCTGCCCACCGGCGCCGCGGACCGAATGTCGTAGGTCCGTTCGGCCTGCTGCAGCCGTTCGCCGACGGTCTAAAGCTGCTGGCCAAGGAGATCGTCATCCCGTCCCGCGCCAACCGGGTGGTGTTCGTGCTGGCCCCGGTCGTGACGTTCACGCTCAGCCTCGCCGCCTGGGCGGTGATCCCGGTGAGCGAACAGCTGGTGCTGGCCAACATCAATGTCGGGGTGCTCTACCTGTTCGCGATCTCGTCGCTCGCGATCTACGGCATCATCATGGCCGGCTGGGCCAGCAACTCGAAGTACCCGTTTCTAGGCGCCCTCCGGTCGGCGGCCCAGATGGTCTCCTACGAGGTGTCCATCGGCTTCGTGATCGTGACCGTCGTGCTGTGCGCGGGGTCGCTCAACCTGACGGAGATCGTGCGGGCACAGGAGCGCATCTGGTACGTGGTGCCCTTGCTTCCCATGGCCGTGGTGTTCTTCATTTCCGCATTGGCCGAGACCAACCGGGCGCCCTTCGATCTGCCCGAGGACGAGGCGGCGCTGGTGGCGGGGTACGCCACCGAATATTCGTCCATGCTGTTCGTCATGTTCTTCCTGGGCGAATACGCGTCCATGATCCTCATGAGCGCGATGGGGACGATCCTGTTCCTTGGGGGATGGCTGCCGGTACCCGGAACGGAGGTGCTGCCGGTCCCGGGCATCGTCTGGTTTGCCCTCAAGACCGCGTTCCTGCTGTTCGTGTTCCTGTGGGTGCGCGCCACCTTGCCCAGGTACCGTTACGACCAGCTGATGCGGATCGGCTGGAAGGTCTTCCTGCCGCTGACGCTGGCCTGGGTGGTGTTGACGTCCGCCGTGCTGGTGGCGTTCGACTGGCTGCCGGAGAGGGTGTGATCCGATGACGGAACGCAACGTCCTGATCCGGATCCTGCACGCGCTCCGGATGGCCTCGCTGGTCGAGCTCTTCGCCGGCCTGGCGCGCACGTTCCGCCGGATGCTGAGCCCGCCGGTGACCCTCGCCTATCCGAACGAAAAGGGCCGGCTGAGCCATCGTTTCCGCGGCGAGCATGCCCTGCGGCGCTATCCCAACGGCGAGGAGCGCTGCATCGCCTGCAAGCTCTGCGAGGCCGTGTGCCCGGCCCTTGCGATCACCATCGAGGCGGAACCCAGGGCTGACGGCAGCCGGCGCACCACCCGGTACGACATCGACATGACCAAGTGCATCTACTGCGGGCTGTGCGAGGAGGCCTGCCCGGTCGACGCGATCGTGCAGGGCCCCAACTTCGAGTTTTCAACGGAGACACGCGAGGAGCTTCTCTACACCAAGGAGCGCCTTCTCGAGAACGGCGATCGCTGGGAACACGCGATTGCGGAGCGCCTTGCCGCCGACGCGACGGCGCGCTGACCGGCAATGACCGCTCCTGATCTGTTCTTCTGGCTGTGCGCGGCCGTGCTCATGATGTCGTCCGTCTTCGTCGTGTCGGCGCGCAGCCTCGTGCACGCGGTGTTCTTCCTGATTCTGGCGTTCCTGAACGCGGCCGGGCTGTTCATTCTCCTCGGTGCCGAGTTCCTCGGCATGATGATGCTGATCGTCTACGTGGGTGCCGTCGCCGTGCTGTTCCTGTTCGTCGTCATGACGCTGGACACCGGGCAGCCCGGCGGGACGCTCCGGGCCCGGCTGCCCGCCGCCCTGGCGGCCGGTGCCATCCTGCTGCTGGAACTCGCGTTCGTGGCCTTCGCGGGCGGCCCCGCCGAGACGCCGGAGCCGCTGCCCGGCGGCGTTTCCAACACGCGGGCGCTGGGCCGCCTGATCTACACGGACTATGCGGCGCTGTTCGAGCTGGCGGGAGCCATCCTCCTCGTCGCCATGATCGGCGCGATCGTGCTCGCGCACCGCTACCGTCCCGGCGTGCGCCGGCAGGACCCGGTGCGCCAGTTCGTCCGCCACCAGGGCGAATCGATCCGCCTGGAGGATCCGGCAGTGGGTGCCGGGGTGTCGGAGCAGGGTCGATGACGGTCACGCTCGCGCATTACCTCATGCTGGGCGGCGCGATCTTCACGGTCGGGATCGTCGGCATCGTCCTGAATCGCCGAAACGTGATCATGATCCTGATGGCGATCGAGCTGCTGCTGCTGGCGGTGAATCTGAACTTCGTGGCCTTTTCTGCCTATCTCGGCGACCCCGCCGGCCAGGTGTTCACGCTGTTCGTGCTGACCGTGGCGGCGGCGGAGGCCGCCGTCGGTCTCGCCATCCTCGTGGTGTTTTTCCGGCTCCGTGGGACCATTGCGGTCGAAGACATTCAGGACCTAAAGGGATGATGGCCGTCGCTGCCGTGTTCCTGCCGCTGGCCGGCGCGGCGCTGGCTGCCCTGCTGTCCCGGCGGGCGAGCCCGGCCCTGGCCGGAATCACGACCACCTGCCTCACGGCACTGGCACTCGCCGCGTCGCTCGGCGTCCTGGCCGGGCTGGGGGATGACCCGACCCGCGTGTCGCTGGCCACGTGGATTGCGGTGGACGGACTCCAGCTCGACTGGGCCCTGCGCGCGGATCCGCTGTCGGCGCTCATGCTGGTGGTGGTGAACGCGATATCGGCGCTGGTGCACCTCTACGCCATCGGCTACATGGCCGAGGATCAGCACCGGCCGCGCTTCTTCGCCTTCCTGTCGCTGTTCACGTTCTCGATGCTGCTGCTGGTCAGCGCGGACAATTTCCTGCAGCTGTTCTGCGGTTGGGAAGGGGTCGGCCTCTCCTCGTACCTCCTGATCGGCTTTTGGTACGAGCGGTCCACGGCCAATGCGGCCGCGATCAAGGCGTTCCTGATGAACCGGATCGGCGACGTCGGGCTGGTGCTCGCGCTGGCGGCGATCGCGCTGACGTTCGAGAGCCTGACGTTCGACGCGGTGTTCGGCGGGGCGGCGGAAGCGGGCACCGCGACGTTGCTGGGGCTGCCCGCCCTGGAGGTGATCGGCGTGCTGCTGCTGGTCGGCGCGATGGGCAAGTCCGCGCAGATCGGGCTCCACACGTGGCTGGCCGACGCGATGGAGGGGCCGACGCCCGTATCCGCCCTGCTGCACGCCGCCACCATGGTCACGGCGGGCGTGTTCCTGGTGGCCCGCTGCGCGCCGCTCTACGAGGGGGCGCCGGTGGCTACCGGACTGGTGGCGGTGGTCGGCGCTGCCACGGCCCTGTTCGCCGCGACGATCGCGCTGGCGCAGAACGACATCAAGCGGGTGGTGGCGTGGTCGACGTGCAGCCAGCTGGGGTACATGTTTCTGGCAGCCGGGGTGGCGGTGCCCGCGGCCGCGCTGTTCCACCTGTTCACGCACGCGTTCTTCAAGGCCTTGCTGTTTCTCGGCGCCGGCGCCGTGATCCACGCGCTCGCGCATGAGCAGGACCTGCGCCGCATGGGCGGGTTGGCCCGCCGGATGCCCCTCACGTGCGCGGCCATGGTGGTCGGCAGCCTGGCCCTGTCGGGCCTGCCGCCGTTTGCCGGTTTCTGGTCCAAGGATGTCATTCTCGAGAGTGCGTTTGCCGCCCATGGACCGGTCGCGCTGGCGGGCTTCTGGATGGGCCTCGCTGCGGCCTTTCTGACGGGTTTGTACAGCTGGCGCCTCGTCTTCCTGGTATTCGCCGGCGAGGCCAGGGCGCCTGCCCGGGTGCTGGCGGCGGCGCACGAGCCGGGATGGTCGATGCGGTTCCCCGTGCTGGTCCTCGCCGCGGCGGCGTGCGTTGCCGGCTGGTGGGCGCACGACCTGGCGGACGCTGGTACCCCGTTCTGGCGGGGTCTGTTCGCCACGGCGCATCACGGGGACGTCCCGTTCTGGGTGCCGGTCGCCCCGGCGGTCGCCGGCGCCGGCGGGTTGCTGGTGGCGTGGCTGGTGTACGTGGCCCGTCCCGAGCTCGGGACCCGGGCGGCAGCCCGGACCGTGGCCGTGGGAGCCTTCCTGGCCGCGGGCTGGCGTTTTGACGCGCTCTACGACGGGCTCGTCGTGCGAACGGTTCGGCGTGCGGGGAGCT
Organism: Rhodospirillales bacterium; assembly: GCA_009839325.1. Taxonomy (GTDB): domain Bacteria; phylum Pseudomonadota; class Alphaproteobacteria; order TMED109; family TMED109; genus VXPW01. The sequence goes on from VXPW01000021.1 coordinate 18,267, forward strand.
TCCTCGCCGCAGCGATCGATCAAGGGCTGATCGACCGGCGCGGTCCCGAGGGGGTCGGCCGGGCTGCACTGGCCGGCGCGGTCCGCGTGCAGTTCCTGCAGACCGGCCAGCTGCACCACTACGCGCTGGTGGTGGTGGTCGGGGCCGTGCTGTTCGCGGCGTGGAACCTGCTGGCGGGAGGGCTCCAGTGAGCACGTGGCCCATCCTGTCGCTGCTGGTGTTCCTGCCGGTGGCGGGGATTGCGTTCCTCGCCCTGACCGGCCGCGGCGGAGCGGAGAATGACCGCAATGCCCGCGATGTGACCCTCTGGACCTCGCTCGCCAACCTGGCGCTGGCGATCGTGCTGGCCGTCCGGTTCGATCCGGGCAAGGACGGCTTCCAGTTTGTCGAGCACGCCGCGTGGCTGCCGGAGCTCGGCGTGGCGTATCACGTCGGCGTGGACGGGATTTCGGTCCTGTTCATCCTGCTCACGACGCTCCTGGTGCCGATCTGCATCGTCGCCTCCTGGACGACGGTCGTCGAGCGCGTGCGCTCGTGGATGGTCGCGTTCCTCGCTATGGAGGCCCTCATGATCGGGGTCTTCGTGGCGCGGGACGCCCTGCTGTTCTACGTGTTCTTCGAGGCCATCCTGATCCCGATGTTCCTGATCATCGGGATCTGGGGCGGCGAGCGGCGCGTGCATGCGGCCTTCAAGTTCGTGCTCTACACGCTGGCCGGGTCGGTACTGTTCCTGATCGCGATCCTGACGCTCGCCAGCCTGGCCGGCTCCACCGACATGGACCTCCTGGAGCACACGCCGATCGCCATCGACGCCCAGCGCTGGATCTGGATCGCGATGTTCGCGTCGTTCGCGGTCAAGGTACCGATGTGGCCGCTGCACACCTGGCTGCCCGACGCCCACGTCCAGGCGCCGACCGCCGGGTCGGTCATCCTGGCAGGCGTCCTCCTGAAGCTCGGCGGCTACGGTTTTATCCGCTTTTCGCTGCCGATGCTGCCCGCCGCGAGCGCGGAATTCATGCCGCTGGTCTACGTCCTCAGCGCTGTCGCGATCCTCTACACGTCGCTGGTCGCGCTGATGCAGCGCGACATGAAGCGGCTGATCGCCTATTCATCGGTGGCCCACATGGGAGTCGTCACGCTCGGGCTGTTCACGGCTTCCGCTCGGGCGATCTCCGGCGCCATCGTGCAAATGCTGAGCCATGGCCTGGTGTCGGCCGCACTGTTCCTGGTGGTCGGCGTGGTGTACGACCGGCGGCACTCCCGGGAAATCGCCGACTACGGTGGCCTCGTTCATTCGATGCCGCGTTACGCGGTCCTGTTCATGCTGTTTGCCCTGGCCGCGGTCGGATTGCCGGCCACCAGCGGCTTCGTGGGCGAGTTCCTCGTCATCGTGGGCGTGTTTCCGGTGAGCGCGGTCTTCGCGGCCTGCGCGGCCGCCGGCATGGTGCTGTCGGCCGCCTACATGCTGTGGCTGTACCGGCGCGTGGTGTTCGGCGGCGTGCCGGCGGGGCCGCCGCTGCCGGATCTGGACCGTCGCGAAACCGGCATGTTCCTGCCGCTCGCGATCCTGGTCCTCTTGCTCGGCATCCAGCCGGACTTCGTGTTCCAGCTGATCGAGGGACCGTCGGCCGAGCTGGCGGCACGGCTGCTGGCCGCACAGGCGGGCGGCGGCGCGTGACGGGGCTGACCCCGGCGCTTCTGGGCGCGCTGCCGGAACTGGTCCTAGCAGTGGGGGCGACCGTGCTCACCATGGTCGGCCCTTTCGTCGTCGATCAGCGGCGGGCATGGCTGACCCGGGCCGCGCTGCTCACGTTGGTGGTGGCGCTGGCCCTGGTTCCGACGCCTCCCGACGGTCTCATCTTCGGCGGGCTGTTCGTGGTCGACGGGTTCGGCAAGTTCATGAAGATCCTGGTTCTGGGAGCGACCGCCTGGACTCTCCTGATTGCGGAGGAGGGGCGTCAGTCGGCGAGCATGCGGGCCTTCGAGTACCCGGTGCTGGTGCTGTTTTCGGCGCTGGGCATGCTCGCGACCGTGTCGGCGAACAATCTGATGAGCCTCTACCTGGGCCTCGAGATGATGAGCATCCCGCTCTACGTCCTGACGGCGCTGAAGCGTGAATCCCGTCATGCCGGCGAGGCCGGGATCAAGTACTTCGTCCTGGGCGCGCTGGCCTCGGCGCTGCTGCTCTACGGCTGCGCGCTGCTGTACGGGTTCACCGGCACGACGGACTTCGATGCGCTCGCCGTCGCGTTGCCGGATGCTCCGCCGCTGGGCGCCGCCGCCGGGCTGGTCTTTCTGGTGGCCGGAATCGCCTTCAAGTTGTCGGCGGCGCCGTTCCACATGTGGACCCCGGACGTCTACGAGGGGGCTCCGACTCCCGTCACGGCGTTCCTGGCCGCCGCCCCCAAGGTCGCCGCCGGGGCGCTGATGCTGCGGGTGCTGTTCGGGCCGCTGATCGGCTTGGCGGACGTGTGGATGCCCGCGATCGCGGTGCTGGCCGTCCTGTCGATGACGGTGGGCGCGTTCGGCGCGCTCCGGCAGACGGGCCTTAAGCGGCTGCTGGCTTACGGGACCATCGGTCACTCCGGTTACATCTTCGTCGGGATTGCCGCCGGCACGCCGGAGGGGATCCACGGGGCGTGCGTGTATCTCGCGATCTATTTGGTCATGACCATCGGCGCGTTTGCCTGTCTCCTGGCCATGCACCGCAGCCATCAGCCGTTCGAGCAGGTGGAGCACCTCGCGGGAATCGGACGCCGCCGTCCCATGTTCGCCCTGGCGTTCTCGGCACTGCTGCTGTCGATGGCCGGTCTCCCGCCGCTCGCCGGGTTCCTGGCCAAGCTCTACGTGTTCCGGGCAGCGGTCGAGGCGGACCTGTTCTGGCTCGCGGTGGTCGGCGTGCTCGCCAGCGTGGTGGCCGCCGCCTATTACTTCCGCGTGGTCTACGTGATGTACTTCGCGGACGGGGACGAGGATTTCGAGCACATGCCCGGACGGAGGATCACGTGGACGGTGACCGCGACGGCGCTGACCGCGCTGCTGTTTCTCATCGTCGCCCCCGTCGTGGTGGAGGCGGCAGCCCGGGCTGCGGGCACGCTCGGACTCTGAGCGGGAACGGTGACGGACTTTCGGGTGGTACGGCTGAACTCCGTGGACAGCACCAACGCTGAAGCGTGGCGTCGGGCCGGCCGCCCCGCGGAAGCCAACCTCGTCGTCTGGGCGCGCCAGCAGGAGCAGGGCCGCGGCCGCCACGGCCGGGGCTGGGTCTCTCCACCGGGCAATCTCTACGCGTCGGTGGTGCGTCCCCGAGCCGGTAATGCTCACCCGGCCCTGGAGGTGTTTCGGGCCGGGATCTGCTTGGTGGAGGCGGTTCTCGTGGTAACGGGGAGCGCGGTGACCGCCCGGCTGAAATGGCCGAACGACTTGGTGGTCGGCGGCCGCAAGGTCGCCGGCATTCTGGCGGAGACGGTGCCGGAGCGTGCCGCCACGGTGGTCGGGACCGGCGTGAACCTGATCTCGCATCCCGACGCGACTTCGCTGCCGGCGACCGATCTTGCACGCGAGGGGGCGCAGCGGGTCAACCCCGCCCGCCTGCTGGCCGCGTATCTGGAGCGCCTGGCCGCCCGCGCGGCACATGGCCCCAACCGCATCCTCGAGCGTTGGCGAGCACTGGCGTTGCCGGCCGGGACCCCGTTTCGGGTACGCATCGGCGACGCCGAAGTGCAGGGGACATTCGCCGGAGTCGACGATGAGGGTGCCCTGCTGCTCGACCTGGCCGACGGCGAGCGTCGGCGAATCATCGCCGGCGACGCGTTTCCCGAGATGGACGGCTGATGGCGTCGCAGTTGCTGGCCGTGGACGTCGGGAACACCAACACGGTGTTCGCCATGTTCGACGGCGATCGCCTGCTGGTGTCGTGGCGCTTGGCGACGTCGGTGGACCGCACGGCGGACGAGTACGCGGCCACGCTGTCACAGTTGATGGAGCTGGACGGCCGCAGCCCGGACACCGTCGGAGCCGTCGTGATCTCAACGGTGGTGCCGGCGTCCCTGTTCGAGTTGCGCCTGCTGGCCGACCGGATGTTCGGATGCCGGGCTGATGTGGTCGGCGACGGGCTCGATCTCGGCATCGAGGTCCATATCCCGAGCCCCCAGGAGGTCGGCGCGGACCGGCTGGTCAACGCGGTGGGGGCCTACCGCAGGTACGGCGGCGCCGTGATCGTGGTCGATTTCGGCACGGCGACGACCTTTGACGTCGTCGGCACCCACGGCTCGTACGAAGGGGGCGTGATCGCTCCCGGCGTCAACCTGTCCCTCGAGGCGCTGCACGCGGAGGCGGCCCGGCTGCCGCGAATCGCCATCGGGCGACCTGCGGCCGTCGTCGGTCAGGACACGGTTTCCGCCATGCGATCAGGCATTTACTGGGGTTATGTCGGCCTGATCGAGGGCTTGATCGACCGGATACGGACGGAGCGGGGACAGCCGTCGATGCAGGTGGTGGCGACGGGCGGGCTGGCCGATCTGTTCGCCCAGGCCACCGGTGTCATCGACACCGTGGATCCCAACCTCACCCTGTACGGACTGTGCTTCGTGCATCGCCACAACCGGGACACCCCAGCATGAGCAGCCTGCCGATTCCCGGTCCCGACGAATTGCTGTTCGTGCCGCTCGGCGGTTCCGGCGAAATCGGCATGAACCTGAACCTCTACGGGTACGACGGCCGCTGGATCATGATCGATTGCGGCGTGTCGTTTCGGGACGAGCGGATGCCGGAGGCGGACGTCGTGATGCCGGACATCCGGGCGCTCGAAGGCATGGAGGACCGGATCGAGGCCATCGTGCTGACGCACGCCCACGAGGATCACCACGGCGCGGTGCATCACCTTTGGCCCAGGCTCCGGTGTCCGGTGCTCGCGACCCCGTTCGCGGCCATGCTCCTGCGGGAAAAACTCTCGGATGCCGGCCTGCGGGATGTCGTTCCGGTGGACCAGGTGGCGCCGGGCGAATCGCGGCAGCTCGGCCACTTCCGCGCGGAGTACGTGCCCATCACGCACTCGATTCCGGAGTCTCACGCGATCGCGCTGACGACCCCGGCCGGCGTGGTGCTGCACACGGGCGACTGGAAGTTCGACCCGCGGCCCGGGCTGGGGCCGACGACGGACGAAGTCAGGCTCCGGCAGCTGGGTGACGCCGGGGTCCTGGCAATCACCTGCGATTCCACCAATGCCCTGGTCGCCGGGGAGTCGGGATCCGAGGGCGATATCGCCGACGAGCTGGTCCCGTTGGTCGACGGACAGCCAGGGCTGGTAGCGGTGGCGACGTTCGCTTCCAACGTGGCGCGGCTCCGCACGGTGGCGGAGGTGGCCCGGCGGTGCAACCGCAAGGTGGCGCTGGTGGGGCGGTCGCTGTGGCGGCTCACCGACGCGGCGCGCGCGGCGGGATACCTTGCCGGTGTCCCGGCATTCGTCAAGGAAGACGCGATCCGGTCGTTTCCGCGCAACGACTTGTTGGTTGTCTGCACCGGTTCGCAGGGCGAACCCCGGGCGGCGCTGTCCCGGATCATCGAGCGGCGGCATCGCGCCCTGCACTTCGCGCCGGGCGACCGGGTGATCTTTTCGTCGCGGGTCATTCCGGGAAACGAGATTGCGGTCAAGCGAATCTGGAACGGACTGATTGAGCTGGGGTGCGACGTCGTCACCTCGGAGCAGGCCCCGATTCACGTGTCAGGACACCCGGCGCGCGATGAGCTCACACGCATGTACCACTGCATCCGGCCGCAGATTGCACTGCCCGTGCACGGGGAGCCGCTCCACATCCGCGCGCACGCCAATCTCGCCCGGTCCCTGCAGGTGCCCGAGGTGTTCGAGCCACGTAACGGCAGGGTGATCCGTCTGGCGCCGCAAGCGGCGGAGGTCGGCTGGGTTGAGGCGGGGAGGCTGATCCTGGACGGGACCGACGTCGTGCCCCGCGACGCTGACCACCTGCTGGCCCGCCGGCGCATGGCGTACCATGGGGCGGTCACCGTGACGATGATCGTGGAGAATGACGAGGTCCTGGTGGAGCCGCGGGTCACGTTTCACGGGCTCGACCCGGTGAGCAACGGGGCAGAGATTGACATCGCCGAGACCGTCCTCAGCGTGTGGGACGGGTTCGCGGCCGGCGAGTGCGAGGAAGACGGGCACGCTCGGCCGATTCTCGAGAAGGCCGTGCGCCGCGCGTGTCGCCGGTCCCTGCTCAAGCAGCCGGACGTCGTCGTGGAACTGATCCGGCTGGGGGGCTGACGGGATGGAATCAATCCTGGGCGAACTGAACCACGTTGCCATCGTGGTTCCCGATCTCGACACCGCCGCCCGCCGCTATCGGGATGTTTTCGGCGCGCGGGTGTCGGCGCCGCTCCCGCTCCCGGATCATGGGGTCACCACGGTATTCGTCGAGCTTTCCAACACCAAGATCGAGTTGCTGCATCCGCTGGGCGACGCGTCGCCCGTGGCCGCATTCCTGGCGCGGAACCCGGCGGGCGGAATTCACCATCTCTGCTACGAGGTCGACGATCTCGGCGGCGCCCGTGACCGGCTGGTGCAGGCGGGCGCGCGAGTGCTCGGCGACGGCGAGCCGAAGATCGGGGCGCACGGGAAACCGGTCCTGTTCCTGCACCCGAAGGATTTCGACGGGACGCTCATCGAACTGGAACAGCGCTGATGTCGGCGCTCGGCCTGGTGGTGGTGTTCTCCATCGTCTGGTGGCTGCTGTTCTTCATGCTGCTGCCGGTGGGAATCGAACCGTCCCGGGAGCGCGTGCCGGGGCAGGATCCGGGCGCGCCCGCGCGACCCCTGCTGGTTCGGAAGGTGCTGCTGGCCACCGTGGTGGCGGCCGTGGTGACCGGCCTCGTGCATGTCGCGGCACTGCAGGGCTGGATTTCGCTGTGGTCTCTGCTCGGGACGGAGGAAGCCGCCGGCCCGGCGTCGGGATGACCATGCGGTCGCGGGGCTTTTCCGGCCGACTGCATGTACGTCGGGCGGGCTTTGCCGCTGGCCGCGCCGTGGCCGTGTCAAGCTGCCGGAGGTGGTCCTGCGACCGGCGCCGGCCGTTGACGCCGGCCCATCGACGGGACGGCACGCGATCGATGCGGGGCACCTGCCGTTCCAGCGATCGGGCGTCCGCCTTCCGCGTGCCCGGTGCGTTCGCTACATTCCCGGCGAAGGACGACCCGGCTGGGGCGCTCCGTCGTTGCGCATGCCGGCCCTGGGGGGGTTGAAGGTGGACGAAACCAGTTCAACCCACGTCCTGTCGGTGCTCGTGGACAACGAATTCGGCGTGCTGGCGCGCGTCGTCGGTCTCTTCTCGGCGCGGGGCTACAACATCGAGAGCCTGACGGTTGCCGAGGTGGACCGTGAACGGGGTATGTCGCGGATCACGGTCGTGACGACCGGGACGCCGATGACCGTGGAGCAGATCCGCAGCCAGATCGGCCGTATCGTGCCGGTGCACAAGGTGGTGGACCTGACCCTCGAGGGCCCGTACGTGGCCCGGGATCTGTTGCTGGTGAAGGTGCAGGGGCGGGGCGAGAAGCGGGTCGAGGCGCTCCGGATTGCCGACATCTTCCGTGCCCGGGTGGTCGACAGCACGAATCGTTCGTTCATCTTCGAATTGACGGGATCGGCGGGGAAGCTGGACGCTTTCATTGATCTGATGCGGCCGCTCGGCCTGGCCGAGGTGGCCCGGACCGGCGCGGTGGCACTCGCCCGCGGCGATACGACTTCCTAAATTCGCGCGGCCTGGCTCGCCGGCCCGGCCCAGGACATCCAACAGGAGACACATTCATGCGCGTGTACTACGACCGCGATTCAGACGCCAACCTCATCAAGGGAAAGAAGGTCGTCATCATTGGTTACGGAAGCCAAGGCCACGCGCACGCGGCCAATCTGCGCGACAGCGGTGTGCAGGACGTGAAGGTCGCGCTTCGCGCCGGTTCGGGCTCGGCAGCGAAGGCGGCGGCGGCCGGCTTTGAAGTCGTCTCCGTCGCCGACGGTGCCGGCTGGGCCGACGTCATGATGATGGCGACACCCGACGAACTGCAGGGGGGAATCTGGCGCGACCACCTTGAGCAGAACATGCAGCAGGGCTCCGCCCTTGGGTTCGCCCACGGCCTGAACATTCACTACGGCCTGATCGACCCGCGTCCCGACCTCGACATCTTCATGCTGGCGCCGAAAGGGCCCGGGCACACCGTGCGTGCCGAATACGAACGGGGCGGCGGCGTGCCGTCCCTGGTGGCCGTCCACCAGAACGCGTCGGGGAACGCGCTGGAGATTGGCCTCTCCTACGGCTGCGGGCTTGGGGCCGGCCGCGCGGGCATCATCGAGACCACGTTCAAGGAGGAGTGCGAGACCGACCTGTTCGGGGAACAGGTGGTGCTGTGCGGCGGTTTGACCGAACTGATCACCGCCGGATACGAGACGCTGGTGGAAGCCGGCTACGCGCCCGAAATGGCCTATTTCGAGTGCTTGCACGAGGTCAAGCTGATCGTCGACCTAATCTACGAGGGCGGAATCGCCAACATGCGCTATTCGGTGTCGAACACGGCCGAGTTCGGCGACTACACAAGCGGCCCGCGCGTCATCGGCGAGGAGGCGCGGGCGGCCATGAAAGGGGTGCTCGAGGACATCCAGAAGGGGCGCTTCACGCGCCAGTGGATGACCGAGTGTGCCGTCGGACAGCCGAGCTTCAAGAGCATGCGGCGACGCGCGGCCGGCCATCCGATCGAGGAAGTCGGTGAAAAGCTCCGGGCCATGATGCCGTGGTTGGCCGAAAACAAGCTGGTGGACCGCGACAAGAATTGAGTGCTGCGGCGGGCCGAGCGCCCGAAAACCGTTGAACTTGCGGTAATTTCAGGGTAGGTACAGCCTGACAGTGCACTGAGCGAGCGCGGAGCCAAAGAGCCGTGGAACCGCGCCGCTTCTGCGCGTCAGCCCTCGGGGAACGTCATGGCTAAATCCGCCGATCATGTAGTGATCTTCGACACCACCCTGCGAGACGGAGAGCAGTCTCCCGGCTGCTCGATGAACCTTGAGGAGAAGCTACGGGTTGCGGAGGTGCTGTCTCACCTGAACGTGGACGTGATCGAGGCGGGTTTCCCGGCCGCGTCCAATGGCGACTTCGAGGCCGTCCAGGCGGTCGCGGGCTCGGTGAAGGACTCCATCATCTGCGGTCTGGCGCGCGCCAGTCGTCGCGATATCGAGCGGGCGGCGGAGGCGCTGAAGCAGGCGAAGCGCGCCCGTATTCACACGTTTATCTCGACCAGCGCGCTCCACATGAAGCACAAGCTCCAGCTGGAGCCGGAAGAAGTCCACGCGCTGGTCGTGGACAGCGTGACGTACGCAAGGAACTTCGCCGAGGACGTGGAGTGGAGCCCCGAAGACGGCTCGCGCACGGACCACGATTTCCTTTGCCGTTGCGTCGAGAGCGCCATCGATGCCGGCGCCAGCACCATCAACATCCCGGACACGGTCGGCTACGCCATCCCCTCGGAATTCGCCGATCTGATCTCGATGCTGCGGAACCGGGTTCCGAACATCGACAAGGCAGTCCTGTCAGTCCACTGTCACAACGATCTGGGCCTGGCGGTGGCCAATTCGCTCGCGGCGATTTCCGCGGGGGCGCGCCAGGTGGAATGTACGATCAACGGCATCGGCGAGCGGGCCGGAAACGCGGCGATGGAAGAGATCGTCATGGCGCTTCGGACCCGCAAGGATGCGATGGTCTACGAGACTTCGGTGGCCACGCGGCATATCACCCGCGCCTCGCGTCTTCTGGCGCAGGTGACCGGGTTCTCGGTGCAGCCGAACAAGGCGGTGGTCGGGGCCAATGCGTTCGCGCACGAATCCGGCATCCACCAGGACGGCATGCTGAAGCACTCGGAGACCTACGAGATCATGACCCCGGAGTCGGTCGGTCTCACCAAGTCCAGTCTGGTGCTGGGCAAGCATTCTGGCCGGGCGGCGCTGAGCGCGAAACTGCGCGAACTCGGCATCGATCTCGGTGCCAACCAGCTGAACGACGTCTTCGTCCGGTTCAAGGAACTCGCCGACAAGAAAAAGGAGGTCTTCGAAGAGGATCTCCTGGCGCTCGCGGACGTCGGTGTCGCCGCGGAGGACGAGCGCGTTGCGCTGGTGGATCTGGCGCTGCGCTGCGGCACCGAAGAGGACGCGCAGGCGGTGGTCACGCTGCGCATCGACGGGGTGGAGCAGAGCAAGGAGCTGACCGGGACGGGCCCGGTCGACGCGGTGTTCAAGGGAATCGCGGCCTTGGTCCCGGGTGACTACCGGCTTGAATTATTTCAGGTCAGTGCGGTCACCGGCGGAACTGACGCGCAGGCCGACGTGACCGTTCGGCTTGAAGAGAACGGGCGGTCAGTCACGGGTCATGCGGCCGACACTGATACTATGGTGGCTGCAGCTCGTGCCTACATAACAGCCCTGAACCGGCTATTCACGAAACGCCAACGGGGAGTTCCACCGGCATTCGCGGCGCAGGGATAACCACAACCGCACCTTAGCGGGATTGTCTGATGGCCATTTTCTCAGGACTTCTGGACGCGTTCTCAAGCGAGTTCGGAATTGACTTGGGCACCGCCAACACGCTCGTGTACGTGCAGGGCCAGGGAGTGGTCCTGAACGAGCCGTCGATCATCTCCGTGGGTTACCGAGACGGCAAACCGCACACGCTGGCCGTCGGCAAGGACGCCAAGCAGATGATCGGACGGACACCCGATTCGATCAGGGCCATCCGACCCATGCGGAACGGCGTGATCGCCGACTTCGAGATGGCCGGCATGATGCTCGAGCACTTCATCCGCCGGGTGCACAGGAACCGAAGCTTCATCTCGCCGCGAATCGCGGTGTGCATTCCGTCCGGAGCGACGCAGGTGGAGCGCCGGGCCATTCGCGAGTCGGCAGAGTCGACAGGCGCGCGCGACGTGGTCCTGATCGAGGAGCCGATGGCGGCGGCCTTGGGCGCGGACATGCCGATCATGGAATCCAACGCGTCCATGGTGGTGGATATCGGCGGGGGTACGACCGAGGTCGGCATCATCTCGCTCGGCGGGCTCGCGACGACGCGTTCCGTCCAGCTAGGTGGCGACAAGCTGGACCAGGCGCTGATCACGTACGTGCGGAACAATTTCCAGCTGCAGCTGGGAGAGCAAAGCGCCGAGAACCTGAAGAAGGACATCGGCTCCGTCTGCCTGCCCGAGGACGGCACCGACGGGCAAACGTGCACCGTGCGCGGAATGGATCTGACCACCGGTCTGCCGCGTGAAATCGAGGTTTCGGAGCGGCACATGTACGAGGCCTATTCCGAGACCGTGGACCAGATCGCGGAAACCGTGCGCGATGCGCTGCGGCACACCAGCCCGGAACTTGCGGCTGACCTGGTCAACCAGGGCGTGCTCCTGACCGGAGGGGGGGCCCTGCTCAAGGGCATCGACAAGGTCATCCGCGATACGACGGGACTACCGGTGGCGGTTCATGACGAGCCGCTCTTTTGTGTTGCCTATGGTACCGGGAAGCTGCTGGGCAACCGGTTGCTGCTGCGCCAACTGGCGCAAATCGGATCCAGCTGACGGGCTCGGGTGTGTGGTCAGGGGTCGAGGATCGATCCGGGGGTAGCGAGGCGTAGAGATGAGGGGCGTACACCGGCTAGCCAGCGTTGCCGACAGGCTGCAGGCAAGTTACCGGCGGTACGCGGCCGGTGTCCTGACGGGTGGCTCGGTCGCACTCCTCCTGCTCGGGCAGTTTGAATCCCCGACGGTCTCGCGCATCGAGGCAACACTGCTCGACGCCGTGGCTGTCACGGTTGCGGCCGTCAACGTGCCGTTCGAGGGTGCGGGAATGCTCATCCGGGATTTCGATGAGCTCGTCCATGCGCGTGAGGAAAATCGGCGCATGCACTTCGAACTGGATCGACTGCGAAGCCAGGTCACCACCCTGCAGGGCGTCGAGAGCGAGAACCTCAAGCTGCGGGAGCTGTTGGCGCTGGTGCCGTCGCAGGTGCCCGCGTACGTGTCGGTTCAGATCGTCGCCGCCGGCACGGCCGTACCCCGCAACACCATCGTCATCGACGGGGGCACTAGGGACGGAATCCGAGTGGGCGACCCCGTGGTCTCGCTGGGCCGGATGGCGGGCTACGTCACCGTGGCGGGTGAGCGGGCTGCCCGGGTGCAGTTGCTCACGAGTATCGCCTCGCACGTGCCGGTTTTCGGCGAACGTTTCGGTCACAGTGCGGTCGTGACGGGCGGCAAGGGCGGGTTCCTGAGGTTCGCCTATGTCGGGTCGTCATCGAGCCCGACAAGCTTCCTGGAACACGAAGCCCTGTACACCTCGGGCCAGGGCGGAATGTTCCCGCCGCACCTCCTGGTGGGGAGTGTGGAACGCACGGAAGGCGGGATGCGCATCCGGCCGGCCGTGGATATCGAAGGAATGCGGTACCTGCAGGTGATCCCGAGCGCACCGGTTGACGCCGTACCCGCGGAGCAGCTGCTGTGAGGTTGCTGCCGACGGGAGCGTTCGGCCCGGTGGCCCTGCTGACCCTGCTGCTCGGTCAGGCGGTACTGGCGGGCCCGGCAGTGGCCATCGACTTCCTGGCACCCATGCCGGTGCTGGGTGTTGCCGGCCTTTGCTGCCTGTACCCGGCGCACACCGCCCGTCTGAACCCGCTGATTCTGTTTCTGTTCGGGGTCGCCTGCGATCTCCTCTCCGGGGTTCAGCTCGGCACTGTCCCGCTCACGCTCTTCGTGCTCCGGTTTGCGATCACCACCTTGCAGCACCGTTTCGCGACCGCGCCGCCGTGGTTCTATCCGTGGGTCCTGGGCCCGATGCTGACTGCGGTCGCCACCGTCGCCGTGCTGCTTATCGGCGTTGGCTTCACCGGTGGCCAGGTGTCCGCCGAGGCGCTGCTCTTCCAGTTGGCCGCGATCCTGCTGCTGTATCCGGTGATCCTCCAGTCGTTCGTATTGCTGCAGTACCTGTTCGAAGCCCCGGCACATCGACATGAAGCCCGTTGAGAGTAGCCGCAGACACGATTTCGATCGCCGCTCCCTGCTGATCCTGGGATTGAACGGCTGCTTCCTGGCCGTCGTCGCCGAGCGCCTGTACCAGCTGCAGATTCTGGAGCATGAACAGTACGCAGTGCGGTCCGATGAGAACCGCGTCAAGCTCCAGCTGCTGGTCCCGCCGCGGGGACGGATATTTGATCGGCACGGCGTGCTGTTGGCCGGTAACCGCTGGCACCACTACCTTCACGTCGTTCCCCCGAGTGGAGAGGAGGGTCGCCGCGCGATGATGCTGCGGCTGGAGCACATCCTGCGGCCGTCCGCCACGCGATACACCGAACTCCAGGAAATCTTCGGGCCGGTTTCGGGGAGCCGGGAAAGCCCGCACAAGCTCGTGCGGCTTCACTCGTGGGAGGACGTGACGAAGGTCGCGTCGCATTCGGTCGTGCTGCCGGGTGTCTCGGTCCGACGCGAATCCGAACGCCACTACCCGGCCGGAGACGTCCTGGCCCATCTCCTCGGCTACGTGTCGTCGGTTACGAGTGACGACATCAGTCGCAACGAGGTGCTTGCGCACCTGAGCAACTATCAGATCGGTCGAGTCGGCTTTGAGCAGTCGAGCGAGGCCATCCTCCGCGGGAAGATCGGGACGCTGCACGTCGAGGTGAACGCTCACGGGAAATCGGTTCGCAACCTGCGGGAAAAGAAGGCGCTACCGGGAAAGGACCTGCGCCTGACCGTCGACTATCGACTGCAGCGTTACGCCACGTCGCTGCTGGCCGGGCAAACCGGCGCCGCCGTGCTGCTTGACACCGTCAACGGTGAGGCGCTGGCCTGCTGTTCGTCGCCCAGCTTTGATCCGAACCTCTTTGTCACCGGGCTGGATCACGCGACGTGGAATGCCCTGAGCAACAGTCCCACCACACCGCTGGTGGACCGCTCGGTGCGGGGCCGGTACGCGCCCGGATCGACGTTCAAGGTCGCGGTGGCGCTGGCGGCGCTGGAGGCCGGGCACGATCCCAACCACACGGTGTTCTGCGGCGGTGTGCGGGAAATCGGGGGCAACCGGTTCCACTGCTGGCGCCGACAGGGGCATGGTCGGCTGGCCCTGACCGAAGCCATCGCCCAGTCCTGTGATCTGCATTTCTACGAGCTGGCGCTGAACCTGGGGGTGGACCGGATCGCGGCCATGGCGAGGCGGCTCGGTCTGGGAGCGGCGACCGCTGTCGACGAATCCGTCAATGAGCGAGCCGGGCTGGTGCCGACCAAGGCGTGGAAGAAGGAGGTCTACAACAAGTCCTGGTACCAGAGTGACACCGCGAACGTCGGCATTGGTCAGGGATACATGCTCGCAACCCCGGTCCAGCTGGCGCTGATGACTGCCCGGATCGCCAGCGGCAGGGAACTGGGAGTCCGGTTCGTCCAAGGCGTGGTCAATCATGGCGTGGATGAGAGGCTGACGGGAGCGGCACCGCCGGACTTCGGGGCTGCCCGACGCTTGGCCGACGCCCTCGACATCGAGGAATCGTCGCTGGCGTTTGTTCGCAATGCCATGTCGGCCGTCGTCAACAGCCCGACCGGGACGGCCCGGGACGCCGGGACCGAGCGCGATGACTTTCTCATGGCCGGGAAGACCGGCACCGTGCAGGTCCGCCGGATCACGGCGGAGGAGCGGAAATCGGGCGTCAAGAAGAACGAGGATCTGCCCTGGAAGTTCCGTGACCACGCGTTGTTCGTCGGTTTCGCGCCCGTCGAGCAGCCGCGGTTTGCGGTTGCCGTCGTCGTCGAACACGGCGGCAGCGGGTCGCGCGTCGCAGCGCCCATCGCCCGGGATCTGCTGCTGGAAGCGCAGCGTCTGGGTGTCACCGACGGCAGTGAAGGGGCGGGACAGATAGCGTGAGCGGCGTCGACTTCGTACGCGAAGCGGACGAGAACATCCCGGGTTTTCGTCAACGGCTGCAGGGTCTGGCGCAAACTCCTCCGATTTACCTGCTGCTCGCGCTGCTGGTCCTGATATCGGCCGGGCTTGCGGTCCAGTACTCGGCCGCCGGCGGCGACGGTCGACCCTGGTTCTGGCCACACGCGCTGCGTGCTCTGGCCGGGTGCCTGCTGATGGTCGCGGTGGCCCTCGTCGACGTGCGGTTCTGGCTGCGCTTCGCCTACGTCCCGTTGGCGATGATGCTGGCCCTGCTGCTGGTGCTGGAATTCGTCCCCAGCGACCTCGCCGTCGATCGGTGGATCCGCGTCGGGTCGTACCAGTTTCAGCCGTCCGAGCCGGCCAAGCTGGCGCTGGTGATGGCCCTTGCGCGGTTCTTTCACGACCGCCGCGGTCGAGGCGGTTTCCTCGAGATCCTGGTTCCCGGCATCCTGATCGCCGTTCCCGCGTTTCTGGTCTGGCGCCAGCCGGACCTCGGAACTGCGGCGGCAATCGTGGCGGTGGGCTGCGTCACGGCATTTCTGGCCGGGCTGAGCCTGCGGGTCGTCGTTGCCGGTACGGTGGCGGCTGCCGGGGCGGTGCCGTTGCTGTGGTGGTTCGTCCTGCACGAGTATCAGCGCGTGCGGGTGCGCTCGTTCCTGGACCCGGAATCCGACCCGCTCGGTGCCGGCTATCACCTGCTTCAGTCCAAGATCGCGGTCGGATCAGGCGGTGCCTTCGGCAGGGGATTCCTGGGCGGCAGCCAGACGCAGCTCGAGTTCCTGCCCGAGCACCACACCGACTTCGCGTTCACCGTGTTTGCGGAAGAGTTCGGCTTCGCCGGGACGCTGGCCCTGCTGGCCATCTACGCCCTGATCATTGTCTGGGGTGTCGTCCTTGCGCAATTCGTCCGCAATCACTTCGGCCGGGTGCTGGCGGCGTCGATCACGTTCATCGTGTTCCTGTACGCATTCATCAATATTTCGATGACCACCGGGACCCTTCCGGTCGTGGGCTATCCGCTGCCGCCGATCAGCTACGGCGGCACCGCCTTGCTCACGCTGTTCGTCTGCATGGGGCTGCTGCTGAACGTGTACGTGCATCGGGACAGCGTGCTCGGGCGCCGCAACCGGACCCTGGTATGAGACCGGTGCGACGCGGTGGAAGTGCCGCGGGCCGGTCTCGCTAGCGCTGTTGGTCGTCGCGCCGCCCCCGTGACCAACCCCGGGCTCGCATTCATCGCGCTGGACGTGGAAACCGCCAATTCGGACCCCGGTTCCATCTGCCAGATCGGGCTCGCGGTCTACGAACACGGTCGGTTGGTCGACGAGTGGTGCACGCTCGTCGACCCGGAGGCGCAGTTCGACCTTCGCAACATCGCCATTCACGGCATCGACGAATACAAGGTGACCACGGCGCCGACATTTCGGCAGTGCGCGCCAGTGCTGCGCCAGTTCCTCGCGGGGTGCGTCGTGGTCCACCACACCGCATTTGATCGTCACGCGCTCCGTCGGGCCTGCCTCGCTGCCGAGGTATCGCTGCCCGAATGCCATTGGCTGGACTCGGCCTGGGTGGCGCGGCGGGCGTGGCCGCAGTTCGCCCGTCGGGGTTACGCGCTGGGAAACGTCTCCCGCTACCTGAACTACGAGTACAGGGCGCATGACGCGCTCGAAGACGCGAAGGCGGCGGGAAACCTGGTACTTGCCGCTTGCCGTGCGACCGGGTTGGACGTGTCTGGCTGGCTTGAACGCTTGAACCGGTCCAGTGCCCGACGGGGCAGCGCTAGGCGGCTCCGGCTTCAGCTTCGCGAGCGGTCTTCAATGCCCGGGCGTACCATTCGACCTGGTCCGCGAAACCGCTGAACCTGCGGTGGACATCCTCGTCATCGGTGTGCCCGCCGTCGTCGAACGTCTCGTGGACCCGGCCAACCCGAAAGGGCGCGCCGATCGGCGGCGCACCCAGGACGGTAAACAGGTGGCGCAGCGGGATGGCTGCCAGCGCACCGCCAAGAGGTCCGGGAGAGTAGGTGCACACCGCCGAAGGCTTGCGGGCGTACTCGGGCAGGAAGTAGTCGAGCACGTTCACCAGGGCGGGAGGAATGGACCCGTTGTATTCGGCGCTGACCGCCACGAACGCGTCGGCACGTTCAAAGACGCGATGCAGGAAGTGCAGCACCTCCGGCGCTTCTCCGTCACCGTAGTCCCGATAACGCTGTTGCAGGAGCGGGACGTTGTGTTCCAGCGGGTCGACGAGCGTGGATTCGTGCCCCCGTTCGCGGAAAGCCCGGGACACGTATCGGGCCATCCGGATCCCGACCCGCTGGGGCCGGACCGAGCCGTAGATCACGGCAATGCGAAGTTGCATGTTCGGAATACCCTTTCGACAGGGGCTTGGCTGCTGGTCCCGCCGTTCCGCCCGGTGCCCGGCCGACAGCACGGGTTCCGGGCCAGAGCAATATAGAGGGGGAAGCATCGCCCACGGCCAGGCGTCCCGACATTCTTGCCCGTACGCAAAGACCAGGCCGGACGTTACCGCCCAAGACCTGTTCAACCGGCGGGTCCTTCAACGTGGTGGGCCGGCGTGCACTCGCGGCGCCAATTTGATATCGAGGCAACCTTGCACGCGCTCGCATGGGGAGCGCGACGCCGGCCCGCCATCGACATCCTCGAACTTGGGGTAGGTTTGGGCCGCGGCCCGCGACCGGCGTGGGGGCAACCGGCGGGAGTCCGCGATGACCGGCAATCACGGATCCGAAGGCCGCGGCGGTCACGCCGACAATGTCCGCCGCATCTTCTGGGCCCTGCTGCTGACCGGCGGTTTCATGTTCGCCGAGATCGTGGGTGCCGTGATTTCGGGCTCGCTGGCGTTACTGGCAGACGCTGCCCACATGCTCGTCGACACCGTGGCCCTCCTGTTTGCCTGGATCGCCTTCAAGCTCAGCAGCCGTCCGGCCGACCAGTCGCGCACCTACGGCTACCACCGCTTTCCGGTGCTTGCCGCTTTCGCCAACGGCATCAGTCTGCTGTTCATCGTGGGGTGGATTTTCACGGAGGCGGCCGACCGGATCGTCAATCCGACCGAGGTGCTTGCCGGTCCGATGCTGGCAGTCGCGGTGCTGGGACTCGTCGTCAACGTTGCCGCATTCAGAGTGCTGTACGGTGCCGACCGCGCCAATCTGAACGTGCGGGGCGCACTGCTCCACATATGGGGCGACATGCTGGGCTCAGCCGCCGCGGTGGGCGCGGCCGTCGTCATCATGACCACCGGGTGGATGCAGATCGATCCGCTGCTGTCGATCCTGGTCGGTTTGATCGTGCTCCGCAGTGCCTGGAGCCTGTTGCGGGATGCGGCACACATCCTGCTGGAGGGTGTGCCCGAGCAGCTGGACGTGCGGGAAATTGGTCCTGATCTCGTGGCAAACGTTGCCGTGGTGGAGGACATCCACCATGTGCACGCGTGGTCGCTGTCGCAGGAGCGGTCGCTGCTGACCCTGCACGCCAGGATCGTCAAGGATGCGCACCCGGACTCGGCGATCGCGGACATTCATGCCCGGCTGGCCAGCCGCTTCGGTATCCGCCACGTCACCGTTCAGATCGAACTTGGCGGGTGCACGGATGATGCGGACCACGCCGGCTGCGGGGCCTAACGCTAGGAGAGACCCCGACTGCCATTGGCGTTCAGCGCGCGTTCACCTCACGGCGCGGGCGGCCCAGGCGGGTCACGAGAAACACCGCTAGGGCCGTCACCACAATGGAAGGGCCCGACGGTGTGTCCAGCGTCGCTGACGCGAGCAACCCGCCTGCGACCGCGATCACGCCGGCCACGGCGGCGCCGGCCGCCATCTGTTCCGGGCTTGACGTGAAGCGTCGCACCGTGGCCGACGGGATGATGAGCAGGGCGACGATGAGCAGGACGCCCACGATCTTGATGGCCGCGGCGATGACGGCGGCAAGGAGAATTCCGAACACGAGAAGCGCCCGCTCCGGATGCAGTCTGGCAACGGTCGCCAGGTCGGGACTCACGGTGGCCGCCAGCAGGGGGCGCCAGATCCACCACAGCATTCCAAGCGCGATCGCGCCGCCGCCCCAGACGACGGCGAGATCGAGACGCGACACGGCGAGAATATCCCCGAACAGCAGACCCTGAAGGTCGAGCCGCATGTCGGGAAAGAACGACAGCAGGACCAGGCCAACCGCCAGTCCGCCGTGCGAGAGCAAACCGAGCAGCGTGTCGGTAGGCAGCGTGTCACGCCGCTCCAGGTAGTACATCGCCAGCACCACCACGACGGCCGTGACGAAGATGCCGATCACCAGGTGCAGATTCACCAGGACCGCGATCGCGACGCCCAATAGGGCGGAGTGCGCGATCGTTTCGCCGAAGTAGGCGAGGCGTCTCCAAACGATGAAGCAGCCGGCCGGCCCGGCGACCATCGCGATCCCGATGCCGGCCAGCAAGGCGCGGATGAGGAAGTCGTCCAGCATCGCTCAGAGCTTCCGCGCTTCACGCCGGGACAGGTGCGCGGGCGGGTCCGGCCGGGCCGGCGGCGGCTCGTCGTGTTCGTGCGGCACGAGCACGACGACGTCATCACCCGTGCTCGTGGCCGCGTGGAGGTCGTGGGAGATCAGGAGTACGCCACACCGAAGATCACGCCGGATGCCCTGGATCAGGTCCAGCACGACGCCCGATCCGGCCGTGTCCACCCCTTGAGCGGGTTCGTCGAGAACCAGTAGATCCGGGCGATGAATCAGGGCGCGGGCCAGCAGGAGACGCTGGAACTCCCCGCCTGACAATGTCGTCACCGGGGGATCACCCAGGCGGTCCAGGCCGACGGCGGCGAGCGCAGATTCTATGTGATCCTTGGGAAAGCGCCCCGTCAGGGTCATGAGCCGTCGCACCGTCAATGGCAGTGTCGGGTTCAAGGCGAGCCGCTGCGGTACGTAACCCACCTCCAACGAGGACATCCGTTCGATCGTGCCCTCGTCGATGTCGAGCAAACCGAGAATTGCTTTCGCGCAGGTGGACTTGCCGGCGCCGTTGGCGCCAATCAGGTAGATGAGCTGGCCGCGGTCAACCGTGATGTCGACATGCCGTACGATCCAGCGCTCGCCCCGGCGCACGCCCATGTCTCTGGCTCTGACAAGCACAACGGAACTCCTCCGAGGGCCGATCGACCTGGTCACCGATGGCTGGCACCCGAGGCTAACGGTTCGAACCGGGCTCCTGCGGACACACCGGCGCGTACTCCTGCCAATCCATCACGTCCGCCACCCTATCACCGGGCTGGAGATTACTGGACGGGCAGGCGCGGTGCGATCAGCGCGAGCCGCCCACCGGCGAGCCGCGGGCGCGGCAACGCCCCGCACCTGACCAAGTGCCCTTGACAGGTTGACTACAAATACATCGTTTCCGTTTTCAGCGACTGCCCAATTGCAGCGGGGAAAGTGTATGAGCCGTTCGTGGTTGGCTTGGCGATGGGTTGTTGCAGTATTGGTCGCAGTCCCCCTGACCGGCTGGGCCCAGGCGACGTCGGCGGCCGCTGAAAACGGCACTGTGATCGTCGCGTCGATAAAACCGGTCCACTCGATCGCTAGCGCCGTCATGCTCGGTGTCGGCGAACCTCAACTTCTCATACGGGGCACCTCTTCCCCCCATACGTTCAGCCTGCGTCCGTCCGATGCCGCGGTGCTGGAAGACGCGAGCGTGGTCTTTTGGATCGGGCCAGCCATGGAGTCTTCGCTGGCCGGTCCCATCGCCGCGCTGGCTGGCGGGGCCCGGCTAGTCACGCTGTCGCAGGCGCCCAACCTCGTTCGCCGACCGCTTCGCGGAGGAGGCGCCTTCGAGAGCCATGCCCACCGTGATCACGATCACGGTGACGCCGAGGACGGGCACCGTGATGCGGATCACGACGATGAGGGCGTCGGGCATGACGAGCGCGTATTCGACATGCACGTCTGGCTCGACCCGCACAACGCCGAAGCGATGGCCCGGATGATTGCCGAAGTGCTGTCGGAGGTCGACCCGGCGAATGCGGAGAGGTATGCAAGGAACGCGACCACTTTGGGCCAGCGCCTGGCAGCGCTGACGGAGGACATCGACACATTGGTGGCGCCAGCTCGCGGTCAGCCCTTCATCATGTTCCATGATGCGTACCGCTATTTCGAAGACCGTTTCGGCCTTGCTGCGGCCGGCTCCGTTGTCGTCAGCCTCGAGCGTAAGCCCGGGGTCAGACGAGTCCGCGCGCTTCGCGAAAGGGTGCGCGAACTGGGGGCGGTGTGCGTGTTCTCCGAGCCGCAATTCCAACCCAGCCTGGTCGGCACGATCATCGAGGATACCCAGGCACGTTCGGGCATACTCGATCCGCTGGGCGCCGGAATCGAGAGTGGACCGGAGCTATATTTCACCCTGCTCCGGAAAATGGCGGCTTCATTCAGGACGTGCCTGGCACCCACCGCTTCCGACGGGGGCCAGTAGCGCATCGCCGGGAAAGGGTTCATCCAGGGATTGAACAGTGCTTCCGATCGGCCGAGCTTCTGGTGGGCGGGACTGCAATTGTCGCGGACGGCATGTTCATGTCTTCTGTGGGTAGCAGGCGTGGTCTGTCGTCGCCAAGGGAACGCCCCCCCCGGCTCGAACGAGTGTCCCGCGGTACCGGTCATGGACGCGGACGTCCGGCGGCAGTGAACCCGCCCGCTCAAGCCATTCGCTGCCGCAGCATCAAGGGGGATGGCCGCTTCCGCAGTGCGGTCCGACGGGACCGAAGTCTCGTACCGCGCTGCCATTCGCGTAACGTCCAGCATCAGGATTCAGGTCCGGTTGCGGCGCAGCCGTCACTTGCGACGATGACCCCTGATGGAGTATCTTGCCATGCAACCGTACCCCTTAGTTCATTACCGGTTTCCGTCGTCGCTGGCGGCAATGTTTGCCGCGGATGGCCGGTAACGCACCATGTGAGGATTAGCTCATGAACGGGACTTCCCCGATAGAGTTTCTTCGGGAAATTCGTCAAGAGCTGGCCAAGGTCACTTGGCCTACCCGCAAGGAGACAGCAGTCACCACGGGGATGGTGTTCGTGATGGTATTCCTGCTGGCACTCTTTTTCCTGGGTGTGGACCAACTGGTGTCGCTTGCGATCCAGGCGATCCTCGGGTTGGGCAGTTGACGCAGGGGGAGAAGCCGGCGATGCCGCTTGCGTGGTACATCGTGCACGCGCACTCCGGCTTCGAATCGCGGGTGGCCGACGCGATCCGTGCCGACGCGGTTCGACACGCATTGGCCGACGAAATCACCGAAGCGGTCGTTCCGACCGAGAACGTGGTCGAACTGCGCCAGGGAAAGAAGATCGAGACCGAGCGGAAATTCTTTCCCGGTTACGTGCTGGTTCGCATGCAGCTGTCCGATCAGACCCGTCGCCTTGTGCTCGACGTCCCGCGCGTCCTGGGGTTTGTCGGTACTGAGGGCGATCCGATTCCGATTTCCGACGACGAAGCGGGCCGGGTACTCAACCAGATCCGGGAGGGCGTCGAACGTCCCCGACCGGCAGTCATCTTCGAGATCGGAGAGAACGTGCGAGTGGGCGACGGCCCCTTCACTTCCTTCAACGGCGTGGTCGAGGAAATCGACGAGGAACGCTCGCGCGTCAAGGTTTCGGTGTCCATATTCGGACGCGCAACCCCGGTCGAACTGGAATACTCGCAGGTCGAGAAGATTTAGAAACCGTTAACGGAACAATCTGATGGCGAAACAAATCGAAGGCTACGTGCGAATCCAGGTGCCGGCGGGACAGGCCAATCCCTCGCCGCCGATCGGGCCAGCGCTGGGTCAGGCCGGGCTCAACATCATGGAATTCTGCAAGGCGTTCAACGCGCAGACGCAAGGGGCCGAGGCCGGTGCCCCGTTGCCCGTGACCATCACGGTGTACCGCGACCGGAGCTTCACCTTCACGGTGAAGAAACCCCCGGTTTCCTACTACCTGAAACGCGCCGCGGGGGTCCCCAAGGGGTCGGGCGAAACCGGCCGCATTGCCCCGGTAGCTTCGGTGACCGCCGCGCAGGTGCGTGAAATTGCCACCGAGAAGATGCCTGACCTGAACGCTTCGGGCGTTGACGAAGCCTGCCGGATCGTCGAGGGTACGGCCCGCTCGATGGGCATTGGAGTCAGCTGAAGCCATGGCACGTCCTGGAAAACGTTTACGGGCTGCCCGCGAGGGGCTCGACCGCACCCGGCCGCTGCCGCTTGGGGATGCCCTCGCGCACCTCAAGGAGCACGGTGGCACGAAGTTCGACCAGACCGTTGAGATCGCGCTGGACCTCAACCTCGACACCCGACAATCGGACCAGCAAGTGCGCGGGACCGTGATGTTGCCGGCGGGCACGGGCAAGACCGTCAGGGTCGCTGTTTTCGCCCGCGACCAAGCTGCCGAGGCCGCGCGTGAGGCAGGAGCCGACTTGGTGGGTGCAGAAGACCTGGCCGAGGCCGTCCAGAACGGTGAAATCAATTTCGACCGGGCCGTGGCGACTCCGGACTGCATGTCCGTCGTCGGCCGGCTGGGCAAGATACTCGGGCCGCGCGGCCTCATGCCGAACCCCAAGCTCGGTACGGTTACGACCGACGTCAAGGCTGCGGTGCAGGCCGCCAAGGGAGGGCAGGTCGCCTTCCGGGCCGAGAAAGCCGGGATCGTGCATGCCGGCATCGGCAAGACAAGTTTCGACGAAGGCAGCCTGGCTGCCAACGTTCACGCGTTCGTCGGCGCGGTGCGCGATGCGCGCCCTGCTGGATCGAAGGGCGTGTATATTCAGAAGATCTGGCTGTCGTCGACCATGGGACCAGGGGTCCAGTTGGACGTGGCCGATCTGGAGGCCGGGGCGAACGCCGCGGCCTGATTGTCAATCGGCGATCACCGCGCCCGCCGCGGTATCGCTTCCTGTCCGAGACTGCAGGCGGCGAAAGCCTTAATCAACCTGCATAGACGGGGTGTGGGCGTGGCGGTTGTCCGCGCGCCCGGACTCGTTCCTTGGACAGGCGTGAACTCCGGCTGGCGTGGGTCAGCGCGGAGCTGCACGGCAGCGCCACATGGCCTGCCGAAGCTGGAGGAGCCCGTCCAATGGATCGCCAGGCGAAGGAAGCGACGGTGGCCGCGCTGCACGAGTTGTTCGCGCGCGGCGAGACCGTAATTGTGGCCCACTACGCAGGTCTCGATGCGAACGATGCGACCGATTTGCGGCGGCGCATGCGTGAGGCGGGCGCGCAGTTTCGGGTCACCAAGAACCGACTTACACGCCTGGCGCTGAAGGACACGCCGCACGCCGACCTGGCCGACCTGTTCACCGGTCCAACGGCGATCGGTATCAGCCAGGACCCGGTGGCACCGGCCAAGGTGCTGCACGAATTTGCCGATACCCATCCCCAGTTGGTCATCCTTGGCGGTGGCCTCGGCTCGCAGATGCTCGACCAGGCCGCGGTGTCCCAGTTGGCGAAGATGCCGTCACTGGACGAGCTTCGGGCAAAGCTGGTGGGCGTGATTTCCTCGCCGGCCCGTTCGGTGGCGGGGGTCCTCCAGGCTCCGGCGGGCGCTCTGGCCCGGGTCTTCGGGGCCTATTCCGAATCAGAAGCCGCCTGAGTTTCGGGCGAGCCGTTCCATACCATTGTCCACACGCCTGAAGGGAGAAAACCAGCCATGGCGGACATAGAGAAACTGGCCGAGGAGTTGTCCGGCCTGACCGTGATCGAGGCGGCCGAACTGTCGAAGCTGCTCGAGGAGAAGTGGGGCGTCAGCGCCGCCGCGCCGGTGGCGGTGGCGGCAGCGCCCGGTGGCGCGGCCGATGGCGGCGGTGGCAGCGACGAGCCGGAGTTCGTGACCGTGACGCTCACGAGCTTTGGAGCCAAGAAGATCAACGTTATCAAAGAGGTGCGGGCAATTACGGGACTCGGCCTTAAAGAGGCCAAGGATCTCGTGGAAGGGGTTCCCAAGCCGGTCAAGGAAGACATTTCCAAGGACGAGGCCGAAGAGATCAAGAAGAAGCTGGAAGACGCGGGTGCGTCGGTCGAAGTGGGAGCGTGATCCTCCGGTTTCCGGATCGACGGCGCCGGCAGGAGACATTCACCTACCAGGCCAGTGAAACCCACGGTGCTCCGGAGCGGACCGACAGGCCTTGGCCGGCGGGTCCCCAGTTCCGGCAGGGACGGGGTGGCGGGGGGTAGCCCCGTGGCCGCCGCCTATGTTTCTCGGTGCCGGCCCGGCATCGCGGCATCGGGTTGCTGCGTCGCGCGCCGACGCCATGCGGTGATCGCTGCCCGCCAAGGTGCAGGAATCTCGGCCGCGCTGGCGCGACGCGGGCGCATTTACCGGCCTGTGCCGGACGGCTAGGATTCCCGCAATGACCACGAGCATTCCGGCCTCCGAAGCATGGTGACGCTGGCCAAGGCACGGCGGCGAGAATCGAAGCCGGCGAAGCGGGACCTCGCGGAGCTGCGTGCGCTGGAGCGCAAGGTGGCCTGGTTGTCGGCGTGGACCATTCACCACGCGAACCATCTCCGTCCGGCCCTGGACGGTCTGAAGGTCGGGGGGCACCAGGCGTCCTCGGCCTCCGTGGTGACGTTGCTGTCGGCCCTGTACTTCCACGTGCTGCGACCCGAGGACCGGGTGGCCGTGAAGCCTCATGCAAGCCCGGTGTTCCATGCCATCCAGTACTTGCAGGGGCGCCAGACTTGCGACCACCTGCAGGCATTTCGCGGATATGGCGGAGCCCAGAGCTATCCCTCGCGCACGAAGGACGCGGACGATGTCGATTTCTCGACGGGGTCCGTCGGCCTCGGGGGCGCCATGGCGCTGTTCGCTTCGCTGGTGCAGGACTACATCCTCGATCATGAACTGGCGTCCGGGGCACACCGTTCCGGCCGCATGGTGACGGTGTTCGGAGACGCCGAGCTCGACGAAGGAAACGTGTACGAAGCCCTGCTCGACGGTGCCAAGAGTGGGCTGCGCAACTGTTGGTGGATCATCGATTACAACCGGCAAAGCCTCGACGCCATTACCGCAGACCGTTCGTTCTCCCGGATTGCCGGACTGTTCGAGGCGATGAGCTGGCGGGTGATCACGCTCAAGTACGGAAAGCTGCTGCAGGCGGTTGAGCGGGAACCCGGAGGCACGGCCCTGATCGAGTGGATCGACCGGTGTCCGAACGACCTTTATTCGGCGTTGACCTTCAAGGGCGGTGCCGCCTGGCGAGAACGTCTGCTCCAGGATCTAGAGGGCGATGCGGAAGCAGCGGCGCTGATCGAGCGCCATGACGACGAAGACCTGCATGCGCTGATGACGAATCTTGCCGGCCACGATCTGGAATCGGTAATCGAAGCGTTCGAGGCCGCAGATGACGATCGGCCGACCTGCTTCATCGCCTACACGATCAAGGGGCACGGCCTCCCGCTGGCCGGCCACAAGGACAACCATGCGGGCCTGATGAACGAGGGCCAGATGGAGCAGTTCCGCGAGTCGATGGGCGTGCCCGAAGGCAAGGAATGGGACCGCTTCGCGGGACTTGATGTCCCGCCGTCGACGCTCGAGGCGTATCTGGCGGCGGTGCCGTTCGCCCAGTCCGACCAGCGGCGTCACGACCCGCCGCAGATTCCGGTTCCGGACCGTTTGTTCGTGTCGGCGTCGGGCCGCTCCTCGACGCAAGAGGCCTTCGGCCGAATCCTCCGGGAGCTTGGGCGCGGGGACACGGAACTCGCGCAGCGGATCGTCACCACATCGCCGGATGTCACGGTGTCCACCAACCTCGGTGGCTGGGTGAACCAGCGCCAGATCTACCGGCATACGTCCCGCTCCGACGTATTTCACGATGAGAGCGTCGTGTCGCCACAACGCTGGACGATGTCGCCCCAGGGTCAGCACATCGAGCTGGGAATTGCCGAGAACAACCTGTTCCTGCTGCTGGCGGCAGCGGGTCTGTCGCATTCGCTGTTCGATGCCCGGCTCATTCCGATCGGCACCTTGTACGACCCGTTCATTGCACGGGGTCTCGACGCACTCAATTACGCGGCCTACCAGGATGCGCGGTTCATTCTGGTCGCCACGCCCTCCGGGATTTCGCTTGCGCCCGAGGGCGGCGCGCACCAATCCATCGGCACGCCGTTGGTCGGGATTGGACAGCCCGGCCTCGCTGCGCTCGAGCCCGGGTACGTGGACGAATTGGAGGTGATGCTCCGCTGGGCGTTTGCCTACCTCCAGGAGCCGGACGGACAGTCGGTCTATCTCCGGCTCTCGACGCGGCCGGTCGAGCAGATTGAACGCACGGTGAATCACGATCTGGAGCAGGCGATCATCGACGGCGGCTATTGGCTGCGTGCGCCGGCTCCGGGAACTTCGCTGGCCCTGGTGTACTCCGGAGCAGTGGCGACCGAGGTGCTGGATGCCTACGCGGAACTGCAGCCGGACATGCCGGAGGCCGGGGTGTTGGCGGTCACCTCCGCTGATCGGCTGCACGGTGCATGGCGGACCGCACAAGCCGCGCGGCGGCAGGGCCAGCAGGCCCAGTCCCATCTGGAGAAGCTGCTCGATCCGCTGGCGTCCACGGCGGGCCTGGTGACGGTTGTCGACGGTCACCCGGCGACCCTCTCGTGGCTCGGCTCGGTCCGTGGACACAAGACGATTTCATTGGGCGTGGACGAATTCGGGCAGTCGGGAGATCTGGCGAGCCTGTACCGGTCATACGGGATCGACCGTGATGCAATCCTCGACGCTGCTGCTGAAGCGCTGACGGGGCGGTGACGGGACCGGCCGGACATGCGTAGGGGTTGGCGGGCGTGGTGAAATTGGTAGACACGCGGGCCTTAGGAGCCCGTGACGCAAGTCGTGGGGGTTCGAGTCCCTCCGCCCGCACCAGCGCCCCATGCCTTGCGGCCGGTGCCATAACGAAAGATGGGTCACTATGAAAGTCAAGCGAATTTCCGGGAGCGGCACGGTGCAAAGCTTCAGCGCGGCGGTTCCGGCTGACCAGTTCGAATCGGTGATGGATGGTCGCCTGAACGAGTACGCGCGTGATGCCAAGATCGACGGGTTCCGCAAGGGCAAGGTGCCGATGACCATCATCCGGCGGCGGTTCGGGAGCGAGGTGGAATCCGCAATTGCCTCGGACTTTCTTCAGTCCGCGGTTGAGCAGGCGTTGGCGGACCATGATCTCGTGCCTCTCGACGTGGTCCCGGAACGCATGCCGAAGCGGGCGCCCGGCGCACCGCTGGATCTGCAGTTCACAGTGCACGGGGTCGCCACGTTCAAGGTGGCGCCGTTTGATCGGTTGGAAATCGACGTACCGGTCGTGGATGTGACCGAGGCCGACGTCGACGCGGAAGTCACCGAGTTCTCGTACATGTTTGGGGCGACCGAGCCGGCGGAGACCGACTTCGGTGCTCGTTCCGAGGACACGGTCGTGGCTGAGCTGTTCGACCGGAGCGATCCGGCCAACCCAAAGCGAATTCCGGTCGGCGGACTTGCCACGCCGACGTCATTTCAGCGGACATGGGGCGAAGCGGCCGACATCGAGGGCATCCGGGCCGGCGAGCACCGGGAGTTTCAGGTGTCCCCGCTGCCAGGGAACTGCTACGCCAAACCGTTCACGCTGGGCGTCCTGGCCCGCGCCGTTCACAAGCGTGAACCGGCCAGCATGGAAGATCTGATGAAGCGGCTGAGTGCCGAGACGGAACCCGATCTCCGGGCCAACGTCCGGACCATGCTCGAGCACGCCATGACTTCCGGAAGCGAACGCCTGAAGGTGGTTCGCCTAATCGACAAGCTGGTCAAGGCCAATCGGCTCAATCTGCCGGAGCCCTATGTCGACAAGGTTGCCGCCGCGTACGATGCGGGTCAGTCGTCGCCGATCGTGCCCTCGGAACACCAGGTCTCGTCCGACCAACTGGCCAGGTCGAGCATTGTCGCGGAGTTGCTGTTGTCGAAGATCGCGGACGATCACGACATCCAAGTCAACCGCGAAGAAATCGTCCGCTTTGTCGTTCAGAACGTGGACCCCAACCAGCGAAACGCCGAAGACGTGATCCGGCAGCGCCTGGCGGATACGGAAGTGGTCAAGATGGTGGCCGTGCGGATACGTCGGGAGAAGGCGCTTGGCCTTGCGATGAAGGAAGCGCAGCTGAACGAGACGCAGATTTCGAACGACGAGATGCGGCGCATGATGGCGACCATTCCACCCATCACGCTGGAAGCCCGCATGCCTGGGGGCGCAGCCGACCCGGCTGCCGCCGCGAGCGGGGCGGCATCGTGAAGGAGCGGCAGCCGGCCCCGGAGCCGGAGCACACCATGAACACGCTGGTGCCGATGGTCGTCGAACAGACGGGCAGGGGTGAGCGTGCATACGACATCTATTCCAGGCTCCTGAAGGAACGCATCATCTTCCTGACTGGTCCGGTGGGGGACGAGGTCGCGTCGCTCGTGATCGCGCAACTGCTGTATCTCGAGGCGGAGCATCCTGACAAGGAGATCGCCTTCTACATCAACACTCCTGGTGGGTTGGTCACATCGGGATTGGCGATCTACGACACGATGCAGTACATCCGCCCGGACGTTTCGACCCTGTGCGTCGGGCAGGCCGCGTCCATGGGCTCGCTGCTGCTGGCCGGGGGAACCGCGGGCAAACGGTTTGCGTTGCCGAACGCCCGGATCATGGTGCATCAGCCTTCCGGCGGGTTTTCCGGACAGGCGACGGACGTCGAGATCCATGCGCGCGAGATACTCGCGCTCAAGGAGCGTATCAACGAGATCTATACACGGCATACAAAGCAGGGCATCGAGGCCGTACGAGAGGCGCTCGAGCGGGATCGTTTCCTGACCCCGGAGGTTGCCAAGGAGTTCGGCCTGATCGATGACGTCGTCAGTGAACGGCCGGCCGGAGCGGACGACTGACGCCGGATTCGCGGGCGAGTATGTGCGGCGGCTTCTTTCGGGGGGTGCCTGAATTGGCTAACATTCGTGCAGGCTAAGTGCGTGGAGGCGGCGTTCGCCATGAGTTCGCAGCAGCGACCGGATTACGAGCCGGGGCGCGGGGATACGCTGGTAGAACCGACGGTCGAGACCAAGAAACCGTCGCTGTATCAGGTCCTGCTGCTGAACGACGACTACACGCCGATGGAGTTCGTGGTCATGATTCTGGAACAGTTCTTCCGGAAGGACCGCGAAGAAGCGACCCAGATCATGCTTCATGTGCATCAAAACGGGGTTGGCGTATGCGGCGTCTACACCTACGAGGTGGCCGAGAGCAAGGTGACCCAGGTGGTCAATTGCGCTCGCGAGCATGAGCATCCGCTGCGATGCACCCTGGAGAAAGTCTGAGCGGTCGCGCGATGCTATCGAGCAACCTTGAGAAGAGCCTTCACAACGCCATCGAGCTGGCGCGGGGACATCGGCACGAGTTCGTGACCCTCGAGCATCTCCTCCGTGCGCTGACCGAGGACGAGGACGCGGTTGAGGTGCTGCTCGCCTGCAACGTGGACCTGGCAAAGCTGCAGGGTGATCTGGACGAGTTTCTGGAGACGGCACTGACCTCGACAGTGCTGGACGGAGACTCCCAGCCGGAGTCGGTCCCGAGCCGCGGCGTCCGCCGGGTGCTGGGCCGGGCCGCGCAGCATGTGCGCGGGTCCGGGAAGACCGCCGTAACCGGCGCCAACGTCCTCGTGGCGATTTTCTCCGAACGCGAAAGTCACGCCGTCTATTTCCTCAGTTTGCAGCAGATGCGGCGGGTGGATGCCGTGTCGTTCATCAGCCACGGGCTATCCAAGCAGGCCCGCGTGCAGACGGCCGCGCCGGGCGGCGAGGGAGGCGAGGCGCCGGCCGCCAACCAGTCACCGCTCGAGGCCTATTGCATCAACCTCAACGAGAAGGCCAAGGCCGGCCGGATCGATCCCCTGATCGGTCGCCAGGTGGAGTTGGAGCGCACAATTCAGATCCTCTGCCGGCGGACCAAGAACAACCCGCTGTTCGTCGGGGACCCGGGAGTCGGAAAGACCGCGATTACCGAGGGTTTCGCCCGCCGGATCGTCGCCGGGGAGGTGCCGGAAGTTCTTGCAGACGCCGTGGTCTACTGTCTGGACATGGGCGTCCTGCTGGCCGGCACGCGCTACCGCGGCGATTTCGAGGAACGTCTGAAGGGAGTGGTGGCGGAACTCGGCAAGCACGAGAAGGCCATCCTGTTCATCGACGAGATCCACACGCTGATCGGCGCCGGCGCCACCAGCGGCGGCGCCATGGACGCCTCCAACCTGCTGAAACCGGCACTGGCCAGCGGCGAGATCCGCTGCATCGGTTCGACTACGTACAAGGACTACCGTGGCTACTTCGAGACCGATCGGGCACTGGTGCGTCGCTTCCAGAAGATCGACGTGAACGAGCCCACCGTGGCCGACACCATCCGGATCCTCAATGGACTGAAGCCGTACTACGAGGAATATCACGGAATCCGCTATACCCGTTCGGCGTTGCAGGCGGCCGCGGAACTGGCAGGACGGCACATGTCTGACCGGAAGCTGCCGGACAAGGCCATCGACGTGATTGATGAAGCCGGAGCGGCGGAAATGCTGAAACCGGCGTCCCGCCGGAAGAAAGTGGTGGGAGTCGGCAGCATCGAGGCGGTGGTCGCCCGGATGGCCCGGATCCCGCCGAAGCAGGTCTCGCGCGATGACCGCACCGCCCTGGCCACGCTGGAGCGTGACCTGAACCTCGTGGTCTTCGGACAGGAAGAGGCGCTCGGGATGCTGGCCAGCGCGGTCAAGATGTCGCGCGCCGGCTTGCGGGAGCCGAACAAGCCGGTGGGCTGCTTCCTACTGTCCGGCCCCACCGGAGTTGGCAAGACCGAGGCCTCCCGCTGCCTGGCGGAGTTGATGGGAGTCGAGCTGATCCGGTTCGACATGTCGGAGTACATGGAGCGCCATACGGTCTCCCGCCTGATCGGTGCGCCGCCGGGCTACGTCGGCTTCGATCAGGGCGGCATGCTGACCGATGCGGTCGACCAGCATCCACATTCCGTCGTGCTGCTCGATGAGATCGAGAAGGCCCATCCGGACCTGTTCAGCCTGCTGCTGCAGGTCATGGACTACGGGCGCCTCACCGACCACAACGGCAAGGCGATCGATTTCCGGAACGTGACGCTGATCATGACCACGAACGCCGGGGCCAGCGAGCTTGCCAAGGCGGCCGTCGGGTTCGGTCGCGAGCGGCGGGAAGGCGACGACACGGAGGCGATCAACCGGTTGTTCACGCCTGAGTTCCGCAATCGGCTGGACGCGGTGATTCCGTTCGCGGCGTTGTCCCGCGGGGTGATGGGCCAGATCGTCGACAAGTTCATCGCCCAGCTCGAGGTCCAGTTGCAGGACCGCAACGTCTCCGTTGAACTTACCGAAGCGGCACGGGGCTGGTTCGCCGACAAGGGCTACGATCCAACGTTCGGTGCGAGGCCGCTGGCCAGGCTGATCCAGGAGCGGTTGAAGAAAGAGCTGTCGGAGGAGCTCCTGTTTGGACGGCTGGCGCGAGGCGGGCACGTGAAGGTCGACGTGCGCGACAACAAGGTCTCGTTCGCGTTCGTTGACGCGAACGGCAAGGAGCTGGTGGCAGCGTCCTGAACCGGCTGCCGGCCTGCGCATCTACGGCAGGTGCGCGCCGGTCCGTATTTTTGCTTCCAGGTACTCCCGATTGTGCGGCGTGGGCTCGAACCGGTGGCGCACGCGTTCCACGACCCGGATGCCGAACCGAGTCAGCGCGGCGATCTTTTCCGGGTTATTGGTCAGCAGTCGCACCCGCGTAACCCCCAGCTGGCGCAGGATTTCCGCCGCGACGCGGTAGTGGCGTTCATCGTCGTCGAAACCCAGCACCGAGTTCGCGGCGTACGTATCGTGTCCGTCATCCTGCAGCGTGTATGCCCGCAGCTTGTTGACCAGACCAATGCCGCGACCTTCCTGCGCAAGGTAGACCAAGACGCCACTGCCGGCTTCCGCGATTGCCGAGAGGGCGCCCCGCAACTGATCGCCGCAGTCGCAGCGCAGCGAGCCGAGGAGATCCCCGGTGAAACACTGCGAGTGCAGTCGCACCAGAACCGGTGAGTCCGGGGTGGGCTCCCCCACAACGATCGCGATCTGCTCGGTGCCGCCTGAAACCGGACGAAAGGCGATGATGCGGGTGTCCTGCGCCGCCTCCAGCGGGACGTGGGCGCTACTGACCCGACGCAGATTGAAGTCGCCCTCGGCCCCATAGCGTTGCAGTTCCTGCACGTGCACGGCGAGCAGGTCGCGCTCGACTGCCCACGCCCGTGCCGCATCGGGCGGCAGCCCGAGCGGTTTGAGAACGGCCGCCGGGGTCAGGTTGGCGTGCTTGGCGAGTTGCACCGAGCCTACCGCGAGATCGTCCGCCTCGAGCGTGCGGTGGAGTTCGGGAGCCGGCACGCCTGATTCAGGATTCGCCAGCGCCTGGACCGTGATGGGGGCGATCTCCGGACTCAGCCGGAACACCACCACCTCCCGGTCCGTGTCGACGCCGAGCGCGCGCGCGCGCGGGCCGGTAATCACGATGCGCAGGGCGCCGCCCGGCACCCGCGTCATCGCCGCGAACTCGCCTTCTCCCAGGAACTCGGTGGACCGGGCTACTGCGCATGCGGAGGTACCCAGCAGGACAACGAGCTGGCCTCGCCGGAGGTCGCCGATTGCCCGGTCGACGGCGATGACCGAGCGCGGCACCGTGCCGGACAAGCGTTCCTGCGACCCCGTCGCGTCGGGTTGGGACATGGCGAAATCCGGAAGCGGGACGCTTCCTGCAGAGTTGGATGAAGCGGAAATGCCGTCAGTATACTGTTTCGACAGCCCAGCCTAGGCGATGGCGGTCGCGAGCGGCGCCGAGGGCAGGAGAGCCATTCGTGGACAGCACAGCGCGCAAGACCTGGGAAGCCGCACCCCAGGTGCTCATGGTGGAAGATGACGAGGCCCTGCGCGAATCGCTGTCGGAACACCTGTCGTACAGCGGCTTCAAAATGGTCGCTGTGGCCACCGGCGCGGAAGCGCTCGAACAGGTCCAGGCCCAGCGTTTCGACTTGATCCTGCTGGATGTGCGACTGCCCGATGCCGACGGCCGCGACCTGTGCCGCCGCATCCTGGAACTCGGCCGCACGCCGCCGATCATCATGCTCACCGCCGCCGATTCCTCAGCGGATATCGTGCGCGGCTTTGATTCGGGCGCGTATGACTACGTCGTCAAACCGGTTTCTCCCCCAGCACTGGTGGCGCGCATGCGGGCGCATCTACGCCAGCATGAACTGACCGACGACGCGGAGTTCGATCTCGGCACCTTCCGGTACCGTCCCGGTGCCAAGATGCTGGTCGATGTCGACGGTCAGCAGGTCCGGCTGACGGAAAAAGAAAATGCGCTGCTCCGGTGTCTCCTGAGGGCACGTTCCGAACCGGTTTCGCGCAGCCGCATTCTGGAAGAGGTCTGGGGGTATCACCCGTCGGTGCGAAGCCACACGCTGGAGACGCACATATCCAGGCTGCGCAAGAAGCTCGAGCCGCGGCCGGACAGCCCGCGCATTCTCGCTACTGCGCCCGACGCGAAGGGGTATCTCCTGATTCGCAAGGGATCAGGGCCCGAAGCGGACTGACCGCTTCAATCCTGTCGGCAGTCATCCTGGCGAAACGGCGAGAACTGGGCCCGAATCGCGTCGATCTCCAGCTGCACCGCCCGGGTTTCCTGCTGAAGCGCCTGGGCGACCGCGTCGCGAAATTGCGGATGGCGGATCCAGTGCGCGCTGTACGTGGGGACCGGGAGATAGCCACGCTGGATCTTGTGCGGTCCCTGGGCACCGGCCTCGACACTGTGCAGACCGTGCTCGATGGCGTAATCGATGGCTTGGTAGTAACACAGCTCAAAATGCAGGAACGCCTGGTACTCGGAGCAGCCCCAGTAGCGCCCGAACAGGGTGTCCGGACCGGCAATGTGCAAGGCCCCGGCAATCGGCGTGTTCCCCGCCCGGGCGAGAATCAGGATCACCTGGTCGCCTAGCGCGGCGCCCAGCCGGGGAAAGAAGTCGGCTGTCAGGTAGGGATGGCCCCATTTGCGGTTGCCGGTGTCCTCGTAGAACCGGAACATCGTGTCCCAGTCGTCCGGGCCGATCTCGTCACCCTGCAGGCGAACGATGTCGATCCCGCTGTCCGTGACCGCCCGCCGCTCGCGGCGGATCGATTTCCGCTTTCGCGCGCTGAGGTCAGCCAGGAACGCGTCAAACGATTCGTAGCTCCGGTTGACCCAGTGGAACTGCTCGCCGGTCCGGGCCAGAAAGCCGACTTGGCTGAGTTGCCGGCATTCGCTTTCCGTCGGAAAGGTGACGTGGAGCGACGACACGCCAGTCTGCTCGGCCACCGACACTAGGCCTTCGAGCAGGGCGTGCCGGGCGCCTTGGCTGGCATCGGGCCGCACGAGCAGCCTCGGTCCCGTGACCGGAGAGAACGGCACAGCCACTTGCAGCTTCGGGTAGTATCTGCCGCCGGCCTCCGTGAACGCATGGGCCCAGCCCTGGTCGAACACGTATTCGCCCTGCGAATGGCTCTTCGCGTACATGGGTGCGCAGCCCTCGATACCGCCCTCGGCGCCCTCGAGCACTACGTGGAAGGGCATCCAGCCGGTCTCCGCGGTGGCCGACCCGGATTCCTCCAACGCCCGCAGGAAACCATGCCGCACGAAGGGGTTGTCGGCGCCGGCACACGCATCCCAGGCGGCGGCGGGGACCTCCGAAATTCGTTCGACGGTACGGGCCGTGAACACCGATCAGGCGATTTCGAAGACGGCGTCGATCTCTACGGTGACGTTGCGCGGAAGCGCGTTCGCTCCGACGGCGAACCGCGCGTGACGGCCCGCTTCGCCAAATACCGCGAGCATCACATCGGAGGCGCTGTTTGCCACCTCCGGCTGCCGGTCAAAGTCCTCCACACACTGAACGAACACTCCCAGCTTCACGCACCGCCGCACCCGATCGAGATCTCCGTCGAGAGCGGCACGCAGGGCGGCGAGAATGTTGAGTGCGCACGTTCTCGCAGCTTCACGTGCCGAGTCCTCGTTGACGTCCCGCCCGACGGTCCCGGTGAATCGAATCTCCCCGTCGACGGCAGGTATTTGGCCGGCCACGTACGCCATTCCGGAAGCAAGGACGACCGGCACGTAGCTGCCGCCGGGCGCCGGAGCATTGGGCAGCGTGATTCCGAGTTCGCGAAGTCGGTCATCGATCGTTGGCATGGTGGGCTCCCGGCAGCGGTGAGAACGTGCAAAGGGCCCATTCTATCCACGCCGGCCGCGACATAGAGAACCACCATGCGAGCGATGGAACGCAGGTCCGGGGTGTATCGGCAGGTGTGGTTGGCGCCCGCCGCCCGCTCTGGCTGGCTACCGAAAGCCCGCAGGCGCTGGGTTCGCCAATTCTGCGCGGTCCGGCCGTCCGGATGGCGGCCTGCCGGGTGTCCCGGACGAAGGTGGGGCCTGGCGACCGGGAGGGCGTGCCTGCTCCCGGGGCTGGCTCCGCGATTGAAGCGCTTCGAGACTGCGCTAAAACCTATGCCGCCGTTGCGGTAGGATGCTTAGCATACGTAACGGATATCACTAGGTTAGTTCGAGCGGTGCCTGAACCCATTTGCTGCCAGGGACGCAATGCAACGCCGTGGCGGCGGGCGCGGACGCGCATGCCAACCGTACGACGGCTGTTGATGCTGGCTGTGCCGGTGGCGGTATTCCTCGGAGTCGACGCTGGCGCTGCGGCAGCGGCGGCGCAGGTGGTGCCGCATCGCGCCGAGTATCGGATCACGCTGGACCAGGTTCGGACCGGGGCC
Organism: Rhodospirillales bacterium; assembly: GCA_009839325.1. Taxonomy (GTDB): domain Bacteria; phylum Pseudomonadota; class Alphaproteobacteria; order TMED109; family TMED109; genus VXPW01. The sequence goes on from VXPW01000021.1 coordinate 55,084, forward strand.
ATGGTGACCGCAATGACGGGGAAGCTGGGGTTCGAGTGGCGCGACGTCTGCGACGGCTGGGCTGTCAACCAGCGATTTGGCATCCACTTCACCGATACGCACGGGCGGCAACACTGGTCGGACCGGCGATACCTGACGTGGGAAGCCAAGGACGGCAGCGCGTTTCGCTTCTCGATTCGCGCGGTGCGGGACGATGTCGTGATCGAGGAGGCGGAGGGGCAGGCGGTTCTGCACGGCGACGGTTCGGGCGGCGAGATCCTGTTCAAGCTGCCTTCGGCCTATCGGGCCGCACTGCCCGAAGGCACGATCTTTCCCTCCTCCCATTTCCTGCGCATCCTGGAGGACCTCAGGTCGCCCGGCGGCCCGCGAGCCGACGTCGTGTTTTCAGGATCGGAAGAGGACGGCCTTCAGCGCGTCAACACCTTCTTCGGATCGGAGATCGGCCCTGGCGCGGAGGCGCCGGGTTCCGGCTTGGCGGATCTGTTCGGCCGCCATGTCCGGATCGGCTACTTCCCCTATTTCAACAGGGACTTGCATGCCGACTATGAGGTGATCCTGCAGGTGCGGGAAAACGGAGTCCTGGATCGGTTCGTGATCGACTACACCGATTTCAGCATCAAGGGCGTGCTCAACCAGTGGGTGAAGATCCAGCCGGCGAGCTGCTGACCGACGACCTGCCGCGGCCGGGCCGGCGCGTCTACTTGATCTTGGTTTCCTTGAACAGTACGTGCTTCTTCGCCACCGGATCGTACTTCTTCAGTTCAAGCTTTTCCTTGCGCGTGCCGGCTCTGGTGCGCTGGGTCTTGCGCGTCACGTAGAAGTAGCCCGTGTCCGCGGTGCTCATGAGGCGAATCTTGTCTGAAACCGTCTTGGCCATGGCCTGTCCTTCGTGCCGGAGCGAGAGACCGCAGGGAAACCGATTTTGCCTGCCGTGTCAATTGCGGACCAAGCGTCGGCAGCGGCAACGCTGGACGCGACCTGCGGCGCAGGCGCAACGCTGTGGAGCGCGCAAGGCTGGCCAGAGATCGCCAAGGATCGGCCTCCCGGCGGTGGAGGAGTCGCAGCCAGCGGCGGTCGGCGCGCCCCGCTGGGAACTCGTCATCGTGGGCCGGCGTCTTTGCGTTGTGCCGCCGCACGGCGTTCCCGTACCGTCGGTGCCGAACACCAGGGTTGAGGATGCCCCGGGGGCGGGACCGGGCGAATGTCCGCAGCTCGATGTGGCCAGTCGTGTGAGGCGGACAGGCTTGGACCTGCAGGTCTGGAGACGGCGGAATTCCGCGGCAGTCGGTGGTCGACCTGCGGGAGCGGATCGATCCCATCGACAAGCCAGACTTGCCGGCGCGCGGCCCGGCATCGCTGCGGAACGGTGGGCCCGGACATGGTTATGCTCAACGGCCGCTTTCCGCGGTGCACTCCGGTGACGGCAAGGAGATCCCGACATGACTTCAGCTTCGGCCACGAAGGTGGCGGTGGTGCTAGGCGTGGGTGCAGCAAGGGGAACCGGTGCAGCCGTGGCACGCCGCATCGCCCGCGAAGGCGAGCATCGGGTCGTGATCGGCGGCCGCACCAGGGAGCGCCTGGATGCGCTCGTCCGGGAAGCCGAGCCGCACGGCGAGCTGCTGACGGCCGTGACGACCGACGTCACCGACCCCGCTTCCATTCGGGCCGCGTTCGACATCGCTGAAGCGCTGGGACCCGTCGATTTCGTCGTCTACAACGCCGGCCCGAACCGCATGATTCCGTTTCTAGACCTCGACGTTGCGACCGTCGAGGAGTTCTGGCGGACCAGCTGTCTTGGTGGTTTCGTGACGTTGCAGGAGGGAATCCGACGCATGCTGCCACGACAGAGCGGCACCATCATCTGTACCGGCGCGACGGGCTCTTGGCGGGGCGGCGCCCGGTTCGGACATTTCGGTGCCGCGAAGTCGGGCCTGCGCATGTTCGTCCAGGCGGCCGCCCGTGAGTTCGGACCGCAGGGTCTGCACATTGCGCATGTCGTGATCGACGGCAGCATTGACGGGGAACGAATTCGAACCCTCGCTCCCGATCGCGTGAAGGCCAAGGGAGAGGACGGTCTTCTCGCCATCGACGGGATCGCCGACATGTACTGGCACATCTACCGCCAGCCCCGGTCGACCTGGACGCTGGAAGTCGATCTCCGTCCGTTCAAAGAGCCCTTTTAGCCGCGGCCCTGTCCGCACCCCATCCTGGAGACCACCCTGATGATTCATGAACTCAGAATGTACACGTGCCGCCCGGGGACGGCCCCCAAGGTTATCGAGGCCAGCGGGACTGTTGGTCAGCGCATCCGAAACGGCGACACGTACGGGCGGCTGGAGGGGCACTTCGGCAGTGAGATCGGTGGCCTCAACCAGTACGTGCATCTGTGGAGCTATGCGGACGTCGGCGAACTGGTTCGCCTCCGTGGGGAATTGGGGCAGCTGGAGGCTTGGCGGACCGAGTTCGTGCCTCTGGTCGCACCGCACATCCTTACCCAGACGGTACGGGTGCTGCGCCCGGCGCGGGATCTCCGAACTCCTGACACGGACGGAAACATCTACGAGCTTCGGGTGTATCGGCTGAAGCCCGGGCGTGCTGCGTCCTGGGCAGAACGCATGTTGGCGGCCTTTCCCGCCCGCGAGAAGTACTCGATGAATGTAGGCCTCTGGACGACGGTGTTTCCGGACCCCAACGAGGTCATTCATCTTTGGGCGTACTCGAGCTTCGAGGAACGTGCCAAGGCGCGCGCCGGTTCCCAGGCTGATCCCGAGTGGAAGGCGTTCCTGGGGGAGGCAGTGCCGGAGATAGAGGACATGACCTCCACCATCCTGCTCCCTTCAGCGTATTCGCCTCGGAAGTAGGCAAGTCGGAGGAGCCCCGAGCCGTTCCTCGGCCGCGCGGCAGGTCCGGCGGCCGGGCTTGGGGCTCTGTTCGATCGACGAAAGCGAGCCGCACGGCCGGCCGGCGCCGGACCAGTGTAATGGCCGGCAGTCAGTGCGAAACGGATTCTCGCACGCGGCGGAAGGCGACGCGCCCGCGTATCGGATCGATGTCCGCAAGACGCACCGTGATCGCGTCGCCAGGCCGGAACGTTTCTCCGGAGCGTTCGCTGCTGATCTGACGTGCCCGCGCATCGAATCGGAAGTACCCATCTCCGAGACCGGACATCGGCAACAATCCTTCAATACCGTTCTCGCCAAGCCGGACAAATGCTCCGAAGCGCTCGACGCTGACAATCCGGCCCTGCATGCTCGCTGCCGACATCCGCTGCAGGAACCGGCTGGCATACCGCTGGCAGGCCTCCCGTTCGGCGGCAACGGCCCGTCGTTCGGATGACGAGAGGTCTCTCCCGAGCGCCCAAAGTTCGTCCTCGCCGTAAGTTGCCTGCGGCTCAAATCCGAGGGTGGCCAGCAGCGAGCGGTGGACGGAAAGGTCGCTGTACCGCCGGATCGGCGACGTGAAGTGCGTGTAGCACTGCAGCCCGAGCCCGAAATGACCGATGTTTTCAGGGCTGTACTCCGCCTGGGTTTGCGCCCGCAATACCGCCAGGTGAACTGCTTCTTCGTATTGCGCGCCGCGTGCACCTTCCACGACATCGTTGAAACGCCGGGTGCTCGCCCTTCCCGTCATCGTGCGCCATCGCCCGGTCAGGGCGCGCAGGTCATCCTGGAGTGACCGGAGGCTGGCGGAGCGGGGCTCCCCGTGGATCCGATAGAGAAACGGGACCTCTTGTCGGGTCAGGTGCCGGGCCACCGCCGTGTTGGCCAGGACCATGAACTCTTCGATCAGGCGATGCGAGTCGAGTTGGCGAACAGCTGTGATGTCGTCGGGCTCTCCGGTGACCGGGTCGAGCGTAATCCGGTGCTCGGCGGAACTGAGGTCAAGGGCGCCGCGTCGGTTCCGGGCCGCACGAAGAACGCGATAGGCGCCATACAGTGCAGCGACGTCGGCACGGTCGATGCCGGAAATCGGCGCATCGAGCCGGGCCGCTTCGTCCAGGGCCTCGTAGGTGAGGCGGGCGCGTGAACGAATCAATGCGCGCGCAAATTCTGCCCGGACCAGTTCTCCGCGAGGGCCGATGTCCAGTGCAGCCACGAGCGCGGCGCGTTCACGGCGGGGAACCAGCGAGCACCAACCGTTCGAAAGGCTCGCGGGCAGCATCGGCAAGACGTGCCCTGGAAAGTAGACAGAGTTGCCCCGCACTTGGGCGGCCCGGTCGAGGGCTCCCCCCGGACGCACGTAGTGGGCGACGTCGGCTATGGCCACGTGGATCCGGAACCCGCCGTCGGGCCCGCCCGCCGCCGCCACTGCGTCGTCAAAGTCCCTGGCGTCGTCACCGTCGATGGTGACGAACGGCAGCCCGGTCAGATCTGTTCGCCCGTGATCCGTCGGAGGCCCGCATGCCGCGGCCTCCCGCTCAGCATCCGCATCGAAACGCATCGGAATCTCGTAGCGCGCGGCCACCATCGCGGGGATGCACCGTGGATCGTCCAGCGCCCCGATTCGTTCGAGGACACGCGCCTGATCGCCCGCACCGTGCGGACTCGCGCAGTGGACCACGTCACCTACGCCGACGGTCTCGCTGGCCTGGAATCGATGCGTCGTGTCGGGCTTCGCGCCGCAATTCTCGACTCGGAGGCCACCGCTGACGTCCGGCACGATGACTCCGACGAACGTCTCTCGACGCTTCGGCAGACGGGCCACGATGTGGCCCGAATCGGAAGAACCGTGCGCCGTATCCAGGCGAACCAGTACGCGGTCGCCAACGCCGGCGGCGTGGCGCCCGGTGCGTCGTCGCGGAGCCGCCCGGCTCAAGATGATCTCGGCGGGTCCGGACGCTGAAGGAACGCTTGGTTTTGCGACGAGGTCGCCGTCGCGGGTCACCTTGACCACTTCCGCCACCACCACGCGCGGGCCGGACCGAGGGGCGGCTGCCTTCCGCTCACCGCGAGACTGGCGAATGGCCTCCTTCAGCCGCCGCCGCCCGCCCGGGTCGCGGATGTCGAACGCGCGGGCCAGTTCGCGCAGGTTTGCTCGATCGGGATGGGCGCGGATCCATGCCCGGAGCGCTTCTTCCGAGGGGCCGTCGCCGTTCACGAACCGATGGACGGATGCGCGATCACGACTTCCGGGTAGTGCGGCGTTTGCGGGCCGGGGTCTTCCTTGCGGTTTTGCGTTGGGCCCTGGCCGCAAGCAGCGCGACTGCCTGTTCCATGGTTACGTCGCCCTTGGAGATCTCCTTCGGCAGCGAGGCATTCAGGCTGCCGTGCTTCACGTACGGACCAAATCGGCCTTCGTGCACGGTGACGTCCTTGCCGTCGGTCGGATGGGGTCCCAGTACCGTGCCGGGCGACGATCGGGGACCTCCCTTGTTCTGCGCCAGCAGGTCCATCGCCCGGTTCATGCCGATGGTGAGCACGCTTTCGCCTGCGGGAATGGAGCGGTAATCCTTTTCGTGCTTGACGTAGGCCCCGTAGCGTCCAATGCCCGCCTGCACGGGCTTCCCTGTTTCCGGATGCAGGCCCACGTCGCGTGGCAGCGCCAGCAGTTGCAGCGCACATTCCAGGTCCACGTTGCCGGGGGCGATGTCGGCCGGAAGGGAGACGCGTTTCGGTTTCTGGTCCTTCCCGGGCCCGTCACCCAGCTGCACGTAGGGTCCGAACCGTCCCGTTCGAAGCGTAACCGGCTGGTCCTGAAATTCCCCGAGCGCCACCGGTTCGCCGTTCTGCTGGTCTTCGTCAAGCCCGAAGTTCCGCGTGTACTTGCATTCCGGGTAGTTCGAGCAGCCAAAGAACGCGCCGAACTTGCCGATGCGCAGCCCCAGCTTTCCATCGCCGCACGTCGGACAAAGACGCGGGTCTCGCCCGCTGTCGTCAGGTGGAAACACGGCAGGACCGAGGATGGCGTCGAGGCGGTCGATCACCGAGCGCAGGCGGATTTCGGCGACGTCGTCGACGTTCTCCTTGAAATTGCTCCAAAAGTCTTTCAGGACTTCCTTCCAGTCGACCTGGCCGCGAGAAATGTCGTCGAGTCGCTGCTCAAGGTTGGCAGTGAAGTCGTACTCGACGTAGCGCTCGAAAAAGCACTCGAGAAACGTCGTCACGATCCGGCCGCGAGATTCGGGCACGAACCGCTTGCGCTCCAAACGCACGTATTCGCGGTCCTGCAGCACGGAAATGATCGCCACGTACGTGGACGGACGCCCTACGCCCAACTCTTCCAGTCGCCGCACCAGCGACGCTTCGGTGAAGCGCGGCGGAGGGACGGTGAAATGTTGCTTGGATTCAGCCGCGCGGGATCCCAGCGGCTCGTTCTGCTCCAGGGCGGGCAATCGCCGCGCATCGTCGTTCTCCGGGTCTTCCTCTTTTTCGGGCTGATCGCGGCCTTCGCTGTAGAGGCGCTGAAAGCCGTCGAAGACGACGGTCGATCCCGTGGCGCGCAGACCAACGTCGCCGCCACCGTTTCGCAAGTCGGCCGTGGTTTGGTCGATTTCCGCTTTCTCCATCTGGCTCGCGACGGTGCGATTCCAGATCAAACGGTAGAGCTTGGCCTGATCGGAGGTGAGCTGCTTGGCGAGCACCGCCGGGCTGCGGGCGACGTCGGTCGGTCGGATGGCTTCATGCGCCTCCTGCACGTTGCGGGCCCGGCTCCGGTAACTGCGGGGCGCAGCCGGCCTGTACCGCTCACCGAATTCTCGGGCGATGGTCGCTCGGATTGCCGAGATTGCCGTCGGGGCAAGGTTCACGGAGTCGGTCCGCATGTAGGTGATGAGACCCGCGCTTGCCCCGTCGATCGCCACTCCTTCGTAGAGGGTCTGGGCCGTGCGCATCGTATGGGCCGCGGAAAAACCAAGCTTGCGCGAGGCTTCCTGCTGGAGCGTCGACGTCGTGAAGGGGGCGGAAGGGGAGCGCAGAACCCGTTTCTTTTTGACGGTTGAGACCGTGAAGGAACTCGCATCCACCCGTTCGGCTGCATTCCTGGCAGCAGCTTCGTCGGGAAGGCCGAACTTGCCGAGCGCCTTCCCATCCAGACTCACCAGCCGTGCCGTAAACGCTGCGCCGCTGCGATTGGTCAGGGCGACTTCCAGCGTCCAGTACTCGCGCGGAACAAACGCCTCGATCTCCGATTCGCGTTCACAAATCAGTCGAAGGGCGACCGACTGAACGCGGCCGGCCGAGCGGGCACCGGGCAGCTTTCGCCACAGGATCGGCGAGAGCGTGAAGCCGACGAGGTGGTCAAGCGCCCGGCGGGCCTGTTGCGCCTCCACCAGGTCCATGTTGATCGCACCCGGCGCCTGGAAGGCATCGAGAATGGCTTCGCGGGTGACCTCGTTGAACGTGACCCGATAGGAGGTGAAGTCGCGCGGCCTCTTGCCTCGTCGCTCCCGCAGCGCGGTCAGCACGTGCCAGGCGATGGCTTCGCCCTCGCGGTCCGGGTCCGTTGCCAGGAACAGGGTGCCGTCGGCGCCAAGGTCACTGGCGATGCTGCTGAGGTGCTTGCGGCTGTCGTTCGGTATCTCGTAGTGCATGCTGAAGTCGTCATCAGGCCGGACGGCACCGTCCTTGGCCACAAGATCTCTCACATGTCCGTAGCTTGCGTGCACTTTGTAGTCCGGTCCCAGATACCTACCGATCGTTCGCGCCTTGGCAGGCGACTCCACGACTACGACGTTGGGGGCTTTAGGCATGGGCGAGGACAACGTGGGAGGGCAGACGCACCGATCCGGATCGGTTCCGGAGGTACGAGTGGGAGAAGTGGGGCCGAAAAATGGAGAGCGTCTTGATGAATGTCAAAGGGGGTGTCCACGGGTGCCGCGAATCGGGCTCTGCACCATCTTGCCCGGCCGTAGCGGTTCCACCCTCTAGGGAACCTGCGCAAAGCCGTTGACATCGTGTCCTTGCGGACCATACCTTGCCCGGAGTGGACCTCCAGTCTGTATGGCTGCAGATGAAGGATGCCTTGATCAACGCTGATTCCGACTCGGCGGGTTCGGTGCACGCGATCTGAGTTGGACGGGCTTCAGCGTAGACGCGTCCAGCGCCGCGGGTTGGCCACTTCGCTATCGGGCTTCGTGTTCAATGACGCTTGGCACACCGTCTGCTTTCCGTGATCGTACGCAATCAGTGACTCCAGTTCCGTGGACAAGCAAGGCGTAGCAAGACGACCATTCGCGAAGCGATTTGCCGAACGGGTGCTTGCGGCCCGCTGGCTTGTCATCGCGGCCACGCTGGTGTCGGTCGCGGCCGCGTCCGGCGGCATCGCCCTGCTCGAATTCTCCGCCAACTACCGCATCTTCTTCGATGAGGACAATCCGCAGCTGCTGGCGCTGGAGGCTCTGGAGAATACGTACGGCAAGAACGAGAACATCGCCTTTCTGGTAGTTCCGGACGATGGCGACGCCACCTCGGAAAGCGCACTCTCGGCCGCTGCGTGGCTCACGGATGCCGCCTGGCTGACGCCATACTCGAGGCGCGTCGACTCGCTCGCCAACTTTCAATACACGACTGCCGACGGCGACGACTTGTATGTGCGGGACCTCGTTGACCCGCAGGACCTTGACCGTGCGGAAACGCGCGCACGGATCCGTGCGGTCGCGTTGTCCGACCCGCGGATCGCAGGCAGCATTCTGGCCCTGAACGCTGACGTGAGCGTCGTGAACGTCACGATTGAGCTTCCGGAGGATGGTCTGCTGGAGGCCGTCGCCGAAGTCGCTGAGTTCGCCAGGTCGATCGCCGCCGAGGCAGAAGAACGCTTTCCCGGCATAGACCTGCGCGTCGTCGGCACGGTCATGATCAACCAGACGTTCGTGGAAGCTTCCATCAGCAGCCAGATGATGTTTCTGCCTGCAAGCCTCCTGCTCATGGCCTTGGTCCTTGGCGTCCTCACACGTGGCTGGCCGGGGGTGGTGGCAACCGGCGCGGTCATCGTCTTTTCGATTCTCTCTTCATTGGGTCTGGGAGTGTGGGTCGGTCTGCCCTTTTCACCGCCCATCTCGCCGGCGCCGACCATCGTGCTGATGATCGTCGTGGCGAACTGTGTGCACCTGCTCGTGGCTTTGCAGCAGAGATTGCGCGCTGGAGATTCCAGGCACGATGCCATCGTCGAATCGATCCGGCTCAACTTGCATCCGGTGTTTCTGGCGAGCCTCACGACGGCGCTTGGCTTTCTGAGCATGAATTTTTCCGAAGTGCCGCCCTACCGGCACCTCGGCAATTTCGTCGCTTTCGGCATCGTCGCGTCTTTCATTCTCTCCGTGACGTTCCTGCCTGCCCTGCTGTCGCTGCTTCCGATTCGCGCCGCGAAGGATCGAAGGCTCCCGGAACCCACAATGCACCGGCTGGCGGATTTCGTGCTGCGGAACCGAAAGGCGATCATTTGGGGCTGGCTGCTGATCGTGCCCATGTTGATCCTGGCGATTCCGCGCAACGAGCTAAATGATGTTCTGGTGCATTTCTTTGATGAGAGCGTGGAGTTTCGGCAGGACACGGACTTCATGGACGAGCGGCTCAGCGGCAACACCCTGCTCGAATACTCGCTGGAAGCATCGTCGGAGGGCGGTGTCACCGACCCCTTGTTTCTCGCCGAGGTTTCAGACTTCGCCGCCTGGTACCGAGAGCAGCCTCCCGTGCGGCACGTGGCGACCATCACCGATACCTTTCGGCAGCTCAACAAGAGCATGCACGGCGACGATCCTGCCGCCTACCGGATCCCGGAGAGCCAGGAGCTGGCCGCGCAATACCTGCTGCTGTACGAACTCTCGCTCCCGCAGGGCTTGGACCTGAACAACCAGATCGACAGGTCCCGGTCAGCGACGCGCGTGACGATCTCGGCGGAGACGCTTTATTCCCAAGATGTGCTCGATCTGAACGCCCGTGCGGAGGCTTGGCTAGAGGAAAACGCGGGGCACGTGGCCGGCGTCAACAGCACCGGCCCCGCCGCGCTCTTTGCCTACATCGGGCAGCGCAACATACGCGCCATGCTGGTCGGGACCGTGGTCGTGCTCCTTGCCATTTCCGCGATTCTCCTCGTTGCATTGCGGTCGCTGCGGCTGGGCTTGATCAGCATCGTGCCCAACGTGATCCCCGCCGTACTGGGATTCGGCGTCTGGGGATTGACGGTCGGACAGGTGGGCCTTTCGCTATCGGTTGTGGTGGCCATGACTGTGGGCATCGTCGTGGACGACACGGTGCACTTCCTCAGCAAGTACCGCCGCGCGCGCCGCGAATACGGCCAAGGACCCGAAAAAGCGGTGGGTTACGCCTTCGACACTGCCGGTCGGGCACTCATGACGACGACGGTCGTTTTGGTGGCGGGTTTTCTGATATTCGTGTTTTCTCCGTTCGTCCCCACGGCCCAGGTCGGTGTCCTGACCGCGATGATCATCGGATTTGCGCTCATCGCCGACCTGTCGCTGCTCCCGGCGCTGTTGACGATGGTGGACCGGAACGCCTCGGAGAAGGGCGCGGCACGGTCGTAGCCCGCATTCTTCTTCAGGTCGAATGCGGGAATGTCAGGCCGTCTGAGCCGGCCGCGGGGCGGAATTGCGTATAATCTTTTAGCGCTTTAACCCAGCCGAATGAGATATTCTTTATCCTTGCGTGATCTTTGTGAGGTGGCTACGCACGGCCGTGTTCAGTAATCCTTTTGACTCGTTTCACAATACCGTTGCAGAAGCCAAAGAAGAGCGTGAACGGCTCGACCGGCTGCTGACCGTCTCCACACCGCGGGAGCGGCTCCTTGTTGCCGTCATCGCCCTGTTCCTGTTGCTCTTCGCGGCATGGCTCTGTTTCGGTAGCGTACCCCGCAGCCTAGCGGTGGACGGCGTGCTGGTCGGGGCTGGCGAGGAGTTGCTGGAAGGTAGCCGGTCGGTCCAGGCGCTCGTGTGGATTGAAAGCGACGTTGCCCCGACGGTCAAAGCGGGCATGCCGGTGGCCATAGAGCTGGTCAGTGCAGCTGGAGAGGCGGGCATCCTCGACGGAGAGGTGGCGACAATCACCGCCGTACCGACATTCGAGCAACTCCCTGCGCTGGAGGTTGCAGCGCCGGTATCCGTGCACCGCATCGAGATCACGCTCGATGAGGGCCTGGATCTTGCTCTCTCGGCGGACACCGAATGCCGGATCGTCGTCGAACTCGGCAAGCAGTCTGCGATCGCGCTCTTTGGAATAAGGCGGCCATAGGATGCCGCCGCGCGCCTCTGAAGGGGCAAGCGACAACGCCGGATCGGAGGCGTTGAAACAACAGGTAACCACGCCAATCCTGCTGCAAATGCACGCGTCGGAATGTGGTGCCGCGTGCCTCGGCAGCGTTCTGGCCTACTTCGGGCGTTGGGTACCGCTTACGGAATTGCGCGAGAAATGCGAGGTCAGCCGAGATGGCAGCAGCGCCGCGAGCATCGTGCGCGCCTCCAGACACTACGGCCTTGAATGCAATGGACTAAGTGTACGCGCCGAACAGCTGAGCAAGCTGCCGTTACCGCTGATCTTGTTCTGGCAGTTCAGTCATTTCGTTGTCCTCGAAGGATTTGATGGCCGTTACTTTTACCTCAACGACCCGTCCACCGGGCGACGCCGGCTTTCCACCGAAGAGTTCACCAAGGGCTACAGCGGAATCGCATTGCGCTTCAAGCGTGGCGCCGATTTCCGGCCCGGAGGCGAATGGCCCGGCTTGTTCCGGCAATTGGGCGCCTTGCTCGCCGGATCATGGCGAGCGCTGATCGGGGTAGTTGCCTGCGCGCTCATGTTGACGGTGCTGGCGCTCGTTATTCCCGCAGCTCTCGGTGCCTTTGTGGACGATGTCCTGGAAACACGAGGGGCTTGGGGCGGATTGGTGGCGGCTTTGCTGGGCGGCGGTGCCCTGGTCTACGTCTTGTCCCTGCTGAAGCACCGGTTCCTGAAGCGGTTGGCGGTAAGAATTTCGGTGATCGGCTACAGCCGGGGGGTGTCGCGGCTGCTGCGGTTGCCGGTGGAGTTCTTTGACCACAGGCTGGTCGGCGATCTGACGGATCGGGTTTCGTCCATCGACAGAATCGCCAAGAACCTGACGGACCAGTTTCTTGTCCTCATCGTCGACATCGCAATGAGTGCAGTGCTGGTCATCGCGATGTTGGCCTACGACTTCCTGCTGACGCTGGTCGTGCTGATGCTCGCCATCCTGCACGGGATGCTGGCGCACTTCCTCCACGCGCTCCGCGCTGTTCGAAGCCAGGCGATGAGGCGTGAACAGGGCTTGCTGATCGGCGTCGGCATGCAAATGTTGAGTCATGCGGACAACCTGCGCACGACGGGATCGGACGATCGGTTTTTTTCGCGCTGGAGTGGCCAGCAGGCGCGGGAACTGCATGCGCGCCAGCTCTACTCGGAATTGAGTTCGGTCAATGCTGCGCTTCCGGGCCTGATCGCTGCACTTCGGAGCGCGGCAGTTCTTGGGGTCGGTGCAAGTCTGGTGATCGCAGGTGAAATGACGCTGGGGACGCTGGTCGGGTTCTACATCCTGGCTGAAATGTTCCTGGCGCCGATCGGGCGCTTCCTGGAGTTCGCCGATAGACGCCAGGCACTGGAAGCCGACTTGCAGCGACTGGAAGACATCTCGAAGACTGCTGAAGACCCGGTATTCAGTCGCCGGGTTCCGGATTCGGAGACGATCCCCACGTTCAACGGTCGGCTCCAACTTGCCGGCGGCCTGGAACTGCGAAACGTCACTTTCGGTTACAACAAGAGCCGGCCGCCTCTGATCAAGGATTTCAACCTCGTGATCAAGCCGGGGCAGCGGGTCGCGGTGGTGGGGCCCAGCGGCTCCGGCAAGTCAACCTTGGCGCGTCTGGTTTCGGGTATCTGCCGGCCCTGGTCGGGCGAAATCCTGTTTGATGGCCATCTGCGCGATGAGATACCCGAGGAAGTGCTGCGGCGGTCCATTTCCATGGTCGATCAGGACGTCGTGCTGTTTTCCGCGTCCCTTCGCGACAACATCACCTTGTGGAATCCGGCTGTTCCGGATGAGGTCATCATCGCCGCGACGCGAGATGCCGCCATCCACGACGAAATCCTGCTCAGGTCGCAGGGCTATTCGACCCTTGTCGAGGAAGGCGGGTTGAATTTCAGCGGCGGCCAGCGGCAGCGGCTGGAAATCGCCCGCGCGTTGGTCGGGAATCCGACCGTGCTCGTTCTGGACGAGGCGACCAGTGCCCTCGACGCAGCGACCGAGGAAGATGTCGATGATGCCTTGCGGCGTCGCGGCGTTACCTGCCTGATCGTGGCGCACCGGCTGAGCACCGTACGCGATTGCGACGAGATCATCGTGCTCGACAAGGGCGTCGAAGTACAGCGCGGCACGCATGATGAGTTGATCGCCGACCGCGACGGTACGTACTACAAGCTGGTGAAGTCCGGCTGATGCGCGACGTGAGGCCGGAGCACACATCGATTGCCGAGCTTGCCGCTCGCTCCGGTACGTCCGTGCCTTGCGCCGGCAACCTGCCGGTTCGGCTCGACGATCCGGATAGTGTCTGGTTCATCGATCAGGGCGCCGTCAACTTGTTCTTGGTCGAATTCAAGGACGGAGTGGAGCGGGCAGCGCCGCAGCATCTGCTTCGCTGCGAAACGGGCAGGCTGCTGCCAGGTGTCGCTCCGGACAAAGAAGACGAACACGAGAAGGACACGACGCTCAGCCTGATTGCCAAGGGATCGCCAGGAACCCTTCTGAAACGCCTGCCGGCATCCTTGCTGTCGGAGATTCATCCAGCAGAACTGGCCAAACAGACCGATACTTGGCTCACCGCCGTAACCGACACGCTTTCACGCTTTGCGAGCCACCTTCCGCGTCCGACCGCGCTGGCCGAACCTGGTCTGACTCAGACCCTGGCGCCGTGCACGCTATCCGTGCGGCGCGGCGTGGTTTGGGTTTCCCAACCGTCCCGTGGTGCCAGCCTGTACATGGATATGGTCGACCAGGCTGAACTTACCGATGCCGGGAGCTCCCATGAGGCAGTGATACCGCTGACGCGGACGAGCTGGCTCACCTTGCTCGACGAGGCGACGCTCGCGGCCAAATCCACAGAAACGCTGGCACAGGAGGGAGTTCTGCTGCCGGCCCTTGCCTCATTTCATGCGGTCGCATTCAACCTGGAACGCCTCAACCGCCGGCTGGCCGTGGTTGATGACGCGAACCTGGAACGGGAGCGGACCACCAGCCGGCGCACGGCCGAGACGGCGGCCCGGCGGCGGCTTTTCAACATTTACGACCGGCCGGCCGACCGGGATGCTGATGTCGAGGACACGGCACTGGGGGATGCCCTGAGGATCATCGGCCGCCACCAGGGAATCGATTTCAGGATCCCGCCGCGCTCCACGCTGTCCGATTCTCCGGTCGGCCTCGTCGACGTCCTCGATGCGTCAGGCGTACGGGCCCGGCGCGTGCGATTCGAATCCGGGGGCAGCTGGTGGCGTGGCGACAGCACCGCGCTGCTGGCGTTCCGTGCCAGGGACGGTCAGCCCGTTGCGCTGCTCCCCGGAATGTTCGGGCGCTACCGGGAGATCGACCCGGTCAGCAAGCGCAGTGTTCGTGTGACGGCAGATCGGGCCGGCGCGCTCAAGAATGAAGCATGGATGTTCTACCGGCCGCTCCCGGCCCGGAACGTGAAACCACGAGACCTGCTGAGAATTGCCCTGCATGGATCGGCCGGGGATCTGGCGCGGCTGGTGATCGCCGGGCTGCCCGGCGGGCTGATCAAACTGCTGCCGGCGCTCGCGCTGGGATTTGTGGCGAATCACATAGTGGCGGGCGGAAGCGCAGGGGTGCTCTACGCCTTGGCCGCGACGCTGGCAGGGTTCGGCCTGCTCGGCGCACTGCTGCATCTTCTTCAAAGCACCGCAATGATGCGGCTGGAGGGACGCTCGGCGTCGCGGGTCGAAGCTGCCTTCTGGGACCGCCTCATGCGACTACCGTCGGGCATTCTGCGCCGCCATCCAGCTGGCGATCTGGCCATGTCGGGAATGACGTTTCAAAGTCTTCGCGACGGGTTGCAGGGGATCGTTGCGGACAGCCTGCTGTCAGTCGTGTTTCTGCTGCCGGTCTTTGGTGTCATCTTCTTCTACGATTCCGCGCTGGGAATCATCACCCTCTTCTTCAGCCTGGTCTCGCTGCTGGTTTCCGTAGCCCTTGGTCTGCGCCAGATTTCACCGCACGGGCGCATGATCAACGCAGCCCGCCGCGTGGCCGGCCGGCTGTTCCAGATCGTGGGCGGTATCGTCAAACTGCGAGTGGAAAGCGCGGAAGGATCGGCTTACGCCATCTGGGCGCGGGACTATCGCGAGCAGAAGCGCGCCGAACTGGAACTGGGCGCGCTCGAAGCGCATTCGCGTGCATTTGCGGCCGCGCTCCCCTTCCTCGCCGGCGGAGTGCTGTTGTTCGCGGTGGTCATCGTGAGCGACCGGAACGTCCCGGTCGGCGATTTCCTCGTTGTCTACACCGTCTTCATTGCATTCCAGACGGCAATTGCCCGGCTCGGCGAGTCGTTCGGCACCGTTGCCGCCATGCTGCCTGCATTCAAGCAGATGCGCCCGTTGCTCGCCGCGGTTCCGGAAACTGACGTCGAGGGAGAACCGGTCAACAGATTGGGCGGCGAAATTCTGTTCGACCGCATTTCGTTCCGATACGAGCCTGACGGTCCGTTGATTCTCGACGATGTAACGATTCACGTCCGGCCCGGCGAGTTTGTCGCGATCGCGGGCGAGTCCGGCGCCGGCAAGAGCACCCTGTTCCGGCTCGCGCTTGGAATCGACAGGCCCACCGCTGGCGCGGTGTATTACGACGGACGTGATCTGCGGCACTTGAACCTGAAACAGGTGCGCCGGAAAATCGGTTCCGTGCCGCAGTCGGTCGGACTGCATCCACAGGATCTTTGGGACAACCTGGTCGGTCACCACGAAGAAGTCGCCACCGAGGAAATATGGACGGCGGTCCGAGTCGCCGGAATTGAAGACGAGATCAAGGGCATGCCCATGGGCATGATGACCATGGTCGGCACTAGCGGGGCGGTGTTGTCGGGTGGCGAGAGTCAGCGCGTCACGATCGCGCGCTCGGTGATCGGCAGTCCGCGCATCATGCTGTTTGACGAGGCAACCAACTGGCTGGACAACGAAAGTCAGGCCGAGGTGATGCGCAATCTGACCGCTCTGACCTCGACCCGGGTGGTCATCGCCCACCGCCTGTCCACGCTGGAACAGGCCGATCGCATTTACGTTTTACAGGCCGGAAAAGTTGTCCAGAGCGGCTCCTTCAGGGGACTCATGGAGACCGACGGGGTCTTCAGAGAGCTGGTCAAGCGGCAGATCGCTTGATTCGATCCCGCAATCCGGCCGGGAAGGCTGCATCAGACTCGTGATCGCGCATTCGACACTCCCTTGGATCCGGAACCGTGGGACAAATCAATGAAGAATCCCGTTGACGCGGCAGAATTCCTTGTCTCAAGAGCTGGCGAAGACCGCGACTTTCGCGAACGTCTCCTGGCGAAACCGAAAGCAGCCATCGAGCAGGAATTCGGCTTAACGCTGGCCGAAGGCCATGCGATTCATGTGCACGAAGAAACCGATGCTACGACGCACGTGGTACTGCCGCCGCGTAGCAAGCTCAGCGAGGCTGAACGTAAGGAGGCGTTGACTGGAGCAGCGTCACTCGAGTTTCTCAAGCGGACGATGCACGACCCTGCACCTCCGTTTCGCCCACCTGCCGCGAAACCGACGACCGCCCAGGCGAGCGCCGTCACACCCGAGGCACTTGCGACAGCCGGAAGAGAAAGCATTCGCCGCGGTCTCGAATTTCTGGAATCCGCCATCGACGATCGTGGGGCCTGGCACTGCATCCGGTTCAACGTGGCCGACCCGGGGATTCCACGGCACTTCGAAAGGCCTCCCTTTGTTTCCGCCTTCTGCGTACTCGCCCTGGAAAGTTCCGATGAAGACCGGGCCAAGGCCATTTGCACCGGCACAAGGACTTATCTTGTTAATACCGTTGAACATCCTGGATTCTGGCGATACTACCGACATCTTCCCCAAGACCTTGACAGCACCGCACTCTGCTCACTCGTCATCGGCAATCACCCATGGATGGTGCTGGGGAGGAACGTCCCGAGGATGTTGGCGAATCGTGACCGGAAAGGTCGTTTCATGACATGGGTGCTCGCGGAAGACCAGCCCGATGTCGTGTCGACCTTCCGGATCGAAGCGGACCCAGTCGTCAATGCGAATGTCATCGCCTACCTCGGTGACCACCCCGAAACGAGGGATGCCCAGCGGTGGTTGGAGGCCCTGGTTTCCGAAGGCAGGCTCGAGGGTGCCTCCAAATGGTATCCGGACGCGGTCGCGATCCACTATGCAATCACCCGCGCAATGATTCGCGCATATCCCGCGCTTGATCAGTTGCGCTCAATACTCGCGGACCAGATCCTGGGCCTGCGTGATGAAGGGGGTGAATTCGGCAACATCCTTCAGACCGCCCAGGCGGTGTCGGCGCTCTACAACATTGGAAAACTTGAGGGCATCGACGGGAGCCGCCAGATGGAACGGCTCCTGAGTTCGCAGCGAGAGGACGGCAGCTGGCCGGAGCTTCTCGCATTTGGCGACCAGTCGCTGCAATGGGGTGTAGTGGGGCAGATCGGCCATGGTTCCGAAGCCGTGACCACCGCGTTCTGCATCGAGGCGCTGGAGCGGCTCGTCGAAGTCTTGAGAGGCTGACAGGCGGACGGGTCACTGCCCCCGGTGGTACCATGGCGTTCCGCGTCAGGGAGAGGTACGCCGCCAGAGGAACTGCATGCTGCAAACCACAGCCGCTCGTCGCGCCTTCGGCTCGGGCGGAGCTGACGTCAGACAGCCCATCGGGCCGTCAAGGGCTGACGCGTTTCCCCAATGGCTGCCGCAGGCCATCGCGCGACTCGTTGGGAAGGAACGGCTTGAAGCCGACGGAGCGGGGCGAAAGGTGCACAATCGTCGTGCCGACGCTTGGAGGCGCGAGCGCTTCTATGTGCTGGGCTCGACGGTTGATTGACTTGCAGCCCGCGAACTCACGGGGAGCCGCGCGTTCACTGTGCGCGCCGGAAGGTGCCGGCTGACCCTGCGCAGGAATCCCGGGTGCAAGCGCAGACCGCCGGGAATCCCAAGCGCGGGATCCTGCTCAAGACCACTCCCGACGACCAGGGCCTCATCACGCTTCCAGCGCTCGCTCCACACCTGAAGTTTCACGACATCGACGAGCAGCAGATGCTGCTGGTTTCCGAGTCATTCAATACCTTGCTGCACGGCAAGCTGTACGGCGATCTGCTGCCGTTGCTCGACGGTCGGCATTCACACCACGAAATCGTCTCGGCTCTCGAGGGCGTCCATGCCTCGGTCGATGTTCTCGCAGCCATCGTCTCGCTCGCGGCCAGGGGCTATGTCGTCTCGGCCGACCACGGCATGGAGCAGTCCCGGGCGGCCTACTGGTCGTCGGTTGGCGCGTCGCCGCGCTGGGTCGAACAACGGCTGGCTGAATCGCGCATCTCGGTGGTCGGTGACCAGGGGCGACTGGCCCGACACCTGAACGACTCCGGCGCCAGGGTGCGAACTGACGACCCAGAGTTGAGCGTTGTTGTCTGTGACGACTATCTCCAGGAAGATCTTGCGGACGTCAATCAGCGTCATCTTGACCTCGGCGTTTCCTGGATGCTGGCGAGACCGCGCGGCATCCAGCCGCTGCTCGGCCCCGTCTTTCGCTCTGACGAAACAGGAGCTTGCTGGGCCTGCCTCAGCTACCGCCTGCGCTGCCATCAGGAGGTGCACAGTTTTCTGCGCAACATTGCTGGTGAGGGGGCCGCCTTCAAGCCGTTCGCGGCGGAGCCAGCGGTGCTCGAAGCGCTCTACCGACTGATCGCGGCGGAGATTGTCAAATGGGTGGTGCTCACTGAGGCCGCTCCCATTCACGAGCACGCGGTCGCCGTGGACGTCGGGACGTTGGCCAGCTCTAGGCATCGGGTCGTGCGACGGCCACAGTGCCCGGCATGCGGCGATCGGGCACTGCATCGCCCGGACCGACCGCCAATTCCGGTCTCGCTGAAGGCGAGTCCCAAAGGGCATCGCAACAGCGGCGGCGTGCGCACCGTGGCACCGGAGGTCACCCTGGCCAAGTACCGCCACCTGGTGAGTCCGATCAGCGGTGTCGTGACGTGGCTTTCACGCACCACCGATGAGACTGATTCCTGGCTGCACGTGCACTGGGCCGGCAGCAACCTCGGGATGAGAACCCAAAGCCTGAGTTCGCTCAGGCGAAGCTTGCGCAGCAAGAGTGCCGGGAAGGGCAGCACGCGAGAGCAATCCGAAGTCAGCGCGCTCTGCGAAGCGATTGAGCGCTATTCAGGCGCCTTTCACGGTGAGGAGATCCGTGTGCGCAAGTCATTCGTCGAGTTCGGAGGGAGTGGAGAGGCGATCCATCCCAACGATGTGCAACTGTTCAGTGACGATCAACTCGACAACGCCGAGAGCATCAATGCGAAGGGACACCCCTACAACATCGTCCCGTCGCGGCTCGCACCCGATGCTCAAATCGACTGGACACCGGTGTGGTCGCTTACGCACGGGCAGCACCGGTACCTGCCGACGTCAATGCTTTACAGCATGCCGGCTGAACGGCGCGGCCCGGCCGATCTGATTGCCGATTCCAACGGCTGTGCCGCCGGCAACACGCTGGAAGAGGCCATCCTGCAGGGCTTCTACGAACTGGTCGAGCGCGATGCCTTTGCCATCTGGTGGTACAATCGGTTACGTGTGCCCGGGGTGGACCTGGCCAGCTTCGACGACGACTACCTTGCATCCGCCGCTGACTACTACGGCCGCCGCGATCGGGAACTGTGGATGCTCGACGTCACCTCCGATATCGGCATTCCAACCTTTGTCGCGCTTTCGCGCAGCCCGGACGCTCAGACCGAGGACATCATTTATGGTGCCGGCGCCCATGCTGACCCGCGATTGGCGGCACTGCGGGCAGTCTGCGAATTGAATCAGTGCCTGAGTTGGCTGCCGCGTCCCGGAAGCCGTGACGGTCGGCCAATGATTGATGATCCGTTGGCGCTTTGGTGGTGGAAGACCGCTCGACTCGCCGATTGCCCTTGGCTGGCGCCGTCGCCGGACGAGAAGCCCCACGAGGCATCACGGTACCCGGCGACCGATTCGACGGACACGCGTGATGACGTGGAATACTGTCGCGCGCTCGCCGAGGCCAGGGGCATGGACTTCCTGGTGCTGGACCAGACCCGGCCCGACGTCGGCATGCCGGTGGCGCGGGTCATCGTGCCGGGCATGCGTCACTTTTGGGCAAGATTCGCGCCGGGGCGTTTGTACGACGTGCCGGTCAGCATGGGGCGCCGCGAGTTCCCCGTCGCTGAAGCAGATGTCAATCCTGCACCTGTTATCGCGTGACGAGACGGTATGGACATTGACGAAGCAGTCGCACTTACCCAGGACCGCCTCGCTGAAGAGGGCGGCACCATGGGCGACTTGCTCGGGCACTTTCGAAACGGAGTCTCGCCGACGCTTGTCGGTGACCCTGAATGGGAGCGCATACTCGCATGCGCCGAAAACCTTCCGATCACGATGGGCGCGCTTCCGTTCGGCTTTGAACTGCCGCTGCACACTCCGAGGCCGGAGGCAGACTTGGGCGTCTCCTTGGCGAGCGGAACCAGAACGGCTGAGTTTTTCCTCGAGCGAGCGCGGACCGACAAGACCGACGAGACCGCGACAGCGATTGCGCGGTTGTTCAGACACATCGATACCGAGAATTCGCCCCTGCGAGCAGTAGTGGGCCGCAAGTTGATGCTGGAATATGACATCGGCCCGGCCCGGGAGAGCGAGCGCGAGCATCCGGGAATGTTCCTGCGGCCCGGCGGGCGCCCGATCATCGGCGGCCGCGGTCAGACGAACGACGTCGGTATGGTGGCGGACGCCCTCGTTTCCTGTGCGGGCTGGGAGCGGAATAATGCCGAACGCGAGCACGTCGAGCGAGTCTACCTGGCGCAGCCACCGGGAACGCGCATGGATTCTTTCGGAGTATTTCCGTCGCGTTCACGAGCGATTCGTTTGGCCATCATGGGATTCGAAGCGCAGCAGGACCTCTGTTCCTATCTCGCCGGCACGAGTTGGCCAGGTCAGATCCCGGCCGTCGAATCCGTGATGTCCCGATTCGCGCGACGCGCGAACGTCGCGAGGGCAGGGGTGAACGTTGACGTCCAGGAAGATGGTCTCGGTCCGACGCTTGGCCTGACGTTCATGGTCAAGCAGCGATACACAAGAGATGCACGTTATTGGCTGGACGGCCCGGGTGATTGGGATCCGTTTCTGGCCGCACTAGGCCACGAGGAGCTTGTAGTTCCGGAGAAGGTCGCGGCCCTTGCCGGCTGGGTGTCGAAACCGCAGCCACTCTTCGCGAAATCCGGGCGTTACTTGCTCCTGCGCGGCATTCACCACATCAAGCTGGTCATATCCGGAAACGGGCTTCGAAAGGTCAAGGCCTACGTGTTTATGGTGCTGTCCGGAGCGGCCACCTCCTGACAGCGGCGTTCAGCGGGCGTACGCAACCATCATGTACGCCCGCCTGGGGAAGGAAAATGAGCCGAGGCCACGCCGAAACGTGGCTTCGATCAATGCGGAATCTCAACCGCCCTCCCGCTGGTCGTGGAGATTACCAGCAGCAGCAAAGACCAGCTGAAATAGCCTCGAGTTGCTCCTCGGTGATGTTGGGATCTGGCGGTAGCGCGACATGCACGGTCTGCATGTCACTTTCATGCACTTTGATATTCATAGACTCAGGTATTGTGATACCCAATTCCTCGCTAATGGTACTCTTGGGATTCGCCAGAAGCTGTTGTCTGAATTCAGGGTCCAACGAAGATTTCTCAACAATCTGCTTCAGCATGTCATCGCCGCTGCG
Source organism: Rhodospirillales bacterium (assembly GCA_009839325.1). Lineage (GTDB taxonomy): Bacteria > Pseudomonadota > Alphaproteobacteria > TMED109 > TMED109 > VXPW01. The sequence continues at coordinate 77,032 of VXPW01000021.1, forward strand.
CATGACGCTCTCCTTCCTTCAAACGTGCCGATTCACGTCCGTCAAGGGACGGCTGATAGCATACACAAAGATGCGGAAAAATGCAACCTTTTTTGGGCTGACGAGCTGCGCTGCAAACGCCGCTGGCACGGCGGATTCGCCTCTCGATTCGCCTTCCTGCCCGCTTTCGCATCTGCGAAATTGCGTCGAGTTTCCCGAAACGGAGGAGCCGTGTCCATCGCGTGCCAAGAAGTCGACGTTCTGGAACGCAGCCCGCTGGGCCGGTTCATCCCGCAGCGTGGGCGGCTCTCGCTCTTCCAGTCGCCGACACCTGCGGAGGCCCCCGAAATCGATTCACGGTACAATGCATCGTGTCCATCACGGGACCTGAGTGGATGTTGATTCGCCGCGAAACCGCCGTGGGAAGGTGTATGCGCCAAAGTCGGGCGACGGGATTCCTGTGTCTCCGCCGTGCTTGGGGCGTTGCCTCGGTTCTGGCTCTGGCGTGCTTCTGCCTGCCGCACGCGCACATCCATGCCCAGGACGAAACGCCTGAGGAAAAAGGGCTTCGGATCGCCAGTGAAGCGAGCGCCCGGAACGAAGGTTTCGGAGATTTCTCTGCCGGATTGACGATGGTGCTCCGCGACCGGCACGGACGCGAGAGCGTGCGCCAGATGCGCTTCAAGGTCCTGGAGGTGCTGACGGACGGTGACAAGAGCCTGTTCGTGTTCGATCAGCCACGCGACGTACAGGGAACAGCGCTCCTGACTCACGCTCACATCAACACGCAGGATGACCAGTGGCTGTATCTCCCGGCCCTGAAGAGGGTGAAGCGCATCAGCGCAGCGAAGCGCTCAGGGTCATTCATGGGAAGCGAATTTTCGTACGAGGACATGAGCCCTCCGGAGGTGGAGGAGTACACCTACAAGTATCTTCGAGACGAACCCTGCGGTGAACTGACCTGTACGGTGACTGAACAGGTTCCCCTGGATGCGAAGTCCGGCTACAGCAGGAAGGTCGTGTGGCAGGATGCGGACGAACTTCGAACCTGGAAGATGGAGCTCTACGACCGAAAGGGCTCGCATTTGAAGACGCTCACGCTCTCCAAGTACCAGCAGTATCTGGATCAGTACTGGCGGGCGGAAGAGCAAACAATGGAGAATCACCTGACCGGTGCTAGCACGGTCCTCCACTGGACCGATTTCCGGTTTCGCACGAATCTCGATGACAGCGAATTCACCCAGACGGCGCTTCGGCGGGTGCGCTGATGCGATTTGGCGCCGCCATCGAGATCGGTGCATTCACCGACACCGCAGGCGCGGACACGGGGACTTTCGAGAGGGGCTCCCTTACGGGTCAGGGCGGCGGGCGAACGCCCCTGCCAGAGTTTGAGCGCCCGAGGTAAGTGCTCTCGGACGGCTGATCGACGGACGCTCACGGAAACCTCGCAGGAAAATGGTGCCGGACGGCAAATCCTTACGGAAGATCGCCATTGTCGGGCGGGGAACCGCGGGTTCGCTGGCAGCCGCGAGCGTGACGCGTCTCCACCCGGACCACGACTACGAGCTGCACCACATTTATGACTCGCGCATCCCGGTCATCGGCGTGGGTGAAGGCAGTTGGCCCAGTCTGGTTCAGCAATTGCAGCAACTGACGAAGTTGCCCCACGCGGCCGTACAACAGCGTTTGAAGGGAACCCGGAAGTACGGTGTGGCGTTCGAGGGTTGGGGTCGGCGCAATCGAGACTTCACCCACTACTTCACGCCGCAGCAGGTGTCCTACGCCTACCACCT
>VXPW01000014.1 GCA_009839325.1 Rhodospirillales bacterium
CTGAACCGTCCACATCTCTGACGATATATTCCGATGTCATACCTTTTCTTGGGGGCGCTCATGCCCAGAACAGCGAAACTCTTCTGGTCAGGTCGCTCCCAGGCAGTGCGGCTGCCCAAGGAATTCTGGATGGAGGGTGCCGAAGTCCGTATACGGAGGCAGGGCGTGGCAGTAATCCTCGAACCCGCTGCCTCGGACTGGGCGTGGCTTGACGCCATCGTCGGCGAATTCTCGGATGATTTCTTCGCCGCGGGGCGCAGCCAGCCGGAGCTTTCATCGCGAACGGAACTCGACAGCGTTTTCGACTGACGCGCTACTTATCCGATACCAACGCCTGAATCGCCCAGCTCGACGACACATTGCCGCCGCTGCGGGAACGCATACACCGCCTTGCGCCCTCGGATATCGGGTTACGCGGCCCGGTTGCGTATGAGTTCTACTACCGTGCCTACAAGAGCCGACATGCGGCCCGCAATCTTGAGCTGCTGGACAGGCTGGAGTTCGAGATCGTGCCGTTCGACGCCGGGGATGCACGTGCGGCAGGCGCGGTGCGCAGCGAACTTGCGGCGGCGGGACTGCCGATCAGCCCTTACGAGTTGCTGATCGCCTGGCAGGCCCGCACCCGGAATCTGGTACGGGTCACCGCCAACCGTCGAGAGTTCGAACGCGTCGAGGGACTCGTTTGCGAAGACTGGACGCATGCCAGCGCAACCCCATAGTCCCGGGACCGGCCCGACCGGACAGCCGCCGCCCGACCGCCAGCCGGCAGAGCCGGTCACCATCCTCGTGGACGATCCGCGCGAGCTGAGTGACTTCGTCCGCCCTATCAGCTGGGAGGTGCGGTGCTCGTGCTGCCCGACCTCGTCTGCCCGGAAGGGACGGCATTGCGCTGATGTCCGAGGTGCCCGAACTCTCAGACCTGCGTGTCGTCTTCATCTCGGGCTACGGTCGCGACGAGACCATCGCGCGTGCCCTCGCGGCGCGTGCTGCCGACTACATCGCCAAGCCTTTCCCGCCGACCGAGCTCACCAAGGCGGGTCGGGCCGGCGTCGCGGGTCCGCACCGGCGCGGCACCGTTCGGGCTCGGCGCGCTCGCCATCGACTATGGGCGCCGCCGGGTGACGGTGGACGGGCAGGCGGAGGTGCTGCTGCACCAGTTCGACCATGTCGGCGACCAGGCGCGCATCATCCGCCCGGCCCCGCGGCACGTGCCGCCGCGTCGAGCGGTGCCGGCCCAGCACCCGGCACGCACGCCGCACCCGGTCGATGCACCGCCGGCGGCGCGCCGGGCTTAGTAGTTTCCCCTGGCCACCTCCGCCAAGATCAGCTTGTCCAGGGTCAGGTCCGACACCGCCCGGCGCAGCCGCTCGTTCTCCCTCTGCAGACGCATCAGCTCACGGAGCTGCTCCGTCCTGCCCGTGCTCCCGCTCGCTGCCAAGCAGGCGTAGGACAGTTCACGGCAACCACGGCGATGCCTTGCCAACGTCTAGGGAATCTCCCTGAGAGGAGGGTTCGAACCTGTGGCTCGCCTTCCTAGTGATCGTCCTCAGTTTTCGAGGCTTGATAGGTGCCAATTACAATCGCCGTGTCCACAGTGCCGACAATCGTTCCATGATCTTCGCCGTAGAACGTGCCGGTCATCCTGTTCTCGTGATCGGCCGGGCTTTCGAAGGACGAACCTGTAACGTCTTCGGCGTCGAGATGATGAACGAGCTTATGTTCGTCGGAATCCGTGTGCACGTAGACATTCCCATGCATGTCCGCGTGTTCGTCAAGAGTCAACTCGATCTCAGGATGGCTGTAATCGGAGGAGTAAGAGGGATTGATGGTGCCGTCAATGTCTCCGGACCAACTCGCGGTAACCGGCGGCGTCCCAACCGATACCATCATGTTGGCGGGAGGCTCCGGCATGGGCGGCTCAGACCTAAAGTCGTCCCGCATATCTAGCCAACTTTCGAGTTGCTCGTACATCTCCTCCTCGTGGCCGTGACCGTGATCATCATCGTGGTCATGACCGTGATCATCATCGTGATCGTCATGCTCCGCGTGGTCGTCCTCGTGGTGCGGCTCTTCCACGGAAAACGAGCTCCCACCGCAAGCTGCAAGTACCCAGGACGACAAGACAAGGATCAAGATCGTGGATCGGTTCATGGCACTCTCCTCTTTGAGCCCCTCGCTTGGCGTCGCCGCAGCATCGCTTCAGGGAAACTGCAATATTATAGCATTACTATCCCATCTGCTCCGATCCATTGACCCTGTTCGAACGAAGTGTCCATAGGGTTTCAACTTGCCCTCGACGCCGAACTATTCGGCTTGCAACAGTCGCGGCTGGCGTGACGGTTAGGGGCAATCCCAGACAATCTGTCACGACGACGCCAAGAGGACAGGTCAGCCGCGGCCCACGACCCTGAGAGGAAATACCGATCCTTATTCACGGGAGGAAAGCGGGTTACCCCGCTCCAGCCGCGCTGATCCGAACGTGCGCGCTGTCACATCCAGATCCTCCCTTGAGCGGTGACGGCAAACCATTGTTCCGTCAACGGGTGGCAGCTGCGCGGCTCGGGGAAGCACCGGCTCGCCAGTTGGTTGATTGACCTGCTCCCCGGTGAATTGGTCCACCGTGAAGGTAGGTGAACCGAGGACCTGGACATGCCCGCTCAGCACTAACGTTATTGCTGGGCCAATCGATCGGGTCTGGTCAAGCCACGCTCCGGGATTGCCGGGCGGCAGCCACGGCAGTACGCATGTCGCGTGCCGCCGGCATGAGATGTGACGAAAGCGGGAACACCGCGCACATTCCGTCGAGCCTGCGGAACGTGGCCCAGAGCCCACGTATTGCCGGGCACGAACGCACGAACTTCATCACAGCCGGAACCACGTCTGCCGGTTCTTGTTCGAGTTTTCCGTTCTGGGTAGTGACATTTGACGCAAAGATGCGGTGCTGACAACCGGACAATCCTTCCGGATCACCCGGGCTTGCGGGCGAGGAAACAATAGAGCGGCGTGAATATCCCGTTCCTGCCGCCCGCGACAAACGCGTCGGCCGTTCGATCCATCATTTTGACGACGGAGCTCGAACCCTTCGGGAAGACCCGAAACGCCTCGGCCAGCTGAAGGCCGGCAATCATTGCCTTGCGGCCCAATGGCAGCCTGCGAAACGCATTGCGCAATATCCCGTCCTGTCCTTCCATGGGCCGATACCAGGGCGTGCCCCCGCGGTCCCCGATGTCCCTGTCCGCCGCCTCGACAATGTGGAATCCGGCGGCCTTGAGCGCGTCGTCCACTTCCCGGAACGTGGCGATCTGCGGGAGGGCGACTCCCAGCATGAGTTCATCCTTGATGGCGCGGTGACGGGCGTTGTCCGGGTCGAAGCTCTCCGTCATGCACATTTCCTGGCCCCAGAACGGCGCTCCCGGTTTGAGCACGCGAAAGATCTCGGCGAACACGCGCTCCTTGTCCGGCGCGTGACACGTCGACTCGATCGCGTAACCCGCGTCAAACGAGTCGGCTTCAATGGCGCTCATGTCCATGAAGTTGCATTTGACATACTCTGCCATGTGATCGAGGCCCGCCTCGACATTCCTCCGCCTCGCCATTTCCAACTGACGTTCGTTGTTGTTGATGCCGACGACCGTGGCGCTCGACGCGCGGATAACCTGTCGCATGGGACCCCCGACGCCGCAGCCGACATCGACGACCTGCATCCCATCTCGTAACTCCAGCAATTCGATCATCGTGCGTTGATGCCGGGCAATGGATTCCTCCAGCGTCTCCCCACGCGTCAACGGCGCGAAGTGTAGGGATTCGCTCCACCCGAACTGCATGAATTCGCTGCATAGATCGTAGTAATCGTTCACCGTCACGGTATGGTCGTAATCACCGCCATCGGCCCGTCTGCTTCTGTCGAGCCAGCCGCCAAATCGCGCCACACAGTCCGCTGGGTCCCAGCCCCGGTAGGCCTCCTGAAGGGATCTAGGAAGATTCTTCGACATGGCTTGCTCCGCTTGTCGATGACTGTCGGCGAAGGCCGCGCAATCTTCGGTACAGGCGTGGCCATACTAGAAACGGTGCAGCTACGAAGGAAACGGTCGGGCCAGCCGAACGCGGAATGGCGTGACGGGTCGCGAGAATCGGGGTAAAATGGGCGTCGGCACGACGAGAGGAGGCAGTGAGATCGGAGCCAATGCCCGATAGCGGCTTGACCATCCGAAAACTGACCCTGCCGGAGGAGCTCATCTTGATGCTCCTTAACGAGCAGACGGGCTATTTCCACCAAGTTCCCGGCTGGGCCCTCAACTGCGCAGTAGTGGGCGCGGCGCTGGCGGAGCTCTCGCTACTCTCGCGCATCGACACCGACCTGGACTCGCTGTTCCTGTTGGACCGAACGGAAACCGGCGATCCGGTCCTCGATCCCATGCTCCAGGAAATCGCGGATGAACCGGAGCAACGGAACGCCCAGTATTGGATCGAGAAATTCGCCCTGAACGCGGACTCGATTATCGATCAGACCCTGGACCGTTTGGTCGAAGCGGAAATTCTGGAACACCATGACGGCCAGTTCTGGACGCTGACGGAGACTCGATGGCGCGAGGATCTGTTCGGCGCCTCCCAAACGGGCACGGTCGGGCAGTTCATCAAGACGCGGGTCGTCAAGGCGCTCTTCACCGATGTGATTCCCGAACCCCGGGAAATCATCATCATCTGCCTGATCAACACGTGCGATGTCCTTCGCTTCATGTTCCAGATCGACGAGGAAACCCAGGAGCGCATTGATTTCATCTGCCAGATGGACCTGATCGGCCGTTCGATCGCGTCCGCCGTTCAACACAACATCGCCAGCCTGATGCTTCGGCGATCCACGCTCACCAAGAAAAGACCCGTCGTCGCCCTCCGTCGCTTGCTGCTCAGTCCCCACTTTCGCAGCGGCAACGTTCCCGCGCTCTTTGGCGACCTAACGAAAGAGTACGGTCCGGTGTTCGAGATCCGTGCACCGTTCGTCAAACCCATGATCTTCCTCGGCGGGCGGGAGACCAACGAGTGGGTGGATCGGCACGGGCGAATGCACCTGACGGCTTGGGGTTATTTCGCGGATTTCGAGAAAGTCTACGGCGCGCATGGCGTATTGCCTTCGCTGGACGGCGGTGATCATTTCCGGCTGCGCAAGGCCATGGGGCCAGCATTTTCGCGGTCCCGGCTGTCGGGTCAACTGGACCAGGTGTACCGGCTCGCCCGCGAATTCATGGCAAATTGGGCGGTCGGCGAGACCCTTCCCGTTCGCACGTGCCGGCGAATGGTCAACGCGCAACTCTCGTCAATCTTCCTTAGCGTGGATTCGCAGGACATCGTTGAGGACTTGATAGAGTTCAAAGAACGGGCGCTCATCGTTCATATCATGCACGCCTTGCCCGGGTTCATGCTCAATACCCCGGGAATGAAGCGCCGGGCGAAAGCCGTCGACACGTTGATCGAGCGCATTCGGAGCGTCCATACGCCGGCCCAGCGTGCCGGGTGCGCGCGCGACCTCGCAGATGACTGGCTGAGCCTGCACGCAAGCGATCCCCAGCTCGTGCCGGAGTCGAACTTGCGTTTCGCCTTGGCGGCGTCTCTGGTCGCGAGCGTCTATCTCGGCGATGCATTGAGCTTCGCGGTTTATGTCCTGGCGTCGCGGCCCGACCTGTGCGAGAGAATCCGGGAGGAAGCCGATGCACTGTTCGAGAACGGCGATCCGGATGGCGATGACTTCAACAAGTCCTCGATGGAGGTCACGCACCGCTTCCTGATGGAATGCCTCAGGATGTATCCGATCGTTCCGATGTCGATGCGGGACGTAATGAACCCCTTCGTGATCGGAGACTATGAAATCCCGGTGGGTTCGCGGGTCAACATCGCCCAGACTGCCACGCATTACTTGGACGAAGTCTTCCCCGACCCCTTCTCGTTCGATATCGACCGTTATCTGCCGCCACGCGAAGAGCATCGCGACCCAGGCTACGCGCCTTACGGACTTGGCACGCACAAATGTCTGGGTTCGCGGTGGATGGACCTGCAACTCGCGGTCAACGTGCTGATGATCGCGCGTTACGTCACCCTTGAGGTGTCACCGGCGAAGTATGTCGACGCGCTGCGGTTCAACCCGCTCCCGTCAATGAAACCCACCGAGAAGCTGAATTTCCGCGTCATCGAGCGGCGGCACGAACTGGCCGCCTGACGGCAGAACCGCTTCCGAACGGGGCGGACACAAGCCGGCCATGCATGGAAGCCGGGCGAATGCGGCCTCTGCGGCTACGGGCCCCGGGTTTTCTATGAAATCACATCATCGCGCCGAACCCCGATCAGCGGGCATTCGCCGGTGTACTAGTCCAGGATGTACAGGGTTCGGAACGATTGATCGTCGTCCGCACGGTGATGCGTGGGCGGGCTCGATACACAACACAGCTGTGGAGAAAGACCCCAACATTGCCGTCCCACGCGGCAACATCATTTACACCGAGGTTATCAGGGGGGAATAGGGCGAAATCTCGGACCGCGGCTCACGACGCGGATGAACACGCCCGACCGAAGCTCTCGCATGCCATCGCGCGGTTCAGCTCGAAACCTGCTGTGCCTCGGCGTCATGCCCTCACCACTTGAGGCACTCGTTGGTGTTGGCGTCGAACCGGCACCGCCTAGCCCACCGAAATGCCCGGCGCACAGCTCTGCGTCCCATCCGGCGCTCCTCACCATCTGATCAGAACCTGCGCGTCGGACGCGTCATTGTTGCTGCCGGAGTGCCGCAAGCGGTACGGGGCGGATTACCCGCGATTAAAACGATCGACCCGGTAGGGACGCAGGTCGATATTCGGCTTGCGCATGCCCACCAAATCGGCAACCAGCCTGCCCACCCGCGGCCCCATCGTCATACCGACGTGCTGAGATCCGAACGCGAATAGAACTGCCGGCGCATCTGGAAGCGGTCCGATCAGCGGCAGGCTGTCGACCGTTGACGGTCTCTGACCCATCCACGTCGTTTCCTTCCGCCATGCAAGACGGGGGAAAACCCGTCGGATGGTACGCCGAAGCGCCTGGAGCGGCGCCCGGCTTGGAGGCGCGTTGACGGGGGCCACCTCCACTGTCCCCGCAAAGCGCAGGCCGTCTGCCATCGGCGTAACCGACGTCTTGGCATCGGCCACCATGATCGGACCGCGCGGCATGTGAGATGCGCCCGACAGCGTCACGTGATAGCCCCGCTCGGCGACCATCGCCGTCTTGTAACCAAGGCGGCTTGCCAGCTTTGCCGACCACACTCCTGCGGCCAGCACTACCCGGTCGGAGTGGTGCCGGGCACCGCCTGCCAGGGTGACTGCCGCCCCGTTACCCTCGCGGGGCGAGATGTCGACTACCTCCCCGGGCAGGAACCTTCCGCCCTCGCGTTCGAAATGCATTGCGAGAGCTGCGACGTAACCCGCTGGCGACGAGATGAACCCGTGGTCGCGGAACGAGGCCGCGAAGCCATAGGCATCCGACAGCTCCGGTTCGCGCGCGTTCAGCGTCTCGCGATCCCACTCGTCCCAGTCACTGCCCAACCGTCGGCGCAGGCCGAAAACGAATGCATCCTTCTTGAACGCAGTGCGGTCGCGATAGATGGCGGTGTAGTTGGCCGACCGAACAAAGGACACCGCATTGGTTCCACGTGCCAGCCCCAGATGCTGCTCGACGGTGTCACTGATCAGTGGCGCGAGCGCCGCAGCAATCTGCTCGACCTTCGTGCGCCTGCCGTTCCACAGGAAGTGGAGGAGCCAGGGCATGGACCGCGCCAAGCTCCCCCAGTGAACGTGCAGCGGCGCATCCCGGCTCAGTAGATAGCCAGGCAGCTTCCACACCAGCCCTGGCACCGAGACGGGAATCGACGAACTCGCGGCGAGCACGCCAGCGTTGCCCCAAGATGCCTGGCCCGGATCACCTGGTCGGACCCGGTCAATGAGGGTGACTTCGTGTCCGTCACGGCGCAGCCACTCAGCCGTGGATACGCCAATGATCCCAGCACCCACGACGGCGACGCGCACAGAGCTAACCGCCCCGCGATTCCGAAGGGAGCCAACAGAAGCCAAACCCGCGATGGGCGCTACCGGTCGCTGCCATGCGCATCCCTCGTGAGGTTGCCCCGGCCGCGGTTGAAGCTCCGCGTTGCCGTTGCAGACGCCAAGGAAAGCCTAACTTCCGCGACTGTCGTGCCGTCGAGGTCACGGGCGGCGGTATGTGCCAGCTTTGCGGACGGAGCCTGAAATCGCTTTAGCAGCGTGATCTCTGTGAAGCGCACTTCGTACACCGGTTAAACCGCGGCGGCGATGGTGCACTACGCAAACTGGTGCTCATCCGCCCGAACCACCATCGTGCCAAACACCGGACCGCCGCGCCCTTCGACTGGCAGGAGGGGAGTTTTGTCATTCCAAAGGGACGGGAGCCAATGCACATCTTCCGTCACGCGCTCAAGGCACAATGAGTTTGACGAAAAACAGAAGGGCAGAGTCGCGCGGGATGACATAAGTGTCCGGGTTACATCCCGGGTACTTTCTGGCATCACATTGCGTGGCACGGCGGACGCAGCACGCCCATTGCCAACGCGCGGCACAGGACGCGGCGTTACGTGGGGACAACAAAGAACTCTAGGACGTGCGTGACGTCTTTGGCCGATACACCCGGCCCGAGGACCGCATCAGACATGCGCCGATGAAGGCGCTCAAAGGTGGCGGGGCGTTTTTTCAAGCTTCCGTTTGGCCTTCGCCAGTACCCACTGGCGCCATTCAGACCAGATGTTCGGAATTTGAGGGAACCCTCGTCCTTCGCAATTGTCCGGGAGAACGGGCCGCCGTCACCCTGACGGGGCCCTACTCGACGAGCGCGATGTTTTCGGCGGACATCCTGCCGTTCCGGCCCGGCACGAGTTCGAAAGACACTCTCTGCCCTTCGTTCAACGTGGCAAGATTGGCTCTTTGGACAGCGCTGATGTGAACGAACGCGTCCTCCGAGCCATCCTCCGGCTGAATGAACCCATACCCCTTGTCAGGGTTAAACCATTTGACAACACCAGTAGCCATGACAGCTTCCTTTCACGACAATTCGGTCGCAACGCCGCACTATACGGCGCTCAATGAAAACGTTCACACTGTCGGGGAAGGAGTTTGGCCGCTCGGTTACGCGGGCAATCACGTACGCAACAGCGCTTTAGCAACGCCACTGAATCATACTTGCGAACGACAAGCGCGCAAGCAACTACGAGGCGAACAGGTTCCGGAGCCGAGGCCGGTTCGCGTTACGCAGGACAAGCGTGCTCAGGGGATCAGTTTCCGGCTGGACTACGAACAATCGCGGCGAGGCTCGCTATACGCGGGAAATTGACACTTCCGCTTCAATTGACCACGGGTATCGAGACCCACTCCCCAGTACAGATTCGACACCCAACCGGCGTTGCTGCCTGATGCGAAGTACCGGAACTGCGCGAGTACATGGCTGCCGCCTGGCCGAAGGGCAGACGCTTGGAACTCCACACCGATGTCCGCATCCACCGCCGGTTGCAGCCTCTCCCGCGTGCGGAAGGTGCTGAGCCCAACTGCCTTGGCCGGCCCGAATGTCAATCCAGCGTCGAATTGGCCCACCAATGTCGAACCAACGCAACCAGCAAAAGCCTGCGAGTTTGCCTGCCGATGAAGCTGGCCCGATCGGCGCGGGAAACTCTTGGCTGGTCGGCCCAGGGGCGGGCGCGTCAGGCCGAAAGGCCAGGACCGTTAATCCAGACTACGAACCCTGTCCGGGTCCAGACGGGCAAAATTGCCAGATCCGAGCGCCCAATCGGCTGTCGATACACGACAAGCGCCGGAAATTGGTGCCAACGCTTGGTTTCTACGCGTGCAGGCCTAAAGTGCGGTTCGCAATCGCCTGCGGATGGCTCACCACGCCTAGTGAGCGGGCCGCCAACCCACCAACACCGTGTTTCCACTTGCGGGAACATGGGACGCGTTTCGCAGTGTTCCGCCAGCCAATCGAGAGGTGACACCGTTGGACCGAAGGTCGTTTCTTATCACCGCCGCTGCTGTCAGCTCCTCGGCTGCACTGGCCGCCTGTGGCCCGGAAGAGGATCAGGCACAGCAACAGACCCTGGATGCGGGTACGCCCGACCAACCCGGTCAGGCTGCCAAGACCAATCGTGGGCTGCGCGAATGGCGTCTGGTCACCACTTGGCCGAAGAATTTTCCCGGGCTGGGGACCGGCGCACAGCGCCTCGCCGACAACATAACCGTGGCGTCCGAGGGACGACTTTCCATCAAGCTGTTCGCCGCCGGCGAACTGGTGCCGGCCTTCGAGAGCTTCGATGCGGTGCGGGAAGGCAAGGTGCACTTGAGCCACTCGGCGCCGAACTATTGGATCAGCAAGCATCGCTCCGCCCCGTTTTTTGCATCCGTCCCTGGCGGCTTGGTTGCGCAGGAACAGAACGCGTGGATCTACCATGGTGGCGGGCAGGAACTGTGGGACGAGCTATACGCCGAATTCGGCCTGAAGGCGTTCCTGGCCGGCAACACTGGGACGCAAATGGGCGGCTGGTTCCAGAAGGAAATCAACTCCGTCGACGACTTCCAGGGCCTCAAGATGCGCATTCCCGGTCTCGGTGCCGAGGTGATCAACCGGCTAGGCGGCACTGCCGTCAACCTGCCGGGAGGCGAGATCATGCCCGCCCTTCAGTCAGGCGTGATCGATGCCACCGAATGGGTCGGTCCATGGAACGATCTGGCATTCGGCTTCTACAAGATCACAAGGAACTACTACGGACCTGGCTTCCATGAGCCCGGTTCGGCCATCGAGCTGGTGGTCAACCGGGCAGCCTGGGAAGACCTTGAGGCGGACCTCCAGGCGGTTGTGGCCGACGCCGCAGCCGCAATCAGCGTGCGCATGCTTGCCGAGTTCACGGCTGCCAACATCCAGTCGCAACGCGTGCTGACCGAAGAACATGGCGTTGTCCTGCGCCCGTTCCCGGCGGACGTCTTCAAGGAAATGATGCGCCACAGCGACGACGTGGTGCGGGAGACGGCACGGGAAGGGGACCTCGCGAGACGCATCTTTGAAAGCTGGGAGCGTTTCCGAACCGAGGCTCGCGCACGCAATCCGTACGCGGAACAGGGTTATCTGCAACTGCGCGGCTAACCCGTTTCCGTTGCACGAGATCCTGCGCTAGCTCGTGCACCTTATCGCGCGACCAGCAGCCGCCGAGCATGGGCCGATCGTCTCGGGGACAACCCGCTGCCGCTGATGTTTCCTGCCGACCCGGATGGGTGGCGGATCAGCCCGCGACTAACGAGCCTTCGGTGAACGAACCGCCGTGGCGAAACCAGCCAACGGCCAGGCCCTTCGGAGAAACTACAGTTGACGCAACGACCGGAACCCTTCGCTCTCTCGGTCCCTGACGAGGCAATTGAGGACCTGCGGGAGCGACTGGCCAAGACGCGTTTCCCCGATCAAACACCCGGGGTGCCATGGACATTTGGCACCGAAGTCTCTTGGCTGAAGGAATTGGTGGCCTATTGGCATGGCGAGTTTGACTGGCGCGCCGCCGAGGCACGTCTCAATGCATGTCCGCAATACACCGTTCCGGTGTCGGGAATCGACGTCCATTTCCTGCACGTGACCGGCCGGGGCCCGGATCCGATGCCGTTGCTACTTTCACACGGCTGGCCGGGTTCGGTCTTCGAGTTTCTCGATCTCATCCCGCGCCTCACCGATCCGTCTCGTTTTGGCGGCAACGCCTCTGACGCAGTAACCGTGGTCGCTCCATCACTCCCTGGGTACGGCCTGTCGTTCAGGCCCGGACAGAAGCGGTTCTCCGTGGCGGAGATGGCTGGGTGCTTCGCGACGCTCATGACCGATGTGCTGGGCTACGAACGTTACGCCGTGCAGGGCGGCGATTGGGGTTCGTTCATTTCAACTCGAATTGCGCTGGAAGTTCCGAAGCGCGTCGTGGGGCTGCATGTCAACATGATGCCACTCCCCCGGGATCCGTCGGCCCTGACTGATGCGACACCCGAAGAGCGCACATGGCGTGAGGAACTCGAGGAATTTCTCAAGATAGAAACCGGCTACCAATGGATTCAGGGTACGCGCCCCCAGACGCTGGCCTACGGCTTGACCGACTCACCGGCCGGCCTTGCCGCATGGATCGGGGAGAAATTTGCTATCTGGACCGATAGCGACGGTGACCTGTTCTCGGTGATTTCAAAGGACGATCTGCTCGCCAATGTGAGCCTCTATTGGTTTACCGGTGCAATCGGCTCGTCTTTCTGGCCCTATGTCGCCCGACTACAGGGTCCGTGGCCGATCCCGAGCGACCGAACGATTGACGTACCCGTCGGCTACGCAGCATTCCCGAAAGAGATCCTGCGGCCGCCGCGATCCCTGGCTGCCAAGACCTACACCGACATCCGCCAGTGGACGCCGATGGAAAAAGGTGGCCACTTCGCCGCTATGGAGCAACCCGACGCTCTGGCCCATGACATCCTGCAATTCTTGCGCCGTCTTCGCAGAAGTGACTAGCCTTACTCTGAGGCCAACAAGTCGCTCCGCTTTGGATCCACTCGCAATGACCAGAAGAGATGCTGGGATGATCTCTTGAACTCTGGTCGTCCCGGCCCGAGCCCGCCGGCCACCCGTGTCCGGACGAATTTCAACCTGCCGGGGACTACAAACGCTCGGCCATCCTGAGCACGAAGTTTTTCGACGAGGTTCGACGAAACACGGATCGACCGTCGGGCGACTCCTTCATCCGATACTGCCGGCATCACGCCCGCCCAAACGAACAAACCTGACATGCAGGTATCAGCGCCAGCGTGCCGCACGGCGCACCTTCATACGACGGACATCGTCCGACCGGTCAAGCGCGACGACACAAGAAAATGCGGAGATCCAACGTTGGCGGAACTTCACCAATGACTCGCGAAAGGTAGCGCCTCTGGGGCTAGCAAGTGACTGGACCACGTGTGATGCACGCGTACGACCAGTTCTCAACATCAATCGGGTAGCCGAGCGTCCGGATTCGGAACCGTGGACACCGATCTGTTCCAAGCTTATCCCGGTTGCCGACCCCTGCCGTCGGGCGTATCGTCAACCCATATGAGGGCGCATAGCTCAGTCGGTAGAGCAGCTGACTCTTAATCAGCGGGTCCAGGGTTCGAGTCCCTGTGCGCCCTCCACCCTTAAGCATATGAAGTCAATGGATTAAAGTGCCTGCTGTGAGCGTCCGAAAAAGTCTCGATTTTCCGGTTGGCAAATAATTGGCAAACAGTTGGAAGATATGTTCTGACCATCGACGGCAATGTCTTTTGGGATGGCGCGGACCGCGCGCCCGTCGCCGCCCGGGTCGTGTTCGTTCGGTCACCGGGTGGGAATCGGAGCAAATGAAGATCAGCGTCTTGAACAAACCCGGCGGAAGGGAATCGAAAAACCCTTGAAATTGTCAATGGTTTCAAGCGCTTTCGGTGGTTTCGGGGGCAGGATTTGAACCTGCGACCTTCAGGTGTGAAGGGAGCGTTAGGCCCGGCTCTGGCTTTCATGTAGCTCGGAGGTGGCAAGCAGTCGCCGCTTCACCCACTGCGGGAAGGCACGGTCTTCGCCAAGCTGTACGCTCTAGCCTTGAGGGCGACTAGAAGCCGTCTTCGCGTGCTCCCGGAGCACCCGATTAATTTCGGTCTGATATCCACGCCCGCCTTGCACATTGGCCTTGAACCACGCCACCACGTCCGCATCCAGTCGCAGCGTTATCTGCTGCTTCACCGGGCGATACAGGGCACCTCGCCTGGCGCCGGACCAATCGAGGATCTCGGGTATGTCGCTCGTGTCGATTTCCCGATCGGGGAGTGCCGCGAGTGCCGCGAGCTCGGCCCTCTGCTGCCGGGTGAGCGTTCTAGAATTCCTCTTCTTCATACGCCCTTCTCTCATGTGACGTGGCTTTCCTGGCGCTGATGATCCGCCCCATTCCGGGTTCTGCGCCGGTTTCCAGATCTGGCGACGTGTGCGATACGACGACAACTACATCGCCGACAAGGCCCACGGTCAACCACCGCTCTTCCTCCGAGTGCGGGTCCGGCCGCTGCAGCATCAACGGATCCGCAAATACCAGCGCGGCTGTTTCAAAGCTGAGACCGTGCTTTCGTAAATTGGAGCGGTTCTTGTTCTCATCCCATGTCCAGCGCACGTCGTTCATGGATGTAGCTACATTATTGTAATGTCGTTTGGGGGCAATTCAATCGACGTGGGCGTCAGTGAGATCTCGGAGGCGTCCATGTCTCACGCCGCGGGTTGCCCGGCAACTTCACCATCGGCTTCCAGATCGCGGTCGATGCTGTCGCCAATGCGGGCGGCCGACACCTTCTTCGTATCGCGGGCAAGGTGCGCGTAACGTGCGGTTGTTTGCACTTGGGTATGCCCCAGCAGTTTTCCGATCATCGGCAGCCCTTCACCAAGCGCGAGAGCCCGCCACAACGACCGGGTGCGTCAGGCCGGTTCGCCGGTGATGCGGAGCCTTCCTTCGGAAGTCGAGCGCGGCGGCCGGACGACGATGTCGATGTCGCGCCCAAGCGCGTTAAGCAGGCGGAATAGACGCTCCAGCGAGTACTCGCGAAAGTCGCCGCGCAGCAGCCGCGACACGTCGGGCTGGGACAGGCCCATCAGCTGCGCGGCCTCGGTCTGGGTGATGCCGCGATCGCGGACAATGTCGTCGATGCGGCTGACGAGCTCGGCCTTGACGAGGTGTGCGTCGGCGTCGGGAAAGCCGAGATCGGCGAAGACGTTGCCGCTGCCGCGTTCTACGGTGGAGTCGGTCGATGCCATGGCGTCAGTCTCCGCGGTGGGGGTCACGGTAGTGCAGCTCGGCGGCGCGCAGGCGACGCCGGACTAAGTCGAGCTCGGGCTTTGGCGTCGCGGTCCCCCGCCTGGCTTTCTTCTGAAAGGCGTGCAGGACATAAACTGCGGTCTCGAACCGGACTGTATAGACGGCCCGGAAGGTGTTGCCGTCGTGACGCGCGACGACCTCCACGACACCCGAGCCGAAGCCCTTCAGCGGCTTGGCGTCGCGGTGGCGGCGTCCGAGCTGGGCGCGGTAGATCGCAAACCCCATGCGACCCTGCACCGGGTCGGGGAAGCGCTTCAGATCCGCCTTGCTTGACCCGACCCATTCGACTGGTTTCAGCATGTCATGGTCGATTCCGCACTATAGGGGTTTCACCATATGCGGTCAAGGCGAGTCACGCCGTGCGTGATCATCCGGGCGCGAATGGATTCGATAGAGCCGACATTGCCCGACGGGTGCGTGATCTTGTTCGACCGACACCAGTCGGCGCGGCGCGAGCGCGAGATCTACGCAGTGCGCCCCTACTGCGGACCCGCGTCAAGGGCGCCGCTAGGCGCGGGAAGGCCCGTGACCTCACCCACGGCAGCCCGGGGTGGCGTCGGAGCCATGGCCGCCGGGCACTGAGATGATCGGTAACTCGGGTGAGAGGTGCGGCCTAGGCGGAAGAGAGGAACCGCATCCACGGAAAGCCAGTATCCGGATGGACCGTCTCGGCGGCTGGACGTCGTGGGTGCCGCCAGCTTGCAGAGCGCACTGGCACAAGGACTTGGTACCCACCGTCAACCCGGCTGCTGCCGCTCGGCGCCAACCTCCCGCCTAGCGGCCTCCCTCTCTCTCCCACCGTTTCTGTCGTCCGTCCTCCGGGGGAGCGAGCATCCCTGTCGCAGTTCGCGCCTATGCGCTAACGCTGGAAGCCAGTTTCGGCCCCGTTCGCGGCTCAGCGAGTGGTCTGTTTGATTCGCCGAAATCCGATCACGACCGCTGTCACGCAGAAAACAAAGCCGCAGCTCAACAGCGCGATCATCAGCGCGTCCCACAGCGGGCGGCGATTAACGATTGCCGGGAAGTCGAAGCTGTGCAATCCGTTGAATAACCACCGGTACACCCTCCGGCTACGATCCATGATCGATGCGATTTCGGCTCGTGTCGGATGTACATGTACCCACGTATCCGCAGGATCGTTGAGGACGATACGAACTGTGCCAGGCGGGAGTGACCCCTCACGCAAGCTGGTGTAGACGTCATCGTTACCCAGGACATACGAATCGACTGGTTCGTAATCGGGCCAGGCATTGGCCACGGCAGTCGAGACCTCGGCAGTGGTCAAGCGAAATTCCTGCAGTCGATGGTCAAACAGTCGCCATAACTGAGGTCCGTTCGGACCCGCCGTTCTGAGAATCGGCGACCCGGCAAATGCTCCAATTTCTGCATGGGAGAACGGAGCGGTATCGGCCAGCGCGTCGACCGGAATCATATCGGCCGCGGCACGTACACTCATCCCGGTAAAGCGCTCGACATGATCTGGCGCGGGGGACGGCG
>VXPW01000060.1 GCA_009839325.1 Rhodospirillales bacterium
TCACCCACGTTCATGCGGCAGCCGCCCACTGCGTGATGCGTGAGCTGCTGTGCGGCCGAGTAGTACAGGTGGCGGCTGTTGCATCGTGAAATGGTCGTCGCCCTCGCCGCGCCCGCCGGCTGCAGCAGTGCTTCGAGCTCGATGTTCAGGCACGACGGTTCCGCTTGCCGCAGATACGGCAACAGCGCAGGGGCCGGTTCGGGGGCCGGGATCCGGAACGGGTCAAGTGCAGCCCGGGGCACCACCCACGGGCTGACCGATGTCGCGAATGCCTTGGACTGAAACGGTCCGAGCGGCTGGTACTCCCAAGTCTGAATGTCGCGGGCGGACCAGTCGTTCAGAAGCACGTAGCCGAAGATCATTGCCTCGGCCTCGGCGACGGTGAGCGGCTCACCCATCACGCTGGACTGGCCGACAACGGCGCCGAGCTCGACCTCGAAATCGAGGCGGCGTGACGGCCCGAATTCCGGGCCGGCGGCCCCCGGCCCTTTTGTCTGGCCCAGTGGCCGCCGGATCTCCGTGCCGCTGACGACCACCGTCGACGCGCGGCCGTTGTAGGCGACAGGAATGTGCAGCCAGTTCGGCGGCAACGCGTTGTCCGGGCCTCGAAACATCGCCCCGACATTCCAGGCATGCTGGCGCCCGGCATAGAAGTCGGTGTACTCCGCGACCTTGAACGGAAGATGGAGCTGGACGTTCGCGGCCGGAACCAGCACCCGGGCCCGGAGTGCCGGATCGTCCGCGAGCGCCGGGTCGCCCCCGGCCACAAGCAATTCCATCAACCGGGCGCGCGCACGAGCCCACGCACTGCTGCCGAGGGCCATGAATGCGTTCAAGGAGTCCCTGTCAAAGACGGGGCGGTCCGCGCCTACATCGATCAGGCCGGCCGCCTCGAGCTCGGCGAGATCCAGCACATGGTCACCGATTGCCACACCGCACCGGGGTTGCCGTGAACCCGCGCGAAAGACACCGTACGGGAGGTTGGGCAGCGAAAAATGGCAATCGACGAGGTTGGCGGATACCACCCAACTTCTCATGGCACGGACCTACCTCGGATCAGCCGGAAACTCAGGAAACGAACCGCTCCTACAGCCGAATTGCAACCAAAAAGGTCCGAGAATTATCAGTTTCACTTGAAACCATGTCAAGGAATCGCACCACTTGCTGCAACCGGGCGCCTCACCGCGCCGGACGCGGGCGGCGAAGCGTCATGGCCGGGAATCGGGTGCCGACGCGGTGCCCGTTGCGCCCGACATCCGCGCCAGGAGGAGGGCGCTTCCAACCCGCCGCATCCACCGGCCGCCCGCCTCGAGGTCGGCTACAGCCGGCTAGAGGCCCGACACGAAACTGCCGAGATCACGGTTGAAGCGCGCCACATCCTCGATGAACGGGGCGTGTCCGATGCCGTCGTAGATGATCCGGCTCGATGTACCGCCGCCGGCGTCGACCAGTTCCTGCATGATCTCGGTTGACCGCGGCAGCACATGCTGATCCTCGGTTCCGTGGATGAACAGCACCGGCACCCTGATTTCGCCAAGCGTCGGCGAATGGTCGAGCGGTCCGCCCAGCTCGAACCGGTCGATCACCATGGCGCGCCTGACGTAGGTGGGCGTCTGCATGTTGTAGGCGAGGGCTTCCGCCGCCAGATCTCCGGCCAGCGGCTCACCTGGAACCATGTCCAGAAAGCGTATCGTGCCGGCCAGCTGCCTCGCGAAGGCGCCGCAGGTCCCGGCGGCACCGCATCCGTCAAGGTCGGCCCCGGGTGGGCCGGCAGGAATGCCTGCCATGGGGCCGGTATTTTCGAGCACGCCCGGGCCCAGGACCAGCTCCGGTCCGCCGGCCTCGGGCGGCCTGAGATCGAGGTTGTAGCCGGTCGCGACGAACACCAGAGCCGACAGCTTGTCCTGGCCGTGCTCCCGCACGTAGTCGAGCACCGGCAGGCCGCCGTAGGACCAGCCCACGAGGACCACGTCGCTCAACCCCTTGGCGTCGATGACGGCAGCAATGTCGTCCGCCCACAGTTTGCTGGACGCGTAGCGTTCGGGAGTGTCCGGCTTGGAAGAGTACCCGTGCCCGCGCAGATCCAGGGCAATCATGTGATGGGTGTCGCCCAGGTCGCTGAGCATTTGCCGACGCCACGCGGCGGCACTCTGCGAGAAACCATGAACGAACAGGATCGGCCGTCCCGAGGTTTCTCCGCTCTCGACCACGGCGATGGTCAATCCGTCGGGTGACGCCACCGTCGACGGCACCAGCCCCTGCAGTCGCTCGGACTGGGCCGGGAGCGCAAGCATTGTGGCCAAGGCGGACACAGCCACCGTCAAGATCGTACGCTTCATGGCAAACCCCTCCTGTCTGCACCCTCGTCGGCCGCGAGGGTGATCGGCAACGGCGAATGGATCGCTCCCGCGAGTGCGTGAAACGGGGGGCAGCCCGGACGCGTGAACTGTCCGCCGGGGGTGCGGCCGCATCCGGTCGCGACGCCGCCGTGAACGGCCGGTTGGTCGGTCTCCGGGGACGTGAATTCCGGCTTCTGGCGACGACGAACGGGCCCGACCGCTGGATCAGGCATGGGCCCGATTGCTGTCGATTCGGTCTGCGACTGCACGGATAGCCCTGAGTTCCACGCATAAGAAATTAGTTAACCATGTTAACAAAATTCGGCGACAGCGGCCAATGCCGAGCCGTCCCGCGCACTCGCGCCATGGGGGAAAGCGTCAGACCGTTCACCTGCCGGCCGGGACGCCGGTGCCAGCGCTCGTTTCGGCGACCGGCTGCACGCTGGACACCTGCCCACTCCGTCCCGGGCGTGCGGTCTCGGCAAGAGATGCGGCTGTTCTCCCGGGAATCGGGAACTCGCGCGGCCCCGCCACGCAGGCTTCCCGACAGGTTGACGGGGCGTCGCCGCCAGCGCGCCAATGCGGCCGATCTTTAGTGCTATAAGAGGCTGTCGTCCGTTCCCGGCATCATCCCGCAACCGACCGCCACCGGGCATCGACCCGAGACTGCCTTCCGGGCGTTTTCCATCAGCGAGCGCACCGCATGCCTGCACCCGACGTTCCGTTCGAAACCCAGATCAACAAGCTGTGGGGCCACATTCGCGGTCTCCACGTTCTTCATCTCATCCGTACCGGCGCCGACCTTGGCTGGTTTCGCCTTCTCGCCGAGGCCGGAGACCGCGGTCTGACGCCGGAGGACCTCGCCGCCCCCAAGGGGCTCCATCTCCCGTTTGTCCGGGTCTGGTGGAAGACGGCCATCGCGTGGGAAGTCCTGGACCCGCTGACCGATGGCCGGGCGCGACTCGCGCCCCACTTCGACGCCATTCTGGCCAAGCCCGGCGATCCCCGGTTCCTCCTCCCCTACGTCATCGCCACGCTCGACCACTTTCAGCAGGATCTCGCCACCCATACCGCAGCCATGGCGGACGGTGCCGTCCGCACCTTCCAGGAGCACGGCCATGCCTTCGCCGAGGCGATCGGCAACACGACGGCCGGGCTGCACGTTCTCATGGCCCGACGCCTCCTCCCCGAGATCGAAGAGGCGCGTTCAGCCCTGACGGACGGCGGCACGTTCCTGGACTACGGCTGCGGCGTCGGGGGCCTCGTCGTCCAGGTGGCCAAGGCCTTCCCGCAGGCCAGGTGCGCCGGGACCGACGTCCATCAGGACGGCCTCGAGCAGGCTCGTCGGACCGTGTCGGCCGGCGGCCTCGAGGATCGAGTCACGATTCATGACGGGAACGAATGGCAAGGCGAAACTGCCAGCATCGACGTCATCTCGATGGTCGAGGTGCTGCACGAGATTCCCGAGGACGTGCGGGCGGAAGTCCTCGGCCACTGCCGACGCCTGCTGCGCGAAGACGGCCGCCTCGTGATCCTCGACGAGACCTATCCGGACGATGCCGATCTCCGCAGTCCGGAGGCCGCGCTTGCCGTCCAGACCCAGTTCAACGAAATGACCTGGGGCAACGTGGTACCGACCGCCGGTCAGCAGGCGACCCTCCTCGAGGATGCCGGTCTGAAGCTCATCGAACGCAGTACCATCGGCGGGATCTTTACCCTGCTGATCGCGGCTCCCCGGGGAGAATGAGCATGGATGTGAAGGACAAGGTGGTCGCGGTCACCGGCGGCGGCAACGGGATCGGCCGTGCGCTGGCGATGGAAGCGCACCGCCGGGGCGCGCGTGCCGTTGCGGTGGCCGACCTCGATGGCGCCGCCGCCGAGGCCTGCGCGGCAGCGTGCGGGGGCCGTGCCTGGGCAACGGACGTCGGCGACGACGCGGCGATGGGGGAATTCATCGAGGCTGCCGAGGCGTTCGCCGGACCGATCGACGTCTTTTGCTCGAACGCCGGCATTCATCGTCCGGGCGGTGTGGATACGAGCGCGGCGGACTGGCAGGCCTGCTGGGACGTGAACGTCATGAGCCACGCGTACGCCTCGCGGCGCCTCGCGGCGCCGATGGCTGAACGTGGCGGATACTTCCTGATCACCGTCTCGGCGGCGGGCCTGCTGTCGCAAATCGGCTCGGCGACGTATGCCGTGACCAAGCATGCCGCCCTCGCCTATGCCGAATGGCTGTCCATCACGTGGGGCGACCGGGGTCTCGGGGTTTCGGCCCTGTGTCCGCAGGCGGTCCGTACCGACATGATCGCCAACCTCGAGGACGGTGGCGTCGCCGGCCTCGATGGCGTGCTGGAGCCGGACGATGTCGCCCGATCGGCATTCGACGGGATCGCGGCCGGCGCCTTCCTCATCCTGCCGCACCCGAACGTGGCGGAGTATGTCCGCCGCAAGGCCACCGACCACGACCGGTGGATCCGCGGCATGCGGCGCCTGCAGGAGCGGTTCGGAGAAGGAGTCGGGTGATGCGCCGACCGCGCGGCCCGCATCTGAACCGGCGGATCCTGCTGGGGGGCGCGGCGGCCGGAGCCGTGGCGCCCGGTACAGCGCTGGCGGGGCGGGCGGGAGACGCCGCTCCCGACTGGATGCAGGTCCCGGGACGTCCGTTCCGGGAGTACGGAGCGCCGGCTCCGCAGGAGGCGGACGTCGGACGGGAGATCCTGCAGCCGTACGAGGATGTCTCGCCGGGGGCCGGCGTGGCGATGACGCCGCTCGAGGACCTCGAAGGCACGATCACGCCGAACGGCCTGCATTTCGAGCGCAGCCACAACGGTGTTCCCGCCATCGATCCGCTGCGCCACGAACTCCTCATTCACGGCGAAGTGGAACGCAATCTGCTGTTTTCGCCCGCCGAGCTCCTGCGCTACCCGATGACGACGAAGGTGCTTTTCATCGAGTGCGCCGGCAACAGCTTCTTCAATTCGAACGCCTTTCCCCTGGCCGTCGACGAAACCTGCGGCATGATCCACGGGCTGGTGTCCACCGCCGAGTGGACGGGGATCCCGCTATCGCTGCTGCTCGGCGAGGCCCGGCCTCGACGAGGCGCGCGCTGGCTTCTGGCCGAAGGCGCCGACGCCAACGCGATGAGCCGCAGCCTGCCGATGGAAAAGGCGCTGGATGACGTCATGGTGGCGCTGTACCAGAACGGCGAACGGCTGCGGCCCGAGCAGGGCTACCCGATGCGGCTGGTGGTGCCGGGCTGGGAAGGCAATCTCAACGTCAAGTGGCTGCGCCGGCTCAAGGTCGTCGAGGAGCCGGTCCATACGCGGGACGAAACCTCCAAGTACAGCGACCTGCGACCGGACGGCAAGGCCCTCCAGTTCACCTACCCCATGGATGTGAAGTCGGTCATCACCGAACCGAGCGGCGGCCAGACGATCGCCCCGGGCTTTCAGCACATCACCGGGCTCGCCTGGTCGGGGCACGGTGCCGTGCGCCGCGTGGACGTTTCAACGGACGGCGGCAACTCATGGCAGACCGCTGCGCTTGACGGCCGCCCGGCGACGTATGCACCAGTCCGGTTTCGGCACAACTGGACCTGGAATGGGTCGCCGGCGACCCTTTTGTCGCGGGCAACCGACCAGGCCGGCCATCGCCAGGAAACCCGGACCGAATGGTCGGCGCGCTATGCGCACGGCCAGCTCTACCACTGCAATGCCATCCAGAGCTGGCACATTGCCTCGGACGGCAGTGTCACCAACGTCTACCTCTAGTTTCCCGCAGCCTGTGACCCGACCCGTCGTCGTAGCAGCACTGCTGCTTGCCCTGGGCGCCGGCGCGGCCGCCGATGCCGACGAGCTGCCGGGCTCCCCGGACCTCGGGCGCGAAGCGTCGGAGGCGGTCGTGCAGCAGATGGACATCTCCATCGCTCCCGACGGCGCCACGCTGCCCGCCGGCTCAGGCACCGTCGAGGCCGGCGAATCGGTTTACCAGGCGCAGTGCCTGGTCTGTCATGGCGCGCAGGGCGACGGCGCCGATGCCGACATGCTCACCGGCGGCGTCGGCACGCTCGCCACCGCGCAGCCCGTCAAGACGGTTGGCTCGTACTGGCCGTACGCGACGACGCTCTTCGACTACATCCGCCGGGCGATGCCGCACAATGCGCCGCTCACCCTGACGGACGACGAAGTCTATGCCGTGACCGCCTACCTGCTCTGGACCAACCGGATCATCGGCCGCGACCTGGTCCTGGATGCGACGACGCTGCCCGCGGTGCAAATGCCCAACCGGCAAGGCTTCGTCGACGAGTGGGGTCCGCCCTGGAAGCGCGTCTGGCACACGTCCGGCCTGAGCGTACTGGCGGTGGTCCTGTTGATCGGCGCCGTGGTCGCGACCATCGTCCTGGCCGACCCGCTGACCCGTCGCCCGCGGCTGTACCGCGTCGTCCGCGGGGGATTGCTCGCCGCCACGCTGATCGGGCTGGGCGGCTGGTTCGGCGTGCAGCCCGGCCTGCAGGAAATCGTCGATGCCGTACGGAGTGCGACGGCGGCCGGCGACTGGCGCCCGCTGCTCGGCATCCCGGCGCTGGTGTTGGTCGCCGTCTTCACGCTGGTCGCCCTGCTCCTCTGGGGACGCGGCGCCTTTTGCGGCTGGCTGTGCCCGTTCGGTGCGCTGCAGGATTTCATTCATCGGGCCGCGCGGCTGCTCGGGGTGCCGCGCTACGAACCCCCGGCGCGCGTTCACGGCAGTCTCCGGTACCTCAAGTACGCCGTGCTGGCCGGCATCGTGGCCGTCGCGGTGTTCGTGCCCGCCATGCTCGATACGGCGTTGGCGGCAGAGCCCTTCGGGACAGCGATCGGCGATGCGTTCCTGCGGCCCTGGCCCTACGTGGTGTGGGCCGTGGCCTGCCTGGCCATCGCGGTGTTCACCGAACGGGCGTTCTGCCGGTACCTCTGTCCCTTCGGCGCCGCGCTGGGCCTCGGCGGGCGGCTGCGGATGCTCAACTGGCTCCGGCGCCACCGGGCCTGCGGCACCAGCTGCACGAAGTGCGAGCCGGTGTGTCCGACCCGCGCCATCCGCACCGACGGCACGATCGATCACTCGGAATGCATCCAGTGCCTCCGGTGCCAGGAGGCCTACTTCGACCCCGCGTTCTGCCCGGAGGCGAAGCCCGCGCGCACGCCGACGCGGGCGACCGTGGGCGGCACGGGCGCCGTGGCCGCGATCGTGGCCGCGCTGCTGATCACGGCCGACCCGGCCGACGCCGACATGTACGACCCGCTCGCGACCCGCCTGACGCCGGGCGTCATCGCCAAGACGTTTCCCGGGGCCAGCGACGTGCAGCCGCCCGACGGATCGCCGCCGGTGGCCACGGTGCTGGAGGGCGACGCGGTGCAGGGATGGCTGTTCTCGACCTTCGAGACGGTGAACCCGCGCGGCTATTCCGGGGAGCCGTTTGACATCATCGTCGGCCTGGATCACGCCGGCCGCATCACCGGCTCGGCGGTCCTCGAACTCCACGAACCGATGGTGGGCCCCAGCCTGATCCCGCAGACCAAGCTCGAGGACCTCTTCGAGGGACTTCGCAACCTCGACGTCCGTCGTCCGGTCCGGTTTACCGGGCGCGGGGTGGACGGCGTCCGGGGCGCGACGATCAGCGCCACGCTCACGTATAACGCGATCGTCCTGTCGGCGCGGAAGATGGCCCGGATCCAGGGGCTGCTCGGCGAGGAGGAGGACACCGGTCCGTTCCAGCTCGACGTCGACCGGTTCGAGCCCAGATCCTGGCAGGAACTGCTGGATTGGGGCGGCGTGGTCGGCGGCGAGTACTCGGCGCAGGAGCTGGGGATCGGGGGCGAGGGCGACGGGCCGGGCGAGACCGTCCTGTCGCTGTACGCCGCGCTCGCGACGCCCGCCGACGTCGGCCGCAATCTCTTCGGCGGCCAGTGGTTCAACCACCACATCTCGCAGATCGGCTACGGCGACCAGCTCCTCGCCGTCCTCGGGAGCGGCCGCATCTCCTGGCGGGGGAACGCCGTCCGGCGGACCGGTCAGTACGACCGGCTCCGGCTGGTCCAGGGCGAGCAATCCTTCAGCTTCACGAAGTCGGAATCGCTCACCGCGACCGCGGTCCGGGCCGACGGACGGCCGCTGTTCTCGGAGACCGGTCTGTTCCGGATCCCGCGGAAATGGGAATTCGATCCGCTCGAGCCATGGACCCTCGAGCTTCGCGTACCCCCGGACCAGGGCGGCGGGGCAATCGACGTCGAGTATTCGTTGCCCCAGGAATTGATCGGCGGGGATCCGATCGCCCTTGAGGACGCCGGGCTCCGACCGGTCCAGACGGCCTATTTCGGGTTGGTCAGAACCAGCGCCCTCGACGGCTGGCGGCGGGTCTGGGCCGAGCACGACGGAGCCATCATGGGGCTCGTGCTGCTGCTGGTGGTGCTCTCGGTGCTCGTGGCTCGGCCCACCGTCATCTCGCGCCACCGCCGGGTCCACCAATGGGTGCGCCTTGCCTTCCTCGTGGTCGTCATCGGCTGGCTGGGCTGGGTGGCGAACGCGCAGCTCACCATCGTCAACGTGCTCACGTATGCGCAGGCCGTCTTCACCGGCGGTTGGACCAGTTTCCTCTACGAACCACTGATCGTCATCATCGCCGGCTACACGCTCGTGTCGCTGGTGCTGTTCGGGCGCGGGGTGTTCTGCGGCTGGCTGTGCCCGTTCGGCGCGCTGCAGGAACTGCTTGCCCGCCTGGCGCGTGCCGTCCGGCTGCCCACGCTCGCGATCGCGGAAACAGCGAACGAGCGCCTGTGGGCCCTCAAGTACGTGGTCCTGGCGGTGTTGATTGGCAGCGCCCTCACCCTGGGGATGGGTACCACCCAGACCGTCGCGGAAGTCGAGCCGTTCAAGACGGCGATCACGCTCCGGTTCGACCGCAGCCTGCCGTACGTCATGTATGCGGGGGTGCTGCTGGCGCTCGGGCTGTTCGTCGAGCGCTTCTACTGTCGCTTCCTGTGCCCGCTTGGTGCGGCCGTCGCCGTTCTCGGCAAGGTGCGGATCTTCGGCAACCTGGCGCGCCGCGTCGAATGCGGGAACCCGTGCCGGCTGTGCGAGCGGGCGTGTCCGGTGCAGGCGATCCCCGCGAGCGGCGTCATCAACATGAACGAGTGCTTCCAGTGCCTGGACTGTCAGGTCGAGTACCACGATGACCGGCGCTGCCCGCCCCTGGCCCAGATGCGGCGCTCGCTGGCCCCGGGGGGGTTCGCCAAGTAGCTGAACGGCGGACCGGTGATTCGGCCGGCGCGAACCGGTGGCATACCGTTGCGTAACCCCGTATAGTCCGCCGCACAAAAGGAAGGGCCTTTCAGGTTTCGCCGCCGTTTCGGCGAGGCACGGCTACGTGAAACCGGCGCCGCGCAAGCGCGCCCGGGCAGTCGACTTGTGGCCCCGCCTAATGAAAAGATGCTGAACGGGAGGAATTACCTAATGCATCTCCTAACCAAACTGACGATCGGTGTGCTCGTGAGCTTTGGGCTCGCGACGTCCGCGTTCGCTCAGGGTATTGACATCCTTGCGGCACCCAAGCAGCAGCCGAACTACGTTTCGGACGACATGCTTCTGAACGCCGACAAGGACCCGATGAACTGGCTCCACTACGGTCGCGACTACGAGGCCACCCGGTACGCCCTGCAGACGGCGATCAACCAGGACAACGCTGCGGACCTCGAGGCTGAGTGGTACCTGTCGTTCGGAACCCTTGAGGGGCAGGACAGCCAGGCCGTCGCCGTCGGTGGCACCCTCTACGTAACGACGTCCTTCAACCGCGTGATCGCGGCCGATGGTCAGACTGGTCTGATCAAGTGGAAGTACGAACGCGAGCTTCCGGCCGACGTGTACCCGCAGCTGTGCTGCGACGTCGTGAACCGTGGCGTCGCCCCGTACAAGGACAACGTCTACCTCGCAACGCTCGACGCGCATCTGGTCGCTCTCGACAACGCGACCGGCGAAGTCGTCTTCGACAAGACCGTTGGTGACTACACCTACGCCGAGACCTTCACCGTCATGCCGCTGGCGCTTGATGGCAAGATCATCATCGGCACCGCCGGTGCCGAGTACGGCGTCCGCGGCTGGGTCCGCGCCCTCGACCACGAGACCGGCGACACGGTCTGGAACACCTACACCATTCCGGCTGAAGGCGAGCCCAACAACGACACGTGGGCCGGCGAATCCTGGAAGTACGGTGGTGGCTCGACGTGGATCACCGCTTCGTACGACCAGGACCTGCACCTGCTCTACGTGCCGGTCGGCAACCCGGGCCCGGACTTCGACCGTCACGTCCGTCTTGGCGACAACCTGTACTCGAACTCCACGATCGTGCTTGACCCCGACAACGGCGAGCTCAAGTTCTGGTTCCAGTACACCCCGAACGACCCGTACGACTACGACGGCGTGAACGAGGTGATCCTGGCCGACATCGACGGCAAGAAGGTCTGGCTCCACGGCGACCGGAACGGCCACCTCTACTCGATCGACCGTACCAACGGACGTTGCAACTGGGTGGTTCCGCTCGGCCGGATCAACTGGACCCCTGGCTTCAAGGACAACTGCCGTCCGATCATGGCCTGGGAAGAAGGTGGCGACCCGGCAATGGACGTGGTCTACGACCGTCGTACCAACGACATCGCCCCCTCGCTTGACGGCGGCAAAGAGTGGCACCCGATGGCCTACTCCCCGCGCGTGAACATGGTCTACGTCCCGACGTACAACTTCTCGATGGACCTCCAGGCGAAGAAGATGGAATGGCGTCGCGGCGAGTGGTACCTGGGCGCGAAGGTCCTGACCTTCAACAAGGGTAACGGTGCGGTGAAGGCGTACAACGCCTCGAACGGCGAACTCGCCTGGATCCGTCCGCACAGCACGCCCGCCACGGGCGGCATGATGGCCACGGCTGGCGGCCTCGTGTTCTACGGTGACGCAGAGGGCTTCTTCCACGCCGTCCGCGACGACACCGGTGAACAACTCTGGGCCTTCAACGTCGGCACCGGCGTGCACGGTAACCCGACTTCCTTCACCGCCGGCGGCAAGCAGTACATCACGATCGTCGTCGGTGCAGGTGGTGGTGGCATCTGGCCCCTCACCTTCGGTGAGTGGCTCCAGAACCACACCAAGGGCGGCGGCCTGTTCGCCTTTGGCATCGACTAAAAAGCTCGCATCCGCGACTTTTTCGGGGGAGGGCAGCTCGCTGCCTTCCCCCTTTTCTTCTACCTATATATCTGCACCGGACTGATCCCTCTTTAATCCGGAGTCGACCCCGTGAAACTGATCTCCACCTGCGCCGCAGCGTGCGCGCTGGCGTTTACCATGAGTCTGGACGCCCAAGCGGAAGACGCTCTCAACCACATCGAGGACCGCGGCGTCATCACCATCTGCGCCGATCCGTACAACTGGCCGCACAGTTCCTCGACCGACTATCCACGCGGCTTCGACGTCGAGATCTTTTCGCAGATCGCCGCCAACAACGGCTGGCGCACCGAGATTTACTGGTCGAATACCGGCACCCGGGGCGGGCTCGGCAGGGCGCTGCGCAATTCGATCGCCAAGGGGCGCTGCCAGGTGTTCGCCGGCATTGCGATCCATCCGGACAACGTCGATGAAATCGGGGAAAAGGGTCTGATCTTTTCGTCAGCCTACCTCGGGCTGGCCTACATTCCGGTCGTCGACCCCGAACTCGCAAATGTCGCCACGCTTGAAGACATCGCGAAGCACACCGACATCGGGGTGGCCATGTCGACGGCCATGGACGGTTATCTGATCGACAACGGCATTGAACGTGAGCTGTACCTCGGTAACCGGCGCGTCCTGGACGGCTTGCGCAACCGGGAGACCAAGGCCGCCATGGTGTGGGCACCTGCCCTTGCCATCGAACGCCGACGGCACAAGGAATCCAACTTTTCGCTGGTTGACGGTTTTGAACCGATCGTGGGCCTCC
The DNA here is from genome assembly GCA_009839325.1 of Rhodospirillales bacterium. GTDB lineage: Bacteria > Pseudomonadota > Alphaproteobacteria > TMED109 > TMED109 > VXPW01. The sequence continues at coordinate 12,328 of VXPW01000060.1, forward strand.
GCTGGAACGTGGGCGCCGCCATCCCGCAAAGCGAAACCCGCTTGATCGAGTTGGTCAACGCCGAACTGGCGAACATGCTGGCCGACGGCACCATCGAGTCGATCGTCACCAGCTACCAGATTCCCTACTACGCGCCCTTCCCTGGCTGACGCTGCCGTTGCCCGGACGAATTCCATGCACCCTCTATCCCTACGCCGAGCCGCTCTCCTTCCCACCTGCCTGTTCGCGGCCTTCGTGCTGCTGGCGCAGACCGCGAACGCCGCCGAAGACCTCGGCTACGGCGGTGAAAACGACATCGAGAACCCGCTGGAAGGCGATGCCGCGGCCATCGAGCACGGCAAGGAGCGGTACGGGGCGCGGTGCGGGTTCTGCCACGGCAGCCGCGGCATCGGGGCCAAGGGTCCGTGCCTGAGCTGCAACAAGTTCAAGGCTGGCGGGGGCAGGAATCTCGATATCTATTCCGTGATCGCCGCCGGCCTCACGATCAACGGCCGCCCCACCCAGATGGGTGGTTTCTCGCGGACGCTTTCCGACGATGACATTTGGTCCATCATCGCCTACTTGCGGCAGGAGTACAAGGACCGGCTCGCCAGGGGCGAGTTCGAGGAAGGCTACAACCCGGTGGTGGAAGAGGCCCAACGGTAACCGCCAGACCGGCCCGAGTGGCCGGCGCGCGCCCCGGTCACACGCTTTCCATGAGCCCGCAGCCTGACGGTTGCGGGCTCAATGAGTCTCGAATGGCCGCAGGGCGGCGGTCGTGCGCCGGACCGGCGGCGCCTTGATGGCGATGGGCAGGCCGATCTCCCGAAGCAGCTTTTGCTGGATTGACGCGGCGAAGTCCCGGTAGTCGTCGGCCACCATCAGGAACGCACCCGCGCCGCCAATGACGCTGTGCTCGAAGTAGTCATCGAGAAACGGCTCCTCGTTCAGGATCGCGAGGCCATTGACCGTGACCCCCTGCTCGATCGCCTCATCGCGCAGTGACATGGGATGGACGCCGTTGTTGGCCCGGCCGTCGCCCGAGACATCGATCACCCGACGGTTGCCCTCGAAGCCGTTGGTCGCCAGCTCTCCCATGGCGAACTCGATCGCGCCGGCGATGGAGGTCTGTCCGCCAGGAATTGCCCGCGGGGCTTGCCGCAATTCACGCGCATAGGCGACTGCGTCCGCGGCGCTCCGAATGACGCGCCAACCGGTAACCGGCGCCTGTTCGCGGTTGTCCGACCACTGCATCACGAGCACCGCCAATCCGCCCGGCCCGAGCGAGCGGATCGCGTCGAGCACCGAGGGGTTTCGGAACGCCGCGGCAATGCCTCCCATCTGCAGCCGGTATTCGTTCTCGTCGACGCTCGAAGAGACATCGACCGCAATGATCAGCTCCATGTCGACCGGCTCGGCCGCGACGGCATGTCCAGCTGCCGTCAAGGTCATGACGGCCAGCAATTTCCGCAGGTGCCTCATCGGGCTACCGGGCCATCCGCACCAAGGGTCGCCAATGCCCAAGCCGCTGCCAGGCGAACTTCCTCGGCCTGATCGTCCAGAGCGGTGTGAAGGGCGCCGGTCGCCTGGACGGCGCCGACGCTGCCCAACGCCTCGGCCGCAAGTGCTCGGATTTCCGGCTGGCCTGCACCCAGGTGCGGCAGCAGGTACACGGCGGTTTCGGCGGCGATCGGGCCGAGTTCGACAATGGTGGCCAGCACGCCTGGCAGCAGGAGCGGATCACCGTACTCCAGGACGATGGCGAGTTCGGGCACTGCGTCAGATCCCACGTTTCGCAGCGCCTGGATGACCGCCCATCGAACGTTGTCATCGGGGTCCGCCAGTGCCGAGACCAGCTCCGGGACCAGGTCGGAGACGATCTCCGAACCCATTCCCCCTACCGCGTCGGCCGCCGCCCGCCGGATGCGCGATTCCGGGTCTCGCAGCAGCGGTGCCACCTGCTGTGCGCCTGACTGCCCTTCCTCACCCAGGTCGGCAAATCCCTTGACCGCCTCGTAGCGCACCCGCGGGTCAGGGTCGCCGACGAACTCCCCGAATACCCCCAGGGCAGCCTCCACGATGGCGCGGCGGAGCGACGGATAACCCCGCAGACGTTCGGCCGATGTCATCGCTTTCGGCCAGATTTGCGCCTGCGGGTCGGTAAGCCAGCCCGACTCGCCGGGCCAGTTCCGGTCCCCGGCGATCCGGCGAAGGCACAGCAATGCTGCGGCGCGCAACTCCGGATCGGGATCTCCCGCGAACGGCGTGATGCGGGGCACCGCCACGCCGGCGCGCGCGCCGTGGCCGGCCAGAGCCTTCAGCGCGTTCAGCTTCTTGTCGCGGTTGGGATCGTCCAGCACTTGCATCAACGCCGCCACGGCCACCGGCCCCATCTTGCCGAGCGTTGATGCTGCGGAACCTCGAACTGCCGGGTCGGGATCGTCCAGCATCTCCACCAGCGCCGGCGTGGCCACGACCGCCTTGAGGCCGAAGCTCTCCATCGCGCCCGCCGCGGCCCACCGGATCTCCGGATGCGGATCATCAAGCAGCTCGATCAGGGCGGTGACGGTCACGTTGGCCTGGCCGCTGATGCGCTCGAGTGCGCGAATGGCCCGGATGCGGACCACGTGATCAGGATCCTGCAGCGCCGACACGATCAGGGCGTCGATCGCGGTATTGGCGTTGGACCCGAGTTCGCCAAGTCGGACCGCCGCCCCGGCGCGCTCAGCGGCGGTGGCCGCCTGCAGCTCGGCAACCAGGGCCGAGACCTCGTCGAGCGTGGCCGCCCGCAGGGGCCACGCGGCAACAAGTGCTGCGGCAAGGGGCAGCAGGGCCCAGACAGCTCGAGGCACGGCAGTTCAACTAGCGGGAGGACGTGATCGCATCATTCCAATCCCGCGCGGCTCCGTCAAACGCCTTGACCCCCGTCCGGTTTGGGATCGAGCGCCATGCCCGGGGTTCGAATTCGATCTCCCGTCGGTCGGTCAACGCCGATCACGAGCGGGCGGGGGGTATCTGGCTGACCCATGATCAACGGGCCGGAGAGCCAGCTCGCGCGACTCCTGCCGCATTCGCGGACCGGTTCGAGATGACGTCATCAAGTCAACGGATGCGCGCAGTCCGTATGTGAACTCCGTGCTCGCGTTGGAGCTGCCGGCAAGACCGTCCCCCGCGGGGCCGAGGCAACCGGAGCAGCGGTCGAGGCAGCAGGGGCATTGGGTGCGGGGGCTGTCCTTGAAGAAGAGATGGTGACCCGGCGTTCTTGGCGCCATCGCTCGAAACGCCCCCGGGCCCACGGAAACACCACCTGCTTCGCAGGGCGGCTCCGAAGCCCAAATGCGACCGCGCGTTCGGGCACGCAGTGCAGCGCGGGCGCCCGGCCTCCCGAAGCCTGCACGTCGAGGACCTTCCGTTCGCCACCATGACGCTCGCCGCAAGGGTCGGCGGGTCCAATGGTCGGCAGGCAGGCCTGCGCCGCCCGGTTCCGGGGCCAGGTCTCCCTGCCGTTCCGGTGTCCTCTCCGAATCCAACGGGTTTCGTCCGGTATTCGTCAAAAATCACACATAAGTCACATAAGTGCCTGTTTTTATCATAAGAAAATCATTCGTCGCAGCTATAAGCGCGACCCATGTGCACGATCCACAACGACCCCGGCACGGGATCCCCCAGACCGCGGACACCTGCATCCGGTGTCCCGGCTGTCCTTACGAGCGTCGTCGCGGCGCTGCTGCTGTTCTGCGTTGCGCCGCACGGCCATGCCCAGACGGACTTGGAACCTGCTCTCGGCACGGTTGCAGACCAGACCTTCCTGAAGGATCAGGCGGTCGACATCGACCGGACCACCACGACGCCCAACCCGGTGGTCCTTCCCGCCGCCACCGGCGGAGACGGCACCCTGACCTACACGCTGGAATGCGCCGCCGGCGAGATGGGCTGCGACGCCACCAGCAATCTGCCGCCGGGGCTCGCCTTCAACGCCGCCAACCGCGAACTGTCCGGGACCCCCACCACCTCCGGCACCTGGAGCATGAATTACACGGTGACGGACGCGGACACCACCGACCCCGACAGCGACAGCG
>VXPW01000074.1:0-25503 GCA_009839325.1 Rhodospirillales bacterium
ACGGCCCCGTCAGCGTAGGCGACGTGGTCGTGCAGCCGGGAGACATCGTGGTGGCCGACGAAGATGGCGTGGTGGTGGTGCCCCGCGTCCACGCGGAACGGGTGATCTCTGCACTGGCGGACGTGCAGGCAAAGGAAGACGCGCTCGAGGAGCGGATGGCTCGCGGCGAGGTCACCAGTTTGTGGGACCGTGCCCGCTACGCGGTACGCGGTGTCGAAGAGATTTGAGGGACGAACATATGGCGAATCAGCGCAAAGTGATGCTAGTACAGGGCATGCCGGCAGCGGGACGATCTCTGCTCGAGGCCCGCGACGACGTCCTGGTCGAGGAGTGCTCCAACGACGAGCTCGACACGCTGCTCGAGCGCCTGGATGATGTCGCGGCAGTGACCCTGCGCACGACCATCTGCGACCGGCAATTCATCGAGGCAGCGCCGAAGCTGGAAGCGGTGGCGCGCTTTGGCGTCGGTTACGACTCCGTGGACGTTGAGGCGCTGACCGAGCGTGGCATCCCGCTGTTGATCGCCGGCGAAGCCAACTCGAGGTCGGTCGCGGAGCATGCCGTCTTCATGATGATGGCGCTTGCCAAGCGCTCCCTCCAATACCACGGGGCGGTGCAGGGGCGCCGCTTCCAGGATCGGTTCGGAACCGAGCGGGACAACACCGAATTGTTCCGAAAACGGCTGCTGGTGATCGGCTTCGGCCGAATTGGCACCCGCACGACGTCGATCGGCAAGGGACTTGGAATGGCGGTCGACGTCTTCGATCCCTACGTCGAGGACGCTGCCGTGGAACGGGCTGGCGCCCGCCGCGTTGCGCGTCTGGCGGAGGCGCTGCCGACGGCGGACTTTGTCACCGTCCACTGTCCCCGGAATGCCGAGACCGAAGGCCTGATCGGCGCCACCGAGCTCGGCCTGATGAAGCCGACGGCCATCCTCGTCAATACTGCCCGCGGGGGAATCATCGACGAGGAGGCGCTGGTCGAAACACTCCGAGGTGGCGGCATTCGTGCAGCGGGCCTGGACGTCTTCGATCTGGAGCCGCCGCCGGACGACCATCCGCTTCTCGATCTCGAAAACGTGCTGTTTTCACCGCACGTGGCCGGTGTCACCAACGAATCCATGCGTGCCATGGCGGAAGTCACCTGTCAGAACGTGTTGGACGCGTTCGACGGCCGGATCAAGCCCGGGCACATCGTCAATCCCGAAGTACTGGAGTAGCAACCATGCGCGAGAACGCCGTTCAGAGAATTTGGCAGGAAGGCGGCGCCGTCGTGAACGGTTGGCTTGCCATTCCGAACAGCTTCGCTGCCGAGGTCATGGGAGGATGCGGATGGGACTCCGTGACCATCGACCTGCAGCACGGACTGAGCGATTTTTCCGACACCGTGCAGATGTTGCAGGCGCTGTCGACGACCCCGGTGACGCCCCTTACGCGCGTCCCGACGCTGGAACCCGGAATCATCGGAAGGCTTCTCGACGCCGGGAGCTACGGCATCATCTGTCCGATGATCAACACGCCCGAGCAGTGCGCACAGCTGGTTTCCTACTGCAAGTACGCCCCTGAGGGCGTCCGAAGCTTCGGCCCGATTCGGGCTGCGATCTACGGCGGTCCCGATTACCTCGACAAGGCGAACGAGACCATCCTGGCAATCGCGATGGTCGAGACCGCGGAAGCCGTTGCGAACGTGGACGCGATTGCCGCCACGCCGGGCCTTGACGGAATCTACGTCGGACCGTCGGACCTCGCGCTGTCACTCGGCGAGAGGCCGCAGATGGACACCGACAATCCAGTCGTCACCGAGGCCATGGCGACCATTCTGGCGGCGGCCAAGCGGGCCGGAGTACCGGTGGGGCTGCACTGCCTCAGCCCGGAGTATTGCGTGCAGAAGATTCGCGAAGGATTCCAGTTCGTTTCGATCGCGAATGACACGCGCATCCTGACGGCCGCCGCGCAGGAGCAGATCGCCGCTGTCCGGCAGGGTATCGCCAACTGAAGCTGCCGCACCGCCGGGAGACGTGATCCAGGCTGTGTCCCGGAAGAAAGGCCAGCCGGACGCGACGGTCCCGGCGCCCGGTGACGCGCCGATCCCGGCGCTTCGCCGCCACGTCATGGAGGCGGTTCGCCAGGTCGCCGGCACGTCGTCGGTCCCCAGCGGGGACTGGGAGCCGCTGCTGCAGCGCGCGGTGACATTGAGTCCACCGCGCGACCCCGCGCACGGGGACCTCGCCACCAACGCGAGCCTGGTCCTTGCCAAGCGGGTCGGGATGAGCCCGCAGGATTTCGCCGACCTCCTGGCACGCGCGCTGCCGGGGGCAGCCGGCATCGAGTCCGCCGAGACTGCGGGCCCCGGTTTCGTCAACCTGCGGATCGCGCCATCGGCATGGATTCCGGCGTTGCGAACGGCCGTGGCGGCCGGTGCGGACTACGGTCGTTCCGGGATGGGCGAAGCGACGCCGATCAATGTCGAATACGTGTCGGCGAACCCGACCGGGCCGCTTCATGTAGGACACGGGCGCGGCGCCGTTCTGGGCGACGCGACCGCGGCCCTACTGGCGTTCGCGGGCTTCAACGTCACCCGGGAGTACTACATCAACGACGCCGGCGGCCAGATCGACCAGCTCGCTCGCTCGCTCCATCACCGTTACCGCATGGCGGCCGGCGCCGAGCGCGCGCCGCCGGGGGAGGGCCTGTATCCGGGCGAGTACCTCAAGGCGGTGGCTGACGAGCTCCTCGCGTCGGACGGCGGACAGATGGTCTCTGCCGCGGAGAACGTGTGGTTGGAGCAGTTCCGGGAGACCGGGGTCGGCGCGATGATGAAGCTGATCGACCGGGACCTGGCACAGCTCGGCATTCGCTTCGATGTCTTCGTGTCGGAGCGTGACCTGCGGGAGGCCGGATGCGTCGACGATGCCGTGGGCGTCCTGGCAGAGCGGGACCTCGTCTACACCGGAGTGCCGCCCCGACCCAAGGGTGAGGCCGGCGAGGCGTGGGAGCCTCGTCCGCAACTGCTCTTCCGCGCCAGCCGCTTCGGCGACGACGCCGACCGCCCCCTGCGCCGGGCCAACGGTGAATGGACCTATTTCGCGGGCGACCTTGCCTACCACTTTGACAAATTCCGCCGCGGTTTCAGGGAGCAGATCAACGTGTGGGGCGCTGACCACGGTGGGTACGCCAAGCGCGTGCGGGCGGGACTCGCTGCCCTCAGCGAGGACTCGGCCAGTCTCGACGTCAAGTTCTGTCAGCTGGTGCGCGTCACACGTGCCGGGCAGCCGGTGCGCATGTCGAAGCGCGACGGCAATATCGTCACGTTGGAGTCCGTCATTCGCGAGGTGGGTCCGGACGTGTTCCGCTTCCTCATGCTGATGCGGCGGCCGGATGCGCCGCTCGACTTTGACCTGTCGGAGGCGGTGCGCCAGTCAAAGGACAATCCGGTCTACTACGTCCAATATGCCCACGCCAGGATCTGTTCGGTGTTCCGACGGGTCCAGGACCATGGGGAACTGAGAGACCTCGACGTCGCCTCCGAGGCTGAACCGACGTTGCTCACCGATCCCCGGGAGGTGGCACTGATGCGGGAAGTCGCGCTCTGGCCCGAACAGGTCGAAGCGGCAGCGCGCGCCCGCGAGCCCCACCGCATCGCATTCCAGCTGTCGGAACTCGCGGCCCGGTACCACGGGCTCTGGACGGCCGGTGCCCGAGGCGAGCCGTCCCTGCGGACACTGATCCCCGGCGACCGGCCGCGGACCGCGGCGCGTGTGCTACTGGCCGATGCGGTGCGCGCGGTGTTGCGCGCCGGCCTGTCGATTCTGGGCGTGACCCCGGTGGAGGAGATGCGATGAACCGGGTAGCCGGACTGGTGGTGGCCGCCGTGCTGGTCGGCGGATTCGGAATCGGTGCCTGGATGTACTTCGAGGGCTACCTCGGGACCGGCGATCGGGACACCGAATCCGTCCCCGTGGTGGAGCCGTTGCCGGAACCGATCCGTCAACGTCCGGAGGACCCGGGCGGATATCAGGCTGATGCCCGCGGCAGCGCCCTGCTGGAGGGCACGGAACCGGACACCGGTCCGGAACGGCTGCTGCCAAGTTTCGAGGAACCGGTGGCCCGGCCCCGGGTGGAGCCTGTCGAGCCGCCCCCTGAGACCATGCCGGACGCGGAAGCGGCCGCGGCCCAGGACGTTGCGGAGGAGCCTGCGGTGGCTGCCGAGGAGCGGCCGGAACTCCCGGAGCCGCGCCATCCCCGCAGTGCGTGGAAGGCGTCGGTGCAGCTGCTGGCGATCCGTTCGCGCGACCGCGCGGTCGTGGAGGCGCAGCGCTTGCTCGCCGCCCATCCCGACGTCTTCGGCAACCTCGATTTCCGCGTGCGGGAGTTCAAGGTGTCGGAGCAGGAGCGGGTGCAGCGCCTGCAGGCTGGCCCATTCGAGACCAGGAAGGACGCGGGCGAAGTCTGCAACCGGCTGGAGAAACGGGGAGTTCCCTGTTTCGTCGCCAAGGGGCAGTGACCCTCCCGGTCATTTTCGGCATTGCCGGACCGGAACTTCGCCCTGAAGAGCAAGCGTTATTCCGCGAGTTCAATCCGTTCGGCTTCATTCTGTTCGCCCGGAACCTGGACACCCCCACGCAAACGGTCGGGCTGGTCAAAGCGCTCCGGGAGGCGGCCGGGGCTGAAGCGCCGGTCCTGATCGACCAGGAGGGTGGCCGCGTGCAGCGGTTTGGCCCGCCCCATGCGCCCGCCTACCCGCCGGCCGCGGTGTACGGGCAACTGGCGACGAGCGATCTCGCCCGTGCGGGCGAGACGGTGCGGATCGGGCATGCCCTGCTGGGCCGCGATCTCGCGGGCCTCGGGATCGATGTGAACTGTGCGCCGGTGCTCGACCTGGCAATGGAAGAAGGCCATGCCGTCATCGGCGATCGCGCCTTTGCCGGCGACCCCCGCGTCGTGGCGGCGCTCGGTCGAGCGGCCATGGACGGGCTGGGGCGCGCGGGCGTGCTCCCGGTCGTCAAGCACATACCCGGCCATGGCCGCGCCAGGGCCGACAGCCACAAGCAGCTGCCGGTGGTCGAGACTCCGCGACAGGTCCTCGAGGCGACTGATTTCGTGCCGTTTCGAGTGCTTCGCGATGCGCCGGTCGCCATGACAGCGCACGTGGTCTATGCGGCGCTGGACGCCGACCTGCCCGTTACCGTTTCAGCCAAGGCAATCCGCGAAGTCGTGCGCGGCCGCATCGGCTTTGAGGGCCTGTTGCTGTCGGACGATCTTTGCATGGGGGCGCTCGCCGGCGCGATGGAGCAGCGAGCGTGTGCCGCGCTCACGGCCGGGTGCGACGTCGTCCTGCACTGCAGCGGCAATATCGACGAAATGGCCGCCATCGCGCGGGCAGTTCCTGTCATGACCGACGAGGCCTCGGCGCGCTGGCGCTCGGCGCTGACCTGGCTGGCGGCGCGCCGGGCGCCCGAACAGGTCCGCAGTCTCGAGTACCGTTCCTTCCGGGAGTGTCTCCCGCATGGTTGAGCAGGCGGGTGCCATCGCCTACACGCTCTCGGTATGGGCGTTGCCGGCGTTGACGGCGATCACGCTCCACGAGGCGGCGCACGGCTACGTCGCGGAACAGTTCGGCGACGACACGGCGCGTCGGGCAGGCCGGGTGAGCCTCAATCCCCTGCGCCACGTCGATCCGGTGGGTACGGTCCTGCTGCCGCTCGTGCTCTTGTTGATCTCGCCGCTGGTGTTCGGCTACGCCAAGCCGGTGCCGGTGCGTTTCTTCCGCCTGAACCCGAGGCGGATCGGGATCGCGGTGGTGGCGCTGGCGGGGCCGGGCATGAATCTCGCGCTGGCGTTGCTCGCGGCACTCCTGCTGCACCTGGTTCCGGGCGTTCCGGTCGGCGGTGGCTGGGTGGCCGACAACCTGGTGAATGCGCTCTGGATCAACGTGCTCCTGGCGCTCCTCAATCTGCTCCCGGTGCTGCCGCTGGACGGCGGGCGCGTGCTGTACGCCGCGCTGCCGCCCGGGTGGGCGCGTCGCTGGTCCGCGACCGAGCGCTTCGGGTTCCCGGTGCTGCTCGGGGGGCTGGTGCTGGTGCCGCTCGCGGCATCCGCACTCGGCGCCGAACTTCCCATATTTCGTTGGATTCTTGGCGAACCGGCCCAATATGTGGTATCTATCATCATTCGTATGGTGGGGCTTACGTGAACGCTCCCGTTCTCGAGTTTGAAGAGGATCCGCCGCCGCCGCGGGCGGCTCCGGACGCATTCTTCCTGTCGTTGGACGCGTACGAGGGGCCGATCGACCTGCTGCTCACGCTCGCGCGCCGCCAAAAGGTGGATCTGGCCGAAATCTCGATTCTCGAATTGGCGGAGCAGTATCTCGCCTTCGTCGAAGGGGCGCGCCGCCTCAATCTCGAAGTCGCTGCCGGTCACCTGGTCACGGCCGCGTGGCTGGCCTACATGAAATCGCGGTTGTTGCTTCCCGAATCGGAGGAAGAGCAACTGACCGGAGAGGAGCTGGCGGAGGCGCTGCGGTTTCGCATCGTCCGGTTGGACGCCATGCGCCGGCACGGTGAACTGCTGTTTCGCCGGCCGCTCCTCGGACGGGATCGCCATGCCCGCGGTGAGACGCAGCCGCGCGCCGAGAAGGTGGAGACCGCGGTCGATGCGACGTTCCACGACCTGATCGTCGCCTACGCAGGCATCTGCCGCCGCCGCCAGCCACCGCCCCTCGCTGTTCGTCCCAAACGCCTCTATTCGGTCAAGACTGCGACCGGCTGGATTCGCAACCGCCTTGCCGGCCTGCAGCAGTGGGCGACGCTCGCCGGTTTCCTGCCGCGCGATGATCCCTCGCCGGTCCGCCGGTCGGCCTATGCCTCGGTGTTTGTGGCGAGCCTGGAACTCGTCCGGGGAGGCGAGCTGGACATGCGGCAAGCGCGGCCGTTCGGCCCTGTCCTGGTGCGTTCGCGAGCCGGCCCCAATGGAGATCCAGCTCATGCCGCATGAATCCCTGGAAATCCTGGCTCGGAACGGTTCGACCGAGCCGCGATCCGGCGTCGAGATGCCCGGGCCGGCGCCTCGGGCCATGCCGTGCCCTGCTGACGCTGCCCCCGCCCCGGCGGCGGATCCGTGCAGGGTCGATCCGGCGACGTTTGACGCATGCCGCGTGACGGAGGCGCTGCTCTTTGCGAGCGCGGCCCCCGTCCGGACCAGCGAGATCGCCCGCGTGTTGCCCGAAGGCACGCCGGTCATGGACGTTCTGACCGCCCTGCGGGAGCAGTACAGCGGGCGCGGCGTGGAACTCGCAAGGGTCGGAAACGCCTGGGCGTTCCGAACGGCAAGCGACATTGCCGACCGGCTCACCGTGGAGAAGGTCCGGCGGCGGAAACTGTCCCGCGCCGGACTGGAGACACTGGCGATCGTCGCCTACCACGCGCCGATCACGCGGGCCGAAATCGAAGACATTCGCGGCGTGTCGGTCAGCCCGGGCACCCTCGACATCCTGTTCGAGGAAGGTTGGATCGAACCGCGGGGACGAAAACAGGTGCCCGGTCGTCCGACAACGTGGCAGACGACCCCGGCCTTCCTCGACCACTTCGGCCTCGAATCCCGGAACGACTTGCCGGGCCTTCGTGATCTCCAGAAGGCCGGCCTGCTGTCCGCGGCTCGGGGCTCGATCGCGGCGCCGGCCGACGACCATCACGACGCAGACGCCGCGGCCTTGAAGAACACGGCCTAGTCCTCGTCTGGACCTGCTGCGGTGCCCCGGGGTGCGGGGCATCGCGCGCCGCGGGAAGACCGGCTAGCTCGCCAGCCGTCGGAGCTCCTCGAGACAGCGATCCCGGCCAGGCGTGAAGTCGCCGTCCGCCCACCACGCCTCGACGGCGCGGAGCAGGGCCCGGCGCCTCGGACCGGCGGGGATGCCGAGCCGGACAACATCGTCGCCGCCCAGCGGGAAGACCGGTTGCGTCCACGCCTCCATCTCCCGGGCCAGGCGGCGGACGACGTTCGGCGCGGGTGTCCCGGTCCGTGCAGCGCCCAGCAGCAGGCGATCGAGGGCCCGAGGGCTGCCACCCGCTTCCCAGACGTGCCGCCTGGCCTCGGGGCAGGTTCTCGCCGGCGGCCGGGCAACGGCGCTGGCACGAAGGCGTCGGGACTCGGTCCTGGTGAGTCGAAGGCGGGCTTCGGCTGTCCTGGCGCCCGGCATCGTGTCGACCAGCGCACAGAGTCGCCGTCCCGGGTCGTTGAGGCCGAGCAGTCCTTCGAGATGCACCAGCCGACCCAGGGTCTGGAGCCGCTGCCGCGCGGCCCGGGACGCCGGGTTGCTCCAGTTGCCGACCACCCGCTGGAGGGCGCCGGTCGCGGCCATCGCCTCCACGGCCGGAACCGGCTGCTCAGCGGCCAGCAGCCGCAGCAGCTCCGCCCTGAGCCGTTCGCCGGAGACGAGCCTCAGACCGGGGAGCGACTTGGCAATCGCATTGAGATTCACGCGATCGTGCACGCTGCCGCCGAACCACGCGAACATGCGAAAGTACCGAAGGATGCGGAGATAGTCCTCGTGAATTCGGTGCGCCGCGATACCGATGAAACGCACGTGGCCGCGGGCCAGATCCCGGAGTCCGAGATCGCTGACCCCGAACACACGGAGATCCGAGCCCGCGTACAGCGCATTGATGGTGAAATCGCGGCGCTCCGCGTCGGCGATCCAGTCGTCCGAGAAGGCGACCTCGGCGGCCCGCCCGAAGGTCCGGACGTCGCGGCGCAATGTCGTGACCTCTACCGAACCGGGTTCGTCACGCGGCGGCAGCGCCGTAATCGTGCCGTGCGCGATGCCCGTGGCGACTGTCCGTATTCCCGCCCGGCGAAGGCGACGCCGGACCTCGTCCGGAGGATGCACGGTGGCGACATCGACATCGAGGGTGTCGCGCGGCGGCGAGAGCAGGGCGTCACGGACGCAGCCCCCGACGAACAGCGCCCCCGGCCGGGTTTCGGGCGTGTTGAGCAGCGCCATCACCTTCGCGACGAGAGGGCGTTTCGGCCATGCGGGCGGGGTCGTGATCCGACCGATCACCTGCAGGGCGCGGACCGTCACGGTTCGACGTGACCCGGAATGACGCGGCCGTCCTCGTATTTCGGTGGCACGTAGGTCCCGTCCGGCGACGCGCCGGTCGACAACCGGAAGAAGGCGAGGCCCAGAGCCAGCACCAGCAAACCGGAAAGCGCGATCCAGCCCCACGGAGCCTCGCGCCAGCTCGGGGCCTTCTCGCCTGCCTTGCCGGCTCGCCGGCGGGCGAGGTAGTACCAGACTGCGAACAGGATGATCGGTACCAGGAACGGAAGGATGCGAATTAGGAGGGTCCGGATCACGGGAGCTGCGTCCTCTCGAACAGGTTCACCACCATCCGCGCTGTCGCCCCCCAAATGCGGTGCTCCTGCCACCGAATGTCATAGAAGCGGAACGTGCCGTAAGTGGTTTCACGGGTGGCTTCGGTGTGGTTGTCCGGGTTCAGCATGTAGGCGAGGGGCACCTCGAATGCATCCGCCACCTCCCGCGTCGCGAGGGTCAGCGTGAAGCCCGGCGTGATTCGCCCCACCACGGGCGTCACCGCGTAACCGGTGCCCGTGATGCACGTGTCCAGGCGCCCGATGATCTCGACATGCCGACGGGGAAGGCCGATCTCTTCCTCCGTTTCCCGCAGCGCGCAGGCTGTCGCGTCGTCGTCATCGGGTTCGACGACTCCGCCCGAGAAGCTCACCTGGGACGGGTGCCTCGGCAGGCCGTCGGCGCGCCTGGTCAGCAGAATGGTCGGGCCCGCCGGCCGGTCCACCAGGCCCACCAGGACTGCCGCCGGAACAAGGTTCTTGAGCAGAGAATCGGGCAGCTGCACGTCGCCGATCACCGCCGGGATGACGCGTACAGGCAACGCGCATTGCAGGCGAGTCTCGATCTCGTCGATGGCGGTGGCCTGAGCAATGGAGGTGTTGGGTCGCACAGTGTTTGCGTGGCAATGATGACCGTCGGGCGTGTCGCGTGGCAGACGATCATAGTGGGATCACGGGGATATCCGACCACTTCGCCGCCGGGGAGCGTCGCACCGCCCGATTGAGTCCGGTAGATTCGCAGGCAAGGCAGTCGATCGGGCAGTTCCGTGTCGACGGGAGGCCCTGCCCATGAAACGCACGATCGGTCGGACCGCGCTGGTTCTGGGAGGCGCGGCCTTCGTCGCGGCCCTGCTGGGCCTCGGGCCCTCGATTGCCCGTCTATGGTCGCAACTGCATGCAAACAGCCTGGTGGGGCTGCAGGGGTTCGTGGACCGAACGCTGGACCCCGATCCGGGAGACCCGACCGTCTGGTTCGATCAGGTTCTCCCCATCCTGGGGAGCAGCGTGTTCTACGGGGTCGCGGTCGTCCTCGTCGCAATCGGATTGGGAATCTTGCTGACGGGCCGCTCCTAGGCGCTCGACCCGTCGGCCGCCTTCCCGCGTGCTCCGCTGCCCGGCCTGGCGCCGGGCAAGCCGCGCTGCAGCACGCCCGGCCGTCAACTCGCTTCAGCGGGGGCTACGTACGGGCAATTTGAGGGCGGCCGCGGGCAATCGCCGGCGGCTGCGGACTAAACGTGTAGCGCTGCGGCGCCCGGTCCCGCCTCATGCGAACGGGCGTTGACATGCGTCGGCATGACGAACGGGTTGGCCCGTTCATAGGCGCGACAGGTGCGGAGGATCCGGTCGTCGTCGAACTTCCGTGCCACGATCTGGACGGCAGCCGGCATGCCGTTCGACGCGAAACCGCAGGGGAGCGCCGCGGCCGGCTGCTGGGTCAAGTTGAACGGGTACGTGAACGGCGACCACTCCCACCAGCGAGTCATCCCGCTGCCCAAGGGGACTTCGTGGCCCACTTCGAATGCTGTCAGCGGTAGCTGCGGCGTCATCAGGAGGTCGTAGCGTTCATGGAAGGCACGCATGTGCCGTCCGAGCGCGTCGCGACTCTGCTCCGCCCGACGATAAGCGAGCGCCGACACGGACTTGCCTCGTTCCGCCAGTTCGAGGATCGGGGGATCGACGAGTTCGCGCTGCGCCGGCGATAACCCGTCCGTCGCGAGGGCCAGGGCGACCGTCCACAATGTCACCATCACGTCGATCGGGTCATCGAAGCCCGGGTCTTCCTCGACGACGACCGCGCCTCGGTCGGCAAACCAGTGCACTGCCGCGTCCACCTGGGCGGTGACCTGCGGATCGACCCTGGCATAACCGAGGGAACGGCTGTAGGCGATACGCAGACCCTCCACGCTGGAATCGTCGGCAGCGTTCGGGGCCACAGGACGGGCGAGCGGAACCGCCTGCCAGTCGCGGGCGTCCGGCAGCGAGATGATGTCCAGCATCAGGCACGCATCGTCCACGGTGCGCGCAATTGGGCCCTGGTGCCACAGCGTGCCCGCAGGCGAATGCGGATGGACGGGTACGGCACCGAACGTGGGTTTGTGGCCGAACAGGCCGCAAAACCCGGCGGGCATGCGGATCGAGCCGCCGCCGTCGGTGGCGAGGTGCAGCGTGCCCATGCCCAGCGCCGCGGCCGCGGCCGCCCCGCCGCTGGAGCCGCCCGGGGTGCGGGCGGTGTCCCAGGGGTTGACGGTGGTTCCCGTGAGGGGACTGTCGGTGACGCCCTTCCAGCCGAACTCGGGCGTCGTGGTCTTGCCGATGAGTACGGCCCCGGCTTCACGGAGGCGGGCGACGGGAGGTCCGTCGACATCCCAGGCCTGGTCGGCATCGATGGTCCGCGATCCGCGGCGCGTCGGCCATCCCTTGACGAGAATGAGGTCCTTGACCGTGGTCGGCACGCCATCGATCAGGCTGAGCGGGGCTTCCACGTGCCATCGCCGTTCAGATTGCCGGGCGGCTTCCAGGGCGCTTTCCCCGTCGATCACGCAGAACGCGTTGTAGGTCTTGTCGAGAGCTCCGATCCGATCGAGAACGGCCTGCGTTACCTCAACCGGAGAGAACTGGCGCGTACCGTATCCGCGGGCGAGTTCCCGCGCGGACATCATGTGGAGTGCGTTCGACATCGGGTGTTGCACCGAGAAAGACGTTCGCTGCGATCATGCAGTACTGGAGCTACGCGACCAATGTCGCGTAGCTCCAGCCCCAAGTCACGGGATCAGGTCGCCTTGAGGGCAGCCTTCACCGCGTCTGCCGTGATCGGCATGTGCCGCATGCGCACTCCCACGGCGTTGAACACCGCGTTGGCCACGGCCGGCGCAACGACGGTCGACGAGGGTTCGCCCACGCCGCTCGGGTGGTTCCCGGATTCGACGATCTCAACGTCGATTTCGGGAACCTGGCTCAAGCGGATCGGCAGGTAGGTGTCGAAGTTGTGCTGCTCGAACGCGCCATCCTTGACAGTGAGTCGCTCGCTCAGCACCTGACTTGCTCCCCACAGCGCCGCACCCTTGATCTGGGCCACGGCGTTGACGGGGTTGATGGCGATTCCCATGTCCATGGCAATCGTCAGTTTCTGCAAGTCAATTTCGCCACTCTCGGGGTCAACCGCGACCTCGGCGACACCGGCCACCCAGGTCGGGCTCTGCCGTTCCTCAGCCGCCGATACGGCGATGCCCATGCCATGGTTCTTCGGCATGCGCTTTCCGTATCCCGCCTTGCCGGCAGCGACCCGAAGGACGTTGGCCAGCCGCTTGGCGCCGCCGACCGTTGCCGACTCGTAGGGGATCCAGCTGTCCTCGCTTGGCCACGGCAGCGAAATCCAGAGGCGGTCCATGTAGTAGTCGGAACCGGTGCCGGGTTCGTAGCCGGCGTTCGGGATTCCACGGCTGGTGCCTTCGCCGGTCAGCATCGAGAGCCGTAACTCCAGCGGGTCCTTGCCAAGTCGGTGGGCCACTTCGTCGAGGAAGGATTCAACAACGAAGTAGTTGTACGAATTGGAGACGGTCCGGAGAGCCGACGCCTGCACGGCCCAGGTGGTCTGGTCGTGATTGATCGCGCGCACGCGATGGTTGTCCAGCGTGTACCAGTGGTCACTGCCGCCGATCGACCATTGGTCGATGTCGCGGCCCGAGCCGTCGTCCGCATCCAGCTGGAGCCAGTCGCTCCCGTACGCCTTGCCGACGGAGAACCGTGGACCCATGTAGCCGCACACGATGTCGTGCTGCATGGCGGTGAAGGCGCCGCCCTGGATGGAGCCGCGCAGCTTGTGCAGCGTCGGCGTCCGCGGGAAGCTGGTCGCGAAGGTCGTCTCGCGGGTCTGGATCAGCTTGACCGGCCGTGCAACCTGGTGGGAGCAGTAGGCTGCGGCGAGAATCTCGTCGTAGTCCTGTTTCCCGCCGAAGCCGCCGCCCAGCACGCGCTGATGCACGATCACCTTGATCTCCTCCGCCGGCTTGCCGAGGAAGTGCGCAAGGTAGGCGGTAAGGGTCATCCGGGCGAACGACGTGCTCTGCGTGCCGGTGTGCACGTGCCAGGTGTCCCCGACCTGATGCACCGTGGCGTTGAGGGGCTCCATGGTCGCGTGGACCACCATGTCGGTGGTGTACTCGGACTCGACTAGCTCGTCGGCGTTGGCCAGACTCCCGTCCACGTCTCCCTGGTCCACCCAGGGGGCGCCGACTTCGGGATCCGCCTGGAGCGCCCGGTATTCCTCGAGCAGCCCCTCCAGCGAGACATCGCCGTGGGGTCCCGGATCCCATTCGACCTCAAGCGCCTGGGCGGCACTCATCGCGGCCGGGAACGTCTCCGCAATGGCGACCACCCAGCCGGTGCACTTGCCAAAGCTGTCGTCCACGGTGACCGCCTGGATGTAGCCGGGAATGGACTGCGCCTGGCTGTCGTCGACGGATAGCGCCTTCGCGCCGTACCGCGCACGCGGCAGCACCAGGGCGCCGTACGCCATGTTCGGGATGTGCACGTCAATCCCGTAGCGCGCACTGCCATTGGTCTTCGAGGGAATGTCGTGCGCGGGCTTGGACTGCCCGATGATCTTGTAGTCCGCCCGATTCTTGAGCGGAATGCCGCGGAAGTCGTCCGGGTACGAAAAACGCCGTTCGATGGTCGTTTGCGTAAGGATCTCGCTGTACGAGAGCGACCGTCCGGAGACGCTGTCGGTGACGCGGCTGTTGGCGGCGACCGCATCCTCGACGTTCGTCCCGAGTAGCGCTGCTCCCGCCTCGACGAGTGCGATGCGACCCGCGGCACCGGAGCGCGACAGGCGGTCGAACTCGGTAGTGACGCTGCCGCTGTTCACGGTGTAGGCGAGGCCGTACACCGCGAAGTTCTCGGCGCTTCCTTCCGGGTAGTTGATCGTGACGTCCTGCCAGTTCACCTCGAGTTCGTCCGCGACGATCTGGGCAAGTGCAGTGCCGATGTGCTGACCCATCTCGGATTTCACGACGTGAATGCTGGTGTGGCCGTTCGGCATCATCGTGAACCAGATGGAGGGCGTGAACGCCTCCGCCGTTGCGGTGGCGGCGTGGGCTCCCGGGATCACGCTGTGCGTGAAGCCGATGCCGAGCGCCAGCCCCGATCCGGTTGCCATCGACCGGACCATGAAGTCCCGCCGTGACAGTTGGGTGTCTGTGGTACTCATGTCAGGCCTCGCTTCCGGCGATCTCGGCGGCGCGTGCGACCGCGCCGACGATGCTTGAATAGGTTGCGCACCGGCACAGGTTCCCGTCCATAGCCTCGACGATTTCGTCGCGGCTGGGTGAAGGGTTGGCCGAAATCAACGCGGCCGCCTGCATGATCTGCCCGGACTGGCAGTAACCGCACTGTGGCACCTGCATTTCGATCCATGCCTGCTGCACCGGATGGTTGTCGGCGTAATGCAGGCCCTCGATGGTGGTGATCGATGTCCCCTCGACATCACCAGCCTGAACCATGCACGATCGCACTGCTTCGCCATTGACGTGAACAGTGCAGGAGCCGCACAGGCCAATGCCGCACCCGTATTTCGTTCCGGAGAGGCGCAATTCCTCCCGAATTATCCATAGGAGCGGTGTATCCGGCGGGGCGTCCACGAGGTAGCTGTATCCGTTGATGGTCAAGGCAACCATCGGCAAATCTCCTCCTCTGGGTTCATTTGGCGCGCCTGGCAACGCGCGTTGCGCACCAGTACGCGTGACATGCCCACCTTCAACCCAAGCCAACGCCGAAACCGGTCGCAATCCGGTTTACGCCATCGATATCCGAATTCCGCCAATCCGGGGACCGGGGCTCAAATCCCCGGTGCTGCTTGTCGGTCTGCCGCGCGCTTCATATGCTGAACAGGGAAACTGCCATGGGACCGACGACGACAGCTCTCCCGGTTCGACCGCTTTCGCGCTACCAGATCGCAGCGACTTCCCGTGCCGACGAAGCGGCGTCGTTCATTTACAGTACCTATTGCGGGCACCAGATCCGCTTTCCGGATCGGGCGGCCAGTCTCCGCTTCCGGCTTTGCGAGGCTCCACTGGCCCGCATCTCGGTGGGGGCGTTGTCCTTTGACGCCCAGATCGGGTACGACCTCGGCGAGACCGAGATCTTCTATCTCGTGCAGATCGCGGCCTCAGGCACCATCCGGTACATCAACGGCAATGAACTGTGTGTCGTGACTCCGCGTCAGGGCATGGTCACTTCGCCCACGCGGCCGCTGTCGATCCATTACGGGCCCAGTTCCTGCGGGCTGATCGTGAAGATCCGTCGCCGTGCCCTGGAACGGCACCTGCACGTGCTGACCGGCGAACCGATTACCGCGCCGCTGACGTTCGATCCGCGGTTTCGCCCGCAGTTCGGTGATCGATATCGAGGGCTGCTGCGTTTTCTGATGGAAGACCTCGAGGCCGGCAACTCCATCGGCGACCACCCGGTCCTGGTGACCAACGTGGAAGATACGTTGATGACCGCCCTGCTGGTCGGCCAGCCGCACAACTACTCGCGGCAGTTCGAGGCACAGCCGCCGGATGTCGCACCTCGCCAGATACGGGAGGTGGAGGAGTACATCCGGGCACACGCTGCGGAGCCGCTGTCGATCGACGACCTGGTCCGGTACTCCGGCATCAGCGGGCGTTCCCTCTTCCGCGCGTTCCGGACCCTCGGCACCTCGCCGATGGCTTTTCTGCGCTCGGTTCGGCTGGATGACGCGCGGGCGCGGCTGCTGGCCGCCGCCCCGGGTGAATCCGTGACGGATATCGCGCTGGACTGCGGCTTCGAGCACCTGGGGCGCTTCAGCAAGGAATACGCGAGGCGCTTCTCGGAATCCCCGTCGCGGACGCTGCGACGCGTCCACCGGATGCGCCAGAGCTGACCGGCTGCCGCTTCGCTGGCCGCGAACCGGATCGGTGACGGAACCGAACGAAAGCCTGCCCGGAGACCGACCGCCTTCGGCGAGAACGCGGAAACACGCCGGCAGGAGGCTCGAACCCTCGTCACGCGGCCCGCAGTCCGCCGCGGTCGGGCGCGCCGGTCTATCGCCGGATGAACATGTTCCCTATACGTAGGGGCTTCGCGAACCCGGGAGACGTTCCATGGAATTAGGACTGCAGGGCAAGTCGGTACTGGTGACCGGGGCGTCGAAGGGAATCGGGCTCGGCTGTGCCGAACTGTTTGCCGCCGAGGGCGCCAGCCTGCACCTGGCAGCGCGCGGTAAGGAATTGCTCGAGACGCGGCGGGAGGCGATCCGTTCAGCTCATCAGGTGGACGTGCAGGTTCACCCCATCGACCTCGCCGTCAGCGGGTCGGCCGAAGAGCTCGTGGAGCGCTGCGGCGATGTCGACGTTCTCGTCAACAACGCGGGCGCAATTCCCGGCGGCACCGTCGACCAGGTCGACGAGCCGCGCTGGCGCGAAGCGTGGGACCTGAAGGTCTTCGGCTACATCAATATCACCCGGCAGTACTTCCGCCGCATGCGCGATCGCGGCGGCGGTACGATCATCAACGTCATCGGCATGGCCGGGGAGAGCTACGATGCGGCGTACATCGCCGGGACCGCCGGCAACGCTTCCCTGATGGCGTTCACCAGAGGCATCGGCAGCACCAGCATCGACCAGGGCGTCCGCATCGTCGGTGTCAACCCTGGTGCGGTCGAGACCGACCGCATTCGCGCTCTCCTCGCAGGCAAGGCGGAGACCGAACTCGGCGACCGCGAACGATGGCGGGAATTCCTCTCGAATTTGCCGCTGGGACGGGCGGCGTCGGTCGCCGAAGTCGCGAACGTGGTGGTGTTCCTCGCCTCCGAACGCGCGAGCTACCTGAGCGGGATCATCGTTACGGTCGACGGCGGCCGCGCCGCGCGCGGCGGGACCTTCTGAACTGAAGCGCCGTCCGGTAGCGCGGCGGCTGCCGTTCGAACCGACGGCCTCCCCTGATGGCGGCCGTACGGCTGGTCCCCGCGATCCGTCGGGTGGTCGTCGGAACCCCTGAGCCGCAGCCTAGGCCGGCTGGGATGCCTTCGCGTGCTGCCAGGCGTCCAGCTTGTCACGCGCGCCATTTCGGTCCGGATCCAGCATGTCGTCGTGTCCCGTACGCTTCGCGCAGAGTTCGATGACGTAGCCGTTGGGGTCACGGAAGTAGATCGATTCGACGATGCCGTGGTCCGACGGCCCGCGGGTCTCGATCCCGGCCTGCCGGCCCTTGGCGAGCATCATGCGCAGATCATCGGGCGAGACCTCCAGCGCGATGTGGAGGTCGAAGTCGCGCTGCTTCTTGAACTCGAACGGTTCGTCCGGCGCCTCGAAGAATGCCAGGAACGAGCCGTCGTCGAGCCGGTAGAAGGTGTGCAGCACCTGGGCCTGCCGGCCCGTCTTGGTGGTCCCGATGGCCATCGCTTCCGCCAGTGGGAGGCCCAGGAAGTCCTCGTAGAAGGCCCGGGTTTCCTCCGAATCGCGACAGCGGTACGCGTTGTGGTGAAGTTGCCTGATCATGGTTTCATGCCGCTGGTTGGGTGCCGGAGCCGCCATGTTGCAAGGTCGGCTCCCGTACCGTCAATCCCGTTGCCGTCACCCGTCCGGGCGCCGCCGGGGGTGGCACGCGGCGTGGCCGGATCCGCCGGCAGGCCCCCGGCGCGATGTCGGGCCCTTTGACGCGGCCGGAGCCGCGCCAATGATCGGCATGCGGCGCGGCGGGCCCGAGCGACGAGTTCGCGCCGGCCGAGACGCCGTCTCAAGGTCGGAAACGCTGCGATGCGGCGGACGGGAGCCGCGCCGCGCAGTCAGCGATGCGTGGGGATCACGAACTCGGGGCGGCTTTCGCCGCTGGTCGGCCAACGCGCCGTCACGGTCTTGATGCGGGTGTAGAACCGGATGCCTTCCATTCCGTGCGTGTTGGAGGCGCCGAAGAACGAGTTCTTCCAGCCACCAAAGGTGTGGTAGGCCACCGGCACCGGGATCGGAATGTTGATTCCGACCATCCCGATGTTGCTGCGCTCGGCGAAATCCCTGGCTGCGGCCCCATCCCTGGTGAACACCGAGACCCCGTTTCCGTACGGATTGTCGCGCACCAGCTGCAACGCGTCCGCGTACGTATCCGCCCGGACCGTCGACAACACCGGGCCGAAGATCTCTTCCCGGTAGATCGTCATGTCCGGCGTGACCCGGTCGAAGAGACAGCCCCCCATGTAGAAGCCGTCCTCGTATCCCTGGAGCTTCAGGCCGCGGCCGTCGACGACCAGTTCGGCCCCTTCCTCGACCCCCCTGGCCACGAGGCTCTCGATCCGCTGCAGCGAGTCGCGTGTCACGATCGGACCCATTTCGGCCGCGGGGTCGTTGTATGGCCCGATCTTCAGGGTGCGTACCCGATCGGCCAGCCGATCGCGCAGCGGGTCCGCCACGTCCCCCACCGGCACCGCCACCGAGACCGCCATGCACCGCTCGCCGGCCGAGCCGTACGCGGCACCCAGGAGCGCATCGGCCGCCTTGTCGAGGTCGGCGTCGGGCATGACCACCAGATGGTTCTTCGCCCCGCCCAGCGCCTGTACGCGCTTGCCGTGTTCGGCCGCTCCCGCGTAGACGGCCTGCGCGACCGGTGTCGAGCCCACGAAGCTGACGGCCTCGATGTCGGGGTGCGCGAGGATCGCCTGCACGGCTTCCTTGTCGCCGTTCACGACGTTGACGACCCCCGGCGGCCCGCCGGCTTCCTCGAACAGCTCGACGAGCCGCAACGGGCAGGACGGATCGCGCTCCGACGGCTTTAGCACGAACGTGTTGCCGCAGGTGACCGCCAGCGGGAACATCCAGAGCGGAATCATCGCCGGGAAATTGAACGGGGTGATACCGGCGCACACCCCGAGCGGCTGCATCAGGGACCAGGTGTCGATGCCGGCGCCCACGTCGCGGCTGTGCTCGCCCTTCAGGAGGTGCGGAATGCCGCATGCGAATTCCACGACTTCCCACCCGCGAATCAGGGATCCGCGCGCATCTTCCAGCGTCTTGCCGTGTTCCCGCGAGATCAGTTCCGCAATTTCGCCGGCGTGCTCTTCAAGCAGTGCGCGGTAGCGGAACATGATCCGCGCCCGTGCCGCGGGCGGCGTCGCCTGCCAGGCGGGAAGCGCTTCCTGGGCTGCGTGTACGGCTGCGTCGACCTCGGCGGCTCCGCCGAGACGGACATGCCGGGCGACTTCGCCGGTCGATGGATTGAAGACCTGGCCGACGCGCTCCAATTCACCCGGAACGCGGCGGCCGCCGATGTGATGGTCGAGGGTCTCCGACATCAGTCGAGGTACCCCAGGTCGCGCCAGATCGCGAAGCGTTCACGGAATTCGTTCAACGAGGCGAGCGCCCGGGCGAAGTCGGCATCCTTCTCGGATTCCTCGATCGCGACCTGCTCCCACGCCGTCCTGTAGGCGTTCAGGAACTCGTCGTTCCAGCGCTTGA
Organism: Rhodospirillales bacterium; assembly: GCA_009839325.1. Taxonomy (GTDB): domain Bacteria; phylum Pseudomonadota; class Alphaproteobacteria; order TMED109; family TMED109; genus VXPW01. The sequence continues at coordinate 19,835 of VXPW01000074.1, forward strand.
GCTGCACGCCCTGACCCTCGAAGTACTCGAGCGCCGGCACCTGGAGCGCCTCGCCCTGGGCGAGTCCTCGCTGCACCAGGTCGCCGCACGCCATCGTCAGCAATGTCTGCTGGCCGAGCGAGAGCTCGTTCCAGCCGTCCAGGTTGTAGATCACGTCGGCCCACGTCGACTGCTGATGCCAACCCGGGAAGTAGTAGAACTTCGCGATCTGTTCGAAGCCGAAGTTACGGTCGATCGCCGGGCTGGAGAACTCGGTCGCGTCGATGGTCCCGAGCTCGAGCGCCGGATAAATGTCCCCGCCGGCGAGCAGCTGGGTCGAAACGTCCAGTTTCTCCATCACCCTCGCGCCCAGCGCGAAGAACCGCATCTTCAGGCCGCGAAGGTCATCGAGCGTGCGGATCTCCTGCCGGAACCAGCCGGAGGCTTCCGGCGGCAGGATCATGCAGAGCGTGCTCTTGATGTTGTGCTTCAGGTACAGCTCGTCGAGCAGCTCCTGGCCGCCGCCGACGTACATCCAGGCCATGTACTCGGGCGCCGCCGGGCCGAAGGGAATCGACGCGAACAGTTGGAGCGCCGGCACCTTGCCGGCCCAGAAGCCGGGAGTCGCCCAGCCCGCATCCACCCCGCCCGAGGCGACGGCATCGAAGATCTCGAGCGGCGGCACCAGGGCGCCGGGTTCGAAGAAGCGGATGTCGAGGCTTCCGTCCGACGACGTCCGGATGCGCTCCAGCATCTCCTTCATCTCCGGGCCGATGATCGGCGTCGTTCCGGCATACGCACTCGCCATCTTCCAGCGAACCGACTGCGCAGCCTCCGGGGCATCCGAAGTGGATGTGGGCGTGACGGCGGTCATCTCCGAATCGCCGAACAAAGCTGGGCGCACCGCAAGTCCGATGACGATCCCGACTACCAATACGACCAGAACGGCCAGTTTTCCTCGATCCATCTCGCACTCCCCATGCGGCACGCCCGTTACGCAGCTCGGCGTTCGATTGTATCAGTTGGTGTCGACGTACAACGCTCCGAGATACAGCAGCTGTACCAGCACCAGGCCCGCACCGACGCTGCGGCTCAGGGAGCGGCGGAGGGTCAGGAAACCGGTCAGGAACAGTGCCGTCACGATCAGGACCGCGAGGTCCAGCGGCGTGAGCAGGCCCCGCATGGAAAGCGGGTGGGCGAGGGCGCCGGCGCCGGTGACGCCCAGCAGATTGAACATGTTGCTGCCGAGGATGCCGCCCAGGGCGAGTCCGCCCTGTCGGCGCAGGGCCGCAAGGGCAGTCACCGTGACCTCGGGCAGCGACGTCCCGATGGCCACGATCGACAGGCCGATGACCGTCTCCGGCACGCCGAACGCGCGGGCCAGGCCGCTCGCACCGACCACCAGCGCCTCCGCGCCTCCCGCCACCAAGGCGAGACTCACCACGATCACGGCGGCGCTGCCGCCGAGCGACCGCGTGACCGGCGCGCCCGCCGCCTGGGTCATGTCGGCGCCCGCGCGCCGGATGGAGTGCGTTGTCGAGACCGCCAGCGCCACGATGAGCGCCAGTCCGCCCAGGCGGGGCAGCACGTCGACCCACAGCGTAAATCCGGCAAAGACCAGGGTGGCCATCAGCATGATGACTGCATCCAGCCGCAGGCCGGGCGTGCCGGCGAGCGGCCGACAGGCGGCGGCGACCCCCACGGCCAGCAGCACGTTGGCGATGTTGGAGCCGGCGATGTTGCCCAGGATGAACCCGGCATGGTCGCCGAGCGAGGCCCGCACCGCCACGACCAGTTCCGGGAACGAGGTGCCGAAAGCGACGACGCTCGCGCCGATCACGAACGGCGCGACCTGCAGGCGAGTGGCAGTGGCGACGGACGCGCGAACCAGAAATTCGCCGCCCACGACCAGCAGGCCGATCCCGCCTGCTACGGCCGCCAGGTTGAGTAGGAGCACCGGCGCGTTCAGCGCCGTTGCTGGATACGGCGCTTGATGTCGCTGATCGCGCGGGCCGGATTGAGGCCCTTCGGGCAGGTCTTCGTGCAGTTCATGATCGTGTGGCAGCGGTACAGCCGGAACGGGTCTTCCAGGGCGTTGAGCCGCTCGCCCGCAGCCTCGTCACGGCTGTCCTCCAGCCAGCGCGCCGCCTGCAGGAGGGTCGCCGGACCGAGATAACGGTCCCCGTTCCACCAGTAGCTCGGGCAACTGGTGCTGCAACAGAAACACAGGATGCACTCGTACAAACCGTCGAGCTTGCGGCGGTCTTCCTCGGACTGCAGGCGTTCGCGCGCCGGCGGCGGCGATTCCGTCTTCAGCCAGGGCTCGACCAGCGCGTACTGGGCGTACGCATCGGTGAGGTCGGGAACGAGATCCTTGATCACCGGCATGTGCGGCAGGGGATAGACCTTCACCGGGCCCCGGACGTCGTCGATGGCCTTGGTGCAGGCCAGCGTATTGGTCCCGTCGATGTTCATGGCGCAGGAGCCGCAGACTCCCTCGCGGCAGGACCGGCGAAAGGCAAGGGTGGAATCGGCGGAATTCTTGATCTCGATCAGGGCGTCGAGGACCATGGGTCCGCTCTTGTCCAGATCGACCTCGAACGAATCGAGCCGGGGCGACTCGTCTTCATCCGGCGAATAGCGGTAGACCCGGAACTCGCGCACGCGGCTGGCGCCGTCCGGCGCCGGAATCCGCCGGCCTTTCCTTACTTCGGAACCTCTTGGAAGTCTGAACGCCACCATCGTTGCATCTTCCTCACTAATAGACGCGCGGCTTGGGCGGAATGGTGTCGACGTCCGGCGAATCCGTCTCGAGATGCACCGGGCGCGCGGCGCACTCGGCGCGGCCGTCACGGAACCATGCCAGCGTGTGGGTCAGCCAGTTCTCGTCGTCGCGGTCCGGGTAGTCCTCGCGGGCGTGGGCGCCCCGGCTCTCGGTCCGGTGCAGGGCCGAGCCAATGGTAACGGCGGCCTGCTGCAGGAGGTTTTCGAGCTCGAGGGTTTCCACGAGATCGGTGTTCCAGATCAGCGACCGGTCGCTGACCCGGACGTCGGCAAGCTGTCGCCAGGCCTCGGCGATTTTGTCGACTCCCTCAGTAAGGCTGTCACCGGTTCGGAAAACGGCGCAATGGTCCTGCATCACGCGCTGCATCTGCAGCCGAAGTTCGGCCGTCGGCGTTCCCCCGTCGGCGTGACGAAAACCGTCGAAGCGGGCGAGAATGGCGTCTTCCGCGTCCTTCAGGGGGGCGCGGTGGGAAGTCTGGGGTCGCTGCGTGTCGGCAATCCGGTTCGCGCAGGCGCGGCCGAAGATCACGAGGTCCAGCAGCGAGTTCGATCCCAGCCGGTTGGCACCGTGGACCGAGACGCATGCCGCCTCGCCCGCGCTCATCAGTCCCGGGACGGCTGCATCCGGGCTGTCTGCCGACCCGGTCACTGCCTCTCCGGTATGCAGCACCGGGATGCCGCCCATGTTGTAGTGGCACGTCGGCAACACCGGAATCGGTTCGCGCGTGACGTCGACGCCACCGAAGATGCGGGCCGATTCCGCAATCCCCGGAAGCCGTTCGGCGATAACGTCGGCGTCGAGATGCTCCAGGTGCAGGTGCACGTGGTCTCCCAGCTCCCCGACGCCACGGCCGGCCCGGAGCTCGAGCGTGATCGACCGGCTCACCACGTCGCGTGACGCGAGGTCCTTCGCGCTGGGCGCGTAGCGCTCCATGAAGCGCTCGCCTTCCGAATTGGTCAGGTAACCGCCCTCGCCGCGCACGCCTTCGCTGATGAGGCAGCCGGCACCGTAAATGCCGGTCGGGTGAAACTGCACGAACTCCATGTCCTGGAGCGGCAGCCCCGCCCGCAGGACCATGGCGTTGCCATCGCCGGTACAGATATGGGCGGACGTGCAGGAGAAGTAGACGCGCCCGTAGCCGCCGGTGGCGAGGATCACGGTGTGGGCCCGAAACCGGTGCAGGGTGCCGTCGTCCAGCTTCCAGGCCAGGACGCCCTGGCAGGAGCCGTCCGCGTCCATCAGGAGATCCAGCACGAAGAATTCGATGAAGAACTCGGCGGCGTTGCGAAGGGACTGCTGGTACAGCGTGTGCAGGATCGCGTGGCCGGTGCGGTCCGCCGCCGCGCACGTGCGCTGCGCGGCCGGTCCTTCGCCGAATTCGGTCGTCATGCCGCCGAAGGCGCGCTGGTAGATCCGTCCGTCCGGAATCCGGGAGAAGGGGACGCCGTAGTGCTCGAGTTCGATGACGGCGTCCGTGGCTTCCCGGCACATGTACGCGATGGCGTCCTGATCGCCCAGCCAATCCGACCCCTTGACGGTGTCGTACATGTGCCAACGCCAGTCGTCCGCGCCCATGTTCCCGAGCGCGGCGCTGATCCCGCCCTGCGCCGCCACGGTGTGGCTTCGCGTCGGGAACACCTTGGTCAGGCAGGCCGTGCGAAATCCCCGCTCGGCAAGTCCAAGCGTGGCGCGCAGCCCCGCGCCGCCGGCGCCGACCACCACGACGTCGTAGGCATGATCGACGATGTCGTAGCTCGTCGCCATCACGCCCCTCCCATTCCAGTCCGCAGAACCGCCAGCACGGCACCGGCTGCCGCCAGCCAGCTGATCCCGGCGCAAACGGCCAGTGTCGTCATCCGCGCCACGGAGGCGTGAACGTAGTCCTCGACGACCACCCTGACGCCGAGCCAGCCGTGGTAGAAGCCGGCGATCACCAGCAGGACGAGCAGCAGGGAATTGACCGGCCGGGCCATCCAGGCGACGAACTCGCCGTGATTCGCGCCCACGAGGTACGGCACCGACCACGCGAACCAGGCACCGAGCAGCACCAGGGCCGCCGCCGATACGCGCTGCATCCACCAGTGATGCGCGCCTTCGTGCGCGGATCCGTCGCCCCGTGCCCGCGCGAGGGGTGTGAGAAGCCTCACGCTGCTCCCACTCCCAGCCAGAACAGCCCCGTCAGGACGGCCGTGAGGGCGACCACGAACCAGCCGGATCTCTGGACGTTGACCAGTTCGAATCCGAAGCCCGCGTCCCAGAAGAGGTGTCGAACACCGTTTGCGAGGTGGTAGAAGAACGCGATCGACACCGCGACGAAAAACGCGCATCCAATGAGGCTGTCGGCGGCCGACGTGGCGAGGGCAAACGCTTCCGGCCCGGCCGCGGCGGCCACCAGAAATGCCGCCAGCGCCACCATCCCGAACCCCAGCAGCAGCCCGGAGAGCCGGTGCAGAATCGACAAGACCGACGTGATCTCCGGTCGGTAGACCGAGAGGTGGGGCGACAGCGGCCGTCCGTTGGGGTCCGGCATGCGGAACTCCGTGGGGGATCCGGGGCAGTGCCGGAAAGGAACGGCGGGCAAGATACCAGAGGCCGGCCGAAGAACGCAGGTCCGATTTAGCCCGAGGCTCTCGCCGGTTCCAGGATGGCCGCTGCCGCCGACGCAGTCCCCTCTGCGTTCTCGGCGTGGAGCATCGCGCTCAGTTTGCCGTCGAGCAACACCACGCCTTTTCCCTCGGCCGGGGCCGTGCGATGGGCGTCGTTCACGCGGTCCGCATGCCCGACCTCGGGCGCGGTCGGACCGAAGACCTTGTTCGCTGCTGCCGGCGTCGTCGGGCGGATCGGTGCCTTGCCGTCAAACCCCTGGCCGGCGGCCCCGATCAGGGTGCGCGCGTCGCCGCAGTTG
>VXPW01000074.1:25603-26832 GCA_009839325.1 Rhodospirillales bacterium
GCCGTCAAACCCCTGGCCGGCGGCCCCGATCAGGGTGCGCGCGTCGCCGCAGTTGGCTACCTTGAGCCGGCAACCGGGTCCGGGCCGTTGGTTCCGGATGAATGCCGGCCCCGCCGCCGCGATCCTATTGGAGTACTCCCTTGTCATCTAATGGTGACCCCCTTCTTCATGCCATTCTGCCGGAAGCGTTTGCCGGCGACGCGCTGGTCCCCACGGCCGGTAATCTCGAGGCCGCCCTGGTTGCCGCAGTCGGGTATCACGTCGTTGATATCGAGACGGACGAGAACGGATACGACGGCGGCGGGCTGATCCGGGCGGTCAGCCTTGACCACGCGCTGTTGATCCTCGGCCTGCCCGCCCGCTGCTACCCGCTCGAGCAGCCTGCTCGCCTGAAGGCGTTCGTCGAGAAGCAGCAGATCTACGTGCACGAGCAGTTCGAGACCATGCTCGGCAACACGACACTCGCGGCGTGGCGCACCGCGGTGGTCGACGGCAACCGATGGCATTTGCACTACACCGCGCGCGCGGCGGGTTCCTTCTCGTTTCACGCCCACCCGGCGTATTACCCCGCCGTCCTGCCTGCCAAGCCGGCGGCGATCCGCTACTTCCTGCGCCGACACGTCTTCCAGCTCGGCCAGTGAAAACGGGTCCGTGACTGCTTCGACCACCGGGGACGATGCAACCACGGGCCGGCCTGTCGTCCCGAACCTCGAGGCCATCCTGGGACGTGAGTATCCCGTGCTGGACCACGGGTTCATCCGGGTGGTCGACTACATGGGGGATGATGCGGCGGTCGTGCAGGCGGCCCGGGTTTCCTACGGCGCGCGCACCCGTCGCGTCCGCGAGGACCGCGGCCTGATTCGCTACCTGATGCGCCACCGGCACACCACGCCGTTCGAGATGTGCTCGATCAAGTTCCATGTGAAGCTGCCCATCTTCGTGGCCCGGCAGTGGATTCGGCACCGCACGGCGTCGGTGAACGAGTACTCGGCCCGCTATTCGGTCCTTGACCGCGAGTTCTACCTGCCGGCGCCCGAGGACCTGGCGGTGCAGTCGAAGTCCAACGCGCAGGGGCGCGAGGAGAGCGTCTCGCCGGACGTCGCCGATGAGATCCGGCGTTTACTGGAGCAAGACGCACGTCAGGCGTACAGCCGCTACGAATGGCTCCTCAACGAGCAGCCGGACGGATCTCCCGTCGACCCCGACCGGCCGGGCCTCGCCCGCGAACT
>VXPW01000074.1:26932-69696 GCA_009839325.1 Rhodospirillales bacterium
CTGTCCGGGCCCATGCTGGCGGTGGTCAGGGCGTGGCTGGCGGGCGAACAGGTGGACCGAGAGGCGAGCGGGCTCGGAATCCGGGAATGGCGCGAGCTGCACGCGCTGCTCGGCCGCGAGTTGCCGGACAAGTAGCCACCGCCCTCACTCGAAGCTGATCTCCGGCATCGGCGCGGTCTCGGTTCGCTTCAACTCCGCGCCTAGCCGCGCAGCCACGGCGACGAACGCCTGCGCCTCGGCGCTCTCGGGCAACGTGGCCACGACCGGCAGGCCCTGGTCGGACGTTTCCCGGATGGAGAGGTGCAGCGGAATGCCGCCCAGGAACGGGACCTGCATGGCTGCCGCCGCCTGCTCGGCGCCGCCGTGGGCGAAGATCTCGGTGCGTTCGCCGCATTTCGGACATGCGAACCAGCTCATGTTCTCGATGAAACCGAGAACCGGCACGTCGACGCGGCGGAACATGTTCAGCCCCTTGCGCGCATCGATGAGCGCGATGTCCTGAGGCGTGGACACGATGACTGCGCCACGGAGCGGCACGCGTTGCGACATGGTGAGCTGCACGTCCCCGGTGCCGGGCGGCATGTCGACCAGCAGTACGTCGAGTTCACCCCATTCCACGTCGCGGAGCAGCTGCTCCAGCGCGCCCTGGACCATGGGCCCGCGCCAGATCATCGGGCGCTCCTCGTCCACCATGAACCCGATGGACATGACCTTGATTCCGTAGCCGGCCATCGGTCGGATGCGTTTCCCGTCGATGGATTGCGGCCGGCCCGCGATCCCCATGAGGCGCGGCTGCGAGGGGCCGTAGATGTCAGCGTCCAGGATGCCCACGCGGAGGCCCTGTCGGCTCAGGGCCAGGGCGAGGTTGGACGTGACCGTCGACTTGCCGACGCCGCCCTTGCCGCTGGCGACGGCGATGATCGACTGGACGCCGGGGAGCGAGATCGCCCGCGCGTTCGGCGCCGGTCCCGGTGGCGCCTGCGGCGGGCGTTCGGCGGTCAGCACCGCGCTCACCGAGGCCACGCCGGGGAGCGAGAGCACGGCCTGCTCGCAGGCGCGGCGAACGATCTCGAGGGCCTTGGCCCGGGCCGGATCGGCCTCCAGGGCGAAGGCGACGTTGCCGTCCCGGATGGCGATTTCCTGCACCATCCCGAGACTGACGACGTCCTGGTTGCGGGCTGGATCCTTGACGCCGGCTAGGGCGGAGCGCACTTCGGCTTCGGTGATGGTTGACACGAGCACCTTCCGCATGGCCGCAGGGGAAACGCTGTTCGGGCGGCTTGGTGACCCGGACGCTGCCTGTGGCAAGTCTAATATATGTCCGGCCGCCGGCGCGCCGCGCCGGTAAGCGGGACCTGACCCTGCGGCCCGGCGAGACCGGGCGTGGCCGTGCTCCGAACGGGCCGATGCCTCAGGTGCCCGGGAACCCGGGATAGCAGGCGCTGTGATCGCCGTCGTGGTTGGCAAATCCCGGACGCGTAAGGATGCCCTTGGGCGCGATGTAGCTGCGGATTTCGCGCCGGGGGTGCCGGCTCCGCCACGCCAGGTTGAAGGCCGCGTTCTTCGGAAAGAAGCACATCTCCGAATACGGCAGACGGTCGTGGATGAACCACGCCAGCGGACGCCAGTCGCGCGTCGCCCGGTACCGATCCGAGTCGATGAACCAGGGGATCACCACGCAGGCCGTGGCACCAACGCAGCCGTCCGAGTCGTGATGATCCCAGATGTGCTTCGCGTGGGTCTTGGGGTTGCGGGCGCAATTCAGCTTGTGCCGGTTGCCGTACCGGTTGACGGAGGCGTTGCGAAAGGCGGATCGAATGGTGACATGACCGAAGATGTCGCGCAGCGGCTCCAGAAGATGCTCGCAGAGCCCTCTGCCCGCTTCGATCGCGAGGTCGGGTTCGTTCGGGACATTGGGGATCCCGTGAACGGCCGAGATCTCGGAGTACAGGAAATCGCGCATGAAGAAGTGTTTCGACAGCCGGACGCGACCAAATTCCTCCAATACCCTGACGGCGCTGCTGTCGAGCGCCGGTGAATCGACTTCGGAGCGCCGGTCGGCGAAACGTTTCAGGGCACGGAAGCGGTTCCGCTTCATCTCTCCTCTCCTCTCCGGGGCGTTGCCGTTCGGCCCCCGGACCATCGGGCGCATGGCGTCGTGCCCCGTGCTTGCCGAGATCACGGGCACAACGGGGGGCCGCGCCCGTCCCGGGGAGGGCGGGGACGCGGGCCCGGGGAACGCAGGCCGGGCGTACCGTCAATCCGGGCAGGCGATCGCCGGCATACCCGCACGTGACGGAATCAAGGGTAGAGTTTGCGCCGTTTCTTCGCCGCCCGCGAGGCAACCGATTTCCGCCTGTCGGCCGACAGGCGCTCCAGGTGCGGCTTCAGCCATCGCATCAGGCCCCGGTCTGCCATCGCCCAGTCCGACAGGGTCTCGATGGTTGCATTGAGCACGATCCAGTCGTCGTGTGACGACAGGTTCCGCTTCATGATCCTGAGGGCGCCCGCCCGCTGATCCTGGTCCATGTCGGCGGCCAGCCGTCCGAAGAGCTGGGCGAGGGTCCACTGCGCGGAAGCCTGGTCGAGGCTGCCGACCTCATTGATCAGCCGGCCGAGGTAAGGGACCAGGAGGTCCCGACGCTGTGCCTCGATGCGCTTGAGCGCGTTCGAGGTGCGGAGCCGGACCACCGGATCCTCGGAGACGTAGCAGTCGAAGAGCTCGCCGAAGCGATCGGCGTCGGCGAGGACGGTCTCCACGACTTCCAGGGTCCGGCCCAGCGAGTTTGGGTGGCCGCCCGCCAGCATGTCTTCAAGGCGTTCGGACATGGTGCGAGTCCGGTGCAGCAGCAGGAGAGAAAGTCGTCGCGAAGCCGCGCGGCCCCGTGCCGATACCGCTTGCGCCGACCGCGCGTGCCCGTCGGGATATCCGGACGACAGGTCCGGTGCGCACGCGGCGAAGCGGCACGACGCGGGTTCCGCCGGGCGGTCGCCCGGGGGCCCATGTCAACGACCGTTGAACGGAGGGTTTGCTTGCGGGCCGGGCGGCTCAAGGCCTACTGGCAGGCCAGACATTCCTCGTAGTCGACCGGTTCCTCCGGCGCTGCCGGCGCTTCGACGATGGCGTCCCGGTCGGAGCGCTGGAGCGACATGGACCGGAGGTAGTAGAGGCTCTTCACGCCGCGTTTCCAAGCCTGGAAGTGCAGGTGATGCAAGTCCCGCTTGTGGACGTTGGCGGGCAGAAACAGGTTCAGCGACTGGGACTGACAGATGTACGGCGCCCGGTCCGCGGCCAGTTCCACCACCCAGCGCTGGTCGATCTCGAAGGCGGTGCGGAACACGGCCTTTTCGTCGTCGTCAAGGAAATCCAAGTGCTGGACGGAACCTTGGCGGGTAGTGATCGACGACCACACCTCATCGGTGTCGTGGCCCTTCTTCTCCAGCAGTTTCTGGAGGTAGACATTCCGGACCGGAAAGGCGCCCGAGAGGGTCTTGTGAAGGAAGGCATTCGCCGCAAAGGGCTCGATCCCGGGCGAGGTGCCGCCGCAGATAATCGAGATCGACGCGGTAGGAGCAATCGCGAGCTTGTTCGAAAAACGTTCCATCGCGCCGGCATCTCTGGCGTCGGGGCAGGGGCCCTTTTCCATGGCGAGGACGCGCGAAGCGGCATCAGCCCGCTCGCGAAGATCCTTGAAAATCTTTCGGTTCCAGGCCTTGGCCGGGGCGGATTCGAGTGGCAGTCCGTGCGCCTGCAGGAACGAGTGGAACCCCATGACCCCGAGACCCACGCTGCGCTCCCGCTCCGATGCATACCGCGCGTTGGCCATGGATTCGGGCGCGTTCTGGATGAACCCTTCAAGCACGTTGTCGAGGAACCGCATGACATCCTCGATGAAGAGGGCGTCGTCTTTCCACTCGTCGTAGCGCTCGAGGTTGACGGACGAGAGACAGCAGGTCGCGGTTCGTTCGCGATCGAGGTGATCCGGACCGGTTGGCAGCGTGATTTCCGAGCAAAGGTTCGAGGTGCGGACATTGAGGCCCAGGAACCTGTGGTGTTCCGGGACGGACTGGTTCACGTGATCGATGAACAGCATGTACGGCTCACCCGTTTCCACGCGCGCGGTCAGGATCCGGATCCAGAGCGCACGCGCAGAGACGGACCGGCGTGACCTCTGGTTGCGCGGGCTGATCAGCTCCCATTCTTCGTCCGTCTCGACGGCCCGCATAAAGGCGTCAGGAATCACGACACCGTGATGCAAATTGGGTGCCTTGCGGTGGGGGTCGCCGCCGGTGGGACGTCGGATCTCGATGAACTCCTCGATCTCCGGGTGACTGACGGGCAGGTAAACGGCAGCGCTGCCACGGCGCAGACTTCCCTGGCTGATCGCCAGGGTCAGGGAGTCCATGACGCGAATAAAGGGGATGATTCCGGACGTCTGTCCGTTCTGGCCGACCTGCTCGCCGATGGAACGCAAGTTCCCCCAGTAGCTGCCGATTCCGCCGCCGCGCGCGGCGAGCCAGACGTTTTCGTTCCAGAGATCAACGATTCCTTCAAGGCTGTCGCTCGCCTCGTTCAGGAAACAGGAGATCGGAAGTCCGCGCGACGTGCCTCCGTTGGACAGCACCGGCGTCGATGGCATGAACCAGAGATTGGAAATGTAGTCGTACAGGCGCTGCGCGTGCCCATCGTCATCCGCGAACGTGCTGGCGACGCGGGCGAACATGGTCTGGATCGTTTCGTTGGGTAACGTGTAGCGATCCCGGAGAACGGATTTTCCGAACTCGGTGAGGTGGGCATCCCGGTCGTCGCACGGGGAGACGCGCCACCCTCCAGGGACCTGAATCGCATCCTGATCTCGACCGAAAAGCTTGTCGGGCAGCACTGCTGCAGGGGGCACTCGCTCTTCGATCATCCCATCCATGTTGCTGTTTTGCCCCAATAATTGCGGTTAAAAGGAGCAAACCCCGCACGACGAGGGGGAATCAAGATATGGACCCCCTATCGTAGTGGAGTGGAACATGCGGTGCCAGTGACTCTCCCGATCACGAAATTCTTGATGCGTAACCTGATCGGCCAGCGTCCATTCATCTGAACAAATGGCCACGGCACCGTACCATAAACCGGTGCCCCTTGGAAGGTCCGCAGGAACGGTCCCGCTGGCGAGCGGCAGCTGTCTCAGTTGGCGTCCGGCGAGCGCGCCCAACGGATGCCCGGGTGCAACTGCTGTCTCCGTTCGGACAGCGAACGCACCCGGTCCTTTTGGCGCTTTCTCCGTCGCCCGAACCGCGGATGACCTCGAGGCCGGCCACTGGGCGCGGCCGGCCCCGAAACGGGTTGCGCCGGATTCATCCGGCCGACAACGATGTCGGCGACCCACGCTCCCGCGTTCAACACAGCCGGACCGGTCCCGGGTAACGGGCGACGGTCTTGTCCGCAGTGAGAAGCGTAATGGCCTCAACCTGTGCCTGCGCCACCAGGAGACGGTCGAAGGGGTCGCCATGGATTGGCGGGAGCCCATCCACGGCAATGGCATGAGCTCCGGTGATTGCCAACTCGGTGTAACCGTTTTCCAACAGCCCCCGACGCAGCTGGCGGGGCTCGACAATGAAATCCGCCCGGCCAAGGCTTCGCTTGATGGTCACCTCCCACAGCGACGCGGCACTGACGACCAACTCATTCTCCGGCTGTTCGATCAGGGCGCAGGCGTCGCCTGGAAGTTGTTCCGGCACCCCCGCCGCCCACAGCAGCAGTTGGGTGTCGAGCAAAAGTCTCACTTCGTGCCTTCGAACAGGGCTTGCAGCTCTCCGGCACCCATGCGGTCGAAGTCGTCCGGCACCGAGATCTGTCCCGACATGAACCCGATGCGCCGCTTGACGCCCGCCCTGGGCGCTTCCACGGCGGCCACCCTGACCACGGGCTTTCCGGCACGAGCAATGATGAAGGGCTCACCGTTGGCGGCGCCCTCGACAAGACGCGACAGGTTGGTCTTTGCCTCGTGCATGTTCACGATGCGCACATCGAGTCACTCCAGACTTAGTCTACTAGACTTAGTCTATCCTGACCGAGGAATCAACGGCGACTGCCGGCAACCGGAGTCGACGCTACGAGAGGCCCGCGCCGCTGCCGTCCAGGAACGTGTTGGTCACCTGACTGACCCGTCACGCCGTCTCTGCGATGGTCACTACACGTCTTCGGCACTATTTCACCGAGTGTGGCCGCGAGGTTTCCACGAACGGGGTTCCGGTCGTGCCGGGAGCGCCACCCCTTTGCAAATCGGCAGGTCTCGGCTACAAACGAGCCCGGCCCACACGATCCGGCGTTGGCCTAGGACCCCTCTGCACCACATGTCGAATCCAGCTGCTCCAGCGGCGGCTTCAAGCCGCCGCGACTTCCTCAACGTTGCGTCCGGTGCGTTCGGCGCCGTAGCCGCAGGCTGCGCAACCTGGCCGCTAATCGATCAGATGAATCCGTCGGCCGACGTCCAGGCGATGGCCACGGTGGACATCGATCTGACCGGCCTCGAACCGGGCACCAGCCGCACCGTGTTGTGGCGCGGAGCCCCTGTGTTCGTGCGTTACCGGACACCTGAAGAAATAGAGCAGGCCGCTCAGGATGACTCCGCTGATCTGCCCGATCCGGCGACGGACGCCAGCCGGGCGCAGGATCCCCGTTTCCTGGTACTGGTCGGGGTGTGCACCCATCTCGGATGCATTCCGATCGGCGACGGGCAAGGCGAATACCAGGGCTGGTTCTGCCCCTGCCACGGCTCGCACTACGACACGTCGGGCCGTATCCGGAAAGGCCCGGCTCCCAAGAATCTCGCCGTGCCGCCGTACCGTTTCGTAGACGACACGACGATCCGGGTGGGCTGAGCGCTATGCAGACTACCGGTCTCGTATCGCGGATTGTGCGCTGGATCGACTACCGCCTGCCGGTGTTCTCGGCTGCGCGGCATTCGCTGATCGAGTACCGCACGCCTCGCAACCTGAACGCATTCTGGAACTTCGGCTCCCTCGCCGGGTTCTTCCTCGTGGTGCAGATCATTACCGGCGTCGTGCTGGCCATGCACTACACGCCGCATGTCGACCACGCCTTCGACAGCGTGCAGCACATCATGCGGGACGTGAACTACGGCTGGTTGATCAGGTCCGTACACGCCAACGGGGCCTCGTTCTTCTTCATTTGCGTCTACATCCACATCTTCCGGGGGCTCTACTACGGCTCGTACAAGGAACCCCGGGAACTGCTGTGGTGGCTCGGCATCATCATCCTGATCGTGATGATGATGAGCGCGTTCCTGGGGTACGTGCTGCCGTGGGGCCAGATGAGCTTCTGGGGCGCCACGGTCATTACCAATCTCTTCTCGGCGATACCGGCCATCGGTCCGGCCATCGTCGAATGGCTGTGGGGCGGATTCTCGGTCGACAATCCGACGCTGAACCGCTTCTTCTCGCTCCACTACCTCTTGCCGTTCGTCATCGTCGCGCTGGTGTTTCTCCACATCGTCGCCCTGCACCGGCACGGTTCGAACAATCCTCTCGGCGTCAATCCCGGCGCGCCGCGGGACACGATTCCGTTCCACCCGTACTACACGGTGAAGGACCTGGTCGGTCTGGGCATGGCGCTCGTCTTCTTCGCCGGCGTGGTGTTCTACGCCCCGGACAGCCTTGGCCATCCCGACAACTACATCCCGGCCGATCCGCTCCGGACGCCGCCGCACATCGTGCCCGAATGGTACTTCCTGCCGTTCTACGCCATTCTCCGAGCTGTCCCGCACAAGCTGGGCGGCGTCATCGCGATGTTCGGTGCGGTCTTCGTCCTGTTTGCGCTGCCGTGGCTGGACAGTTCACGAGTCCGGAGCGCCGCGTTCCGGCCGGTCTACCGGTGGCTGTTCTGGCTGTTCGCGGGCAACACGGTGTTGCTCGGCTGGATCGGTGCGAATCCGCCGGAGGGCATCTACATCACGATCGGAAGGATCGCGACGATCTACTATTTCGCGCACTTCCTGGTGCTGATGCCGGTGATCGGCCGGATCGAACGTTCCCGACAGTTGCCCGAAAGCATCTATGGCCACAAGCACGGGAGCCAGGGCCCATGACGCGCCCGGGGGTACTGTTTGCCGCGGCACTGCTGGCGGCCTTGCAGGTCGGGCAGGTCGCCCGGGCCGCGACCGACGGCCTCGCTCCGCCGGCCGTTGAGTTTTCGTTTGACGGGCCGTTCGGCCGGATCGACCGCGCCGCGGCGATCCGCGGCTTCGAGGTGTACCGGAACGTCTGCGCGACCTGCCACGGACTCCGGTTCATGGCGTGGCGCAACCTGGGTGACCTGGGCTTCACCGAGGACGACATACGTCGCATGGCATCGGAGACGCTGGTCACGGACGGGCCGGATGACTTGGGCGAGATGTTCGAGCGGCCCGGCCGTCCCTCCGACCCCCTGATCACCGAGCCGTTCGCGAACGCGAATGCCGCGGCGGCGGCCAACAACGGCGTCGCGCCGCCGGATCTCTCGCTCAAGGTGCTGGAACGCGGCGCGCCCTACGTCTATGCGATCCTCATCGGCTACGAGGATCCGCCGGACGGGGTCGACCCGGGGTCTTCGTACTACAACCCGTACTTTCCGGGATCCGTCATCGCGATGCCGAAGCCGCTCTGGGGCGAGGACGTCACGTACGCGGACGGCACCGAGGCGACCATCGAACAGGAAGCTCACGACGTGACGACGTTCCTCGCCTGGGCGGCTGACCCGACTGCGGACGAGCGGAAGCGCATGGGTCTGCGGGTGCTGATCTTCCTGGTGGTCATGACGGGTGTGTTCTACGCGACCTACCGGCGCACCTGGGTGCCGGTCAAACGCGGCGATGATGACCTTTGATGGCGAGGCGGGCTAGGCTTCCAGCGCCCGTCCGGCCACTGCATCCAGTTTCTTCGCGAGTTCCGGGTCACGCGCCTCCGGCGGCGTGATGATCGCCGCGTCGAGCGCCCGGTAGGCAGGATCGGAATCATCCCAGTCGGTGGCCGCGGCGGTGTTCGCGAAAGCCTCGACCAGGGTCCTCGCGCGGGCGGCGTTGTCCAGCAGCACGCCGACGACCTGCTCGACCGTCACGGCCTCGTGGTCCGGATGCCAGCAGTCGTAGTCGGTCATCATCGCCACGCTGGCGTAGGCGATTTCGGCCTCGCGCGCCAGCTTCGCCTCCGGCATGTTGGTCATGCCGATCACGTCGCAGCCCCAGGACCGGTAGAGCTCGGATTCGGCTCGCGTTGAAAACTGCGGCCCTTCCATGGCCAGGTACGTACCCCCGCTCACCGCATCGATGCCAGCAGTGCTGGACGCTTCGGCCAGCAGCCGTCGTAGGCGATCCGAGGTGGGATGGGCCATGGAGACGTGGGCCACGAGACCGGGTCCGAAGAAGCTCTTGACCCGCGCAAAGGTGCGGTCGATGAACTGATCGACCAGGACGAATGTACCGGGCGGCAAGTCCTCCCTGAGGCTGCCCGCGGCGGAAAGCGAGATGATGTCGGTCACGCCGGTGCGCTTCAGCGCGTCGATGTTCGCCCGGAAGTTGAGGCTGCTGGGAGGAATGCGGTGGCCGCGGCCGTGCCGCGGCAGGAAACGAAACTCCAGCCCGTTCAGCCGGCCGTGAAGAATCGCGTCCGACGGCGCGCCAAAGGGGGAGCTTACGGTCATCCAGCTCGGCGACTCCAGCGAGTCGAGCTCGTAGATGCCGCTCCCGCCCATCACCCCGAAGACCGGTTTCGTCATGGCTAGAAATCGGCCACGGAGAGCACTTCCACTTCGAAGACGAGCGTCGCGTTCGGAGGAATCAGTCCTCGTGCGGCGCCGTGTTCTCCGTAGGCCATGTCCGGCGGGATGACCAGGCAGCGTTGTCCACCGACCTGCATCCCGACGACACCGATGTCCCAACCGGGAATGACGAAGCCCTCACCAAGCGGGAAATTGAACGGCCGTTGACGGTTCCGGGAACTGTCGAACTGCTTGCCCCGCGCAAGGCAGGGATCGTCGGTTGCTGCATCGGGATCGAACAGCCATCCCGTGTAGTGCACGCTCACGCCGCGGCCAGCCTCGGCAAGCCGGCCATCGCCGGTCTGCAGATCGACCACGACGAGCTCGGCGGGCGGTTCGATGGCCAGCGCGGCCGATGGCGCCAGGAACGCCGCCAGGGCGACCGCGGCTGCCCGGTTCACGAGGTTTCTTCCCTGGCCACGTGCCTGGCGAAGAATGCGAGGGTGCGTTCATTGGCAGCTTCCGCCGAGGCCGGGTGATGGCTGCCGCGCGCGTGGCAGGCGAACCCGTGTTCGCCTTCGTACACGTGAATGTCGGCGTCGGTCGCGAAGGCGCGGATCTTCTCGACGTCTTCCGGCGGGATGGACGCGTCGCGGTCTCCGAAATGCATCTGCACGGGCACGTTGGCCGGCTTGTCGAGCAAGGCTGCGATCTGTCCGCCGTAGTAACAGACGGCTGCCTCCATGCCGTAGCCGCGGCAGGCGCTGAGCCACGACAACGAACCTCCGTAGCAGAAGCCGACCACGCCGACCCTGTGGTCGATCAACAGGGTGGCGATACAGGTCTGCACATCCATGACGGGCAGGTCCCAGCCCGTCTGCGACTTGAGTTCCAGGCCGCGCTGGACGTCGGCTGCCTCGTAGCCGAGTTCGATTCCGGGCTCAATCCGGTGGTAGAGGTCCGGCGCGTAACACACGTAACCGGCCTCGGCGAACTGGTCTGCCACGCCGCGGATGTACGGGTTGACGCCAAAGATTTCCTGGATGACCACCAGCGACCCACGGCGGATTCCCGTGGGCTCGGCGAGATAGACGGGCAAACTGGTGTCATCGGCGGCGCGCACCGCGATCATTGATCCCATGAGGGCTGAATCCGATTCGGGCGAAGTGGGTTGCTGGGGATCCCGCCTGGGCGAGCAGCGCGCTTTGTAGCCCGGGCAGGCCCGGGTTTCCAGAGCGGGGACGAAAGCGGGCGGCGGCGTTGCGCCGGTCGGCGAAACATCGTCCCCGGTTGAGCATATTGCCTAAGAACTAGGCATATCATTCGCAGTGATGATCATTATACGTGCATGTATTTCAGATCAGTTGCCTGCGAAGTCGGTTTCCGCGCAAGCTGGAAGCGTTCAGCCGCAAAAGTGGCATGAACATTGCTTCAGTGAGGGCGTGGTGCAGTCCGCAAGGCGGCCCCGGACATCGGTGGGTGTGCACCAGACTTCACGGAGAAATTCTATGTTTCGAAACCAGCGTCACCTGGTCTTCGCAGGCATCCTGGCCGCGTCGACCGCACTGAGTGGAGCGGCGCAGGCCGAGACCATCAAGGTCGGTGTCCTG
The DNA here is from genome assembly GCA_009839325.1 of Rhodospirillales bacterium. GTDB lineage: Bacteria > Pseudomonadota > Alphaproteobacteria > TMED109 > TMED109 > VXPW01. The sequence continues at coordinate 38,288 of VXPW01000074.1, forward strand.
CATTCACTTTCCGGCACGATGGCCATCAGCGAGACCACGTTGAAGGACACGATGCTGATGCTCATTGAGGAGCAGAACAGTAAGGGCGGCCTGCTCGGCAAGATGCTTGAGCCAGTCGTTGTTGATCCGGCATCGAACTGGCCCCTCTTTGCCGAAAAGGCTCGCGAGCTGATCGAGCAGCATGAAGTCGCCGTGATCTTCGGGAACTGGACGTCGGTGTCCCGCAAGTCGGTGCTGCCGGTGATCGAGGAGCTCAACGGACTGCTGTTCTACCCCGTTCAGTACGAAGGCGAAGAGAGCTCCCGGAACGTGTTCTACACCGGCGCAGCTCCGAATCAGCAGGCCATTCCCGCGGTTGACTATCTCCTCAGCGAGGACGGTGGTGGAGCCGAACGGATCGCGCTCCTGGGCACGGACTACGTGTACCCGCGTACTACCAACAAGATCCTCCGCGCATACCTGAACGCGAAGGGAATCTCGGACGAGGACATCCTGGAGAACTACACGCCGTTCGGGCACGCCGACTGGCAGACGATCGTGGGGGATGTCAAGAAGTTCGCTTCCGAAGGCAAGAAGACGGCCGTGGTCTCGACGATCAACGGTGACGCCAATGTCCCGTTCTACAAGGAGCTGGCCAACCAGGGCATCATGGCCGAGGACATTCCCGTGGTTGCCTTCTCGGTCGGCGAAGAGGAACTGGCCGGGCTCGACACCGAACCCCTCGTAGGCCACCTCGCAGCGTGGAACTACTTCATGAGCGTGGAGACTGACGAGAACGAGGCGTTCATCGAGAAATGGCACGCGTTCATCGAGGACGAGGACCGCGTGACGAACGACCCCATGGAAGCCCATTACATCGGCTTCAACATGTGGGTGCAGGCGGTGCAGCAGGCCGGCACGGTGGACGTCGATGCCGTACGGCAGGCCATGTACGGTCAGACCTTCAAGAACCTGACCGGCGGCACGGCCATGATGAACACCAACCATCACCTGTCGAAGCCGGTCCTCATCGGCGAGATCCAGGATGACGGGCAGTTCGAGACGGTCTGGGAAACCGACGGGGTGGTCAAGGGTGACGCCTGGTCGGACTTCATTCCCGAAAGCGCGAAGCTGACTGCCGACTGGACCTTCCCGTGGGTCTGCGGCAACTGCGAGGCCCCGAAGTTCGGCGCGACCGCCGACATGTAGGCGGCGCATCCGGTCAGGGGCAGCGGGACCGCTCCCGCCGCCCCTGACCGGATCGAGCGTCGTTTCTCTGCCGTTTTCCTCCGGCCTCTGGCCGGTTTTCCAACGTCCGGACCCGCTGCCATGCCGACACGCGGATTCGCCCTGCCCTCCTTGGCCGCGGTGCTCGCATGCATCGCGTTCGCGGTGACGGTCACAGGCGGCGCTCCAGCCAGCCACGCAGCGACACTGGAAGAAGCGGTCCAGGGACTGTCCGCAAAGAGCTACAAGGACCGTGCGGTCGGAGTCGAGATCCTGGCGGCGACCGGGCACCCGAGGGCCATTCCGATCCTCGAGGCCATGGCGAAGGGTCAGCTGTTCGTGCGCAAGGCGGACGGGGTGACCGTGATCGGCCACAAGACCGGCAAAGTCTATTCGCTGACGAATGCCCTGGACGGCAGTGCGGTCGGCGACGCAAGGAAGAAGGAACTCAAGAAGGTCAAGGTCAACAATCGCCTGCGCGGCGTGATCAAGGCGGCGCTGGGCGGCCTGACCCTGCTGTCCGACGATCCCGACCGGCGCGAGGAAGCGGCGGCGGCGGTGTTCGCGGCGCGCGACGCCGGGGCGCTGGAGACCGTGGAACAGGCGATCGCGCGGGAGGAGGATCCGGGCCTCCTCGACCAGCTCACGCTCGCCAAGGCAGCGATCCAGACCAATCCGGACTTCCCGCTCGATGTTCGCCTGGCTGCGGTGGAGCGCCTTTCCGAGTCAGCGCTTCCGGAAGTCCGCTCGCTGCTGGCCAGCCTCAGTCAGGAAGGCGAACCGGATGCGGAGGTCCGGGCGACCGCCGCGGAGGCGCTGGATGCCGTTGAGCGAGACCTCGCCTTCTGGAACCTTCTGGGCGCCATCTTTCAGGGTCTCAGCCTCGGTTCGGTGTTGCTTCTGGCGGCCGTGGGGCTGGCCATCACGTTCGGGGTCATGGGCGTCATCAACATGGCCCATGGTGAACTGGTGATGCTCGGCGCCTACACGACCTTCGTGGTCCAGCAGCTCTTCCGCGACTTTGCCCCGGGCGGCCTCGACTATTCCCTGGCCGTGGCCGTGCCGGCGGCCTTTCTCGTCGCCGGAGCCGCCGGAGTCGCGATCGAGCGCAGCGTCATTCGCTGGCTCTACGGACGGCCGTTCGAGACCCTGCTGGCGACCTGGGGGCTCAGCCTCATCCTGCAGCAGCTGGTGCGGACGGTGTTCGGACCGACCAACCGCGAGGTGTCGAGCCCGTCATGGCTGAGCGGGGCGTTCGAGACGGCGACGGGGCTGGTGCTTCCCTACAACCGGGTCGCCATCATCATCTTCAGCCTGCTGGTGGTCGCCGGCATCGCGCTGGTCCTTCGTCGGACCGCGCTGGGGCTGTACATGCGGGCGGTGACCCAGAACAGGTCCATGGCGTCATCCATGGGGATCCGCACCGGGTGGGTCGATGCGGCGACCTTCGGTCTGGGCGCTGGCATCGCGGGCGTGGCCGGGGTGGCCCTCAGCCAGATCGACAACGTGAGCCCCAATCTCGGGCAGGCCTACATCGTCGACAGCTTCATGGTCGTGGTGTTCGGCGGGGTCGGCAACCTTTGGGGGACCCTGGTCGGCGCCATGAGCCTCGGAGTCATCAACAAGTTCCTGGAGCCATTTGCCGGCGCGGTTCTCGCGAAGATCCTCGTGCTGGTGGCCATCATCCTGTTCATCCAGAAGCGGCCGCGCGGCCTGTTCGCGCTCAAGGGCCGGGCGGCGGAAAGCTGAGTGATGGCGGTCCGGTCGGTGCTCGTCGATCTTCTCGCCGGCAATCGGGGCGGCCAGATCCTGCTGGCCGTGCTGCTGGCGGCCGTCGTGGTGGTGCCGATTTCGAACCTGTTGCTGCCAGCGGATTCGGTCCTGCACGTTCCCACCTACGTCGTCAGCCTGATGGGCAAGTACCTGACGTTCGCGTTGCTGGCCCTGAGCGTCGACCTGATCTGGGGGTACGCGGGCGTGCTCAGCCTTGGCCACGGCGCGTTCTTCGCGCTCGGCGGCTATGCCATGGGCATGTACATGATGCGCCAGATCGGCGACCGAGGGGTCTACGGGCATCCCGAACTGCCGGACTTCATGGTCTTCCTCGACTGGAAGGAGCTGCCCTGGTACTGGCACGGATTCGACTGGTTCCCGTTCGCGATGGTCATGGCGCTGGTCGTGCCGGGTGCGCTGGCGTTGGTCTTCGGCTGGTTCGCGTTCCGCTCCCGGGTGACCGGCGTCTATCTTTCGATCATCACCCAAGCCATGACGTTCGCGCTCATGCTCGCGTTCTTCCGCAACGACATGGGCTTCGGCGGTAACAACGGGCTGACCGATTTCAAGGAGCTGCTGGGGTTCAACCTGCAGGCCGACGGCACGCGCGTTGCCCTCTTCTGCGCAAGCGCGGCGGCCGTGGCCCTCGGCTACCTGCTCGGGCGCTTCATCGTCCGCAGCCGCGCCGGGAGGGTGCTGGTCGCGGTGCGAGACGCCGAGACTCGCGTCCGGTTCCTGGGTTACCGAGTGGAGCATTACAAGCTCTTCGTCTTTGTCCTGTCAGCCATGCTTGCCGGTCTCGCCGGCGCCCTGTACGTGCCGCAGGTCGGCATCATCAACCCGTCCGAGTTCGCGCCCGCAGCGTCCATCGAGATCGTGGTCTGGGTGGCGGTGGGCGGGCGGGGCTCCTTGTACGGCGCTGTGCTCGGGGCGATCCTCGTCAACTACGCGAAGACGGTGTTCACCGGGGCACTCCCCGACATGTGGCTGTTTGTCCTGGGGGCGCTGTTCATCGCCGTGACCCTGTTCCTTCCGAAGGGGATCGTCGGGACCGTGCCGGTCTTCAAGCGGGCGGGCGTGCGCTGGCGGCGCCGGCCCGGCCGGGCTCGGTCTCCGGATTCGGCGCCATGAGCGACGTCCCCGTCCAGGCGCGGCCGGAACTGCACGACACCATCCTGTACCTCGACGGCGTATCGGTGTCGTTCGACGGCTTCAAGGCGCTGAACGATCTCAGCTTCTACGTCGAGGTGGGCGAACTTCGCGCCGTGATCGGACCCAACGGTGCCGGCAAGACGACGATGATGGACGTGGTCACGGGCAAGACCCGGCCGGATCGCGGCCAGGTCGAGTTCAACGGCGGCATCGATCTCACGCAACTGGACGAAGCGGCAATTGCCAATCTGGGAATCGGCCGGAAGTTCCAGAAGCCCACCGTGTTCGAGGAACACACCGTCTTCGACAACCTGGAGCTGGCGCTCGCGGGCGCCCGCGGGGTGTTCGGCAGCCTGTTCGCCCGCCTCGGCGCCGCTTCTCGCGAGCGGATCGACGGGGTGCTCGAGACGACCGCCCTGATCTCCCATCGCGACCGGCGGGCGGGCGACCTGTCCCATGGCCAGAAACAATGGCTCGAGATCGGGATGCTGCTGATGCAGGATCCCGAACTCCTGCTGGTCGACGAGCCGGCCGCCGGCATGACCGACGAGGAAACCGAGCAGACGGCGGCGCTGCTCACCCGGATTGCCGGATCGCGTTCGGTCGTCGTGGTGGAGCACGACATGGCATTCGTGCGTGGCCTGGGTTGCCGGGTCACGGTGCTGCATGAAGGCGCGGTGCTGGCCGAAGGGACCCTCGATGCCGTGCAAAACGACGCGCGGGTGGTCGAGGTGTACCTGGGACGCTAGCCATGCTGCAGGTCGAGGCCATCGATTTCCACTACGGGGCCAGCCAGGCGCTGCGGCAGGTCAGCCTGAGCGCGGAGCCCGGCCGCGTGACCTGCGTGATGGGGCGCAACGGCGTGGGGAAGACCACGCTGCTCCGGGCCATCGTCGGCCAGCAGATGATCAGCGCCGGTCGGATCCTGTGGGAGGGTGCCGACATCTCGGCGCTCGCCGCGTACCAGCGCGCCGCCCGGGGTATCGCCTACGTGCCCCAGGGGCGCGAGATCTTCCCGCTGCTCAGCGTCCGCGAGAACCTTTACACCGGCTATGCCTCCCTGCCCCGGCCGACCCGTACGCTGCCGGAGGAGATCTTCCACCTGTTCCCCGTCCTGCGCGACATGCTTGGTCGCCGCGGCGGCGATCTGTCAGGCGGTCAGCAACAGCAGCTGGCGATCGCCCGGGCACTGGTGATGCGGCCCCGGCTGCTGGTGCTCGACGAGCCGACGGAGGGCATCCAGCCGTCGATCATCAAGGACATCGAACGGGTAATCCGGACCTTGGCCGCCCGCGGGGACATGGCGATCCTGCTCGTGGAGCAATACTTCGAGTTCGCACGCGACCTCGCCGACGACTTCATCGTCATGGACCGTGGCGAAGTGGTGCTGTCGGGCAAGTCCGACGACATGGTTGAGGAAGATGTCCGCCGCCGCCTCACCGTCTGAAGCGCCGGTGTCCGGACGCGGCGTCCACGGCGTGGCCGAGGTCGGCTTTGCGGGCGTCGGCACGGCCTCGCTGCGCCACCTGTACCAGCGCGACCCGATGCGGGTCCTGTTTCCGGCCCAGCCCGCCGCCGAGCCACCGCTGGCGGCACTCGTGACGACGTCGGGTGGGCTCGTCGGCGGTGACCGGATCGACGTCACGGTGTCCGCTGCGGACGGGGCTTCCGCGATCGTGGCCGCGCAGGCGGCGGAAAAGGTGTACCGCTCGACCGGTCCGGATTGCCTAATCGATGTCCGCTTGGAGGCCGCGGAAGGCACGTGGCTCGAGTGGCTGCCCCAGGAGACGATCCTGTTCGATCAGGCACGGCTGCGGCGCCGGGTCCGCATCGACCGGGCGCCCGGGGGGCGGGTCCTGGCCGGCGAGTTTCTGGTGCTCGGGCGGATTGCGTCCGGCGAGCGGATGACGCGGGGGCTGGTCCGCGAGGCGTGGGAAGTCCGCAGGAACGGCGACCTCGTCTGGGCCGACGCGCTCCATGTCGAGGACGACCTGTCGGCCGTGCTAGACCACCCGGCCGGCTTCGGCGGCGCGCGGGCAGTGGCCTGCGCGGTTTACGCCGCGGATGACGCGCCCGCACGGCAGCAGGAGGCCCGGCGCCTGCTTGACGATCTGCCGGCCGGCGTGCGCGCCGGGGCCACGGTCGTCAACGGCGTGCTGGTCGTCCGGTGGCTCGCGGAACGCGGGGACGACGTCCGCTGCGCGTTTGCGACCTTCTGGGCGGGGTTTCGCGCCACCGCGGCGGGTCTCGCCGCCGGCCTGCCTCGGCTCTGGCACGTCTGATTCGGGAGGACATGGATGAATCTTTCGCCGCGGGAAAAGGACAAGCTGCTCGTTGCCATGGCCGCCATCGTCGCGCGCCGCCGGTTCGAGCGTGGCGTTCGGCTGAACTATCCCGAAGCGGTCGCCCTCATCACCGACTACATCGTGGAGGGCGCGCGGGATGGAGCCTCCGTCGCGGACCTGATGCGCGACGGGACCGGCGTCTTGCGCCGCGATCAGGTCATGGAGGGCGTCGCCGACATGATCCCCGAGATCCAGGTCGAGGCCACGTTCCCCGACGGTACCAAGCTGGTCACCGTGCACCAGCCCATCCGTTGAAATTGGGAGATGACCGATGATTCCCGGTGAGATCATTACGACGCCCGGGTCGCTGCTCCTCAACGCAGAGGCCGACGCCATCACGATCACGGTGGCCAACACCGGCGACCGGCCGATCCAGGTCGGCTCGCACTACCATTTCTTCGAGGTCAACACGGCGCTCGAGTTCGACCGCGATGCGGCGCGGGGCCGCCGCCTCGACATTCCCGCCGGGACCGCGATGCGGTTCGAGCCGGGCCAGCAGCGCGAGGCGCAGCTCATTCCCTACGCCGGTGCCCGGGTCGTCCGCGGGTTCAATGCCCTGGTTCAGGGTCCACTGGAGGACTAGGCCGTGCCATTTTCCATCGAGCGGGCGGCCTACGCCGCCATGTACGGGCCGACGGTCGGCGACCGGGTGCGGCTGGCCGACACCGACCTGTTCATAGAGGTGGAAGCCGATCGGACCGTGTACGGCGAGGAGGTCAAGTTCGGCGGCGGCAAGGTCATCCGCGACGGCATGGGCCAGGGATCCGCCGGCCGTGCGGACGGCGCGGTGGACACCGTGATCACGAACGCCCTGATCGTCGATCACTGGGGAGTGGTCAAGGCGGACGTGGGCCTTCGCGATGGACGGATCGCCGCGATCGGCAAGGCCGGCAATCCGGATACGCAGCCGAACGTGGACATCGTCGTCGGGCCGGGCACCGAGGCAATCGCCGGCGAGGGCCGCATCCTGACCGCCGGCGGCATCGATGCGCACATTCACTGGATCTGCCCGCAGCAGGTCGACGATGCCCTCTACTCGGGCGTCACCACGATGCTGGGCGGCGGCACGGGTCCTGCTGAAGGGACGAATGCGACAACATGCACACCGGGGCCCTGGCACCTGGCACGCATGCTGGAAGCCGCGGAGGAGTTGCCTGTCAATCTCGGCTTCTACGGCAAGGGGAACGCCTCCGAGCCGACGGCGCTGGTCGAGCAGGTGCGCGCCGGAGCCTGCGGCCTGAAGCTGCACGAGGACTGGGGTACTACGCCCGCGGCCATCGACACGTGTCTGTCCGTCGCGGACGAGTGGGACGTCGGCGTCGCGATCCACACCGACACGCTGAACGAGTCGGGCTACCTCGAGACGACGACGGCCGCGTTCCGGAACCGCACCATTCATGCGTTCCACACCGAAGGGGCCGGTGGCGGCCATGCGCCGGACATCATCAGGCTTTGTGGCGAGCCCAACGTGTTGCCGTCCAGCACCAATCCCACCCGTCCGTTCACCGTGAACACCGTCGACGAGCACCTCGACATGCTCATGGTGTGCCATCACCTGGATCCGAACATTCCGGAGGACGTGGCTTTTGCGGAGAGCCGCATTCGGCGCGAGACCATCGCGGCGGAGGACATCCTGCACGATCTCGGAGCGTTTTCGATGATCGCCTCCGACAGTCAGGCCATGGGTCGGGTCGGGGAAGTCATCGTCCGGACCTGGCAGACCGCCGACAAGATGAAGCGGCAGCGCGGCCGTCTCCCGGAGGAGCGCGGCGACAACGACAACTTCAGGGTGCGGCGGTACATCGCGAAATACACGATCAATCCGGCCGTCACGCACGGGATCGACGGTGAGGTCGGCTCGGTCGAGGTGGGCAAGTTGGCCGACCTGGTGCTGTGGAAGCCGATGTTCTTCGGCGTCAAGCCCGATCTTGTGCTCAAGGGAGGAGCGATCGTCGCGGCGGCGATGGGGGACCCGAACGCGTCGATTCCCACGCCGCAGCCCGTGCACTACCGGCCGATGTTCGCGGCGCTGGGGCGGGCCCGGACTTCGACATCGGTGACGTTCGTCTCGCAGGCGGGCCTGGAGGACGGACTGGGCGAGCTCGGCCTCACGAAGCGGCTGGTGGCGGTGTCGGGTACCCGGGCGCTCGGCAAGAAGGACATGGTGCTGAACGATCTCTGCCCGGCGATCGACGTCGACCCGGAGACGTACGAGGTCCGCGCCGACGGAGCGCTGCTGACCTGTGAGCCGGCGACCCGATTGCCGATGGCCCAGCGCTACTTTCTGTTTTGAGTGCAACGACGGCGATGCGACGCGCGATCGCAGTGCTGCGCCACGGCGCGTGGACACCGCCACCGGAGGGTCCGTCCGTGACGCTGACACACGATGATCGTCAGCGTCGCCGCGGGCGGCTGCGCGGCGATGACGGCGAACCGCTGCTCCTCGAACTGGAGACCGTGCCCCGACTGCGGGACGGTGACGGACTGACGCTCGCCGACGGCGGCGCCGTGCTGGTCCGGGCGGCTCCCGAACCGGTCGTCGACATCCGCTGCGAATCGGCAGCGCACGCGGCCAAGGTGGCATGGCACATCGGCAATCGCCACGCCCCGCTGCAGGTGCTGGCGGACGGGTGCCTCAGGATTCAGGACGACCACGTATTGGCCGGGATGGCGGAGGGTCTGGGCGCTGCCACGCGACGGCGGCAAGCCCCATTCTCGCCGGAACCGGGCGCGTACGCGCACGCCGCCCCCGATCCCGGGAAAGACCGCGGGTAGGTCCGGGCGTGGAAGCCGATCGGCGCATCATCCGCCTGATGGCATGGCTCGGACCGTCGTTTCCGGTCGGCGCCTACGCGTACTCGCACGGCATCGAGTATGCCGTCGAGGCCGGACTGGTCCACGACCAGGACACGCTGGCAACGTGGGTACGCGGCATCCTCCGGTTTGGCGCCGCCCGCGTCGATGCCGATCTCTACCGCGAGACCTGGCACGCGACCCGGTGCGGCGACAGCGAGCGCCTGGCCGCGGTGGGAGCTCTGGGCCGGGCCATGCGCGGCACGTTCGAGATCGCGGCCGAGACCACCGCTCAGGGAACCGCCTTCGAGGATACGGTCGCGGCGGCCTGGAACGGTGACGGTTCGGCGGACGGGCACCCGCCGCCGGCATATCCGGTCAGCGTCGCCACCGCGGTCGCCCGGGAGGACATCCCGGTTCGGGAGGGGCTGGCCGCCTACCTTCACGCAGTGACGGCGAACCTGGTATCCGCCGGGATTCGGCTCATCCCGCTCGGCCAGGTCGCCGGGCAGCGCATCCTGGCCGATCTCGAATCGGACGTCCTTCAGGCCACCGGCGAGGCGCTCGGCCGGTCGTTGGACGACATCGGCTCCGCGGCAGTCGTCGTGGACTGGGCATCCATCCGGCACGAAACCCAATACACGAGGTTATTCCGATCATGACCACACCGTTCCGCGTGGGCATCGGCGGGCCCGTCGGCTCCGGCAAGACGGCCTTGCTGGACGGCCTGTGCAAGTCGATGCGCGACAGTTACGACATTGCGGCCATCACGAATGACATCTACACCCGCGAGGACGCGGAGTTCCTGACCCGCTCCGGCGCGCTCACCCCGGAACGGATCCAGGGGGTCGAGACCGGCGGATGTCCCCACACCGCGATTCGGGAGGACGCCTCGATGAATTTGGCGGCGATCGCACAGCTGGAAGCCGCGTTCCCCGGGCTCGACGTGGTGTTCGTGGAGTCCGGCGGCGACAATCTCGCGGCGACGTTTTCGCCGGAGCTCGCCGACTTGACCCTCTACGTGATCGATGTCTCGGCGGGTGACAAGATCCCGCGTAAGGGCGGACCCGGGATCACCCGATCCGACTTGCTGATCATCAACAAGACGGATCTTGCGCCGCTGGTCGGCGCGGACCTTGAGGTGATGGACCGCGATACGAAGCGGATGCGCGGTTCACGACCCTTCCTGTTCGCGCAGGTGAAGCACGGCAAGGGAGTCCGCGCGGTGGCGGAATTCATCGTGGAGTCCGGGGGGCTCGCGACGGGGCGTTAGGCGCCGCCTCGTCACCAGGGCAGCGAATCGCCCTTCCAGTCGAGGTAGGCGCCGTTCTGCGAGGGTTCGGCATTGGCGATCACCTGCGCGATGCCACGGGCAGACGTTTCCTTGTCGATGCTCGCGGACGGACCACCCATGTCGGTCTGCACCCAGCCCGGATGCACGGCCAGCACTGTCACGTCCTGCGGGCCCAGTTCCGCCGCCAGCGTTCGGGTGATGCTGTTGAGGGCGGCCTTGCTGGCCCGGTAGATCGCCATACCGCCCGATGTGTTGGCCGCGTTCGACCCCATGATCGAAGACACGTTTACGACCAGGGCACCGGGGGCGAGCCGGTCCGCGAGGAGACGAGTCAGCAGGAGGGGGGCGACCGCGTTCACGCGGAACACGTCATCGGCCATCTGGAAGTCCGCTTCGGACAGGTTGTCCCGCAGCTTGCCGCCCGCGATCCCCGCGTTGTTGACGAGAATATCGATCGTGCCGTCGAGACTGGTCGCAAACGAATGCATGGCGACCGGGCTGGCGACGTCGAGCCCCCGCACCGTGACGCCGTCGACATCGGCCAGCCCGGTGACTTCCACCGGTTTCCGGCAAAGGGCGAGGACGTCGTGCCCGCGCCCGGCAAGCTCGATGGCAAGGGCGTGCCCGATGCCGCGGCTGGCGCCGGTGATCACTGTGCGGGGCATGCGCGAACCTCCTGACTTGGACCGCCGCGTCTCTGCCGGCGATCGCCGCCGGACCGGGTTCCCGCCTGCGGCGCTCGGTGCGTTGCGGAGCGGCCGCACAAAGAATAGCGTTGACCCATGCCGCAGACACCGCCAGAGAAATCGGACCAGTCACACCTCGCCGGCCAGCTGTTGGTGGCCATGCCGTCGTTGACGGATATGTTTTTCGAGCGGGCCGTCGTGTATCTCTGTTCGCATGCAGCTGAAGGTGCCGTCGGATTGGTCGTCAACCGCCCGGCCGATTCGCCAAGGTTCGACAAGATCTTGAACGATTTGAATATTGAAGGTACCGACGCGGCCGAAAAGGTGCAGATTCACATGGGCGGTCCGGTCGAGCTGAACCGCGGATACGTGCTGCACACTGATGACCTGAAGTACGAGAACTCGCAGCGCGTCGGGAGTTCCATTCTGCTGACTTCAAGCGTGGACGTGCTCCGGGAAATCGCCAGCGGCGGCGGACCCCGGCGGGCTCTGGTCTTGTTCGGTTATGCGGGTTGGGGACCGGGTCAGCTCGATCACGAGATCATGCAGAACTCCTGGCTCAACGTGGCGGCCGACGAGGACCTGGTGTTTTCGGCGGATCATTCGGCAAAGTGGGAACGAGCGATCGGCGGCATCGGGGACACCTCGTCGGGTCAGCCGGTCGACCCGTATCGAATCTCGCCGACGGCCGGGAACGCCTGAGCGCGACGAGGAGCGCTGACCTCGCTCCGGCGGTCTCCTCGGCCTGCTTCCGGACATCAGTGCCCGACCAGCGTCACCGCGCCTCGCCAGGGCTCACATGTGCGACCCGCCCCTGCGGTGGCGCCGTTGGCGCCGGAAACGCGGCGTCCGGACGCGGCCCTCGTGCCCGGTCTCGAGGTCGCTCTCCATCCGTGACGGCGCTTGAGGGAAGGCTGCGACGACCTCCCGGCCCGGTCGGCAGCGGCTGCCCCGCGTCATCGTGAAACCGCTCACCTCAGCCGGGCCGCAGGCCGGCGTCCGGCCCGGGTTGGCCCTCTTCAGCTTCGGTTTCCGGCCGTTCTTCCTGTTCGGGTCGCTGTACGCCGCGCTCCTGATGGGCCTTTGGCTGCTGTGGCTTCGGGGATTCCTGGACGTCCCGACGTCGGTTTCTCCCGTCGCGTGGCACGCGCACGAACTGTTGTTCGGCTACGTGGCGGCGGCCATCACCGGATTCCTGCTTACGGCCATTCCCGGCTGGACACGCCGCCCGCCCATATCGGGCTGGCTCCTCCTCGCCTTGTTCGGGTTGTGGGTTGCGGGGCGCCTTGCGGTGAATCTTTCGTCGGTGACCGGGTATGCCCCTGCGGCAGGCCTGTCCACCGCGTTCCTCGTGGCCGTCACGGCCCTCGCCGGACGGGAGATTGTGGCTGGCGGCAACTGGCGAAACCTCAAGGTCGTGGGCCTCCTGGCCGCATTCGCTGCCTCGCACGCGGTCTATTCCTGGGCCATCTGGCATGGCGGCGATCCGGCGATCGGCGCTCGCATGGCCATCGCGGCAGTGCTCCTGCTGCTGACGCTGGTCGCAGGGCGGATCGTGCCCGCCTTTACGGCGAATTGGCTCAAGGCGCGCGGTGAGACGGTGATGCCGGAGCCGCACGCACGGTACGATTCCGTTGCGGTCGGGATCGGCGCGCTGGGACTCGCGCTCTGGGTCGTGGACGGCTGGATCGTCCCGGCCGGCATCGTCGGCACGATCCTGCTGGGGGCGGCCGGCCTGCACCTGGTCCGGCAGTTGCGGTGGCGGCCGCACCGGACCCTGGCCGACCCGTTGGTGGCGGTCCTGCACGGGGCGTATCTGTTCGTGCCCGTCGGTTTCGCGCTGGCCGGTCTCGCCCTGATCGCGGGGGCGGAGGACGTCCATCGAGCCGCGGTCCACGCGTGGACGGTCGGCGCCTTCGGCACCATGACCCTGGCAATGATGACGCGGGCAAGCCTCGGGCACACCGGGCGACCCCTCCGGGCCTCGCCGGCCACGGTGATCATCTACCTGTCGGTCCTGTCGGCGGCCGCGACACGTATCGCCGCCTCCCTGTTTCCCGCATGGAGCCCGTTGCTGTCGTCGGCGGCGGCCGTCGCATGGATCGCCGCATTCGTCGGTTACGCCGTCGTGTACGGGCCGATGCTTCTCGCGCCGCGCCGGGCGGCGTAGCAAGTTTCCGGCCCCCCTAGTGGACCGACGTGCGGCCGCAGGAGCGTTCCGGGCGTCGGGAGCACGGTTGGGCCGCGTGCTGCCGGATCGGTCGCGTTCATGCGACCGATCGGTTCCTGCACCCCCTGTAGACTGGCCGTCCCTGCCGTTCTGGCCCCTTCATTCGGGAGTTCAGGCTAATGCAAGCGAAGAACGCCGACTGGCTCGACCTGGTCCAGGAACAGGCACTGGAGCCTGAACTTCCGATCTGTGATCCCCATCATCACTTCTGGGACCGTCGCGATGTGATGGTCCAGCCCCGTTATCTGCTGGATGAGATCCTGGCCGACCTTGGCGGCGGCCACCGGGTGGTCAGCACGGTCTACGTCGAGTGCGGGGCGATGTACCGGCGCGGGGCAACACCACACACGCGGGTCGTAGGGGAGACGGAGTTTGTGAACGGCCTCGCGGCCATGGCGGCCTCCGGGCTCTACGGCGAGGCTCAGATTGCCGCCGCCATCGTCGGGACGGCCCCTCTCGACGAGGGCGACGGCGTAGCGGCCACGCTGGACGCGCAGCTTGCGGCCAGCCCGGCGCGCTTCCGCGGCATCCGCCACGTGGTCGCCTGGGACGAGAGCCCCGAACTTCCGGTCGCCCGTGCGGCGCCTCCGTCCGGCCTGATGGCGAGCGACGCCTTTCGCGCCGGCTTCCGGCACCTGGCGCCCCGGGGGCTGACATTTGATCTGTGGTGCTACCACCCGCAGTTGTCAGAGGCCGTCGACCTGGTCCGCGCGTTCCCCGATCAGACGGTCATTCTCGATCACTTCGGCGGGCCGCTCGGCGTGGGGCCGTACGCGAACCGTGCCGACGAGGTCTTCGACGACTGGCGGGAGCGAATGGCGGAGCTGGCCCAATGTCCGAACGTGGTGGCGAAGCTCGGAGGGATCAACATGGAGGTGAACGGCTTCGGCTGGCACAGTCGCGGCCGTCCGCCGTACAGCTGGGAGTTGATGGAGGCGACCCGACGGTACTACGAGACGATGATCGAGCTGTTCGGCGTCGACCGCTGCATGTTCGAATCGAACTTCCCGGTCGACAAGGTCAGCTGCAGCTACACGGTGCTGTGGAACTCGTTCAAACGGCTCGTCGCCGGCTCCTCGGAGGACGAAAAGCGGGCACTGTTCCACGACACGGCGACCAGGGTCTATCGGATCCAGCCGTCCGCCACCCCGTCGGATTGACGGTCACCGGTGCCGTGACCGGACGTCGGCAACACGACAGGGTGGTCCGGGTGCGCGCCTAACGGGTCGCCGGCGCGCTCGGTGACGCCGGGGCAGCCCCAACCCGGTCGCGGCGCCGGAGTCAGCGCGGCTTGCGCGCCTTGTGGTAGTACATGGGCGTAAAGATCCCCAGGCGCCCGGCGGCCACGAGGCTGTCAGCCGCCACGTTGAGAAGGCGCTGTATCTCGAACGTACCTTGGGGCACGGCGCGCACGCCTTCCAGCACGCGCAGGGCCACCGAGGTGATCTTGCGGCCCAGGCGGGTTCTCGGCAGACCCCGCAGTGTCAGGCCGTTTCCCTCCAGCGGTCGATACCACGGTGTATGCGCGTCGGCGTCCGGGGCGCGGTCGCGCGCCTCGATCAGCTCGAAACCCGCGGCCTGCAGACCGTCGGTGACGACCGAGTACGAAGCAATCTCCGGAAGGGCATTGCTGTATTCGATCCGTTCCTTGAGTTCCCGGTGCTCCGGGTTGTCCCCGTCGTACAGCGGCGTCACGCACCAGTCGTAGCCGGCGAAAACCGCCCCCGGGCGCAACACGCGGAATACCTCGGCATAGGCGGCCGCCTTGTCCGGCGCGTGGGCAATGGCCTCGATATGGTAGGCCGCGTCAAAGGTCCCGGCTTCTGCAGGAATGGCCATGAAGTCGCCGTGCAGGGCGCTGCACAGGTGATCCAGCCCGGCCTCCCGGTTGTAGCGGTCGCACTTCTCGATCTGATATGCGCTGAGGTTGAGGCCCGTGACCGAGGACCCGAATTGTCTGGCAAGGGAGCGTTGCGGGCCGCCGACACCGCAGCCGACATCCAGCACCTTCATGCCGGGCTTCAGGCCAACGGCTTCACCCAGAAAATGTTGGTGGGCGACGAGGGATGCCTCGAACGACTCACCGCCCTTCATTGGCGCGAAGTGAAAGGACTGACCCCAACCGTACTCGTAGAAGTCGGTAATGAGATCGTAAAAGGCCTTTACCATCAGGGCGTAGTCTGCCTTGCCCTGCTCCTGACTGCGACGGTACTTCGACAGCGTCTCGGCCGTGTCTTCCGGACGAACAGCCTGGGAAATGGGATTGTGAAAGTTAGCCGCCATCGTTGCTTACCGGCAGGTTAGCGACGGGACCGTCAGGGTAGAACTGCCGGTACCACTGATGCATTTTGCGCCTGGGGTCCGCCTCTTCGGTTCCCGGAGGACATGGCCGGTAGATCTTTCTCTTCCAAATCGCCACGTCCCGTCGCCATTGCGAGATCCAGTTCCCGATCACATAGGACACCAGTATGCGTGGCACGCGACGGGCAGCGAACCAGCGGAAGCTCACCCGCTGCTTCAGCGGTTCCACGGGCGTGTGCGACTGGAACATGATGATTTCGCCGATTCTCGGAATCTGGAATTGAAATCTCACGATGCTGCCCGGGCCAAGAAACGTGATCGACGCGCGTGCCCTTGTTCTCTCGAATACCCGGCCCCCGATTTCCAGCGTTGCCTCGTCTCCGAAATAGGACACGTGCCCAAGTTCGTCGTCCACCGACCAAGAAGGGCGGTGTCGGATTCTTATCCAGGGCAGTCCTATGCCGGTCCACGGGATACGCATGACACGGTGGATGTTCGAGAAGTGCTGAAAGTCAACGCTGTTTTCGGCAAATTCGATGATGTGCATGTCGACTTCACCGGCGTCGTGCTGGCCGCGATAGACCAGCTGCCGACTGTCGATGTTCGGTTGCGGCGGGAGCCGGTAGGGTGCTTCGGCGACGCGGCCGGATGACCGGTACATCATGACCATTCCGTAGTAGTCGATGGCCTCCCAGCAGCGGTGAACGAGAGGTTGGTCTTCGGCGTGGGGATGGCTGCGGGCCCGTCCGTTGGCGTCCAGTTGCCAGCCGTGAAACGGGCATTGCAGACGGTCCCCCTTGACCTCGCCGTAGGCCAGGTTGGCGCCCTGATGCGGGCAGAAAGCGTCAACCGCCCCGATTCGGCCGTCCGTCTTGCTGCGGAACACGGCGATCTGTTCACCCAGGCACTGAACGTGCCGCACGTCGCCCGGCCTGATCTCGTCGGATGCCGCCAACCGGTACCAGCCGTCCGGGTAGGGCGGCGGGTAGGTGAGCTCCCTGTGACGTGTCGGGCTGACGGTCATGAAACACCGGCCTTTTCCGGCTCAACGGCGCTTGAATCGGGAGGCACGGCCTCGCCGGTCTCCGGCTAGGCGGGTTCGTTGGGTCTCCCGAAAGCGGCTTCCATCTCGCGGCGGGTTCGGACCGCCTCGTCCGTGTCCTGGACGGCGGCGTCGGACCACCGGAGGAGCTCGCCCTCGGCGATGTCCCGGGTCAGCGGCACGCCGCTCGCCAGGCCAAGGGGCAGCCCGCCGAATTCCAGCGAATCGATCGCGGGGGACTGCCGGCCCCAGACCATGTAGCCGCCTTCTCCGTCCAGCATTTCGCCTTTCTTGAGCGGCCGCTTCGCACAAGCGATGACGTCGGAGCGGAAACCGGTCGGCGATCCGGTCGGCTCCCCTCGGAGCGCCGCCGAAGCCACCGAGATCCCGAGTTCGAGCCCGATCATGTGCGTGGGGCGGTAGAGCGCGGCGTAGTGGAACGTGCTGTCGGGGAGCATCCGATACTCCTCGAAGCAGTTCCGGACGTAGTCGCTGTCCCCTTCGATCACCACGTAGGTGCCCACCATCAGGTCATCGCTGACCGGGGACATGTCCCGGTGGAGCGAGGACACCACTTCGGTGGTACCGACATGCTCGGCAAGTCCACCCGCGCTGGCGGGCTTCAGCATTTCGGCGAGGTCGTAGCGCGAGCAGGGCGGGAAGGTGAGGCCACCAGCCTGCGGCGTGAGCCCGGTGGCATTGCAGACCGCCGTCATTTCGATTCCCGACTTGGTCCCGTCGATGAAGGAATTGAACATCTTCGGATTCATGCCACCGCGTTCGGCCTCTTCCCGGCTCAGGTGAAAGTTGTCCCAGACGGTATCGGGTGTCGAACGGTGAAAGTCCGGGTGGTAGCGCGTCCCCTTCCCGGCGCAAACCACGTTGAACCCGCAGGCCCGCGCCCAGTCGACATGCTCGGCGATCAGCGCAGGTTGGTCACCCCAGGCCAGGCTGTACACCACGCCGGCTTCTTCGGCGCGCCGGGCGAGGAGCGGCCCCGCGAGGACGTCCGCCTCGACGTTGACCATGACGACATGCTTGCCATGGTCGATCGCCGCCAGGCAGTGGCGAATCCCCACCTTGGGGTCACCGGTCGCCTCGATCAGGACGTCAAGGGCCGGATGGGCAATCAGTGCCGGCGCATCGTCATCGATCCGCGTCGTCCCGGTCTTGACCGCCTGGTCAAGATCCACCGCCCCGGTCTGCTCTGCGCTCCAGCCGCCTCGCCGGCAGTTCGCGCGGGCCTTGGCGACATCCAGGTCGGCGATGCCGACCACGTGGAGGCCGCGCGTTCGACGGGCCTGTGCCAGGAACATGGTGCCGAACTTGCCGGCCCCGATGATGCCGACACGGACCGGACTTCCGGCTTCGGCGCGGGCTTCCAGAAGACGGGACAGATTCATGGTGTCGCTCCGGAGTACGAGTGCATGTGGGTGTCGTCGGGCGCAGGTGCCTGCCCGGTGGCCGCCGCCGTCGGCCCGGGGAGGGGGTCGGTCGCGAGCAGGGCGTACAGGGCATGGTCCCGCCAGCGTCCGTCAATTCTCAGGTAGTCGCGGGCCATGCCCTCGCAGCGAAACCCCAAATTCTCGAGCAAGAGCCGACTTGGCCAGTTGGAGGTGACCGCGGCGGCCTCCAGGCGGTGGAGTTTCATCTGTCGGAAGAGCATCGGAATCAGGACGGTGATGGCTTCGCGCATGTATCCCTGGCGAGCATAGGGAGCCCCGATCCAATAGCCGAGCGACGCGGAATGCGCGACTCCCCGCTGCACGTTCGCCACGGTCACCGCCCCCAGCAGCGCGTTGTCGGAGTTGCGGAAGATGTGAAAGGCATACCCCCGGTCTTCACGAGCCGCGAACACCTGGCCGCGGTACTGACGGAGATAGGACGACCGGGTGCAGTTCTCGGGCCGCCACGATGGCTCCCACGACTTGAGGAACGCGTAGCTCTCCTTTCGCAGGGACACCCAGGCGTATGCGTCGGATCGCCTCGGAGGCCGCAGGTGCAGGTTCGGCCCCTCGATGCTGCGGGACGCGAACAGATCCCGAATGGCCAGGGGCAGCCGGATCACGCCTGGCCCGCGACCGGGGTCCCGAATAGCGACCGGAGCGTGGCGTTGGTGGGGAGCCCGCCGAGCGGACCGATCGCAGCGAGGGTCGGCTCGCTCGCGAGGACGCGCCGGGCAACGCGGCTCACGGCGGCGCGGTCGACGTCGCCAAGGCGCCGCAGGTGCTCGTCGACGGGGATGGGCCGACCGTGGATCCGAAGCTGGTGGGCCAGCGCCTCGGCTTGCCCGGCGCAGCTTTCCAGTCCCATGAGCAGGCCGCTTCGGGCCTGTGCCATCGCCCGGTCGAGCTCGTCCAGCCGGACCTTGCCGGCAACTCCGTGAATTTCTTCGGCGGTGCGGCGAATCACCTCGCCGGCATCCTGTTCGGCGGTGCCCGCGTAGACACCGAAGATGCCGCTGTCGTGGAACGAGCTTCCGAAACTGTGAATGTCGTAGGCGAGGCCGCGCTTCTCGCGCACTTCCTGGAACAGCCGGGACGACAGGCCGCCACCGAGGATCGCGGAGAACATGGTCATGGCATAGAAGTCGGGGTCGGCGTAGGCGACCCCCTCGAACCCGAGCACCAGGTGCGTCTGTTCCAGTTCTCGGGGTACCTCGCCCACCCCGCCGTGGTAGCGGGCCGGTGCCGGCGCGTCCGAGCGCGTGCTCCCGATGCCCTCGAACGCGGCAGCCCCGAGGTTCACCAGCGCCTCGTGATCGACTTCGCCCGCGGCCGCCAGGACCATCGCCTCGCCCCGGTAGTGCTGCCGCATGTAGGCGAGGAGGGTTTCCCGATCGATTCCCGAGACGATCTCCGGGGTCCCGAGAATGGGCCGGCCTAGCGGCTGGTCGGGAAATGCGCACGTCTGGAAGCGGTCGAAGACGACGTCCGCGGGATTGTCCCGCGCCTCGCCGATCTCCTGGATGATCACCGATCGCTCGCGCGCCAGTTCCTCGTCGGCTAAGGTCGGATTCAGCAGGATGTCCGACAGGACGTCGACGGCCAGGGGGAACGCTCCCGGCAGGATGCGGAGATGGTAGGCGGTCTCCTCGCGCCCGGTATAGGCGTTCATGTAGGCGCCGGCGGATTCCACCTCCTCGGCGATCTGCCGGGCCGTGCGCGTGGTCGTTCCCTTGAACGCCATGTGCTCCAGCAGATGGGAGATCCCGTTGCGGTCCTCCGGCTCATTGCGGGCGCCGGTGTGCACCCAGACCCCCACCGCAGCGGTGCGGGTGCCGGGGACGCTCTGGCTGGCGATCCGGAGACCGGACGGAAGCGTGGTGACTGCCGCTTCCGGCAAGGCGCCGTGGCTGTTCATGGTGCGGGTACCGCGGCGGCGGCGGCCCGACGCAGATGGTCCGCGAGCCGCGTGTAGTCGGCCGGAAGGGTGGTCACACGTTCCGGCGCCTCCATGCAACGCGCCAGGGGTTCGGGCGTCTCGGGCTCTTCGCTCAAGGCCTGCCGGACGGCGTCCGGGAACTTTGCGGGGTGGGCGGTTGCCAGCGCGATCACGGGCGCGGCGGTGGCGCGGTAGTTCCGGTCGAGAGCGCCGGCCAGGCGGGCGGCCGCGATCCCGACGGCGGTGTGCGGGTCGATCTGGACGCCGCAGAGGTCCCGGATGTCGCGCATCGTGTGAATGGTCTGGTCTTCCGTCACCATGCTTCCCTTGAAACGTTTCCCGGTTTCCGCACGTTCCCGGGCGGTCACGCAAATTGCCTGGCCGCGCGCAAGGCCTGCCATGTCGCGCTGCACCGCATCGGGCTCACGATCACGAATCTCGTACAGCAGCCGTTCGAAATTCGACGCGACCTGGATGTCCATTGCCGGCGAGAGGGTGCGGTGGACCGTGCCGGGATGGTAGCGCCCGGTCTCGAAGAACCGGGCCAGGATGTCATTGCGGTTCGTGCCGACGATCAGGCCGGCCACGCCCAGCCCCATGCAGGCGGCCACGTGCCCGGCGTAGCAGTCGCCGAAGTTGCCCGACGGTACTGCAAACACCGGCGGCGGGCCACCGATTCGGTTGGCGGCGTGGACGTAGTAGGCCGCCTGCGCGGCGATCCTGCTCCAGTTGATCGAGTTCACGGCGAGAAGGCCGCATTCGCGGCGCAGCACCTCATCGGCGAACGCCTGCTTGACCAGCGACTGGCAGGAATCGAACGTACCTTCGATGGCAACGTTGAACACGGCCGGGTCGTCGACGGTGGTCATGAGGCGTCGCTGCAGCGGGGCGATCCGGGCCTCGGGATGCAAGACGACGATCGCCATGGCGCGACGACCGCGACAGGCCTCGATGGCGGCTGCGCCGGTGTCGCCCGAAGTCGCGCACAGGACCAGCGCCCGCCGGCCGTCGAGCTCCAGGAAGCGGTCGAAGAGACGGGCGAGGACCTGGAGCGCAAAGTCCTTGAAGGCGAGCGTGGGGCCATGGAAGAGCTCGAGCAGGTGGAGCCCGTCCCGAAGCCTGCGCACCGGCGCCACCTCCGGGTGCAAGAACGTCCGGTACGCATCGGCGGCAAGTTCGGAAGACGCGCCGATGGGGAGCGAATCGCCGCCCAGCCGGGTGAGGACATGCGCTGCAGTCTCGACGTACCCGGCGCCGGCCGTGCGCCGGAACAGCGGCTCCGACTCCGGCCAGCGGTCGGGCATGAAGAGTCCGCCGTCCGGGGCGAGGCCGGACAACGTCGCGGCACGGAAGTCCACCGGGCCCGACCCGCGGGTGCTGACATACCGGAGGGGAGAGTGGCCCTCAGTCATCGTTCACGGAACACGTACCAGCCGACCATGGCGTAGGAGACGACCAGCAGCGCGCCGACCAGCTGGTGCGACAACGCGATCCAGAGCTCGGGCTCGCTCATCGCCGTCACCAGGCCCAGCAGCGCCTGCAGTACGAAGACCACCGGGGTGGCGGCTGCCCAGCTGAAGGCCACGGGAGCCTGACGTCGCGGCAGCCGGGCCAGCAGCACCAGGGCCGGTATGACGGTGGCAAGGGCGAGCAGCCGATGGACGATATGGAGCAGGACGTCCGGGTTCGCGTAGTGGGCCTGGTTCCATGGACTGCCGCAGAGCAGCCAGTCAGGGCAGGCATGCGCCGCCCCCGACTTGGCGAGAAACGCCCCGGCCCCGGCCGTGGCGATGGCCACGGCCGTTCCAAGCCAGGCGAGCTGCTTGCAGTCCGGAGGCAGGATCCGGGAATGCACCCGAGCTCTTCGGGGTCCGGTGGACGAGCCCACGAGCGCCACGAGCAGGATCAGAGCGATCACGAGATGGACGGTGACGGACCACGGGCTGTTCCGGTCGAAGACGGTGAAGGCGCCCAGGAATGCCTCGGTCACGACCAGCACGACGGCGGCTCCGCCGAGGAGCCGGTGCTTCGGGGTCTGCGCGGTCAGCAGGACCAGGAGCACGAGTGGAGCGACGAAGACGGCCGCATTGACGCGATGGATCCACTCGAGCCAGACCTGCCAGTGCTCGTAGGCGAGATCCGGAACGGTTTCGAGCGCCTGCACAGTCGGCAGCCAGAAACCGTGGCACAACGGCCAGTCCGGGCAGCTCAGGCCTGAGCCCGTCAGACGTACGGCGCCCCCCAGCACGATTTGCACCAGGACGAAGACGATGGCTAGGTAGCTGGCCAGCCTCATGCGGGCGGATTCCTGCGCGCGCCCCGTGCCGCGCTTCGGCCGCCCGGCAACTGGCAACCGGCCCCGCAAGCGAGGGTCGTTGCAGCCTGCGTCACGTGACGTTGCCAGCGCGCCGCTGTCGGGATCCACCGGCGCGGCGGCCCAGCACGGAGACGCAAGCGGCGAGGACGCCCGCAAGGCCGTACCAGGTCAGCGCGTACTCGAGGTGGGTATTGCGGATGGACACGTTGGTCTGTCCGCCCTCCGGCCATCCCCCGGGATTGCGCGACGGACCGGCGTCCAGGACGTAGCCGGCCAGTTCCAGGCCGGTTGCCTCCCCCATGGCCGCGAGATCGATCGAATACCAGCTGCCGCCGGCAGGATCATTGTCCGGGACGAACGGGCCCGGCGGGTGCTGCAGCCGGAGGAGGCCCTCCACCCGGACGGGGCCGGACGGGTTTCCAGCGCGCCGGGTGGCCGTAGGCTCAAATCCCACTGGCACGAATCCCCGGTTCACCAGAACTGCCGGAGCACCCGGACGCACGAGAGGCGTGAGAACGTGGGCGCCGGCGACGCCCGCCCGGGTCCGGGGAACGAGGAGGAGTTCAAGGTCGTGCCGGAACACGCCGTCCGCAAAGACGGGCGTGTACTCGGGAAGGTCGGAGGCGGTGTCCGGGGCAGGGACGGGCGTCGCTCCGGCCCGCGCGGTGATGTCGGCCAGCAGGGATTCCTTCCAGCGGAGCCGCTCCATTTGCCACGTGCCCAGGCCGAGCAGGATCAGGAAGGCCGATGCGATCGCGGTGCCCTGGAGAACCCGGTTGTCGCGCAGCCGCGCCGGCTCAGCCGACATCCGGCTTCCGATCGTCGTCCAGCAGACCGTGTCGGACGTGACTGGCAAGAAGCAGGGCCCGCACCGGACGCAGGAGGCCGATCGTTGCGCCGAGAATCACCGGGGTCCAGATCAAGGCATGGGCCCAGACCGGCGGGCGCAGCCACGCGTCAAGCGCAAAGGCGCCGCCGGTAGCGAGCGCGCCGACGACAAGCATGATGAACCAGGAGGCCCCGTCGCCGACGTCAGCGCTGCCCAGGCGGATGCCGCAGCTGGGACAGGCGTCGACAAACTCGGTCAACCCCCGGAAGCAGCGTCCCTTGCCGCAGGCCGGGCACCATCCCTTGAGCGCTCGGCCTGCCGCCGTGCCGGCCGCCGTCCTGGGGCGGTGGCTGGAACCTCCGGACGTTAGTGGGTAACTCCCCCGGAGCCGCCCCACCAGTAAATGGCGAAGAAGAGGAACAGCCAGACGACGTCCACAAAGTGCCAGTACCAGGCGGCCGCCTCGAAGCCGAAGTGCTGCTCGGGCTTGAAATGCCCGGCGATGGATCGGCCGAGGCACACGATCAGGAAGATGGACCCGATCAGGACGTGCGCCCCGTGGAAGCCCGTGGCCATGAAGAACGTGGAGCTGTAGATGCCGTCGGTGAAGGCGAACGGGGCATGCGCGTACTCGTAGGCCTGCACGGCGGTGAAGGCGATGCCCAGCGCGACGGTGACAGAGAGTCCCTGGATGAGCCCCGACCGTTTCCCCTCGCGCAATGCATGGTGGGCCCAGGTCACGGTCGCGCCCGACGTCAGCAGGATGATCGTGTTGAGGAGCGGCAGGTGGAACGGGTCGAAGACCTCGACGCCGGTCGGCGGCCAGGTGCCGCCGGTGAACGTGACCCGGGCGACCTGCTGGGCCTCGTCGGCAAACAGGCTGGCATCGAAGAATGCCCAGAACCACGCGAGGAAGAACATCACTTCGGAGGCGATGAACAGGACCATTCCGTACCGCAGCCCGAGCTGGACCGTGGGCGTGTGATGGCCCTCGTGCTCCGCCTCGCGCACCACGTCCCGCCACCAGACGAACATCGTGAACGCCACTAGCAGCGTGCCGACCGCCAGCACGGCGCTCCCGTAAGCGAGCTCGTGCATGTACATGAGGCCGCCCACCGCGAGCGTGAGGGCGCCGAGCGCACCCACCACCGGCCACGGGCTGGGGGAGACAAGGTGATAGGGATGGGCGTGCTGGCTCATGGATGGCTCCCGCGAAGTGATTCCTCAGGGCTGCTGGCGGCAGCCGCCGGCACCGGGGCTGCAAAGGCGATAGTTGCGTCCGGGTTCGCCTCGTCGGCGCCGAAAAACGTATAGGACAGGGTGACGGCCGTCACCTCCCGCGTGGCGCGGTCAGCGGCGATCGCCGGGTCGACGTAGAACGTGAGCGGCATATCGACCGTCTGGCCGGGATCGAGTCGCTGCTCCTCGAAGCAGAAGCAGTCGATCTTCTGCACGTATTGACCGGCCTGCAGGGGGGTGACGTTGAACGTGGCGGCGCCCGTCACCGGTTCGGCGCCGTCGTTCGTGGCCCGGTAAAAGGCGAGCACCGAGGCGCCGGTCTCCACGGTCAATTGCCGCTCGACCGGTTCGAATCGCCACGGCAGCCCGGGCGCCACGTCGGCGTTGAAGCGCACCGTGATCGCGTGGCCGGCCCCGCCCGGCGCGCTGGCCGCAATGCCGGGGGTCCCGGCGAAGCCCGTGACCCGGCAGAAGAGGTCGTACAAGGGGACGGCGGCGAAGCTGAGCCCGGCCATCACGACGACCGCCGCTACCACCGCCCCGCCGACGACGTGGTTGCGGTTCATGTCCCGGCGCCCATGCGGATCAGCGAGACGGCGTAGAACACCACGATCAGCATCACGATGAGGCCGGCGAGCGCCAGGTTCTTGCGACGCGTCTTGGGATCCGGTCGGGGCACGTCAAGGGCCCACCAGCAGGCGGTCGAGCGGCATCAGCAGGAACAGCAGGAACAGGTAGCCAATCGAATACCAGAACATCCGCATTTCACTGCCCGCCCGCCGTCGGCAAATCGTCAAGGCGTGCCACAACAATCCCGCGCCCAGCAGGCCGGCGCCGATGCCGTAGACGGCGCCGAGTTCGCCCAGGACATACGGCAGCGTTGTGACCGCCGCAGTGGCCGCGCTGTAGACCAGGATGCCGCGCCGGGTTGCGGCGGCGCCCCGCGTTACCGGCAGCATCGGCACGCCGGCGCGCGCGTAGTCGTCGGTGCGAACGAGTGCCAGCGCCCAGAAATGGGCCGGCGTCCAGAGGAAGATGATGGCGAACAGGATCACCGGCAGCGCTGCCAGCCCGCCGGTGGCGGCGACCCAGCCGATCGCCGGCGGCAGCGCGCCCGCGGCGCCGCCGATCACGATGTTCTGTGCGGTCGAGCGCTTGAGCCAGCAGGTGTAGACGAAGACGTAGAAGAGGCTGCTGGCCAGCAGCAACGCCGCGGCGGCCCAGTTGGCTGCGAGGCCCATCAGCAGGACCCCGAATATCGACAGCGTCACGCCGAAGGCCAGCGCCTCGGCGGCCGGGACCCGGCCCGCGGGGACCGGCCGCGTCTTCGTGCGCTCCATGACCGCGTCGATATCGCGGTCGAACCACATGTTGATGGCGCCGGCCCCACCCGCCCCGAGTGCCAGGGCGAGCAGCGCCGCGACCGCCAGGACCGGGTGAGGCGTGGCGGGTGCCAGTGCCATCCCGACGATGCCGGTGAAGACCACCAGCGACATCACGCGCGGCTTGGCGAGCGCGAAGAAATCGCTGAGGTCGCCGCCCGCCCGGTAGGCGACCGGGCGGGACATGTCCGACACCGGGCGGAGTCCTAGCGGATGGTCGGCAGGGTTTCGTAGGTGTGGAACGGCGGCGGCGAAGCCGTCTTCCACTCCAACGTGTCCGCACCTTCACCCCAGGGATTCTCCGGACACTCCTGCCCCGCCTGGTAGGTCCGGATGATGGTCAGGATGAACCAGACGATCGATACCGCCGAGATCCATGCGCCGAGCGACGCCACCATGTTCCATCCCGCGAAGGCGTCGGGGTAGTCCGCGATCCGCCGCGGCATGCCCTGCAGGCCGAGGAAGTGCATCGGGAAGAACGTCAGGTTGACGCCGACGAACAGCAGCCAGAAGTGCACCTTCCCCATCCATTCGGGGTACTGCCGGCCCGACATCTTGCCGATCCAGTAGTAGAACCCGGCGAACAGCGCGAAGACGGCGCCCAGCGACAGCACGTAGTGGAAATGTCCGACCACGTAGTAGGTGTCGTGCAGCACGATGTCGATGCCCGCGTTGGCGAGCACCACCCCGGTGACCCCGCCCACCGTGAACAGGAAGATGAAGCCGATCGCAAACAGCATCGGTGTTCGGAACTCGATGGACCCGCCCCACATCGTGGCGATCCAGCTGAAGATCTTGATGCCGGTTGGTACCGCGATCACCATCGTGGCCGCGGTGAAGTAGGCCTTCGTGTTGACGTCGAGCCCCACCGTGTACATGTGGTGCGCCCACACCAGGAACCCGATGAAGCCGATCGCGACCATCGCGTAGGCCATCCCGAGGTAGCCGAACACCGGCTTCCGCGCGAACGTGGCGACCACCTGGCTGACGATGCCGAAGCCGGGCAGGATGAGGATGTAGACCTCCGGGTGCCCGAAGAACCAGAACAGGTGCTGGAACAGAATCGGGTCGCCGCCCGTATCCGGCGTGAAGAACGCGGTGCCGAAGTTCCGGTCGGTCAGCAGCATCGTGATCGCACCGGCCAGCACCGGCAGCGCCAGCACCAGCAGGAACGTCGTGACCAGGATCGACCACACGAACAGCGGCATGCGGTGCATCGTCATGCCCGGCGCGCGCATGTTGAAGATCGTCGTGATGAAGTTGATGGCCCCGAGAATCGAGGACGCGCCGGCCAGGTGCAGCGACAGGATCGCCATGTCGACGGCGGGACCCGAATGAGCGGGATTACCCGACAATGGCGGATAGATGGTCCACCCGGTACCGGCGCCGCCGCCCACGAACGGGCTGGCCATCAGCAGGATGAAGGACGGAACCAGCAGCCAGAAGCTGATGTTGTTCATGCGCGGGAACGCCATGTCGGGCGCCCCGATCATGATCGGCACGAACCAGTTCCCGAACCCGCCGATCATGGCGGGCATGATCATGAAGAAGATCATGATCAGCCCGTGGGCGGTGGTCAGGACGTTGTAGAGCTTGTAGTCGCCACCGAGAATCCCGTCGCCCGGCGCGGCCAGTTCGCTGCGCATCAGCATCGACATCACGCCGCCGATCACGCCGGCGATGATCGCGAACACCAGGTACATGGTCCCGATGTCCTTGTGGTTGGTGGAGTAGAGCCACCGGCGCCAGCCGGTCGGGTCGCTGTGGGCGTGTGCCTCTGCAGCCATCGTCATGCGGATTTCTCCCCGAACAGATCTGCGCGTCTAGTGGGCGGTCTGCGTAAGCAGCACGGGTTCGCCCGGAGGCGAATCGTGTGCGAACTCGACTTGCGCCTCGGCAACCCAGGCATCGAATGCCTCCTGCGAGACGACATGGACCTCGATGGGCATCCGGCCGTGGAAGTCCCCGCACAGCTCCGAGCACTGGCCGTAGTAGATGCCTTCCCGCTCGGCGCGGAACCAGATCTCGTTGAGGCGGCCGGGTACGCCGTCCACTTTCACACCCAACGCAGGAACTGTCCATGCGTGCAGCACGTCGGCGGCGGTGACCAGAACGCGGACCGTCGTGTCGACCGGGACGACGACCGGGAGATCGGTGGACAGCAGCCGGGCAAAGGGCCGCGGCTCTTCGAACTCGTCGGCGCT
Organism: Rhodospirillales bacterium; assembly: GCA_009839325.1. Taxonomy (GTDB): domain Bacteria; phylum Pseudomonadota; class Alphaproteobacteria; order TMED109; family TMED109; genus VXPW01. The sequence continues at coordinate 66,465 of VXPW01000074.1, forward strand.
GTCCACGACGAACGCATCGAAATAGAAGTCGCCGTGATCGGGATACTCGTACCCCCAGTACCACTGATAACCGGTCGCCTTGATGGTCATGTCTGCCGGCGGAATCACGTCAACCGCATACAGGATCCGGAACGAGGGGACGGCGACGATGACCAGGATGATTGCCGGGATCGCCGTCCACAGGACTTCGAGCACCGTGTTGTGCGTCCGGGTTCCCGGCGTCGGGTTGGCCGACGCGTTGTAGCGGACCATCACCCAGACCAACAGGGCCAGCACGAACAGGGAAATCGCGAAAATCAGCCAGAGCAGCCAGTCGTGGAAGCTTCGCAGCTCGCTCATCATTTCCGAGCCGGCAGCCTGAAAATTGAGGCCCCAATCCACGGGTTGGCCTACGACCTCAGCTGCCATGGCGCCGGTCGCGACGCACGCGAGGGCGAGCACGGCTCCTGCTAGTTTGCCAATGTGCATCCGCAATCCCCTTCGGCCTGCCGGCCTGTCCCAGCACGGGTTGAAGCGGGAAGTCTAGCCGTCGTTGAACACGGCGCAACGCATGCGGCGCGGGCCGTGCCGCGGGTCGCGGTACGGCGGCTTCGACCGGTGGGTCGGGTGGCCCGTCCGGCCCGGAATCAGCCTCGGCCAGGCGGGCCGCGTTACCGGCCGAGGCCCGGTCGGGCCGCCGCAAACGTGTCCGGGGCCAGTCCCTCGTCCGCCAGTTCCGTCGGCCAGGATGCGCCGGTGATCAGCGCTGCGCCAGCGGCCGCGGCGGCCGGCGACGTCATGATCCCGTACCCGCCCTGTCCGGCCAGCCAGTAGAACCCCGACTGCTCGGGGTCCTCGCCGATGACCAGCGTCCGGTCGGCCACGAAGCTCCGCAGTCCGGCCCATCGGTTCTGGATGCGGTCGACCGTCAACGTGGTGGCCAGCTTGATCCGTTCGGCCACGATCGCGACGTCGAGCTCCTCCGGCTGGGCATCACAGGGAGGCGAGTCCGTCTCGTCGGCCGGGCTCGCGAGGATCCGTCCGGCGTCGGGCCGAAAGTAGAACTGCTCTTCGACGTCCAGCGTCACCGGCCAGTCGCCGATTTCGACATCCGGCGGGGCGGCAAACACGATGGCGGTGCGCCGCTTGGGCACGAGACCGATCGGCCGGCACCCCGCCATGCGCCCGATCACGTCGCACCAGGCGCCGGCCGCGTTGACCAGCACCGGCGCCCGGAATCGTCCCTGCGGGGTGTCGACCTGCCAGAGGCCGTCGTGCCGCTCGATCGCGCGGACCTCGGCATTGCAGATGGTTTCGCCGCCGTGGGCGCGCAGCGTCCGCAGCCAGCCCTGGTGAATGCGGTCCACGTCCATTTCGCGGCCCGCGGCCTCGAAATAGGCGTGCGCTACGTAGCCCGGCCGGAGGACCGGCACCCGCTCGGCCGCCTCGTCCGGGGTCACCTCGATGATCGACGGGTCGAGTGAACTGGCGGTCTGGAATTCCCGGTCGAAGGCTTCTTCCTGGTCCGCCCTGGCAATGAACAGCGCGCCGCCCGATCCGAACAGCAGCGGCGCCTCGAAATGCTCTTCGGGCTGTTCGAAGAAGGTCCGGCTGGCGCGTGTGAGCGCCCGGATTGACGGGTTGCCGTAGCTCTCGGTGAGGAACGCCGCGGACCGGCTGGTCGTGTGGTAGCCGGGCATCGGCTCGCGCTCCAGCACGACCACCCGGCCATGGGGGGCGAGCCGCGCGGCGACCGACGCGCCGGCGATGCCGGCCCCGATTACCAGTACGTCCATCGACCGTGACATCCGATTTCTCCTGCCGTGCCTTGCCGCGGCGGCCAAACCGGTTTCCCGCGGCCGCGCGTACTCGATTTAGCGGCCAACGGCCTGTGACACCACCTGCAGATGGCAGCCATGCGGTTTGCGCACCCCTGCACCATGCGGCAGTATCCGGGGGGGGCGGTAAGCCGGGGAACGTCCACGGCAGGCCCGGTACCAGGGAAGCTCACGCCATGAATAAGATTCTGCTCGTGGTCGTACTCGTAATCGGCTTGGTTGTCGGATATTTGGGCGCAGGCGTCATTTCGCAGGACGCCCCGCAGCAGGCCGGGGATGCGGCCACCACGGCGGCAACGGACGCCGGTGACGCGACGGACCCGGGAGCGACCGGCGGCACCACGGTGCGGTGGAAGATGCCCAGCACCTTCCCTGGCAACCTCGTCATCCTCGGGAGCGGCGGCAAGGAGTTCGTCGAGCGCATCGAGGAAGTGTCGGGCGGCACCATCAACATCCAGTTCTTCGAGCCCGGTGCCCTCGTTCCGGCCCTCGAGATCTTCGACGCCGTGTCCACCGGCGCGGTGGATGCCGGCTGGTCCACGCCGGGTTACTGGGCCGGCAAGATTCCGGCCCTGCAGTTCTTCACGGCAATTCCGTTCGGCCCGCTGCCGGGCGAGGTGATGGCCTGGCTGCGCTACGGCGGCGGCAACGAGTTGTTCATCGAGCTGTACGCCGGGCACAACATCCATCCCGTCCACTGCATGATGATCTCCCCCGAGGGATCCGGCTGGTTCCGGAACCCCATTGAAAGCGTGGACGATCTGCAGGGCCTGAAGATGCGCTTCTTCGGGCTGGGCGCCAAGGTGATGGAAAAGGTCGGCGTGTCGACCCAGCTGCTGGCCGGCGGCGACATCTATCCGGCGCTCGACCTCGGCACGATCGACGCCACCGAATTCGCGCAGCCGGTCATCGACTTCGACCTCGGGTTCTACCAGGTCGCCAAGCACTACTACCTGCCCGGCTGGCACCAGCCGACGAGCTTCTCCGAGTTCATCGTCAACATGGACCAGTGGCAGACCCTGAGCGTGGCGCAGCAGGCGCAGGTCGAGACGACCTGCGCGGAAAGCATCCTGAAGTCGTACGGACTGGCCGAGTCCCTGCAGCCGGATGCGCTGGTGCAGTTCGAGGAGCGCGGCGTGACCGTGCACCAGTGGGAGCCGGAGTTCCTCGCGGTCTTCGAGAACGCCTGGAACGAGGTGGTCGAGGAAGAGGCCGCCAAGGATGCGGACTTCGCCCGGGTATGGACCTCGCTCTCAGAGTTCCGCGAGAAGTACAAGACGTGGGGTGATCGGGGCTACCTGCCGTAGCCGCGCGACGTTCGGCCGGCGATGAACCGCGCGCCGGGTCTGGGCCCGGCCACCGCGGACGTCGACCGGATATCGGAGCGCATCGAGGCCGGCCTTGACCAGATCGAG
>VXPW01000074.1:69796-78498 GCA_009839325.1 Rhodospirillales bacterium
ATCGAGGCCGGCCTTGACCAGATCGAGACCGGCCTCGACCGGGCCCGCGCCGCCGCCGAAGGGCGGACGGCCGCTGACGCGAGGCGCGAGCGTGGGCTTGCGCGCCTCGACGCGGCGCTTGACCAGCTAAACGAGCTGTTGGGTGGATCCGATGGCAAGGCTTGAGGTCACGGTCGGCAACCGCCCCTACCACATCTCGTGCGCGCCGGAGGAGATGGAGCGCGTGCGTGCGCTGGCCGCCGAAATCGATCGCCAGCTCGCCGTGTTCCAGCGACAGAATCCGGGGGCCGGGCAGAGCCAGCTGATCCTGATGGCGGCGCTGACCGTGCTTGACGACGCCCGCACCGCCGCAGAGACTGCGCTGGCGCGGCTGGTCGCCGTCGAGGAACGGGTCACTGCCCTCCAGGCCAAGGTCCTGCCCTGAGCCCGCGGAGCCGCCCGACGGGCTCCGGAGGTCCTGCGCTCTCACGTTTGCTAGATTCCCGATCGGGATGGTTGCTGCCCGATTCGCGCTGCACGAACAACCCTTGGGCCTCAATTACCACTGGGGAGCTGTCCCTGTCCGGGCCGTGGTCCGGTTATACGGCGCCCACCTGAGCATTTTGCGCCACAGTGGTTTCCGTTGCGAACGGTCGGCGCGGCGCCTCCCACCATGCCTGAGCCGATGACGGGTGCACTGGCCGAGGCGAAGCGGGCGCTCCGGCGGGAGTTCCGGGCCCGCCGGCGCCGACTGCACGCGACGCACCCCGACGGCGCGCACGCGCTGGCGCGCCGGGTCCTCCTGGAGGTTGCGGTTCCGCCCGGCAGCGTGGCGGCCGGATACTGGCCGGATGACGGCGAAATCGATCCCCGACCGCTGATGGCGGCGCTCGCCGAGCGCGGGGTGGGGCTGGCGCTCCCGGCCGTGGTCGAGCGCGCCGCCGCGCCGGTGTACCGCGCCTGGAAGCCCGGCGAGCCGCTCCGGCCCGACCGGGTCGGTATTCCCGCGCCGGTGGCGACGGCCCCGTCCGTCGTTCCCGATCTCGTGCTGTGCCCGCTGGTGGCGTTCGATGCGGGCGGCCGCCGCCTGGGTCGCGGCGGCGGGTACATTGACCGCGCGCTCGCCGCCCTCGGCCCGGGCGTACGGGTGGTCGGCCTGGCCTGGGAGCAGCAACGCGCTGGCCGGATCCCGACGGCGGCGCACGACCGGACCCTGGACATGGTAGTAACGGAGTGCCGGGTATACCGGCGGGACCACGCGGCGGGCGTAGCAGGACCGTGAGATTCCTTTTCTGTGGAGACGTGGTGGGCGCGACCGGGATTCGGGCGCTGCGCCAGTACCTGCCCGACCTCAAGCGGGACCTGCAGCTCGATTTCGCGGTGGCCAACGGCGAGAACGCGCTCGACGGCTACGGGCCGTCCCCGGACACCTGCGAGCAGCTATTCGGCGCCGGGATCGACGTGGTCACGTCGGGCAACCACATCTGGGACAACGCCGGCATCATTCCGTTCGCGGCGCGCGAGCCCCGGCTGCTCCGGCCGCACAACTACCCGGGCATGGTCCCCGGGACCGGCGTCGGCGTGTACTCGGCGGCGACCGGCGGACGCGTCTGCGTGATCAACCTCATGGCGCGCACCTTCATGGAGCCCCTCGACGATCCCTTCGCCATGGCCGATGCCCTGCTGCAGGAGCATCGCCTCGGGGAGACCGCGGATGCCCTGCTGATCGACCTCCACGGCGAAACCACGTCGGAGAAGATGGCGTTCGCGCAGGCCTTCGACGGCCTTGCCAGCCTGGTGGTCGGCACGCATACCCATGTGCCGACCGCGGATACGCGGATCCTTCCCGGCGGCACCGCGTTTCAGGCGGATGCCGGGATGTGCGGCGACTACCAGTCGGTCATCGGCTACCAGGCCGAGCCCTGGATCGCCCGGTTCCGGACCAAGATGCGTACGGGGCGGATCCGCGCGGCGACCGGCGAGGCCTCCCTGTCCGGCGTGTTCGTGGAAACCGCGGACGGGACGGGGCTCGCCGTGCGGGCCGAACCGGTGCGGGTTGGCGGCCACCTGTCCGAGGCGCGGCCGCGTCTCTGACCGTCAGAGCCGGACGTGCGATGTCCGCGCGATCCGGCCGACCACCGGCATCACGAGCAGGGCCATCCCGAGCAGACAGGCGTTGCCGATCAGCACGTCGTTGAACGCCATGATGAGCGCTTCGCGCTGGGCGATCTGGGTCAGGTAGCCCACGGCGTCGGCATGGACCTCGGGCGAGAGGGTTCCGGCGAGCAGGCCTGACACCAGGCCGAGGATCTGCCACCCGCCGCCGGGCGGCAGCGACATCGATTCGGCGATCCGCGCGTAATGCAGGTCCGCGCGCGCGACCAGCAGCGTGTTCGCGATCGCGAGGCCGACCGCCGCGCCGAGGCGCATGATGAGGTTGAAGAGCGCGCTTCCGTGCTTGACTTCCGAAACGGGCAGCGCGCTCATCGAGAGATCCAGCATCGTGAAATAGGCCAGGGGAGCGCCCATCCCCCGCAGCACCTGCGGCAGCGCCCATTCGGCGAACCCGCTGTCGATGGTGAGGCCGGCGTGCAGGATGGTGCCGGCCGCGAGCAATCCGAAGCCTAGGGCGGCGGTCCAACCGAGGCCGATGTACCGGACCAGGTGCCCGGCGAACACGCCGGACAGCACCATGGAGACGCCGAGGACGGCCGTGATGCTGCCGATGGTTGCCGTGTCGAAGCCCCGAACCTGCCCGAGGTACAGCGGCAACAGGTAGATCGGGACGTACAACCCGCCCCCGAACACACCGATGAGGAGAACGCCGACCAGGAAATGGGAGCGCCGGAACGTGCCGAAGCGGACCAGGGGCTCGCGCGCGGTGAACTCGCGGACGAGAAACGCCACCAGCGTGATTCCGGCCACCACCGTGCAGCCCAGGATCAGGGAGGATTCGAACCAGTCGCGGCGCTGCCCCTCCTGCAGCACGAACAGGGTCGACCCGAGCAGGAGGAACGCGAGCACGATCCCGGCGAAATCGGTCTGCCGGATCAGGCGCACGTCCGGTCGATCGAAGTCGACCAGGAGCCCGACCACCACCACCACCACCACGCCGATGGGCACGTTGACGAGGAACAGCCATTCCCACGACAGGACCTCGGTGATCCAGCCGCCCACCACCGGCCCGATGGCGACCGCGCTGGTGCCCAGCATCCCGAAGATCATGGCGAACGTGACCTGCAGCCGGCGCGGGATGGCGGTGTAGAGGCTGGCCACCACCATCGGCATCATCCCGCCGCCGAAGAACCCCTGGGTCGCCCGGAAGGCGATCATCGACGGCACGTCCCAGGCCTGGGCGCAGCCCACGCTGGCCAGCGTGAACCCGCCGGCACAGATCGTGAAGAAGATGCGGGTGGAGCAGATCTGGCTGAAGCGCGCCGACAGCGGGATCATGATCACTTCGGCGATCAGGGCGGCGGTCAGCACCCAGCTCACTTCGTCCGGGGCGGCGCCCAGCGCCGCCTGGATCTCCTTGAACGACGAGCCGACGATCTGGACCGACAGCACCGCCATGAACATGCCCGCGATCATCGCGATGAACGCCACGAAGCGGCGTACATTGATCGTCTCGGGCGGACTGGCCGCCACGGTCACGTCAGTCATGCGGAGTCTCGGGCCGGGAAGGTGCCGCCCGCCCGCCGGGGGGCGAGGCCGGGCGGGCCGGGTGGCGGGTCAGATCGCGAACGCGCCGAGCCGCTCGCGGTCGAACACGACGCCGTGTCCGGGCCTGTCGGGGGCCACGGCCTTGCCGTCGCGCATCTCCAGCGGATGCGCGATGAACTGCTCCAGGCCGAAGCCGTGGATCTCGAGGTACGATGCGTTCGCCGCCGCGGCCAGCACGTGCACGTGCAGGTCGTGCACGCCGTGCGAGGTCACCGGCAGACCGTACGCCTCCGCCAGGGCCGCCACCTTGCGCCAGACCGTGATGCCGCCGCACGTCGCGAGGTCCGGTTCCGGGAAGTCGGCGCCGCCCGCCGCGAGCAGCGCCTGGAACTCGGCCAGCGTATGGAGGTTCTCTCCCGCGGCGACGGGAATCCCGACGTCGCGCACGCGCCGGTGGGCGGGAAAGTCGTCGGGAGCCACGGGCTCCTCGAGCCACACCAAGTCGAACGGCCGGAGCAGCCGCGCCGCCTGGACGGCCGCACCGGCCCGCCAGCCCATGTTGGCATCGACCATCAGCGGGAAGCCGTCGCCAAGCAGGTTCCGCATGGCGCCAACCCGCTCGACGTCCTCGTGCACGTTCGGCCGGCCCACCTTCATCTTGATGGCCCGGAACCCGTCCTCGATCCGCCGCTCCGTGCGCGCGAGGAGTTCCTCGATGGGGTCCTGCAGGTCGATCCCGCCGGCGTAGCAGGCGACTTCGGGATCGTGGCCGCCAAGCAGGCGCCACAGCGGCAGTTCCGCGCGCCGGGCCTTCAGGTCCCACAGTGCGACGTCCACGGCCGCCTGCGCGAAGCTCACCGGGCCGCCGCGGCCCACGTAGTGCACCGCGTGCCAGAGGCGCTGCCACAGGGCCTCGATGCGCCCGGCGTCCGCGCCGATGAGCAGGGGCTTGAAGTCGTCCTCGATCAGGCTGCGTATCGCCCCACTGGCGCGGCCGGCCGTGTACGTGTAGCCCGAGCCCGTCGCGCCGTCCTCGGTGCGGATGTCGACGATGATGAGATCGAAGACGGTCATCGCGCCGTGGGTGGCATCCGTGAGCGGCGGGTCGAGCGGCAGGCGGTACTGGCTGACATCAAGTGCGGCAATCGTCATGGTTCGGGTTCCTCGTGATCCGGGCGGTGTCGGCCTGACGTCGACCGGAGGGCCCGGTCCAGGAGCGTTACGGCGCCGTGGGCGAACGCCGCGCTGGCGGCTGCCCACAGCAGCAGGCTGGCCCAGCTGCGGACCGGCGCGCCGATGCCGCCGCGGCGTTGCAGCTCGAGCAGCACGCCGATCCCGAGCAGGCCCACCGCGACGCGGACCAGCAGGCCGCGAAGCTGCCGCCAGTCCGGCGCCTGCCAGCGGAGGGCGACGACAACGAGCACGGCGATCAGGGCGGCGCCCCACCAGCACCACGGGTCCAGAAACGGGATGAGCGAGGCCGGCACGAGCGGTCTCGGGATCATGGTTCGGCCCCCGGCGGATTGACAGCACAGCACATGATTCTGATAGTGCCCTGACTTCCCACCGCGTTCCGTTCAGCTGGCGAAGGTCGAGCCGTGAAGATTGTCAACTCGCTGAAGAGTACCAAAAAACGTGACCGCAACTGCCGGGTGATCCGGCGGAAGGGCCGCGTCTACGTGATCAACAAGAAGAATCCCCGCCTGAAGGCACGCCAGGGATGATCCAGTCGGCCGCGCAGCCGGACGGCGGGCGACTCCCGGCCTGAGGTCTCGGCATGCGGATGCCGGAGCCGGATGCGGCGGTCATCGCGGCCCGCACGGAACTCGTGGCGGCGCTCCGCGCGATCGTGCCCGGCGAAGGCGTCATCGAGGAGGAACGCGAGCTCCTCGCCTATGAAACCGACGGTCTGACGGCGTACCGGGAGCTGCCGATGCTGGTGGTGCTGCCGGAAACGACCGAGCAGGTCGCCGCCGTGCTCAAGCTCTGCCACGGCCGCGGCGTGAAGATCGTGCCGCGCGGGGCCGGCACCGGGCTGTCGGGCGGCGCCCTGCCGCTCCGGGACGGGGTCACCCTGGGCCTGGGCCGCTTCAACCGCATTCTCGAGATCGACTACGACAACCTCTGCGTGGTGACGCAGCCCGGGGTCACCAACCTGGCGATCACGCGGGCGGTCGAGGACCAGGGTTTCTACTACGCGCCCGATCCGTCGAGCCAGATCGCGTGCTCGATCGGCGGCAACGTGGCCGAGAACTCGGGGGGCGTCCACTGCCTCAAGTACGGGGTGACAACGAACAACATCACCGGGGTCGAGCTGGTCACGATGGCGGGCGACGTGCTGCGGATCGGCGGCCGGCACGCGGACCCCGCGGGCTACGACCTGCTCGGCGTGATCACGGGCTCGGAGGGCCTGCTCGGCGTCATTACCGAGGTCACGGTGAAGATCCGGCCGAAGCCCGAGTGCACCCGGGCGGCGCTGCTCGGCTTCCCCTCGATCCGCGCCGGGGCCACGTGCGTCAGCCGGGTGATCTCGGAAGGCATCATCCCGGCCGGCATGGAGATGATGGACAAGTTCGCGATCGAGGCGGCCGAGGCCTTTGCGCACGCCGGCTATCCGCTCGACGCCGAATCGCTCCTCATCGTCGAACTCGACGGGACCGTGTCCGAGGTCGACGACGGCATGGAGCGGGTGATCGCCATCGCCCGCGAGTGCGACGCCACGCATGTCCGCGAGAACGCGGACGAGGCCGAGCGCGAGCGGTTCTGGTCGGGCCGCAAGGCGGCGTTTCCGGCGATGGGGCGTCTCTCGCCCGACTACATCTGCATGGACGGCACGATCCCGCGCGGCCGGCTGCCGGACGTGCTGGACGGGATCACCGCCCTCTCGCGGAAGCATGATCTCCGGGTCGCGAACGTGTTCCACGCCGGCGACGGGAACCTGCATCCGCTGATCCTTTACGACGCCAACGATTCCGACCAGCTGGCGCGGGCCGAGGCGTTCGGCGCCGACATCCTGAAACTGTGCGTGGCCGAGGGCGGCGTGCTCTCCGGCGAGCACGGCATCGGTGTCGAGAAGCGCGACCTGATGCCCACCATGTTCGACGACACCGACCTCAAGCATCAGCAGCGCCTGAAGTGTGCGTTCGACCCGGACGGCCTGCTCAATCCGGGCAAGATGTTTCCGGAGCTGCACCGCTGCGCCGAGCTCGGGAAGATGCACGTCCACCACGGCAAGCTTCCGTTTCCCGACCTTCCTCGTTTCTGAGGCGCCGCCGCCAGTGGACGTGCAGGTCCGGCCGGCGGACGAATCGGAGCTCATCGACGCGATTCGGGGACTGACGGCGGCGGGAACGCCCGCCCAGGTCAACGGCGCCGGCACCAAGCAGCGATTCGGGCGGCCGGTCAACGCCGCCGCGACGCTGCAGCTGGACGGCCTCACCGGAATCGAGGCCTACGCGCCGGACGAGCTGACGCTGACCTGCGGGGCCGGCACGTCCCTCGCGACGGTGGAATCGCTGCTCCGGGAACATGATCAGGAACTGGCGTTCGAGCCGCCCGACCTCGGCCCGCTCTACGGCGAGCCGGCCGGCGGCGCCACCATCGGCGGCGTGCTCGGTTGCAATCTCGCCGGCTCGCGCCGGGTCCGCGCGGGCGGCGCGCGGGATCACTTCCTCGGGTTTCGGGCCGTGAGCGGCCGGGGCGAAGCGTTCAAGGCCGGCGGCCACGTGGTGAAGAACGTGAGCGGGTACGACCTCTGCAAGCTCCTGGCGGGTTCGTTCGGAACGCTTGCCGCCCTGTCGGAGGTGACGGTCAAGGTGCTGCCGCGGGCGGTGCGGACCGGCACGTTGCTGCTGCCGGGCCGGTCCGTCGACGATGCCGTCGGCCTGCTGATCGCCGCCTGGCAGAGCCGCCTGGAGCCGAGCGGGCTCGGTTGCGTACCGCCCGAAATCGCGCCCCTGCTGCCGCCGGGCCTGCCGGCCGATGCCGGGTGCATCGCCGCCATCCGGTTCGAAGGGCCGGAGGGTTCGGTGCTCGACCGGATCACGCGCATGCGCGAGCGGCTGGGCGGCGCATCGCTGCAACTGGGAGACGCTGAGTCGCGCGCGGTGTGGAAGGCGATCACGGACGCCGCGCCGTTCGCGGATTCGGCGTCGGTGCAGGCGGAGCGGCCGCTGTGGCGGCTGTCGCTGCCGCCCGCCGCGGCCGCCGGCGTGATCGACCGGCTGGTCGGGCGCCCGGGCGGGGTGTGGCTGCTGGACGGGGGCATGCTGTGGTTCGCGCCCACGGGCGATGCCAGCGCCTCGGCCGCCGTCCGCGCCGAAACGGAACGCGTGGGTGGGGCAGCGACCCTGCTCCGGGCACCGCCCTCGGTGCGGGCGGCCGAGGGGGTGTTTCCGCGCCAGAGCGACGGCATCGAGCGGATTGCGGCGGCGATCCGTTTCGGTTTCGACCCTGCCGGCGTGCTCAATCCCGGCCGCATGGGGGCCTGAGGCCGTGCGCACCAACTTCACGGCGGCTCAGCTCGAGAACCCAGCCATTCGCACCGCGAACGGCATTCTCCGGGCCTGCGTGCACTGCGGATTCTGCACGGCCACCTGCCCGACGTACGTACTGCTCGGGGATGAGCTCGACAGCCCGCGGGGCCGGATCTACCTGATCAAGGACATGCTGGAGAACGACCGGCCGGCGGATGCCAGGACGGTGCTGCACGTGGACCGATGCCTGTCGTGCCTCTCCTGCATGACGACATGCCCATCCGGCGTGCACTACATGCACCTCGTCGACCACGCGCGGGCATGGATCGAGGAGACGTTTCGGCGCCCCTGGTTCGAGCGGCTGGTCCGCGCCCTGTTCGAACTGCTGCTGCCCCATCCCGCGCGCTTTCGGTGGGCGCTGCGCCTCGGACGGATCGCCCGCCCGTTCGGCCGGCTGCTGCCCGAGCCCGCCGGGGCCCAGCGGGGGGGGGGCCCGCGGCCGCCACGGCCGCGCGGGTTAGTCCGGCCCGGGTACGGACCCCGGGCCACCGGCGCACGGACGCGGCGGGGGGGGGGGCACGCCGG
>VXPW01000032.1:0-12760 GCA_009839325.1 Rhodospirillales bacterium
ATATGTCTTTGGTTTCGTTAATCACAAAATTTTTTTTCCGCCCCCGCCGCCCCCCCCCCAGTTTTGGGGGGGGGGGGGGGGGCGGGGGCGCGGCGGCCCGGGCGGCCCGGGGGGAGCGGACCGGTCCGCTCGGACCGGTCTGTCCGCTGCGGTGCCCGGCCGTTACCGGCGCCCGTTCAGGCGAGCGCCCGCACGCGGGCGTTCAGGCGGGACACCCTGCGCGACACGGTGCCCAGCCGCAGCACGCCCTTGTTCACGCCCCGCCGCATTTCCCGCTCGGCGCCGCGCAGCGCCACGTGCGCGGTCTCGTGGTTGCCGGCCTCGAGGGCCTCCTCGACCTTCCGCACGAACGTGCGGACGCGGCTCATCCGGTTGCGGTTGATCTTCCGGCGGCGGCCGTTGGTTCGGATGCGTTTCTTCGCGGACGCGTGATGCGCCATGGGATTCTCCGGGGATTACGTGGGAGCGACGCGTTCCTAGCGCCCTTTCGGCCCAGGGTCAACGATTCTTGAAGTCGGGCTTGCGCTTGTCGGCGAACGCCCGCATCCCCTCGCGGCGGTCCTCGGTGGCAAACGTCGACTGGAACAGGCGCCGCTCGAACCGGATCCCCTCGTCGAGCGTCAGCTGGTACGCCCGGTCCACCGACTCCTTGGCCATCATCACGGACGGCAGGGACTGCTCCGCGATCTTGGCGGCCACCTTCATGGCCTCGTCCAGGAGCTCCGCCGCCGGGACGACCCGGCTGACCAGGCCGGCGCGTTCGGCCTCCTCCGCGTCCATCATGCGCCCCGTCAGGACCATTTCCATCGCCTTCGCCTTGCCGACCGCGCGCGGAAGCCGCTGGGTCCCGCCCGCACCGGGAAAGGTGCCGAGCAGGATCTCCGGCTGGCCGAAGCGGGCGGTATCGGCGGCGAGGACGATGTCGCACATCATGGCGATCTCGCAGCCGCCCCCGAGCGCATAGCCGGACACCGCCGCAACGATCGGCTTGCGGCAGCGCGACAGGCATTCCCACGGCTGAATGAAGTCATGCCGCACCACGTCGACGAATTCCTTCGCCAGCATCTCCTTGATGTCGGCCCCGGCCGCGAACGCCTTCTCGGACCCGGTCAGGACCATTGCCCCGACGCCGTCATCGCTCTCGAACCCGTCGAGGGCCGTCGCCAGCTCGCCGACCAGTTCGGCGTTGATGGCGTTCAGCGCCTTGGGGCGATCCAGCGTGATCAGCCCGACGCGGCCCCTGGTCTCGGTCTTGATGCAGTTGAACGGCATGCCGGATGTCCTCCTGACTAGTTTCCGGGCGACGGCGCGAGAGCATAGTGAACCCGCAACTCGTTGCCTTCCGTTACCTCGACCGAGATCTTGAGGCGCTCGCCGGACCGGGTCGCGGCGAGTGCGTCGGGGTCCAGCAGGTTCCAGCCGAACGCCGGGAGGACCGAGCGATAGAACGCCCGGACCTCCGTGACCGGCACCGTGCCGCGCGCTTCGGCCTGGGCCACGCGCCCCGCCGCGGTGTCGAAGTTGAGGCAGCTGTCTGCCGTCTCCACGAGCCCGGGGGCCAGCGGCAGCTGGTCAACGCAGGACAGGAAGCCGTCGGCCCGGGCCGCGACGGCCACCACGGTCAGTCCAAGGGCCACCAGGCCCGCTTGCCATGATCGCCGCATGCTCTCGGTCCCCTGCGCTGGGCTGCTTCCGGTCGTCCTGGCCACAATCTGGCACAGACGGCCGCGGCCTGCCGCCTAGCGTTGGCAGGCCGGACACTGGAAGGTGGACCGACCGCCCTGGCGGAACTGGCGAATCGGGCTCCCGCACTCGACGCAGGCCTCGCCGCCCCGCCCGTAGACCAGCAGCCGGCGCTGGAACCAGCCTTCCTCGCCGCCGATCTGCGCGTGATCCCGGAGCGTCGAGCCACCGGCACGGATGGCATCGGCCAGGACCGAGCGAACGCCCGCGGCCAGCGCCTCCGCGCGGCCGGGCCCGATCGTACCGGCGCGCCGGCGCGGGCTGATCCGGGCGCGGAACAGCGCCTCGCAGGCATAGATGTTGCCGAGACCGGCGAGCACCCGCTGATCGAGCAGCGCCGCCTTGACCGGGGACGCGCGGCCGCGCAGTACCGCGCGCAGCTCGGGGCCGGTGATGCTGAGGGGTTCGGGGCCCAGGTCCCGGAGCCGCGGATGATCCGCAGCGGCGGCGTCGGGCAGGAGGTCGAGCGAGCCGAAGCGGCGCGGATCGCGGAACGTCAGCCTGAGGGGCGCGCCGAGCGGCGAGACGAGGTCGAGCGCGGCATGGTCGTGCGGACCGGGCGCCGGGAACGGCGGCGGCTCCAGCAGGAACCGCCCCGACATGCCGAGATGGAACAGGACCGCGGGCGCGCCTTCCAGCACGATGATCCCGTACTTGGCGCGGCGCCGGACGGCGACGATGCGGGCGCCGGTGATCCGCGCGGCGAAATCCGGCGGGAACGGGAACCGGAGACCGGGCCCGCGCAGCGAGACGGCGCCTACGGTGTAGCCGTAGACCCGGTCCCGGAGACCACGGCAGACGGTCTCGACCTCTGGCAGTTCCGGCATGCGCTCCTCCGCCCGCTCCGCCCCGGCACGATAGGCGAGCCGCACCCAGGCTGCCGTCCGGCTGATGAATGCCCTATGGTCCGGCCATGCAGACGGTGCCGTTCGGATTTCGCGAGGTCGGGCGCTCGGAAAAGCGCGCGCTGGTCGGCGACGTGTTTGCCGGCGTGGCCGCCCGCTACGACCTGATGAACGACCTGATGTCCGCCGGCCTGCACCGGGTATGGCGGCAGGACCTGATGCTGCGAATGACGAAGCGGGACGCCCGCCGAACCCTCGATTTGGCCGGCGGCACCGGTGACATGGCGTTTCGGATCCGCCGGCGGTTCAGGGGCGCGACGGTCGTCGTGGCGGACGCTTCGGCCGACATGCTCGGCGTCGGCCGCGCGCGCGCGTTCGACCGGGGCCTGGTTCGCGAACCGCACTGGATCTGCGCCGACGCGGCGTCCCTGCCGTTCGGGGACCGATCGTTCTCGCAGGTCGTGTGCGCCTTCGGGCTGCGCAACTTCGCCGAACTGGGGCGTTCGCTCCGGGAAGTCCGCCGCGTGCTGCGTCCCGGCGGGCGGTTCATGGCGCTGGAATTTGCGCCGCAGGCCCGGTGGCTGGATACGCTCTACGAGCGCTACCTGTTCGAGGTGGTGCCGTGGCTCGGCCACGCCGTGGCCGGCCGGCGCGACGCGTACGAGTATCTGGCGGAAAGCATCCGGCGGTTCCTCACCCCCGAAGCGATGACCACAGAGCTCGGCGATGCCGGGCTCGGCACGATCCGCGTGAATCGGTATGCCGGGGGGATCGCCTGCCTGTACAGCGCCCGGCGCACCTGAGCCCGGACCGGAGGTCACGACGATGGCGTACTGGCTCTTCAAATCGGAACCCGGGGCCTGGTCATGGGACGACCAAGTGAAATGCGGCGACAAGGGCTGCGAATGGGACGGGGTCCGCAACCACCAGGCCTGCAACAACATGAAGGCAATGACCGTCGGCGACCGGGGCTTCTTCTACCATTCGGTCAACGAGAAGCGCATCGTCGGCGTGGTCGAAGTCATCCGGACCTACTATCCCGACCCGACGGACGCGTCGGGCCGGTTCGGCATGGTGGACGTGCGCGCGGTCACCGCAGTCCCCAACCCGGTCACCCTCGCCGAGATCAAGGCGGAACCGCGACTGGCCGACCTGGCCCTGGTCCGTCAGTCCCGGCTGTCCGTGGTCCCCGTCGCGGAAGCCCACTGGGACCTCCTTTGCACGATGGCGGGCCTCACCGCCGCGCCGTGACCGAACTCACGATCCCCGTTGCCGAGATTCCGGACGGGGGTGCCCGGCTGCTGGCCGGATCGGACTCGGCCGATCCCGGCACCATTGTCACGCGCTCCGGCTCGCGGGTCGCGGCGTTCCGGAACGACTGTCCGCACGCGCATCTGCCGCTCGACCTCATTCCCGGGCGGGTCATGGCGCGGGACGGGCGGCACCTGTTGTGCGCCAACCACGGGGCGCTGTTCCGGACGAGCGACGGGCTATGCGTTCGCGGCCCGTGCCGCGGGCGACGCCTCCCACGGGTCGCCGTTACGGTCGCCGACGGCCTGGCCCGGATTACGCCGGGTCCCAGATCACCTCGCGGCGCCCGTCGATCTTCGTGAACAGCGGAGTCGGGTGCAGATGCTCGAATCGCGCCGGGTCCGAGCCCCGATCCATCATCAGTTTCAGCATGAAGCGGGTCGGGGAGGCGAGGGCCAGATCCAGGGTCTCCGACAGCGGGACCCAGAGCACGTCATCGAGCTCGGCCGTCGGCTGCAGGTCGCCCTCGACCGCGTCCGCCGAGGCGGCGAAGAACCGCGCGTGGAACCGGATCGGGCTCTCGGCGGGGGTGATCGCCCGCCCCACGTAGCGCATGGCTTCGAGGGCCGGCGCCAGGCCGGCCGCCCGCATCATCTTCCAGCCGCCCTCCAGGCCCTCGCCGATCGCCCCCGGCGCACTCAGCATCAGGCCGGTCTCCTCCACCGTCTCGCGCACGGCGGCACATGCCATGGCCCGGAAGTACTCGCGGTCGCCCCCGAATTCGGGCACCCGCGCGGCCCGCTCGACCAGTTCGGGAGCGAGTTCGCTGGCCGCACCGACCCGGTAGTCGTCCTGCTCGATCCCGCCGCCTGGGAACACGTAGAAGCCGGGCATGAACCGCGCCGACGTCTGCCGCCGGCCGAGCAGCACCTCGGGTTGCTGCGGCGCGTTGCGAATCAGGATGAGGGTGGCCGCGTCGCGAGGGGTCACTTCGGGCATGCAGATCTCCCCGGAGGACCCGCTGTCATCCCCCGCGCCAGCGCACACCATACCGACGCCGGCGCAATCGGCGACCGGTGACATTCACGGACCATCCCTTGATGGCCGAGGCGCTGGCCGAGGCCATTTCGGCGTCCGAGCGCGGCGAGGTGCCGGTGGGCGCCGTCCTCGCCAACGACGACGGCATCGTCGCCCGGGACGGGAACCGCGTGGAGGCGCTCGGCGACCCGACGGCCCATGCGGAGCTGCTCGTGTTGCGCGCAGGGGCAAGTGCCCTCGGCCGGCACCGCCTCATGGGCTGCGACCTGTTCGTCACGCTGGAGCCCTGCCCGATGTGTGCCCATGCGATCTCGCTGGCCCGCATCCGGCGCCTCTACTACGGCGCCGCCGATCCGAAGGGCGGCGGCGTCGAGCACGGCCCCATGATCTTCCACAGCTCCAGCGCCCACCACGCGCCGGAGGTCTACGGCGGGGTCGGCGAGCGGGCCGCGGCGGAGCTGCTCAGGGACTTCTTCCGGACGCTCCGCAGCTGACGCCAATACCGGGCCCTGCCCGACGCGTGAAACGGTCAGGCGGTGGCGGCGATGTCCCGCCGCCAGACCGCCTCCGGCCAGTCGATGGCCGCCACCCCGGCGTAGGCGGCGCGGCGGGCCGCCGCAACGTCGGTGCCGGTGGCCGTGACCCCCAGGACGCGCCCGCCCGCCGCCACGAGACGATCGTCGCGGCGGGCCGTCGACGCCTGGAACACGTGGACGTCGGGCTCCGACTGCTCGGCGGCGGCGAGGCCGCGGATCTCGCTCCCCGTCTCCGGCGCCTCGGGATAGCCCGGCGCGGCCATCACCACGCAGACCGCGGGGTCGGGACGGAAGCGGAGATCGAAGTTGTCGAGTTCGCCCTCGAGGGCCGCGACCAGTCCCGGCACCAGATCCGAGCGCAGGCGGACCAACAGCGCCTGGCATTCGGGGTCCCCGAACCGGACGTTGAACTCGACCAGTTTGGGTCCGGCGCCGGTGAGCATGAGACCCGCGTAGAGGATGCCCCGGAACGGCGTGCCGCGGCGGGCCATCGTGGCCACGGCGGGCTGCACGATCCGCTCCATGACCTCGGCCCGCAGCGTGTCGGTCATGGCGGGCGCGGGCGATACCGCGCCCATGCCGCCGGTATTCGGCCCCTTGTCACCGTCGCCGATGCGCTTGTAGTCCTGCGCGTCGGCGAGCATTCGGACGTTGGTCCCGTCCGCGATCGCGAACAGGCTGGCCTCCGTCCCCTCCATGCGCTCTTCGACCACGACGCATCGGCCCGCCGCGCCGAACCGGCCACCGAAGGCCGCTCGTGCCGCGTCGACCGCCTCCTCCATGGTGGCGGCGACCGTGACGCCCTTGCCCGCGGCCAGCCCGTCGGCCTTGATCACCGGCGGCGCGCTCTGGGCCCGGATGTAGGCGACCGCCGCGTCGACGGCGTCGAACGACTGGCCGGCCGCGCAGGGGATCCCGGCCTCGGCGCAGAGCAACCGCGTAAAGGACTTCGATCCCTCGAGCCGGGCCGCGGCGGCCGTCGGGCCGAACGCCCGGATGCCGGCCGCCTCCAGACGGTCCACGAGCCCGGCCACGAGGGGAGCCTCCGGGCCCGGCACCACGAGATCCACCGCCGTCTCCCGGGCAAACGCCACGACGGAATCGGGGTCGGCCGGATCGCACGCGGCCGCCTCGCCCAGCTCGAGCATGCCGGGATTGCCCGGCGCGCACGACAACCGGTCCACCAGGGGTGACGCCGACAGCGCCCACGCCAGGGCATGCTCACGCCCACCGCTCCCAATCAGCAGGATGTGCATCGCTGGTCCTCCCACCTGCGCCGACGCCGGATCAGTAGTATCCCGCGCATGGACACGCGCACCGGCTCCAACCTACCCGAGTACTCGGTCAGCGAGCTCGCGGAGCAGATCAAGGGCACGCTGGAAGAGGCATTCAGCCGGGCGCGCGTGCGCGGCGAGATCTCCAGTTTCTTTCGCTCGAGCGCCGGACATCTCTACTGGACGCTCAAGGACGACCGCAGCGGCCTCAAGTGCGCCTGCTTCCGGTCGGCCGCGCAGCGTCTCTCGGTGCGCCCGGAGGACGGGCTCGAGGTGGTCGTCACCGGCCGGGTCAGCACCTACGGGCAGCGCTCCGAGTACCAGCTGATCGTCGATTCGGTCGAGGTCGCCGGCGAGGGCGCCCTCCTCAAGATGATCCACGACCGCCGCGAGCGGCTTGCCGCGGAAGGGCTGTTCGATCAGGACCGCAAGCGCCCCATTCCCTACCTGCCGTCGGTGATCGGCGTGGTCACGTCCGAGCAGGGTGCCGTCATCCACGACATCCTGCACCGCCTGCGCGAGCGGTTCCCGCGCGAGGTGGTCCTGTGGCCGGCGCTCGTCCAGGGCGAGGGTGCCGCCGAGCAGATCGCGGACGGGATCGCTTTCTTCAACGGCCTCGGGCAGGACGGTCCGGTGCCCCGGCCCGATGTGCTGATCGTCGGACGTGGCGGCGGCAGCGTCGAGGACCTCATGGCGTTCAACGAGGAGAACGTCGCGCGGGCCATCGCGGCGTCGGAGATCCCCGTGATCTCCGCGGTCGGCCACGAGACCGATACCACGATCGCGGATTTCGCCGCCGACCTCCGCGCGCCGACCCCGACTGCGGCCGCGGAGATGGCGGTGCCGGTCCGGGCCGAGCTCCAGGCCAACCTCATGGCCACCACCGCCCGGCTCGCGGCCGGCCTGCAGCGCGCCGCCGCCACCCGGCAATCGCGCCTCGAGACGGTGCGCCAGCGGCTGGCCCGGCCCTCGACACGGATCGAACGGCTTACCCAGCGGGTCGATCACGCGTGGAGCCGGGTCACGGCCGACGGCGGCCAGCGCGTCGCGCGCCTTCGCACGGCGCTCGCGCAGGTGTCGGGGCGCCTCCGCACGCCCACCGACCAGGTTCGCGCCCTGCGCGACCGCACCGGCGCCGCGCTCGCCGCGGCCAACCGAGGCATCGACACCCGTTTTGGCAACGCCGGACTGCGCATGCAACTGACCGCCGACGGGGCGCGGCTCCGCGACCTCGCCACCCAGCGCGTCGAACAGGCGCGCCGCCGCTGGACCGCGCAGGCCAGGCTGCTGGAAGCCTCCAGCCACAAGCGGATCCTGGAACGCGGGTTCGTGATCGTGCAGAGCGAACAGGAAACCGTGGTCCGGCGGGCCAGGGATCTCGCGACCGGGCAAACCGTGACGCTGCTGTTTCAGGATTCGCCTCCGGGCAAGCCGACGCCGGCGCAAATCGTCGAACCGGGACCCAGTTCCGACGCTCAGCCATGACGGGCCGCTCGGCCGTCCCGGCCCTGCTGCTGCTTCTCGCCGCCTTGCCGGCGCAGTCCGCAACCGTGACCGGCCAGCCCGTCGAGGGTGGCCTGCTGTTCGTGCAGGGCGCACCCGGCACCACGGCATCGCTCGATGGCAAGCCGATCCCGGTAGCGCAGAACGGTTCGTTCCTCGTCGGGTTCCACCGGGATTCGCCGCGTTCCGTGGTCCTGCGCATTCGCGAGCCGGAGACGGAGGAGGAACGCATCGAACTCCAGGTCGCCCAGCGCGAGTACGGCGAACAGCGGATCGACGGACTGCCGTCCGGCCTGGTCACCCCGCCTACCGACATCCTGCAGCGGATCCGGGACGAAGCCGAACGGGTCCGCGAGGCCCGCGCCGCGCCGGTCATCACGCCGCATTACCTGAACGGCTTCGAGTGGCCGGCCGACGGGTGCATCACCGGCGTCTACGGCACCCGGCGGATCCTCAACGGCGAACCGCGTCAGCCGCACTACGGGATCGACCTAGCCGCGCCGCGCGGCACTGAAGTCCGGGCGGCCGGCGACGGTGTCGTCGTCATGGCCGAACGCGACCTCTACTTCAGCGGCGGGACGCTGATCATTGCCCACGGACAGGGCCTGACCTCGACGTATCTGCACCTGTCCTCGATCTCGGTCGCCCGCGGCAACCGCGTTCGCAAGGGGGACCCCGTGGGGACGGTCGGATCGACCGGGAGAAGCACCGGCCCCCACCTGGACTGGCGGTTCAACTGGCAGAACGCGCGGCTCGATCCGGAGCTGCTGGTCCCGGCTGGCCCGAACCAGCAGCAATGCGACTGATCGCGGCGCATTTCCCGGCCGGTCGCCGGGGATCCCGTCGGGCACCCGGCGCGGGGACGGTCCCGGCACCGCCCACCGCGGCTCGGCCGGCCCGTCGGTAGGCCGGCCGGCATGCAGGACACCGCGCCCCGTCCGCCGGCAGATGCGGCCTTCGGGCTCGAGGGCTCCACGGCCATCGTCACCGGCGCGGCGCAGGGCATCGGCCTCGGCATCGCCAGGCGCCTGCAGGCGCTCGGGGTCGCCGTTTCCGGGTGGGATCTCCGCGCCGAATTTGAGGATCCGGCGCCGTTCGCCGAACGCCGGCAAGCGGACGGCGCCGACGAACGCTCTGTCCAGACGGCGTTCGCGGCCACGCTCGATGCCTTTGGCCGGGTCGACATCCTGGTCAACAACGCCGGCGTCAACGGCCCGACGAAGCCGCTGGCCGAGTACTCGCTCGACGAATGGAACCGGGTCCTGGCGGTCGACCTGACGGGCGTGTTCCTCGGCTGCCGGGCGGTCATCCCGCACATGCGCGAACGCAGGTACGGACGGATCGTCAATGTCGCCTCGATCGCCGGCAAGGAAGGAAACCCGGGGGCCAGCCCCTACGGAGCGGCCAAGGCGGGCGTGCTCGGCCTGACCAAGGGCCTGGCCCGCGAACTGTGCGATGCCGGCGTAACCGTCAACTGCGTGACGCCGGCGCTCACGGAGACCGCCCTTCTCGACGGCCTCGACCCGGGTTACCTGGCCGACCGACGGGCGTGGATTCCGATGGGGCGGCTGTGCACGGTCGAGGAGATCGCCGACATGGTCGCGTGGGTGGCAAGCCCGCGCTGCAGCTTCACCACCGGCGCCTGCTTCGACGTGAGCGGCGGGCGCGCCACCTACTGAGGACCGGGGAGCGTCGCCGGCCTGCGGCGCCGCCGGCCGCGCAGGAGCGGACGGACCCGGGCGGACGCTCCGGCAAGCCGATCCGCCGACCGGCCGCGCGACACGCGGACCGGCCGGGTCCCGGTGTCAGTGCGGCGATTCGCCCGGCGTGGATGCGGCCTTCTGCTCGCGGAGGATCAGGGGCATCTGGAGGCCGGCGAACAGCAGGGTGAGCGGCAGGATCCCGAATACCTTGTAGCTCACCCAGGTGTCGGTCGAGAACGATCGCCAGACCACTTCGTTGAGCACCGCCAGCAGGACGAAGAATCCGATCCATCGCCACGTGAGCACGCGCCAGGCGGCATCGCGCAGCTGGATTCCGGCGGCCCCGAACAGGTACTTCACCAGCAGCTTGCCTCGCGCCAGGCCGCCGGCCAGCACCGCGGCGAACAGCAGCGAGACGACGGTGGGCTTGATCTTGATGAAGAAGGCGTCGTCGAAGACGAGCGTCAGGGCGCCGAAGAACCCGACCAGCACCGCCGTCGCCACCGGGATCGGCGGAATGCGGCGTTCGGCGAGCCACAGGATCGCGGTGGCGATGACCGTCGCGACGACGAGCACCCCCGTCGCAGGCAGGATGCCCCAGAGGTAGTTGGCGACGAAGAACACGAGCAGCGGGACGAAGTCGATCGCCGTCCGCACGTGTCCCGGCAGCGCGTGGCCGTTCCCTCCCGCCGTCATGCGGCGCACAGCCTGCGGCCCCCGGCCTCGACCCGCCGCTCCACGATCGATCCCGGCGCCGCGCCGGGGACGGCCGCCGGCAGGTAATCCTCGGTCCAGCCGAGCCCGCCCTCGCCCTCCACCAGGATGGCGGCCATGGTGCCCGTGCGGTCGCGGAGGCGGCGGCGAAACATCCGCTCGCCGGCCGCGCGCAGTGCCTTGCCGCGCACCTGCCGGGTCTCCGGGGCCACCTGCGGCATCCGCGCGGCTGGCGTGCCCGGCCGCGGGGAGTACGGGAACACGTGAAGGTGCACGAGCCCGAGCCGTTCCACGGCGGCCAGGGTGTTCTCGAACATCGCGTCGGTCTCGGTGGGGAAGCCCGCAATGAAGTCCGCCCCGAACGCGGTCTCCGGTCGTGCCGCCAGGACCCGCTCCAGCAGGCGCTCGGCCTGTTCCGGCGTGTGCCGCCGGCGCATGCGCTTGAGGATCATGGGGTCGTGCGACTGCAAGCTGAGATGCAGGTGCGGCATCAGGCGCGCCTCCTCGGCGAAGCACCCGATCAGCGCATCGTCAAGCTCGGCGGCGTCGATCGACGACAGCCGCAGGCGGGGGAGCTCGGGCACATCGCGCAGGATCCGGCGCACCAGCCGGCCGAACGTCACCGGGCTGGCCAGCCCGGCGCCGTAATCGGTGAGGTCCACGCCGGTCAGCACGACCTCCGGCACGCCGCGCCGCACCGCCTCGCGGACCTCGGCCAGGACCGCCTCGGGCGGCACGCTGCGGCTGGGGCCGCGCCCATACGGGATGATGCAGAACGTGCAGCGGTGATCGCAGCCGTTCTGCACGGGCACGAAGCTTCGGGTCCGGCCGGTGAGCGTGCCCACGCTCCCGGCCACGGCCCGGATGTCCGCCGTCGCCGTCACCCGCGATCCGGCCGGCGGGTCGGCGGTCCAGGTGGCCGCCTGGAGCTTCTCCTCGTTGCCCACGACCGCGTCGACCTCGGCCATGGCCGCGAATGAATCCGGATCGGTCTGGGCCGCGCACCCGGTCACCACGATCCGGGCGCCGGGCGTCTCGCGTCGGACCCGCCGCACCGTCCGCCGCGCCTCGCGGACGGCGCTCGCCGTCACGGCGCAGGTGTTGACGATGACGGTATCGCGGAGCCCCGAGGCCGCCGCATGTCGGTCGATGACTTCCGACTCGTGGCGGTTCAGCCGGCATCCGAAGGTGACCACCCGAGCAGCCGTCACTGCAGCGCCTCCTCGGGCACTTCGCCGCGGAAGCTGAGCTCCGCATCGCCGGTCATGCGGACGCGGCCATCGGCTTCGCGCCACTCGATGTCCAGGACGCCCCCGTCCAGAAAGCGCACCGCCGCCGCCCGGTCGCTGATGCCGAGCCGGTGTGCCGCCACCAGCGCCGCGCAGGCCCCGGTGCCGCAGGCCCTGGTCAGACCGGCGCCCCGTTCCCACACCCGCATCGTGATCCGGTCGCGGGCCGGGGTCCCGGTGGTCGTGTCGCTATCCATGCAGATGACCTCAATGTTCGTCTGCTCGGGAAACAACGGGTGATGTTCCAGTTCCGGGCCCAGCTTGGCAAGGTCGATGTCCCGGAGGCGGTCGGCAACGAAGACCACGTGCGGGTTACCAACGTTGACGGCCGCGCCACCCAGCAGCGGGCCGGCGACAAGGCCGAGGTCGAGCGTGTCCCGCGGTGCCGCGAGCGGAATCCGGTCCCACTCGAACACCGGCGGGCCCAGTTCCACCGTCACGTGTCCGTCCGGTCGCGGCAGTGCCGTGACCACGCCGGCCGGCGTGTCGATCCGCACCTCGCGTCCCGGGGGGACCTCGTCGGCGAGCAGGCGCCCGATGCACCGGGCGGCGTTGCCGCAGGCTTCGGCGGAACTCCCGTCGCGGTTGAAGATGCGCATGGCGACGTCGGCCGCGCCCGCGCCCGGTTCGAGCACGATCAACTGATCGAAGCCGATCCCCGTGCGGCGTTCGGCCAGCCGCGCGATCCGGTCACGCGCCGGCTCGAGCGAACGATGGCGCGCATCGACGATGACGAAATCGTTGCCGAGGCCGTGCATCTTGGTAAACGCGATGGTCATGACGGTCGGAGCCAACGGTGGAACGGCAATGCATAGATAGAGACGCCGGGGGCCGCTGCCAACGGTTACGGCAGGCCTGCAACCT
>VXPW01000032.1:12860-16117 GCA_009839325.1 Rhodospirillales bacterium
CCGACGGGGCATATCCGCGCGTCACGGCCTCGCTTTCTCGGTCCTTGTCCCCGTTCGGAATCGCGCGCCAGCAAGTGACAACCCGACGCTGACCGCGACGGCCACGGAATTCACGCGGTAGCCCGAGACCTCGAAGAGCCGCGACGAGTCTTCCGATGCCGGCCGCGTCGGCCGGCTGGTGTTCTTCCTGGGTCAGGCCGCCGTCAGGACGTGCACCGCGCGCTCGGCGATAAGGTCCTTCGTCTTGGCGGCGTACTCGCGCATGTGCGGCGACGCGGCGTGCGCCATCAGTGCGTCGAGACTCGCCCATTTCTCGACGACGACGAACGAATCCTCGCCGAAGCGGCTCTGGAATCGGCCGACGTCGTCGGCATCGACGGTCGCCGTGTACTCGATGCAGCCGTCCTCCGCATGGACCGCCGGCACGTTGGCCTGAAACGCTTCGAGAACTTCCCCGCGCAGGCCGGGCTTGGCCTTGATTACGGCCACTACGTGAATCGTCGACATCGAATTTCTTCCAGCTCCAGAGCTTCCGGGCGCCCCGACGCTACTCGCGGGCCGGAGCCGTCGCAAGCCCCCGTCAGGCCTAGCCCGCCGCGTCCCGACCGACTAGATTAGAAATTCAAGATTGCCTTATCGGAGAGGCGGGGCGGCTTGCCTGCGCCTTAGCACTGACATGACCGTGACCCGCTTGACCCGCACGGGCCTCCACTTCGGCGCCGGCGCCCTGGCAGCACTCCTCGTGGTGCTTATGGGAACGTGCGCGCCC
Organism: Rhodospirillales bacterium; assembly: GCA_009839325.1. Lineage (GTDB taxonomy): Bacteria > Pseudomonadota > Alphaproteobacteria > TMED109 > TMED109 > VXPW01. Next base: position 13,630 of record VXPW01000032.1, read on the forward strand.
AACCAGCAGAGCAGTGCCGGCACCACGAGCAGTGAAACCTACCGCCAGCTGGACCTCTTTGGCCAAGTCTTTCAACGCGTTCGTCAAGACTACGTGGAATCGGTCGACGACCAAACGCTCATCCACGCTGCGCTCAACGGGATGCTGCAGGCACTCGACCCCCACTCCAGCTACATGAGCGCCGACCAGTTCGAGGAGATGCAGGTCCAGACCAGCGGTCGCTTCGGCGGGCTCGGGATCGAAGTGACGATGGAGAACGGCTTCGTGAAAGTTGTCGCGCCCATCGACGACACGCCCGCCTACCGAGCCGGAGTCCTTTCCGGCGACCTCATCACCCATATCGACGACGAGGCCGTGCTGGGGCTGACCCTGTCCGAGGCCGTCGACCGCATGCGAGGCGAACCGAACACCGAGATCGTGATCCGGGTGAGTCGGCCCGGCATCGAGCCGTTCGATGTCACCATCGTCCGGGAAATCATCCACGTACAGTCGGTGCGATCCCGGGCCGAGGGCGACATCGGCTACATCCGGATCAGCTCCTTCACCGAGCAGACCAAGTCCGGCGTGAAGAAGAGCGTCGAGGATCTGCGTTCGGAGATCGGGCCCAGCAACATACAGGGCATCGTGCTGGACCTGCGGAACAACCCGGGCGGCCTGCTGACACAGGCGGTCGCGGTGGCAGACTTCTTCCTGGACCGCGGCGTCATCGTGTCGACGCGGGGCCGGAGCAACCAGGCCGAGCAGCAGTTCAACGCGACCACCGGGGACATCGCCGAGGGCCTGCCCATCGTGGTGCTCGTGAATGGCGGCTCGGCCAGCGCCAGCGAAATCGTGTCAGGCGCGCTGCAGGACCACGGGCGCGCGATCCTGATGGGCACCAAGACCTTCGGAAAAGGCTCCGTGCAGACCGTCCTCCAGCTCGGCGAACACGGCGCCATGCGCCTGACCACGGCGCGCTACTACACCCCCCAGGGGCGCTCCATCCAGTCGACCGGAGTCTCGCCGGACATCGAGGTTCCGCTCGCCCGCATCGAGGTCCTGGACACCGGCGCCGCCCGGAGCGAGGCCACGCTCCGGAACGCCCTCGACAACGAGGACACGGAGCCGGCCGAGGTTCCGGCCGGCGAGGAGCCGAACGAGGCCGTCGAGGTGGTTGCCGATCCTGCGGTCGAGGACTATCAGCTGCAGCGGGCACTGGACCTCCTGCGCGGCCTGGATCTCTTCCGGCCGAAGGCGGCCTGATCCGCCCGACCACCGATGAAGGACGGTCTCTACCGACCGGCTGTAGGGATTCTGCTGCTCAATCCGGACGACAAGGCGTTCGTCGGCCAGCGCATCGACACGGCGGACGCCTGGCAGCTACCCCAGGGCGGCATCGACGCGGGCGAAGACCCGGAGGCCGCCGCCTTCCGCGAGCTTCGCGAGGAAACGGGGGTTGCCAGCGCGGAAATCCTCGCCCGCTCGCGCGGCTGGCTCCGCTACGACCTGCCGGACGCGCTCGCCGGCAACCTGTGGAAGGGACGCTACCGGGGGCAGCGACAGAAGTGGTTCGCGATGCGGCACACCGGCCCCGAATCGGAAATCGACATCCGCCCGGGCGGCGAATTCTCGGCATGGCGCTGGGTGTGTCCCCGCGAGCTGCCGGACCTGATCGTGCCCTTCAAGCGGGCGATGTACGTGGAGTTGCTCGTCGAGTTCGCCGACGTCCTGCCGTCGCCTGTGCGTGACTGACCGGAATCCTGCCCCGCCGCTCGGCGCGGTCGGGAAGCGCTAGCGCACGGCTAGTCCCGTCCGAGCTTTGCGTACCACTTGCCGTCCTCGGCCCGCCAGCATTGCACCAGTCCATCGTGGGCCAGCTTTTGGCCGACGAAGCGCGCAGTGGCCCACGCGTCCTCGTCGCCCGCGATCGCCGACCAGCCCGCCTGCTCGGCGACGACGGCGGTCGACACCTCTTCGCCCGAGTGTTCGAGCAGCACCTTGAGGAACTGGACCTCCAGGTTCACGGTGGAGTCAGCCATCTGCTTTCCCACCCGACTTCGTGACTCCCAACGTGTCCTGCCGTGTCCCTGCCCAGGCGTTGAGGTCCGACAACCTGTATCGGACCGCACTCCCGAACTTGTAGTAGGCAGGTCCAAGGCCCCTGCTCCGCCGGCGGTCGAGCGTGCGCGGGGACAAACCGAGAATCTCGGCCGCCTCGCGCGGCCGCAGGAATCGGTTACCGACCGTCACCTGATCAAATCGATTCACAAGCATTCCTCATCGCGACACGTGAATCCCACCGGGCCACCTTCCGGCGCCGACGCAGAAATCCGGCGAGAAGCACTGACCCTGAACTCGAACGGTACACAGCCTCCCATCAACATTGCGTATTCAGATGCCGAACATCCGTAACCTTTCCGTAACCGACGGAGCTCTTCGGGCTGGCCGCACCGCTGTGACGATGCGGCATCGCACCTGATCTTGATGCCGGCCCGCCGGGACGAAGCCG
>VXPW01000052.1:0-2655 GCA_009839325.1 Rhodospirillales bacterium
ATCGAGACTTCACCCACTACTTCACGCCGCAGCAGGTGTCCTACGCCTACCACCTGTCGGCGGACTTCATGGCGGAATTGCTGCACGAAGCCACGCGTGCATGCCACATCGACGCGAAAGTGCTGAAGATCGCCAGGGTGGAGGGCGGCGCAGAAGTGGAATTCGAGGAGCGGGCGCCGGAACGCTACGACTTGGTCTTTGATGCCCGCGGGTTCCCGAAAGAGCTGCATCCCGACCAACACATCAACATTTCCTTTATTCCCACCAACACGGCTGTCATTCGTCGATGCCCGGCAATCGTCGCGGAAAACGGGGAGGGCCCGGTCCTGCAACACACCTACACCCGCGCGGTCGCGCGTCCGCACGGCTGGATATTCGTGATTCCGCTAACGGTTCACACGTCATACGGGTACATCTTCAATCGCGATGTTTCCAGCCTCGCCGAAGTCGAAGCGGACTTTGACGCGTTCCTTGACGCCGACGGCGTCTCAGAATTCGAGCAGCGCGCCGTTATTCCGTTTCCCAATTTCGTCCACCGTCAGATCTACGATGGTGCAGTGGCCCGCATTGGCAATGCTGCTGCCTTCATGGAGCCCCTCGAGGCAACCGCGATCGTATCAGCCCAGTTGCAGATCGGGATGGTGCTCCACATCCGGCTAAACCGACCGGTCGAATCGCTTGAGCGCGACGCGCCGGTGGTCAATCGGTTTCTCGTCAACAATATGCTCTGCTACGGCCTGTTCGTCGGGTGGCACTATTCCTGCGGCTCCCAGTACGACACCGAGTTCTGGCGTAACGCCCGTGACCACGTCTGGCCGCAACACCGTGTGGCGGCGGACCCGGGCGTCGTGGATTGCGCTGCGCTCGAGAAATTAGATGACATGATCGAACTGCTGCACCGGCCCGTCATCGAAAAGGCGGACTGGAATCAGATGTGCGCGGTCCCCCTCACCAGTTACGCCCAGATGTCACAGGGTCTGGGCTGTTAGCCGCACATTGGAACGTTTCAGCGGAACTCCTTTTGGATCGGCGGGTAGGACGTCTGTCGATCGCCGCCTGCGTTGGCGGTGGTGGGCGCCGGACACTTGCGGCGGCGTTGCCGGTGGCCGAGGATCGCCGGTTCCGAATGCACGTCGGCACTGCACCGGGAAAAGCGGATGACGACCAGCGAGCCGGACAGATCAAGCCAGCCGCCGTATCGGTATCCCGACTACGTGTCGACGCGCTTCCGGGCACCCACGCTGCCGCCGCTTCGGGTACCCGGTTTCTCGTCGGTGCACGCTGGTCCGGCCGCCGATGGCTCGTCGTTTGTCTCGCTGGATGCCGACCTCACCAGGAACGGACGTCGCAACGGCGAGCCCGTCGGGGAACGGATCATCGTCAGCGGTCGGATCATTGACGAGGCCGGACGGCCGGTCCCGGGCGCCCTGCTCGAAATCTGGCAGGCGAACGCCGCCGGTAGATACATCCAGCCAACCGATCAGCACGATGCCCCGCTCGATCCAAACTTTCTCGGTGCCGGGCGCTGTCGATCGGATGCCACCGGTCTTTACGGTTTTCGCACCATCAAGCCTGGTGCATACCCGTGGCAGAACCACCCCAACGCCTGGCGGCCCAACCACATCCATCTGTCGTTGTTCGGGCCTGACTTCGGTTCGCGGCTGGTGACGCAAATGTACTTCCGGGGGGATCCGCTGCTGCCGCTGGATCCCATATTCAACAGCGTGCCTGAGGATGCCCGCGACCTGCTGCTGGCCCAGTTCGATCTGGACCGCACCGAACCCGGCGTCGCGCTCGCCTTCCGGTTTGACATTGTCCTGAACGGCTCAAGGGCGACGCCGCGCGAGGCTTAGGGCCGGATGCCGCGACAAACTCCCTCGCAGACGATCGGGCCGTTCTTCGGCTTCGGCCTCGTGCCGGACCAGTACGGTTTCGCCGGGACCGCCATCGGCAGCGGAACCATGGTGACGGATCAGGCCTCCGGCCAGCGTATCCGGATCGTCGGACGCGTGTTCGACGGTGCCGGGGACGTGATTCCGGACGCCCTGATCGAGATCTGGCAAGCAGATGCAACAGGCCGCTGCGACGGTTTCACGAACGAACCGCCGTCCGGTCCATCCGACGCACCGTTCACCGGCTTCGGCCGGGTGGGGACCGGCGCCAGGTCGGACGGCCGGTTCGAGTTCGAGACGGTCAAGCCCGGCAGCGTCAACGGACTTCAGGCTCCGCACCTGCAGGTCACTCTGTTCATGCGCGGCCTGCTGCGCCACGTGGTCACGCGCATCTACTTCGCTGACGAGCACGAGGCGAATCTCCGGGATCCTGTGCTGAGCGCGGTACCTCGTGGCCGGCGGGACACGCTGATCGCACGGTGCACCGATTCCCATTCGAGCCGCACGTATAGTTTTGACATTCACATGCAGGGGGAACGCGAGACCGTCTTTTTCGATGTCTGAACTGCCTGCAGTCGCATCCGCGTGACTTCCGATCCCTTTTCGGCGCCGTCGCACGGCGCACTGTTTGCGCCCGCAGACATTCGGGAACTGCTATCCGACGGCCGTCGCGCGGCCGCGATGGTGCGATTCGAGGTCGCCCTCGCCCGGGCAAACGCCAGATGCGGCGTCATTCCGGCGGCCGCAGCGGACGAGATCGATC
>VXPW01000052.1:2755-75013 GCA_009839325.1 Rhodospirillales bacterium
TCATGCTTGCGCGAACCCGGATGCAGCAGGCGGTCCCGACGACGTTCGGGCTGAAAGTGATCGGGTGGCGCCATCCCCTCCTGCACAGTCGCGACCGCCTGGCGGAGCTGCGCCCCCGCCTGCTGTCCGTGCAGCTCGGAGGCGCTGCGGGAACGCTTGCACCGTGGGGAGATGCCGGGACGAGGGTGCGCGAGGCGCTGGCGGACGAACTGGGTCTCGCTGCCCCGCCAGTGCCCTGGCACACGCAACGCGACGGCGTCGTCGAATGTGCCGGATGGCTGAGCCTGGTGACCGGCGCGCTGGGTACCATGGGGCTCGACATTGGCCTGCTCGCGCAGAGCGAAGTCGGCGAAGTTGCCGAAACGTCGGAAGCTGGTCACGGCGGATCCTCAACGTTGCCGCAGAAGAGCAACCCTGTCCGCAGCGAGGTCCTGGTGGCCCTGGCCCGCTACAACGCCAATGCACTGGGGGCGATGCATCAGGCGCTTCTCCACGAGGGCGAGCGGAGCGGGGCCGCTTGGTCGCTGGAGTGGCTCACACTGCCCGGAATGGCGCTGGCTGCCGGCGGGGCGCTGGCGCAGGCGCAGCGTCTGGTTTCCGGGCTTGCGGTCGATACCGCACGGATGCGCCGGAACCTGGAGGCGACGCGGGGCCTATGTTTGGCGGAGGCGGCGGCCTTCGCCCTGGCCGAGCACATGCCGCGGGAGCGGGCCCGGGCTTTGGTGAGCGATGCCTGCCGCGAGGCCAAGGCTGGTGGAGAGGGATTGATCGCCGTACTCGAGCGGCAGACCGATGCCCCGGTTCACTGGCGCGCGATTGAGGACCCTGAACGTTATCTGGGATCGGCTGTCGCCATGGTTGATGCGGCCCTGAGCACCTGAGGCTGCACGACCAACCGCCCGGCGGCCGGCGCTCGGAATCGCCAAGGCTCAAAGCGAAGCACGGAAGACAGCGAGGATGCAGGTACAGGTCGTCATCGTCGGAGGAGGGCCATCCGGCCTGCTCCTGTCGCAATTGTTGCATCTGCAGGGCGTGGAATCGGTCGTGCTCGAGCGGCGGACGAAAGCTCATGTCATGGGAAGGGTCCGTGCCGGCGTACTCGAACAGGGCACGGTCGATCTGCTCCGAGCGGCGGGTGTGGCGGACCGGCTGGAGGCCGAGGGACTGATCCACGAAGGGCTGGACATTGCCTTCGCGGGCCGGCGGCATCGGCTGGATCTGGCGGGCCTGACCGGAGGCCGCACCGTGACGGTCTATGGCCAGACCGAGGTGACGCGCGATCTGTTCGAGGCCCGCGAGCGGCTGGGCGGGGCCGTCGTGGACGGTGCCGAGGACGTGGCCCTTCATGACCTCGACGGTGATGCCCCGTACGTCACCTACTGTCACGCCGGTGAGCAACACCGCATCGATTGCGACTTCGTTGCCGGCTGTGACGGCTTTCACGGGGTAAGCCGCGGTTCCGTGCCCGCGTCGGTGCTTCGCGAATTCGGGCAGGTGTACGCGTTTGGATGGGTCGGCGTCTTGTCCCGGACGCCGCCGGTCTCGCCGGAACTGGTCTATGCCAGTCATGAACGCGGCTTTGCCCTCTGCTCCATGCGGTCGCCCACGCTCAGCCGGTACTATCTGCAGTGTCCGTCGGAGGACGTTCCCGAGAACTGGAGTGACGAGCGTTTCTGGGAGGAACTGAAGCGGCGCCTGCCGGCGGCCACGGCCGATGGGCTGGTGGAGGGTCCGTCTGTCGAGAAAAGCGTTGCGCCGATGCGGAGCTACGTTGCCGAGCCGCTCCGGCACGGCCGCCTGTTCCTGGTAGGCGATGCGGCGCACATCGTGCCGCCGACCGGGGCCAAGGGCCTGAACTTGGCGGCGTCGGACGTTCACTACCTGTGGCAGGGGCTGGTCGACCACTACCGCCGGGATGACGATTCCGGGCTTCGGGACTACTCGGAGAGGGCGCTCGCCAGGGTCTGGAAGTGCGAGCGGTTTTCGTGGTGGATGACGTCGTTGCTGCACCGGTTTCCGGAGGCGGGTCCGTTTCGCGAGCGCGTGCAACGGGCCGAGCTTGAGTACCTGTTCTCGTCTCGTGCCGCCATGACGTCGTTGGCGGAGAACTACGTCGGCTTGCCCTATTGAACTGATGATGACCCGTCCAGAAGTCGCGTTCCCGGAATTTCGTCCAAGGCTCCCGTGGTGGTCAGGGGATTTGCAGACTTGCCGCAACTCCCTGGGGGGACGGTCCGTCAGCCTGGCGGAGTTCCAGACCCGCCGGTTGCGCGTGCCGGCATCGGACGGGTCGGGCGACTGTCAGCAGGCGGTGCTGAATTCTCCATTGACGGAGGCGAACCAGCCGTTGCTGCTGCTGGTTCACGGGCTGGCCGGGTCTGAAGACAGCGACTACCTGCGAGCCAGCGCCCGTCATTTTCTCGAACACGGGTACTCGGTGCTGCGTATCAACCTGCGCGGTGCCGGACCGTCGAGCACCACCTGCCGGGTACGGTACTGCGCGGGCAGCAGCACGGACCTTTCGGACCTCATCGCGGACCTGCCTGCGGAACTGGTGGGCGACGGTGTGGTGGTGATGGGCTTCTCGCTGGGCGCCAACATCCTGCTGAAGTTCCTGGGAGAACCAGGCGGTGCCCGGAAGCGAGTGCTGGCAGCAGTCTCCGTATGCGCGCCGATCGATCTGGCCGCAACCTGCAGCAACATTCTTCGGTGGCGGAACGCCGGTTACCACCGATGGTTCCTGTCGCACATGAAGGCGGAAACGCTGGCTTCCGGCGTGCCGCTCGACGCTGGCGTGCGGTCCGTGATCAAGGGGGCCAGGACGATCTATGAATTTGACGAGTGTTTCACCGCGCCAAGCCACGGTTATTCCAATGCGGACGACTACTACCAGCAGTGCTCTGCCAAAGAGTTCCTGGAGGAGATCAACGTGCCGACGCTGGTGATTACCGCCCAGGATGACCCGATCGTTCCGTTTGCGCCGTACCGTGCCCAGGAGTGGCAGCGGGCCACGGCGCTGACGTGCCTGTTTCCACGCTCGGGCGGCCATGTCGGGTTTCACGGCCAAGGGCCGACGACGCCGTGGCACGACCGCTGTGCCCATCGGTGGTTCCAGTACGCGGCCTCCCAGAAACGAACTACATCACTTGTTTGACATCATGATGTATTCCTCATAGCATCACTCGCATGAGGACCACGTTGACGCTGGACGACGACAACGCAGCCAAGCTGCGCGACGAGATGGCGCGCACGGGCAGGAGCCTCAAGGAAACCGTCAACGAACGTCTTCGCCGCGGCTTCGAGGCGCCCTCGGAAGAGGACCTGGCGACACCGTTTTCGGTCAAGTCGCAGGCAATGGGACTCAGGCCTGGATGCGATCTGGACGACATCGGCGGCCTACTGGATTTACTCGATGGCCCGGCCGGCCGGTGATTCTCATCGACGCCAATCTGCTTCTCTACGCCGCCGATACCGAAAGTCCGCATCATGAGCCCTCTCGGATTTGGCTCGAGAACACGTTGTCGTCCGGCCGAGCGGTGCGCTTCGCCGTAGTCACCGTGCTGGCCTTCGTCCGGATTGCATCCGACCGCCGCATCTTCAGCCGTCCCCTGTCCCCGGCGGAGGCGTGTTCGCGGGTCGACGAGTGGCTCGCGTTACCGAACGTCCGACTTCTCCAGCCGGGACCGAATGCATGGCGGCTGCTGGGCAGAATGTGTCAGGAGGGCCAGGCGAAAGGTCCCATGGTGATGGATGCCCACCTTGCCGCACTGGCGATGGAGCACGGCGCGTCGATTGCAACCACCGATCGTGACTTCATGCGCTTTCCGGACATCGAAGTCGTGAATCCGGCGGCGCCAAACGCATGATGAGCACTGCAGGCAACAGGGGTACAGCTGGTTTCCGAATGGTTTTTGCCGGTGCGTGCCCGCCGGCCTGAATCTTCTCGCACGGGCCAGGCGAAAAGTAGCGGCATCAAGTTCGGACGAAGCCCCGCCCCGTTCGGAGGAGCGGGGCAGGGTCGCCGCGCCGCAGGCGGGTGTTCGGGCGGAGCAGCGCGGGGAGCGCGCGCCGCCACCGCCGCCGCTGAACGCGACCAGCCACGGTTCCTGGTCTGATCTCAGCCAAGATCTTCTCGATCTCGGAATCGCTCTCTCGGTGAGCTCAACCTTGCATGACGGGTTCACGGGCTGAGGCCCTTGCCTTGGCGTGCGCGCGGTGTGCACCTGCCGTGTCATGGACATCGTCTTGGCAGTCGGAAACCGATCGGGGCACGACGAGAGACCGGCGGCGTGTCGTAGCCGTCCGACTTGTTTCGTGTCGGTTCCTGCTGAATCATGCACGTTTCTCGGCCAATGCTGGAGACCAGCGGAATGGACGCTGAACTGCGGGCTGCGTTAACCGCCTGTTCGACTGCAACGATTACGATGCAATTGCTCAAACGCGGCATTCGTGCGACGGCAATGCGTGGTGTCGCACCGCTCGCGGAGGAACAGGGGCGTGTGGTCGGCGAGGCCTACACCGTCAGGTTCATCCCCATGCGTGAGGACCTCTCGGCCCCCGCCGTCCTAGGCGCAAGGGAAAACCCGCAGCGTCGCGCGATCGAGGAATGTCCCGCCGGGGCAATCCTGGTGATGGATGGTCTCGGAAACTGCGATGTCGGGACACTCGGGGACATCCTCGCGGAGCGCTTGCGTGTGCGCGGCGTCGCTGCCTGCGTGACGGACAGCGCGGTAAGGGATGCGGAGGCTGTCGTGACGACCGGCTTTCCGGTGTGGTGTGGCGGCCGGGCGGCACCACCCAATAACACCGGGCTTGCGATGGGTGACCTGCAGACGCCGATCGGCTGTGGCGGCGTGGCGGTCATTCCGGGCGATGTGCTGGTTTGCGACGGCGACGGTGTGGCGGTCATCCCGGCCGCGATGGTGGAGAGCGTTGCGGTCGATGCCGTCGAGCAGGAGCGGGTGGAAACCTTCGTGCTCGAGCGGATCCGCGCCGGCGATGCCGTCCCCGGCACTTACCCGCCCAATGAAGAGACCTTGTCGGCCTACGAAATCTGGAAACAGGGTCGCGACTGACTGCCGGCCGGCGCGACCGGTCGGTTCGCCTCTCTGGCCGGATCCCTCCAGCGGCACGCTCCGGGGGCGGGACTTGCGCCGGTATTAGCCGCCACTCGGACGGAAATGGCCGACGCACGTGCCTTGAAGTCCGCGCCAGGTGGTGCCTCGCGGGGGGAGCATGCCCCATCCACATCGAGGCCGGGCGCCGTCGCTCGGATAGATGGCCTCCCCGAAGCCTTCTCCCGATGGTTACGGGGTACGATCCGCTGCCGGGCGAAGGCCGCCGGTTCAGGTCCGCCCGTAGGCACGGCGCATTATCTGGCGTCGACCGGAGGGTACCGCGCGGGGCTGCCATTCCATCGGCTTTACCAGCGTCGCCCTGTTGGGCGAAAATGAGGAGGACGGGACAGGCGGCACGGACCGAGGCAGGAGGTCACCATGGCTGAAAGCGTTGTCAAGCCGGGTATGCCAACCGGGGCGACTCCGGCCCCGGGAGGCGCGGCCGAGCCGTCGTTGTGGAATGCGCTTCCGCATTTTCTGCCGTTGGCGATCTTTCCGCTGATATTCAATGCCGCCGTCTTCGGTGGCTGGTGGATTGGCGCCTGTTTCGTCTTTTTCATGCTGGCTGGTCCGCTGGACATTGCTCTGGGCGTGGACGAACGGAACATGGATCCGGCGAGGACGTCTGAGCGGCGGTTGCTCTGGCACAATCTGCCGGTCTGGTTGTGGGCGTTTCTCTGGCCCGTGACCCTCGTGTTCGGTCTCTGGCAAATCCTCCTTGCCGACCACCTGGCCACGTGGGAAGCGGTGTCGATGGCGATCATCCTGGCCGTGGAAGCGCAGGCAGTCTTCATCGTCGGCCACGAGTTGGTCCATCGGCGCACCGTGTGGGAGCGACGTCTTGGAGAGTTCCTGCTCGCCTCGGCCTCCTATCCGCACTACGCGACCGAGCACATCTACATCCATCACGCCCTCGTGGGCACGCCGCTCGACCTCGGCTCGGCCCCGAAGGGTCAGAGCCTCTGGCACTACTTTCCGCGCGAGCTGGCCAGCAATATCTTCGGCGCGTGGCGAGTGGCCCGCGAGCGGCTGGCGCGACGCGGACTGCCGGTCTGGCATTACACGAACCCGTTCTGGCGATACGGTGGCGAAACGGTTGCCTGGTACGCGCTGATCTACTGGATGGGCGGTCCCTGGGCCGTCCTGATCTTCGCCATCCTCTGCCTCGGCGTCGTTCTGTCGATGAAGATCAGCAACTACATCCAGCACTACGGACTGCGTCGCATCCGGCTTTCGACCGGTCGGTTCGAGCGTGTACGGCCTCGCCATTCCTGGAGCGCCAATTGGCGGTTCAGCAACTGGATGTTCTACAACATGCAGCGGCATCCGGATCACCATGCCGTGGCAAGCCGCCATTACTCGCTGCTCCAGCATCACGGCGGGGACGAATCGCCGCAGCTGCCTGGCAGTTACGCCAAGATGTTCAATCTGGCGGTGCGTCCGCGGCGTTGGTTCGAGACCATGGACCCTCTGGTCGATCGCTGGCGGGCGCATTTCTATCCGGAAATTGACGACTGGACCGCCTACGACAGCCCAGTTTCCGCCGCCCGTCCGGAAGCGTTTGACGCGATCGTCGAGATCTTCGGCGCGGCGCCTCGGCTCGCGCGGCGGATCGAACGCCACCCCGAGTTGCTCGACACGCTCCAGGACAGGGAGTTCACCGATCTCGATCTTCCCACGGGCTTCGGACCGGACCCGGAAAGCGAAGCTATCGCCCGACGTGGCCTGACCCGGATCTACTGGACGCGCGAGTTCGGGGTACCGGAGATGCGCGCGCAAATCACCGAGGCGCCGTTCCAGGATGCCGACGACGCCGCGGAAGTGGTTCGAAACTGGGCAAACGACAAGGCATTTCAAATCGGCGTTCACACGCTGCGGGGGAATCTGTCTCCGATCGAAGCCGCGACAGCCCTCTCGCACGTCGCGGACGCTGCTGTGACCGCCGTGCTGGCGGCCGTCCAGGATGAATTTGCCGAGCAGCACGGTCCGGGCGATGGGGGCGGTTTCGCAGCCGTCGTCTTGGGCGACCTAGCGAGCAGGGAGGCCGCGCCTGACGCGGAACTCCATCTCTTGTTCGTGCATGAGGGCGGACAGCAGGATCACTACGACTCGCTGTGTCGCCGGATTCTGGAGGCGACAGACGGCTTGCAGGTCGACAGTCTGCTGTTTGCGCCGATTCCGGGCGCCCGGAAAAGGCGCGACGTGTGGTCACTGGCCGAGTTCGTGGGACATTTCCGAGAGGGCGCCACGACCGGCGAACTCCGCGACCTGATCCGGGCGCGATGCATCTACGAGTCTCCCGGTTCCGGCTTGGAGCGGCGGTTCGCTGAAGCACGGAGCGAGGCGCTGTCAGGCTCCCGGGTACGCGAACAGCTGATCACCGAACTCGCCGAGCCAGCCACGGACGCCGGCGAAGCCAGCCTGTCAGCGATCGACAGTGGCCGTGGCGGCCTCGTCGATGTGGAGCGCGTTGCCCGATGGCTGCAGTTGCTCCACTTCCGAGACATGCCCGCCGACACCGCCACCACCGCAGCTTCGGTATTCGAAACTGCTGCCACGCACGGATGGATCGCCGACGGAGCCGCAAAGCGGTTGGCCGAGGCTGCCAACCTTTGGCGAAATCTGCAGGGGGCCGTCCGCCTTGTTGCCGGTGCCAATGCCGAGATCGATGCACTCGGCACCAGGGCCAAGGCCGTGCTAGCGCAATGCTGTGGGGCCGACGACTTCGAGGCCCTGGCGACCACAGTGACGGACATGGCTGCCGGCACTGCCGCAGCGATCGGCGCGTTGCACGGCGGCGATGCTTCCGAGTCGCAGACTTGAAGCTCAGAAGGATTTGTCTTGAAGCGGCAAATCGTGGCAGGAGGCGAACGTACGTTTGCGCACGGACCCAACGTCAGAGGTGAGACCTTACAAGTCTTCCCTAGGTGTTTGGGCACCCCAACATGCGTTCGCCTGCAAGTTCTTGGCATTCGTCCTTGACAGGGATTCGAGCCGTAAGCGTGACGGGCACAGCGAGGCTGCCTCATCGGACCCGCGCGATGAGAACATCCAGGGCCACGCTCGCGGTGCTCGAAGTCGCGACTGATCCCGCCCTTTCGGACTTGGTTTTCGAACTTACCGTCCGCAAGCCGCCCAAATCACGAGTCGTTGCGTTTGGTCGGTATTGCTGGAGGTCCAGTTTTCTCGAGTGGCTTGGCAACATCACCCCAGCGGTAGCCGCGCCCTGGGCGGACGAGACCGTTCTTCGCCACCAGCGTCAGAAACCCGAATCAGAGCATGATCTGCAGGCTCGCACCGTGACCAGTAGTCAGGCCGTGGCCTTATTGGCAATCACATAGTAACAGGCTATAGGATGATTACTCGCCGATTGCAAACGGGCGTAACGTTATGAAAACCGGCACAAGAGCTATTGCGCGCCAACGCCTGGATCAACGCTTTTCGTCCATGAAGCCGGAATCCCGCTACCAACCTCCACCGAAAGGCTGGATCAGGGCGATACGCGACGCTTTGGGCATGTCCGGCACCCAACTTGGCCGACGCATGGGCGTGAAAGCCCAAAGCGTCGCTGACATCGAGAAGTCGGAGGCCTCTGGAACCATCCAGCTCAAGACGCTTCGCAGGGTGGCGGAGGCACTGGACTGTGTTGCGGTTTACGCGCTCATTCCGAAGTCTTCGCTGGAAGAACTGGTTCAACGAAACGCCCGCGAGATCGCACGCAAAGAACTCGTCCGGATCGCGCATTCGATGGATCTTGAAGCCCAAGGCTTGTCTCCGGAAGAACGCGAAGGACAACTCGAAAACTATATTCGCCAACACCTTCGAGAACGTGATCTCTGGGAGGATGCTTGAACGATCTCTTCGATGAGCTGGCGCATACCACACCTCTCGAGCCGGGAGAGCGCGAAGGTCTTCTCCAGAGCTGGATCACCTATCGGCGAGATCTGAACGAGGCGGAGCAAACGAACGTCGCTGCGGGCACAGTATGGGCTTGGCGCGTTCGCCGACACGACCTGCTTGAGGAGAAATTCCTTCGGCAGCTTCACAAGCGCCTGTTCGGTGACGTCTGGGTCTGGGCCGGCGAGTTTCGCACGACCGAGCGGAACATCGGTATCGAGCCGGTACGGATCTCCGTCGAACTAAGAATGGCATTCGACGACGCTCGTTACTGGATTGAACACAAAACATTCCCGCCCGACGAGATCGCCGTGCGACTGCATCACCGGCTAGTCGCGATCCATCCGTTTCCCATTGGCAACGGCCGAACGACGCGCCTGATGGGAGATTTGGTGGCAGCCCGGCTCGGCCAGGAGCCGTTTACATGGGGCAGACAGGATCTAACCGACGTCAGCGAAATGCGTACTAGATACATCGCCGCCCTTCGGGCCGCGGACAACCACGACATCGATCCGCTGCTGGAATTCGCGCGCTCGTAGATCATTCAGCGCCATCCGTAAGCATGTTGGACTGATCGCGGTAGGGCTACTGTTCAAGCGCCAAGCCGATTTCGGCCGCCGGTCCTGCGGCTCCGGAATCTGCCAGCGTTTCAACCCCGATTCCACTGGTCGCCAAGCTGCACAGTCGGAGACTCACCGGGATCACAGACCCATCCGGGCGCCGCCCATAGAGCGCCGTCGGCGTCTCGGTCCGGGTGGGCTGGGGGCGGCGCACCGGCCACCCTTCTCCATCGGCGCGAGTGCGCGGGGCACCGCTTGCCGGCGGATTCCCTTAGCCGGGTCCTGGTTGGTCGCGGGTGCCGCGACCGAGGTCGATCTCCGGCTCCGTACCCTTCAGCAAGCGACGCATGTTGGCATGGTGGCGGAAGGTGATGAGCAGCGCGATCAGGATCAGGGGGGGCAACTGCGCAGGATCGCCGGGAAGTCCGATCGGCAGGTGACCAGCCCGCTGCAGCTCCAGCAGTCCCCAGAGGAGGGCGGGGGCGCCCACGACCAGCGCGCCCAGCGCACCGACGGAGGACCTCCGGAAGATCGCCACAAGCGCGACCCATCCGACTCCTGACACGAGCGCCACCGGCCACGTCAAGGCCAGCAGCGCGCCAAACGTGGTGGCAACTCCCTTGCCGCCGCGAAAGCCGAGCCACACGGGGAACATGTGTCCAGCGACGGCGGCAAGCGCCGCCCAGCCCGCAGGCTCGGGCCCGAACCGCAAGGCCAGCACCACGGCCAGCGTTCCCTTCCCGGCGTCCAGGACGAGCGTTGCGAGGGCCAGGTCGCGCCGTCCGGTACGCAGCACGTTGGTCGCGCCGATGTTGCCCGATCCGCGCTGCCGCAGATCACCGACACCCGCCAGCCGGCCCAGGATCAGACCGAACGGAATCGAGCCGAGCAGGTAGGCCGGGACCAGCACGGTCGCCCAGTACACGATTTGCCCCGTGCCCAGGACCAGGTCCGGGATCACGGTTCTTCTCCGAAGACCGGGCGGCCATCGACAACCGTTCGGATCGCCCGGCCGCGAACCGGATGCGCGGTATAGGGTGCGTTCTGGGACTTGCTTCGAAATTCCTTGGCGTCCAGGGCCCAGGCGTGATCAAGGTCGAGGAGGACGAGGTCGGCGGGCTCGCCGGGAGCGAGGCGCCCGCCCGGGACGCCGAAGATGGAGGCGGGGCTCCAGGTGACCCGCCGGAGCAGCTCGATCAGCGACAGCTGACCCGAATGCACGAATTCGAGAGCCAGCGGCAGCACGGTCTCCAGCGCGGCCATCCCGAAGTCGGCCTGCTCGAATGGCTGACGCTTGCTGTCCTCATGGTGGGGCGAGTGGTCGCTCGCGATGACATCGATCACGCCGTTCACGACGGCCTCGGCGACGGCAGACCGGTCGGCTTCGGAGCGCAGCGGCGGCGACACCTTGGCGAAGGTTCGCCAGCCCTCGACCTCGTTTTCAGTCAGCGCGAAGTAGTGCGGTGCCGTCCCGGCCGTGACCGCCACGCCCCGCGCCTTGGCGGCCGCGACGGCCTCCACCGCGCCACGGGTCGAGAGAAGCGGGAAGTGGATGCGCGACCCCGCGGCCTCGGCCAGCCTCAGGTCGCGCTCGATCAGGATCATTTCCGCGATGGGCGGACGGCTGGGGAGGCCAAGCCGCGTCGCGAGAACGCCGGCGTTCATGGTGCCGTTCCCCGCCAGGGCCGGGTGTTCCGGGTGCTGGACGAGCAGCAGGTCGAGTGAGCGCGCGTACTTGAGTGCGCGGAACATCAGGCGGGCGTTCTCGACGGCGCAGTTGGCGTCGGTGAACGCGGGCACGCCATTCTCGGCCAGCAGGCCCATCTCTGTCAGCGCTTGGCCACGACTGCCTACCGTGATGGCCGCCATTGCGAAGACCTTGACGAGGCTGGTCTCGCGCGCCCGTCGGCTGATGAACTCCACCTCGGCCACGCCGTCGATGATCGGGTCCGTATCCGGCGTGCAGAGGATACTGGTGATGCCGCCGACCGCTGCCGATCGGCTGGCCGTGAACAGGGTTTCCTTGTGCTCGGCGCCGGGCTCCCGGAGATGGGCGCGCGTGTCGATCAGTCCCGGCGCCAGCACGAGGCCCGTGCAGTCCACGTGGACCGAGTCCTCGGGCGCGCCGTCGGCAAACAACCCGGGTCCGACATCGATGATGTTCTTGCCTTCGGTGAGCAGCCCGCCCTGCGTGTCCAGCCCAGATGCCGGATCCACGAGACGGCCCCCCGTGTAGGCGGTTCGCCGCGGCGGGGCGCGGAAACTCTTGCCTGCCATCAGCCGGGGACTCCCTCCTCGGCGTCCTGGACCAGCGCTTCGAGCACAGCGATCCGCACCGCGACTCCGTGCGCCACCTGCTCGAGAATGAGCGAGCGGCCGATGTCATCCGCCAGCACGCTGTCGAGTTCGGTCCCGCGGTTGATCGGGCCGGGGTGCATGATCACCGCATCGTCCTTGGCCGCTCGCAGCTTGTCCGAATCCAGGCCGAAGAAACGGAAGTACTCGCGGGTGGACGGGACGAGCGAGCCGTGCATGCGTTCGAGCTGGAGGCGGAGCATCATGACGACGTCGGCTCCGTCCAACCCCTCGGCCATCGATTCGAACGGTTGGGCACCGAATGCCTCGATGCCGGCAGGCATGAGCGTCGCCGGGGCCACGACGCGGACCGTGGACCCCATGATGGTGAGCAGGCGCATGTTCGAGCGCGCCACCCGGCTGTGCATGATGTCGCCGCAGATGGCGACGGTCAGCCCCTCGAGGGTGCCCTTGCGCCGCCGGATCGTCAGGGCGTCGGTCAGGGCCTGGGTTGGGTGCTCATGGTTCCCGTCACCGGCGTTGATCACCGCGCAGTTGACCTTGTGACTAAGGAGATGGGGCACCCCGCTCATGGCGTGGCGCACGACGAGCACGTCGGGGCGCATCGCATTGAGCGTCATCGCCGTGTCCAGCAGGGTCTCCCCCTTGCCGGTCGAACTGGTCGCGAGCGACATGTCGACGACGCTGAAGCCGAGATGCTGGCCCGCGATCTGGAACGACGCCCTGGTGCGGGTCGAATTCTCGAAAAACAGGCTGATCAGCAGGTGGCCGGGCAGCGGATCGGGCGGACGATTGTCCCGGGCCAGGCAATCCGCGATGAGGTCGGCCCGATCAATGAGGTGGACGATCTCGGTGCGGCTCATCTCCTCGATTCCAAGGAGATGGCGGCGAGCTACGGGAGCGGTGGATGCAGCTTCGCCCATGAGTTTGCACGATAGGTCAGGTCCGGGACGACGGCAAGCTGCCGTAGCTGCCGTGCTTGTGCGTTCGCCGGTCGATGACTACCGGATATGGGGTACCCGCGTGGTACACTGATGCGCTGCTGTCATGCATCAGTCATCGAGGTCCTACATGAATCCTCACGTGCGTACTGGTCACCGTCGGCTTGTATCGCTCGCCGGCGCCGTTGCCGTCTTGGCGTGGGTTCTGCCCGCTCCCGCCACGGCCGTCGAGTTCACGACGACCGCGCCGCAGGGGTACCTGATCGACGCCGAGACCGGCACGGTCTTGCTGGCCAAGGAGGCCGACCAGCCAATGCCGCCGGCGTCGATGAGCAAGCTGATGACCGTGTACATGACGTTCGAGGCCCTCCAGGATGGCCGCCTATCGCTGGACACCGAACTGCCCGTGAGCCGGGAGGCCTGGCAAAAGGGCGGGTCCAAGATGTTCGTGGAAGTCGACACCATGGTGCCGGTAATCGACCTGCTGCGCGGCGTGATCGTCCAGTCGGGTAATGACTCGAGCATCGTCCTGGCAGAGGGGATCGGCGGGACCGAGAGTGGTTTCGCGAGCCTGATGAATCACCGTGCGCGCGAACTTGGCCTTCAGGACAGCCATTTCACCAATTCCACGGGCTGGCCGGACCCGAACCACGTGATGTCTCCCCGCGACCTCGCCCTTCTGACCATTTTGATCGTTGATCACTTCCCGGAATACTTCCCCCTGTTTTCCGAGACTGAATACACCTACGGCGGCATCAAGCAGCAGAACCGCAATCCGCTGCTGTACCGGAACATGGGGGCGGAGGGAATGAAGACCGGCTACACAAAGGCAGCCGGATACGGCCTCACCGCTTCCGCGCTTCGAAATGGGCGGCGCTTGGTGCTGGTGCTGAACGGCATGAACTCGCCGCGACAGCGAGTGTCCGAGGCGACACGCCTGTTGGAGCTGGCGTTTGCACAGACCGAGGCGGTCCACCTAGCGGATGCCGGCGAGGTCATTGGCGCGGTGTCCGTGGCCGGCGGCCGGGACCTGGAAGTCCCGGTGGCGTCGGCAACGAGGCTGGCGGCGACCTTGCCGAGGGGATCCGGGCGCGACGACACCGAGTTCTTTATCCGGTACGAGGGCCCGGTAACAGCGCCGATCGCGGCCGGGGCCCAAGTCGCCTCGCTGGTAGTCAGCAATCCGATGCAGGCGCCCACGGAGTATCCGCTGGTGGCGGCTACCCCCGTCCCCGAGGTGGGCCTTTTCATGCGGATGGTCCGGGCCGCCGGGTTCCTGATCTGGGGTCCTCCATAGTCCGCTCCGCTGCCCGGCGCGCTGCTTTCATTAGCTTCGAGGGAATTGATGGCAGCGGGAAGACGGTCCACGCACGTCTCGTTGCGGACCGTCTCGAATCGTGCGGAATCACGGTCGTCCGGACGCGCGAGCCGGGCGGAAGCGAAGGGGCCGAAGCGATTCGCGCGCTCCTCAACAGTGGGGTCCTCGAAAGCTGGGACGCCATCGCCGAAACGTTCCTGCTGTCGGCCGCGCGGACCGATCACTGTCGGCGCGTGATCGAGCCCGCCCTTAGACGCGGATCGTGGGTAGTGTCGGACCGGTTCGTTGACTCGATGTTTGCGTATCAAGGTGCCGGACGCGAAGTCTCCAACAGATTCCTCCAAATGGTGACGCAGTACTCGGTGGGCGAGTTGATGCCGGATCTCACAGTGGTCTGCGATGTTGACGTGGACACGGCCAATGCCCGGATCGAGGGGCGCAGCCTGGAAGGCGGAGGACTGCGGACCCGTTACGAGCAGACCGACCGGGAGCTGCGGCAACGGATACGCGAAGGGTTTCTCGACCATGCGTCGGTAGTGCCGGAGCGCTGCGTCGTCGTGGACACAACCGATCCCCAGGACCAAGTCGCGGCACGGATCTGGTCGGTGATCGCCGAGCGGCTGGACGTGGATGATGGCGAAGGCTGAGCCCCGCTACGCGGTGGATCCGCTGCACCCCCGCCGTGCCCCGGAACTGGTTGGCCACGACCGAGCCCGGGAAGCCTTCCGCGCGTCACGGGCCGGCGGGCGGGTTCCGCACGCTTGGCTGCTCGTCGGGCCGAGGGGTGTCGGCAAGGCGACGTTCGCCTATCAGGCGGCGATCGAGGTTCTTGCCCAACGGAGCGGAGACCGGTCGCCGGCGCCCACCGAAGCGTCCGATCATCCCGTCCGGCGGCGGGTGTGGGCGGGGAGTCACGGAGACCTGCTGGCGATCGAGCGGGTTGGGGATGCCGGCGAGACACGGAGGATTCCGGTCGAGACTGTTCGCGAGCTGCGTCACTTCTTCGGTCTCACCTCTGCGGAAGCGGGCTGGCGCGTGGCCATCGTGGACGCACTCGACGACCTGAACCTCCACGGCGTCAACGCCTTGCTCAAGATCGTGGAGGAGCCGCCGCCACGGGCGCTTCTGTTCCTGATTGCCCATCGGGTGCGATCGGTTCCGGCGACGATTCGCTCCCGCTGCCGGTGGCTGCCCTTCTCGGGCCTGGCGCACGACGAATGCGTCCAGGTGCTGGAGCGGCTGCTGCCCGATCAGGATGTCGCCCAGCGGTCGGGCCTGGCGCATCTTGCCAGCGGCGCGCCCGGTCTCGCCTTGACGTTTGCCGACGCCGAGGCATTGACCCTGTTCGGCGAGATCACGGGGCTCTGCCGGACGCTGCCCGCGCTCGACGTTCCTGCTGCACATGCGTTCAGCGATCGCTTCGCCCGGCGGCCGGGCTCGGACCAGTTCCCGACGTTCGCCGCCATGTTCAAGATCTGGGTGTACCGCGCCGCGATCCGCATCGTTGCGGGCGACGAGTCAGTAGGGGACGACATTGTGGACGGCGAGGGAGAAGTGCAGCGCCGTTACGGCACAGCGGCGGGCCTTGCGGGGGTGCTGTCCTTGTGGAACGATGTCGGGCAGATTGCGGACGCCGCGATAAACGCGCACCTTGACCGCAAGCAAGCCGTACTGGACGTGTTGTTCGCCAGCCGCCGTCTGGCGCGCTGCGCTTGAGCGGGGGAACACTGTGGACGCCTCGCCGAAGCCGTCGCGCTTTTACCTGACCACTCCGATCTACTACGTGAACGATGTGCCGCATCTGGGGCATGCGTACACCACGGTGGCATGCGACGCCCTAGCACGGTTCATGCGCCTGGACGGACGGGATGTCCGGTTCACGACCGGGACCGACGAGCACGGCCAGAAGGTGGCGAAATCCGCGGTAGCGGCGGGGCTGGATCCCGGCGCGTTTACGGACCGGGTGTCCGAGCGCTTCCGCTCGCTCGTCGAGGCAGTGGGGGCCACGCCGAACGATTTCATCCGGACGACCGAAGAGCGTCACTACCGGTCGGTCCAGGAGATCTGGCGCCGTCTGGTCCAGCGCGACGAGATCTACGCGGGCAAGTACGAAGGCTGGTACTCGGTTCGGGACGAGGCCTATCTCGCGGAGAGCGAGCTGATTCGCCAGCCGGACGGTTCCTTCCGGGCGGCGAGCGGGGCGCCGGTCGAGTGGGTTGCCGAATCGAGCTACTTCTTCAGGCTTTCGCGCTGGCAGGAACCGCTGCTTCGGTGGTACGCGGACCACCCCGATTTCATCGGGCCCGAATCCCGCCGGAACGAGGTCGTGCGATTCGTGGAAGGCGGTCTCGACGACCTTTCGGTATCCCGGACCAGCTTTCGCTGGGGCGTGCCGGTTCCCGACGATCCCGATCACGTCATTTACGTGTGGGTGGATGCGCTCACCAACTACCTGACCTCAGCCGGCTTCCCGGACGAGGGTTCGGACACGTACAACCAGTTCTGGCCTGCCGATGTTCACGTCGTCGGGAAGGACATCGTCCGCTTTCATGCCGTCTACTGGCCGGCCATGCTGCTGGCTGCCGGAGTCGCCCCGCCGCGACGGGTGTTCGCGCACGGGTGGTGGACCGTGGAAGGTCAGAAGATGTCGAAATCGGTCGGCAACGTGGTCGACCCGTTTGAACTCGTCAAGGAGTACGGACTGGATCAGGTCCGCTACTTCCTGCTTCGCGAGGTGCCCTTCGGGAATGACGGCGATTATTCCAGGGCGGCGATGATCCACCGCGCGAATGCAGATCTCGCGAACGATTTCGGAAATCTGGTGCAGCGGGTCCTGACGCTGGTGCAGCGGAACTGCGAGGCCGCCGTCCCCGAGCGGGGCCCGGCGACGACGGAGGACGAGGTGCTGCTGCAGGCGGCTTCGGGTCTCGGGGCTGAACTGCGGCCGTTGATGGATACGCAGCAGATGCATGCTGCCCTGCGGGCGCTGTGGGACGTGATCCGGGCGGCGAACGCCTACATCGATCATGCGGCGCCGTGGGTCCTTGCCCGCACGGATCTCGACCGGTGCCGTACGGTGCTGAGCGTGTTGCTGGAGGTCCTGCAGCGAATCGCCATCTTCTCGCAGCCGTTCGTGCCGGCCGGCGCCGCGGCGATCCTGGATCAGCTCGGCGTACCCGCCGATCAGCGGCAGTTCGTGGACGCCGGCCGTGGCCCCGCCCCGGGGACGCCGCTGGCCCCGCCGAGTCCCGTCTTTCCGCGTCTTACATCCAAGGTCGAAGCCGATGCTGGTTGACAGCCACTGCCATCTCGATTTCCCGGCCTTCGCGGACGACTTTCCGGCCATGCTGGAGCGCGCGCGAGCGGCGGGGGTGCAGACACTCCAGACCATTTCGACCCGACTGGCGACGGTGGACACCATCCTCGACGTGGCGTCGCGGGACCCCGACATCTGGTGTTCGGTGGGCCTGCATCCGCACGAGGCCGCGACCGAGGAAGACGTGTCGCCGGATCGAATCGTTGCGTTGTCGGACCACCCGGATGTGATCGGGGTGGGTGAGACCGGCCTCGACTACTACTACGAGCACAGTCCGCGCGAGCGGCAGCAGGAGAGCTTCAGGAACCACATCGAGGCCAGCCGCAGGACCGGGCTGCCGTTGATCGTGCACGCCCGCGACGCGGATGACGACATCGTGGCGGTGCTCAGGGAGGAGTACGAGGCGGGTCCGTTTCCAGGACTCATTCACTGCTTTACGGCTGGCCCGGAGTTGGCGCGCGCCGCATTGGACATTGGATTCCTGATCTCCATTTCCGGCATCGTGACCTTCAAGAAGGCGGAGAACGTGCACGCCGCGGCCCGCGAGGTTCCGCTTGATCGATTGCTCGTGGAAACGGACTCGCCGTTTCTGGCGCCCGTGCCGCACCGGGGCAAGCGGTGCGAACCCGCGTTCGTCGCGCGCACGGCGGCGGCGATCGCGGAGCTGCGGCAAATCGATCCGTCGTGCCTGGCCGAGGCCACGACCGACAACTTCTTTCGGCTTTTCTCCAAGGCCAAGCGGCCGGCGAACTGACGGCGGTTCCGCGGCTATCGCGAATGCGCTATGTTCGAATGATGTTGACGATCATGTCGCAGTTCTTGCGTATCTCACTGATCAAGTTGATTGTTTTCGCCTTCGTGCTGCCGGCACACGCGGCCGATGCGCCGGCGCCGGCGGCGCCGTGTCTCGCCTGTCATGCGGTCGACGGGCTTGCCGCCGATGCCGTCACGCCGCTCATCGCGGGGCTTCGCAAGAAGCACGTCCTGGCGGCGATGGAGGACTATCGCTCGGGTGAGCGCTTGCATGAGGTGATGCAGCAAGCGGCCCAGGGGCTCGACGACGCGACCCTCGACATGCTTGCTGCCTGGTATTCCGAGCAACCCTGGATCGGGAGCGAGCGCCCGGTTGACAGCGATCTTGCTAAGGCCGGCAGCAGGAAGGCCCGCGCGTCATGTAGTTCGTGCCACCGCCGCTCGGGCGAGGGCGGGATCGGTGCACCCCGTCTCGCCGGCCAGAGCGTCGATTACCTCGTCGCAGCGAGTACCGCCTACCGGGACGGTGGCCGCACCAGCCCGGCTGCCCGCGGGAAAGGCTTCGTCATGGGCGACCTTACCGACGACGAAATCCTGGCGCTGTCCCACTACTACGCGAGTCTCCGCTAGCCAACCGCAACGGCGCGGTCGAGATGATCGTCTTGGCTGCCCCGGTTGCCCACGGCGCATGACCGCGGGTCCCCGGGGAATCGCCTATCCTTGAAACGGCGATACGTCACCGCGTCGCGCCCGGGCCGCAACCGACCTCCCTAGGCTGCGATGCCGATGAGCGAGAGCAATCGCCCGTAGCGCGGTTCCCCGGCCCGAAAGTTCCGGCGGTAACTGAAGAAGCTGTCCGGCTCGCCGGCGGTGTCGCGGTCGAGGACGTCGACGGTGCCAATCCCTGCTTTCTCCAGACAATGGACCGCGTATCCGGGCAGGTCGAACAGAAGCTTCGCGCCTGCTCGTCGAAACAGCGACTCGCCGCCCGGGTCGTCTCGCAGGAATGGTTCGGCGAACGGGGGATCCACCTCGTAGCTGGCCTGGGCGATTGCCGGCCCGATCGCGGCGACCACGCGCTCGCGCTTGGCGCCCAGCCGTTCCAGCTGATCGACGGTTGCCGGCAGTACGCCGGCCAGCGCACCCTTCCATCCGGCGTGGGCGGCGCCAGCTACGCCGGCGACCGGATCGGCGAACAGGACCGGAGCACAATCTGCAGTCAGGATGCCCACCGCGACTCCTGGCTGCGCAGTCACGACAGCATCCGCCCGTTGCGCCGGCAACGGCTTGGGCCCGGCGACGATGACGCGGGTGCCATGGACTTGATAAGGGGTTACCAGGGGTGCGTTTTCCAGGCCTGCGGCCGCAACCGCCCGGCGGCGGTTTTCGGAGACCCGTGCGCGCACGTCATTTGATCCGAACCCGCAGTTGAGGGAACGGAACGGGCCGTCAGACACACCGCCGCGACGGGTCAGGAAACCGTGTCGCACGGGGCAGCCCTCGAATACCGGGGACTGGAGTGCCTCCACCCGACCCACTATGCGAACCCCGCGGGATCCGGGCCGTTCGGGGAGGCCACCGACATAGCGTGGAAGCGGGACCCCATGCCCTCCGGGTGAACAAGACGGTGAAGGGCGGTCTTGATGCCGGCGCTTGCCGCGGGCTGCATGGCAGCCAGCCGCCGCGCGCGCTGCCGGATGCCGATGGTTTCAAGGAATTCGCCCTGCTTCCGAGGACCATGCACGCAGGCACCGCCCGTGCGGGCCGTGGCCGCCAACTGCTGGAAATCCACCCGGGAGGACAGGTCCGCCGAACCAGGCTCGTCCAACGGGTCGACCCGCCGGTGCGACCGGACCGCCTGCAGGGTTCCGAACGGCTCCTCCCGATCGCGCGCGTAGTCGACAATCAGGCTGGCGCCGCCGTCGCTTACGGCACGGGCGGCAAGATCGGCGACGACGGCCTGGGCGACTGGCGAAATCTCTACCACCTCGCCTTCGCACGCCGAAACCGGCAGCTGACACGTGATGGGCGAGGGGCGGGGGGCAAGCGCGAAGACGAAACGGGCGCTGGCTTCGTCCCAGGTGACCGTTCGTTCTCGCCAATGCGTGCCGGTCTTGACGTACTGATGAATGGGCAATGCGTCGAAGAACTCGTTGGCCACGAACAGTGAGAACGCCTGCGGAACCGAGGCGAGCTCGCTGGCAAAACGCGCATCGGGGACGGCGGCGGCCTGCTCGCCACGCAGTTTCGGTGAGGTCTCCACGAACCAGATGCTGGCGGCACGGGCGAACGAGGGCGCCACGGTGTCGGCAGCACGCAGGATGTCCTGCACGAGCGTACCCCTGCCGGGGCCAAGCTCGACGAGGAGAAGCGGCTCGGGGCTTCCGGAGCGGTGCCAGTAGTCGATGAGCCAGCCTGCGATCATCTCGCCGAATATCTGGTGGATTTCAGGTGCGGTCGTGTAGTCACCTGCTTCGCCGATCGGAATGCGGCGGGCGTAGTAGCCCTGCTCAGGATGCAGCAGGACCGTGGCCATGAAGTCCGCGATCGTCAGCGCGCCGTCGCGGCGGATTCGGCGGATCAGGACGTCCCGCAAGGTCACGGTCCGGGCCGGCGATAGGCCTGCACCCATACGATTGCGCCGATGATCAGTACCGGAATCGACAACACCATGCCCATCGTCAGCGGCCCCGCCAGGTAACCCAGGTGGGCATCCGGTTCTCGAACGAACTCCACGAGGATGCGAGAGCATGAGTAACCTGCGAGGAATACGCCGGCTAGGGCGCCGGGGCGGTGGACCATCGGCGTTCGCGTAGCCAGGAAACGGAGCACGACGAACAGGACAATCCCTTCCAGCGCCGCTTCGTACAGCTGGCTCGGATGGCGGGGTTCGGCGCCCGCTCCCGGAAACACAACGCCCCACGGGAGATCGGTGGGCCGGCCCCACAGCTCTCCGTTCACGAAATTGGCGACCCGCCCGAAGAAAAGGCCGACCGGGATGACGCAGGCAATTGCGTCGCAGAACGAAGCGAACCCGAGGCCACGGATGCGACAGAAAAGCCAGGCCGCAACCGCACTTCCGGCGAGGCCTCCGTGGAAGGACATACCGCCCTGCCAGACAGCGAAGGCGGCCGAGGGATCCCGAGCGAGGATGTCGTGACCGTAGAACAGCAGGTACCCGAGGCGGCCGCCAACGATGATCCCGAGTATCGTCCAGAGGACGAAGTCAGCGACGTCCTTCGGCGTCGCATTGGCCGGGAACCTGTGAATGGATTGCGACAGGAGGCGCCATCCAAGGAGGATGCCGGCGATGTACGCGAGGGCGTACCAGCGGATGGTCAGCGGACCGATGGCAAAGGCCACCGGATCGATGTCGGGGAACGGCACGTCGGGGGGTCTTGTCGGGTGCGGCGCAGATGGAAGATCAATGCTGATCCGTATACTAGCGGCACACTTTGGGGAGAGACACGTCGATGGCCACGTCCCGGCGGATAGCATCCGATCTGTTTCGGCTTACCCGGGGGGCTGCGCGGACCTGTCGTCGGCTCGGCCGGGAAGCGGCCTGCCGCGGACTGCCCGCGCGGGACCGTCTGCTCGACCGTCTGGGATTGGTGCCTCGCGAGGAGTTCGACGCGGTTCGCGAGCTCGCCGAGAATGCGCGCCTGGAAAGCGAACGATTGGCCGAGCGAATCGCCGGGCTTGAGGCCGGTGGGCGAAAAAGGACGACCAGACGGCGCAGCACGACCAGGAAGGCGGGAGAGTCCTCGTCGTGATTCCTGGCGCGCCGGTCAAACCTTGACCGTGCCAGCGGAGGCACTTCGGGTTCTGCTCGTCGGGTCGGGCCGCATGGGCTCGGCCATGCTTCGCGGCTGGCTGGGACAGTCAATCACAGACCCCGCCGCAATCACGGTTGTCGAGCCCGACGAAGACCGTCGCAACCAGGCGGGGTCTGCGCACGGGGTGCCCGTTAGCCCCGTCGTGCCAGCGGCGTGGTCCGGTGACGCCGTGGTGTTTGCCGTCAAACCGCAGATCCTGGATCAGGTCCTGCCGGCCTATCGCTCGCACTGTGCCGCAAGTTGTGCCGTTTCCATCGCCGCCGGAAAGGACCTGCGGACGCTTGCGCACGGTGTCGGTGACACGGTCCCGATCGTGCGCGCGATGCCCAATTTGCCGGCTTCGGTGGGGCAGGGGGTCAGCGTGGCGGTTCCGAACGACCACGTGGACGCGGGTATCCGGGAACGCGCCAGTCAGCTGCTCGGCGCGGTCGGCGCCGTCCACTGGATCGAGGACGAGACGTTGATGGACGCGGTCACGGCGCTCTCGGGGAGCGGCCCCGCCTACGTGTTCCTCCTGACCGAAGCGATGGCGAAGGCCGGCGAGCGGGCCGGGCTGCCGTCGGGACTATCGCGCAGTCTGGCACGGGAGACGGTGGCGGGTGCGGCGGCGCTGATGGCTGCGACCGACGACGACCCTGCCCAGCTCCGGGCCGACGTGACAAGTCCGGGCGGCACCACGGAAGCCGCGCTTCGGGTGCTGATGGACGACGAGCGATGGGCGTCACGGGTGGATCGGGCAGTGGCTGCCGCAGCTGCCCGTTCACGCGAACTCGCTGCGGTCAGGGAAGACTGAGCAAAGCGCTCGGGTGGCCTGCAAGCGCCGGCCGGTGCCGTCACGTACGCGCTGATGACCGGCGACACCCCGACATCGATGTGCACCTCCGATCACAGACTCCAATCCCATGATTGAGTTGTACACGGCAGCCACGCCGAACGGCTACAAGGTGAGCATTGCGCTGGAGGAACTGGGCCTTCCCTATGACCTCCACGCCTTGGAACTGGGCGCGAACGAGCAGCGCGAGGAATGGTTTCTCAGGATCAATCCCAACGGCCGCATTCCCGCCATCATCGATCGAGATGCCGGCGATCTGGCGGTTTTCGAGTCCGGTGCGATCCTCATCTATCTGGCCGAGAAGACAGGGAAGCTAATGCCGTCGGACGCGAGGGGGCGCTCCGAGGTACTGCAATGGCTGATGTTCCAGATGGGCGGCGTCGGGCCGATGCAGGGGCAGGCAACCGTGTTTCACCGCTATTTCGAACCAAGACTACCTGCGGCGGTGGAGCGATACCGGAACGAAACCACCCGGCTGTACCGGGTCTTGGACCGACGGCTTCAGGGTCGTGAGTGGTTGTGCAGCGCCTACTCGATTGCCGACATCGCGACGTGGCCGTGGATACGGCGCTACGACTGGTCGGGAATCCCGGATGTCGAGGACCTTGAGCATCTCCGTGCCTGGATGGACCGCATGGCGGCCCGGCCGGCCTGTGCTCGCGGCGTCACGCGTCCGCCTTCCCCGAGACGGACCGAGGTGATCGACATGGCCAGGAAAATGTTGGTCCGCTAGCCGGCGGCGAGATCGGCGCGCGCCGCCAGCAGGTCCTCGCGAAGTTTGCGCATTCGTTTCCGGAGTTCCGGCTCCATGGCGACGGCGCCCGGGTACCGAACGGCGTCGATACCTTCCTCACGCAACGCCTTTTGCGCACCGTCGATGGTGAGGTGGCGCTCGTGCAGGAGACGCTTGATGCCCCTGAGGAGGGCGACGTCCTTGGGGCTGTAGCGGCGACGCCCGCCACCAACCCTCCGGGGCTTCAGAGCCGGAAACTTGTCTTCCCAGTAGCGGAGTACATGCTGCGGAACGTCGAGTTCGGTGGCCACGTCTCCAATTTCACGAAGCGCTGTGCTTCGGAAGTCAAGCCGTCCGGTTTCCGCAGTGGAACCGTCGCGGGTAACTGCCGTCGCTCGCTCCGGATCCGGTCTCACGGTTCCGCCTGCAGGCCGACCTGCGGGCCCGGTGTGAGGGTCGGAACCGCCTGACACCTCACTTGCCCCGCGGCGCGGAGTTGACTCGTCGCTTCAAGTTGTTCGAGGAGCGGAAACTGACTACCCGCCGAGGCTTGATGACGGCCTCGACTTGCGTATTGGGGTTTCGTCCCAGCCGCATTCCCTTCCGGTGCAAGATAAACCGTCCGAAATTGCGAATTCTGACCACTTCGCCATCGGCGAGACGCTCGGCAATCTCTTCGAATACCCGATCCACCAGGGTGGAAGCGAGTTGTTGGGAAACCCCGAGCTGTTCGAATATCTCCCGGGCCAGGCCAGCGCGGGTCAATGTTCCCTTGCGCATGCGCACCCCCGTCCAACCCGACGTCTAATCTATCCATCAGTTAATGCTAATGTCAATGCCAAATACCGAGACATTCGGCGCCAGGGTTCCCAATGGGAAAAGTAAAACTTATTGAATTCAAGGACAGGTATTGGACGTGGACTTGATACTGGTGTAACTGAACTACTCTCTCTAGCAGGAATTCCGCTAGGCAGGTGCAGCTTCTCCAATCTCCTTGATGGCCGCGAGGATGTGCTGATTGACGTCGCCGCGCACCATATCGTACGCCACGTCGATAGAGTGCGCGAACCCCAGTGCATCGGTGCCGCCATGGCTCTTGACGGTCACGCCGTTCAAGCCAAGCAGAATCGCGCCGTTGTGTTTCCGGGGATCAAGCTTCTCACGCAGGGTCTGGAAAGTGGGGCGTGCAAGTATTCCTGCCATCAGTCCGCCGAGTGAACTCCTGAGCGCTGTTCGCAGGTAGTGGCTGCAGAGCTTCGCCGTGCCTTCTGCGGTCTTCAGCATCACGTTGCCGGTGAAACCATCGGTCACTACCACGTCCGCCTCGCCGGCCGCTACGCCGTCGCCCTCGATATATCCCTGATAGTTCTCGCTGAGCGGGCCGTTCCGCAAGTGCGCATCCGCCTGGCGGATGACGGCGCGTCCCTTGCCCCGTTCCTGTCCGATGTTGAGAAGTCGGACTTCCGGGTCGGTGCGGCCGAGTACCACGCGCGCAAACGCGGTTCCCATTACCGCGAACTGGACCAGGTGACTGTCCTCGCACTCGGCGTTGGCGCCCATATCCAGCAGCACGATCTCGCTGCGGCGTGTGGGGATCGTGGCCGCAATCGCGGGGCGGTGGATTCCGGGGAGGCATTCGAGAAGCTTGACCGCGAATGCCATCAGGGCGCCGGTATTTCCTGCCGAAACCGCGGCATCCGCGGTCCCGTCCTTCACCGCGCCGATCGCCAGCGCCATGCTCGAGTCCGTCTTGTTGCGGAGCGCGAGGGATGGCCTCTCGCCGGGTTCCACGCTCGCACCTGCCGCGACAACATCGCAGCGGCTGCGCAACGTCTTTTGGCGATCCAGAAGCGGTTTGATGCGGTCCGGGTCTCCCACGAGATGCATGCGCGCGTCGGGATGGCGCGCGCACGCCAGTGCGGCCCCCCGGATCACGAGTTCGGGCGCGCGGTCACCTCCCATCGCATCCACTGCGATAGTCGGTTGTCGGTTCATGAAGAAAGGTTCAGTCGCGGGCGGAGGGCGTGTCGTCGACGAAGTCCCGACCACGATAATGCCCGCACGACCCGCAAACATGGTGTGGGCGCCGGTAGGAACCGCAGTGCGGACATGCGACCGCGTTCACCGGCTTCAAACGCTGGTGCGCGCGACGATGCCCTCGCCGCGAACGCGTCACTTTCTTACGCGGTACTGCCATGAGTTTGCCTGATCAGAGTCGAACAAGACTTGGGGGCGGACTTGGTAACCCAATTGACGCCGCCGCGCAACCACGGAACCTGCCGGCGGCGCCAGGGATTCAGGCACGATCGCCGCGATCCTTGAGGCTGGCAAGCTGCGAAGCGAACTCGGATTCCGTGCCGCCTTCCAGCCAATCCGCCTGCCCCGGCGGTGGAGCATCTGGGTGCCGGGGGTATGGATCGAGGGCTAGGGACAGATGCTGGATGGCCAGCTCCCCCAATTCCAGCCCCTCCGCGCCGAGGGGCTCGGGGATGTCTTTCTCCGGGTCAGCTGGTTCTTCAACCGGGACCGAGCGGCCGGCACGTTCGTCGAACGTCGTCTTGAACGGAAGCGTGACCGTTTCCTCGAAGTCTTCGAGTGTCACGACACAGGTCCGGATCAAGCGGGCACGGACCAGAGCCTCAACGTGGACTGCGCTACCGGATACCGAGGCGACCCGCGCTTCGACCGTAAGGGACTTCAGACCCGACAAGCCTAGCCGTTCCACCGTTTCGGGACGTTCCGCACCCGAGCAGCGAAGTCGAAAGCGGCTGTTGACCGTACTGCACAGTTCCGCCGGGACGGGATCCAGCAGCGGGCGGGCGGTAGGCATGCGATCGGGGTTCCCGGAACGTCAGGGCGACCACCTCGATTGCGCCCGTGCGCTGACCGGCAGGGTTCGATGCAGGCGAGGCGACCAAAAGGAAAGACGGGAGAGAGTCTAGTTCACCGAGCGTCGGTCGGCATCGTTTGACAAGCGGCGGGACGCAGCGGAGGTACCCGCCAAGAAGAGGGTAGGTTCGGATCGCGTCGATGCTCGTCGAAGCGCTGCTGGCCGGAAAGACCGCTGGCACGGCTGTTTCCGCCCACGAGGCCCGGACATGCGTGGTCTTTCGCCGACGGCGAAAATCCGCGCCCGAGGCGGCGACTCGGGAAACGGACATCAGCTACCATGTCGCGTCCAATTCAGGCGCGCTTGTCCCCACGGCTCGCCGTTCCGACACCGGCGGTTTTGCCGGTGCTTTCGTGTTTCAGGACCGTGCGAGGAGAGAAGACACATGAAAGTCGTTGAATCGGTAGCGGAAATCCTGAAGCGTGAGAATGTCGAGATCATTTTCGGCTACCCGGTCAATCATGTCTTGGAGTACGCGGCCCGGGCCAACATTCGACCGATCATCGTGCGGCAGGAGCGTATTGGCCTGCATATGGCAGATGCGATGTCCCGCATCACGTCGGGGGCCAAGATCGGCGTGTTCGCGATGCAGCATGGGCCCGGTTCCGAGAACGCGTACGGGGCGGTGGCCCAGGCCTTCGGCGAATCGGTGCCGATACTGGTGCTGCCGATGGGATACGCGCGGCGACTGGCTCACATTTCCCCCAATTTCAATTCCACCCAGGCTATGCGACCGGTCGCGAAATCGACGGAGCCGGTGACGGCCCCGGCGGAAGTCGGGAACGTGCTGCGGCGGGCGTTTTCCAAGTTGAGAACCGGTCGCGGCGGACCGGCGGTGGTCGAGATTCCGGCCGACCTCATGCAGGAGGAGCTGCCCGACGAACTCGACTACGAGCCGGTCTATGCAACCCGCTACGGCCCCGACCCTGAGGCCGTCGCCCAGGCTGCCGGCCTCCTTCGGTCGGCAGCGCGCCCGGTCATCTATGCGGGTCAGGGAATCCACTATGCGAAGGCGTGGTCTGGCCTGCGGGAGTTGGCCGAGAAACTGGCGATACCCGTTTGCACCAGTCTCGGTGGCAAGAGCGCCTTTCCCGAGGACCACCCGCTGAGTCTTGGCTCGGGCGGCGTATCGATGCCCAAGCCGGTCCGGACCTTCCTGGATCAGGCGGATGTGATTTTGGGAATCGGGTGCAGTTTCACGGAAACCGCCTTCGGTGTGTCCATGCCGACGGGCAAGACGGTCATTCACGCCACGCTGGATCCGTCTGACCTGAACAAGGATGTCCGCTCGAAGGTCGGTCTCGTCGGCGACGCCGACTTGACGCTGAAGGCTCTGCTTGCGGCGCTGGAGGATGAACCGCCACGCGATTCCTCGGCGGTGGAGGCAGAGATTTCGCAAAGCACGGAAGCATGGATGGCGGAGTGGCTGCCCAAGCTCACCAGCGATGCCGCGCCGCTCAGTCCGTACCGCGTGCTGTGGGAACTCCAGCAGACGGTCGACAAGGCCAATGTCGTCATCACCCACGACGCCGGTAGCCCGCGCGACCAGCTCTCGCCATTCTGGAAGGCCACCACGCCGCTCTCGTACATCGGCTGGGGCAAGACCACGCAGCTGGGCTACGGTCTCGGGCTTGCCATGGGTGCCAAGCTGGCCTGCCCGGAAAAGCTCTGCATCAACGTCTGGGGCGACGCCGCGATAGGTTTCACGGGCATGGACTTCGAGACCGCGGTTCGTGAACGCATCCCGATTCTCTCGATCCTGCTGAACAACTTCTCGATGGCCATCGAACTCAAGGTCATGCCGGTCTCGACGGAGAAGTATCGGTCGACCGACATTTCGGGCGATTACGCCGCCATGGCCCGCGCCTTCGGAGGGTACGGAGAGCGCGTCACGGAGCCTGGCCAGATCCGCGAGGCCATTGCGCGCGGAATCGCTGCGACCGAGAGCGGTCAGCCGGCGCTGCTCGAGTTCATCACGTCGAAGGAAGTCCAGGTATCCAGGCACTAGCGTGCTGCCAGGATGGGTGAGGCCGGGACGGCTGCAGTGCGTCCGCGCGCGTACGGAGGGCCGGGGTCAGGCACCGGCGCCGGCACCGCTACCGCCTTGCCGTACCGATCGGCCGTCATGGGAACGGTCGGCAACACTTCGTCTGGCGTGCAGGACGTACCCGCCTATGCTGACTGCTTCGCATGCCTCACGGGAGTTCCGCCGTTGCGCATCTCGCCGCTAGCGTTGCCGCTGATCGCCTTGCTGGTGGCGTTGGCTGCCTGCGGGTCACCGCGCGTCACGACCAACGGGTTCCTGTTTTCAGGGCTCGATCTTTCCTTCCTGGAAGAAGATGGCGTCACCTGTGAAGACGTCTTGGCAACACTGGGTACGCCCACGGCGCGGCGCCACTTCACCGGCGAGCCGTTTGGCAACGACGCGTGGTTCTACATCGGTCAACGTGTCAGCTACTACGCGTTCCTGAAGCCCGACGTGATCGAGCAGCGGGTGCTTGCGGTACTTTTCGATTCGGAGATCGACGCGGGACGGTCGAACTGCGGCGACAACCCTAACGTGCTGGAGATTGCGGATTACGGTGACAACGAGCTTCGCAACATGGTCTTCAATCCTGATGCGACGGTCGTTGTCGGCAACACGCGGACCCTGCTGCAGGAACTGTTCGGAGACATCGGCCGATTCTCCACGCCGACCGTCCGGTAACCGGTGGGGCGTGAACGCGAATGCGGGATCAATTGCGAGGACGCGCGCGCCAAGCCGAATGATCGGTTGACATCCCGACTCGGCTACCGGGTTTCGAGGGCGATGCCCTGGGCGGCGGTACTCGCGTTCCGTCCGATGGGCGTTTCACCCAGTGTTGCCCGTGCCGCCGAGGCTTGGAAGCGTCGTGACTCGACAGCATGTCATGTCGCGATAGATGGGGGCAGCGGCCGTACTCGAAAGTCCCCGGCAGCGAGGATGCACGGTCCTTAGGCTTGTCCCAACGGATGCGCCGCCGGCGTCGTGGTGACGATCCTGGAAGCGCGGTAACCGGCCCTCCAGAGAGTCCGACGCCCTCTTTGCTAGAGCCGAGAGTCGCCCGTCCAGCAGACCCCCGCCGGATACGGACAGAGGAGATATTCCGTGCCTCCCGGTTCGCCGAAGTGTTCACCGGGATTCACGACTTCGACATGGATGAACCGGAAGAGGATTACCCGATCTTCCGAATGACCTTCACGACCTGGGTCTTCCTCGCCCAGTTCCCTATTCCGAGTTACGCCCGCTGGTTGGCGGAACGTGGATCCTGGGCAGCCGATGGCTTCCATCGGCGCACCATGCAGCACTTCAACTGGCAGCGGCGGCAGCGTTTTCCGGAGCACGGCGGCCAGTGGCTACTCAAGATGCCCTTCCATCTGATGGAACTCGATACCTCGATGGCAACCTGTCCCGACGCCCTGTTCATTCAGATCCATCGGGAGCCGACCCAATTCATGGGATCGTGGAACAGCCTGGTGGAACGAATTCGCTCGCTCAACAGTGATCGGGTTGTTCCCTCCGAGGTCGGTGCTGAGCAGCTGTCGTTCATGAGCCGGATGCTGAACCGTGGAATCCGGTTTCGGGAGTCGCATCCGGAGTTGGAATCCCGCTGGGTGGACGTGAACTACCATGAACTGGTTTGCGATCCGATGGCGGTGGTAGAGGCCATCTACGGTCGGTTCGGGTGGCCGGTCACGCGATCAACCGTGAACGAGATGACCGGTTGGCTGGGCCAGCAGGCGGAACGGCGGCGGCGGGAGACTCGACACCAATACACCCTGGATGATTATGGCCTGACCCACGCCGGGGTCGACGCGGCGTTCGCCGGTTATGCCAAGTTTCTCGCGACCCGAAACTACGTGCACGACATGAAACCGATGCTAACAACCCGCTGCGATACCCCCTGACGACAAGACCTCTGAACACGGCTATGCGAGTACAGACGACTTGACAGACTCCTCCGGCGGCCGGTTCATGGACGCAGGCGCCCACTTGCGAGTGTAAAGTTGATACGCAGTTTCAACCGACTTGCCCGATGCTACTGGTTCCGTCGCACCAGCCATCTCCGCCCCGTGAGTGAACATCAGATGTTTGATGTTGAACCGATCATCGGCGTCCGTTGAACGCGCGTCGACGACGCACGTCCGTGTTCGGACGCCGGGGGAGTTGCCTCGAAGCAAGTTGGAGACATTCAGCGGGGTCCGTATAACGTGTACGCCGTCGACGCAGCGGCACCTATCGTTGTTCCGCAAGGACAACAGTCGCCTGCAAGTTATCCGTGGACATCACGCAATGCATCCGAAACAGATGAAGGAGAATCGAGGTGGCAGTGACCATTGACTATGCAGCGCTGCTGGCGCCTGATCTCCCAGCTCCAGCTCCCGGTTGGCAGGGGCGCCCGCCCTACAATTTCATCGGTGGGCACGTCGATGCCGCCAGCATGCCGGTTGAAGACATGATTGCGGCGACGGCGGCGGTCCTTCGCCGGGATGGCGCCACGCTTTCCACCTACGGACTAGAGAGCGGCCCACTCGGTTATCAGCCACTGCGTGAGTTTGTCGCGGCCAAGCTCGGGAAACGGAGCGGGATGTCGATATCGGCAGACCAGGTCCTGATCACCTCGGGTTCCATACAGGCGCTCGACCTCGTCAACGGGATGTTTTGCTGTCCCGGTGACACGGTCCTGGTTGAGCAGTTCACCTATGCAGGCGCACTCAGCCGGCTCCGTGGTCTCGGCGTGACCCCAATCGGCATCCCGCTGGACGAAAGCGGCATGCGCGCGGATCTGCTGGCCGCAAAGCTGGCTGAGCTCAAGGCACAGGCGATCCAGCCGAAGTTCATCTACGTCATTCCAACTGTCCAGAATCCTGATGGCAGCATCATGCCCGAGGCACGGCGCGCGGAACTGCTTGAAGTGTCCGCCGAATACGGTGTGCCGATTTTCGAGGATGAATGTTACGCGGACCTGTTGTGGACGGGCGAACGTCCGCCAGCTATTGCGGCCATGGATCGCCGCCAACAGGTCATCCACTGCGGCTCGTTTTCGAAGACCATCGCGCCGGCTCTGCGAGTGGGCTACATCGTTGCGGAGCCAAACCTCGTGGCGCAAATGGCTGCCTGCAAGGAAGACGGTGGCACTGGAGCGCTCGAGCAAATGATGCTGTCCGAGTATTGCCGAGGGCACTTTGACGACCATGTCGCCAAGGTCACGGTCCTGCTCAAGGAGAAGCTCGACGTGATGATCGAGGCGCTGGAGGAGAACTTCGGAACGACTGCCGAATTCACGCCGCCTCCTGGTGGGATCTTCCTGTGGGTCACATTCCCGGACGTCGTGGACGCCACGAAGCTGGCTACAGCCGCGGCCGCCCGAGGAGTGACCATCAATCCCGGACCCGACTGGTCAGCTGATGCTGCGCCTGCGCGTTCGCGGATACGCCTTTGTTTCGGGAACCCGACGGCAGATGCGATTCGGGAGGGTGTGAAGGTGCTCGCGGACGTCTGTCACGAGGAGTTCGGCATTCCGGTGCGGAGCGCGAATGTCGAGCGGAACAGGCTGACGGGCTGACCGGGCGCCAGCGTCGGTTCCGGTGAGGGGCAAGACGTCCGCTTGGCCGGAGAGACCGCCTGCACCTATCTGGGGATTGACGCTCGATCCAATCGGGATGAACTCGACTTTTTGGAGGGTGCGGGGTTCCAGCGGTCGACGGGAACCCCTGCCAGCATGAGCGACAGAGCGCGTGCAATCCGAGTCCCGCAATGCTAAGTCATCCGCTTCGGCGTCCCCATGGTCGGGATGCCGGATTCCGCAGATGTCCGCTAAGCCCTTGAAGGAAGACGCAATGACGGGTGCCGCACCTTATGAACCGCCGACAGTCTGGAAATGGGAAAAGGAGAGCGGCGGCCGCTTTGCCTCGATCAATCGCCCAGTGTCCGGCGCCACACACGATAAGGAGCTTCCGCGCGGCCGGCACCCTCTCCAGCTGTACTCGCTGGCGACTCCCAACGGGGTCAAGGTCACGGTGATGCTCGAGGAGTTGCTGGCGGCCGGGCACAGTGGTGCGGAGTACGACGCCTACGTGATCCACATCGGGAACGGCGATCAGTTCGGGTCCGGGTTCGTTGCCATCAATCCGAACTCGAAGATTCCTGCCCTGGTGGACTACTCGCTGCCCAAACCGACGCGAGTGTTCGAATCGGGAGCGATCCTGTTGTACCTCGCGGAGAAATTCGGCGCCTTCATTCCGGAAGACCCGTCCGAACGGGCCGAGTGTCTCTCCTGGCTGTTCTGGCAGATGGGTTCGTCGCCCTACCTCGGCGGTGGATTCGGGCACTTCTACGCATACGCGCCCTACAAGATGGAGTACCCGATCGATCGCTACACCATGGAGGTGAAACGCCAGCTCGATGTCCTCGATAGGCGCTTGGCCGAGACCCGGTACCTAGCGGGCGATGCGTACACCGTTGCCGATATTGCGGTCTGGCCGTGGTACGGTGTCCTGACAACGGGCAGGCTATACGACGCGGCCGAGTTCTTGGCTGCAAGCGAATACCAGAACGTCGTCCGCTGGTACGAAGAGATTGCCGCCCGCGACGCCGTCGTGAGGGGGCGGAAAGTCAACCGTATCAGCGGGCCGCTGGAAGACCAGCTGCGCGAGCGCCACGACGCATCCGATTTCGAGCTTCGGACCCAGGACCGGCTCGAGGCCGCCGCGTAGGACTGCCGGCTCGCGATCCGTGATCCGACTTGTGCGGTCCTGTGCCGGGCGAACTTGCGTCGTGAAGACGGTGCCGTCCGCTGACCGGTGCGTCACGAACCCGATGGAATCCGGAAGCCGCAGGTTTCCCGAATGATCAGTTCCGGCCGGAGCACGATCCGCTGCTGCGGCGCTTCCGGATGGTCGATACGCTCGATGAGGGCCGCGGCCGCGCGACGTCCCATTTCGTCGCGGTCGACGGCGGTGACACTCAGCGAAGGGTTGGTCATGCCGGTTTCTTCCACGTCCTCACTGCCGATGAGCGCGAAATTCCTTCCCGGGTACAAGCCGTCTCTCTGGAGACCCGCCATCAGACCAAGGGCAAGTGAATCGTTGTAGCAGATGGCGGCCGTGGGCCGCGGCGACAGCGATGCTATCCAGCGTGCTGCGTCAAATCCGGCCTTCCGGGTCGGGTCGGAGGATCGAACAAGCGCCGGGTCGAATCCTACTGAAGCACAGTCGAGAGACTCGCGATAGCCGCTGAATCGTTCAACGAAGCAGCTGACCCGGGTGTCCCCGCCGACAAGGGCGATCCGTCGGTGGCCCTGTCGGAGCAGTCGATTTGTCGCCATTCGCGCCGCTTCCCGGTCATCGTTGATCACGTAATCGAATCCAAGTTCGAACACGGCTCGCGAGACAAAGACCGTCGGCGGGATGCCATCCTGCCCGAGCCGAAAATGGGCCGTCGTCGTACCCACTGCGGGACAAACGATCAGGCCATCAGCGCTGTACTCCGCCATTTTTCGAACGAAGTCGGTCTGGCGCGAGATCACTTCATTCGTGTGGCACAGAAACGCTGTTTGCCCGGACGCTGCCAAAGCGTCCGCCAACGACGTGAGGAGTGAGCTGAAGAACGGGTCCGAGACGTTGTTGAGAATGACCCCGACGGTCTGGGTCATGGAGGTGCGAAGGCTTGCCGCGCTTCGTTGATAGACGTAGCCAAGCTCGGTAATGGCAGCGAGAACCCGCTCCCGCGTCGCAGCCGAGATTCGCTCGTTGCCGCGCATGGCGAGAGATACCGTCGCCGCGGACACACCAACGTGTTCGGCAACGTCGCGGAGAGTCATCCTGCCCAAGAAGGAGCACTCCAAAGCCGCTGAGACTTGAAGGTATCACGGGCTGATTGAACTTGCACGGCTGGAGGCGATACCACTGCCGTGCGCGCGGACTAGCGACCCACGGAAGTCGGTTGTCGGCCTGCCGCAACTGACCAACAATTACGGCACGCTAAGGCACGAAAAGGGGTTCATTGTGCCGCCCGCACTTCGAACTGCACATTCTGTGTCATTGTGTCTTGACGTCGGTGCTATCGGTGCGGTACGGTCGGCCGACCCTCGGCGATCCATTGCAGGATCCCTTGGTGCGCGTTGTAGACTTGGCGGTACCCAAGCTGCTCGCTCAGTAGGCGGCTCACTGCAGCGCTGCGTCCGCCGCTACGGCAGATCAGCACGATGGGTTCATCGGCAGCCGCGATCGGTCCGATCGCTGCCATCCATGCGCGCACGTCAAAACGTCCCTCCTCATCAAAAAAGGTCTGGAGGTGGCTGCCTTCGATGATGCCGGTCTGCATCCACTCATCGGGTCTTCGGATGTCGATGACAGCAACCCCGTTCGCCAGCAGCTGTTCAAGCGTAGTATTGCCGATGTCCGTTACCTCGCCGCGGGCAGGGGAACTGGCGGCAAAGGTCAAGACGACGAAGAGTGCCAGTTTCAGCATCGGGACACCCCCGGGATCGGGTCGGATGAGCAGGTCTAGCCTACCGCACTTGCGATGGCTGGAAGCGCGGTGGCGACCTGTCCTGCGAGGGTGACCGTTTCCGGCAGGCGGCCACGCCGCGTGTGCGGAAGTGGACAGGCTTCGCACGTGGAGCAATTCCCGTCCCATGGCATCCGCTCTGGGGCGCTGTTCCAAGCTTGGCAACGTCGGTGCTGCCGCTTGAGCTACAAGCGGAACGGAATGTAGAGCGCGATATCGGGGACGGCGACGACAATCGATACCGTGATCAGGATCAGGATCACGAACGGGAGCACGCCGTGCACGATGTCGGCGATCGTGGTTCCGGCTCCGTCAGGGGTCTGGCGGGCGACCGCTTGGATCACGAACAGGTTCAGGCCTACCGGAGGCGTGATCAGGGCGCACTCGATCATCATCGTGAAGATCACGCCAAACCAGATCGGGTCGATGCCGAGGCCGCCCAACGACGGCTGAATGATGGGCAGCATCAACAGCATCATGGAGAGCGTTTCGAGGACACAGCCCAGCGCCAGCAGCAACGCGCAGATGGCCACGATGAATGCGAGCGGGCCGGTCATGCTGCCGGTTACGAACGCGGTGACATCTTGCGGGAGCTGATAGAGCGTGATGGCCTGCCCGAACACCTTCGCGCCGACGATGATGAACAGGATCATCACCGTCGTTCGCATCGACGAGATCGCGATCTGCGGCAGGTCGGAAATCCGCAGCGAGCGATAGATGCCCAGCGTGATTACCAGCGCCGCGACGAAGCCGACGCCGGCGGCTTCGGTGGGTGTGAAAACGCCCAGATAGATGCCGAACACAATGCCGGCCGCCAGCGCGAAGGCAGGCAATGCCCGTGCCGTGGCCGTCCACCGCTCGGCCCAGCTGGCGCGGGGCATCGACTGGTAGCCCGACCCGAAGTGCGCCTTTGCCACGACGTACGCAATGAACACCGTGGCCAGCAGCAGGCCGGGGCCGATGCCCGCCAGGAACAGGTCGACGATCGATTCCGAGAGTACGAAACCGAACACGATCATCGGGATCGAAGGAGGTATCAGGATGCCCAGGGTACCGCCTGCCGCCAGCAGGCCGAAGACGAAGCGCCGCTCGTAGCCGCGGTTGACCATCTCCGGGATCGCGACCGTACCGATCGTTGCCGACGTGGCGACCGATGATCCGGACGTCGCTCCGAAGATGGCGCAGGACAGGACGGTCGCAACGGCCAGCCCGCCCGGCCAGTGGCCGATCCAGCTCTGCACAGCGCTGAACAGGCGTTCGCCGGCACCGCCCTTGAGCAGCACATTGGCCATCAGGATGAACAGCGGCACCGCCAGCAGGATGAAATTGTCCACGCTGGAGAGCATCGCCTGCGGAATCATGAGCGGTGAGTAGCCGCCGACCAGCAGCATCACGATGCCGAGCCCGGCCATGGCGAAGGCGATGTCGATTCCCGCCAGAAGGAATCCGAACAGCGTTAGCAGGATGACGATGCCGGTCACGGCGCGCCGTCAGACCTCGCTGCGGGGTTGCTCGCCTCCGAGGAGCGCGGGCGAACGAAAGCTTCCGATGACCGTCGCCAGCGCTTGGAGGACGATCAGCACCAATCCGGCGACGACCGGCCCCTGCAGCAGCCACATCGGCAGTTCCAAAGTGGTGTCCGTGGTCTGCCCGATGTCGATCGAGAACTGCATCAGTCCGAGTCCGTACCAAGCCGAGATCCCGGCCACGGCCCCGATCACCAGCAGTACGACGCGCGACAGCCAAGTCTGTACCCCTGGCGGAAGATGGGCCGTCAGGACGGTGATGCGGATGTGCTCGCGGCGCCCGACGAGCCACGCCGCCGCCAGGAAGACTCCGTAGATCTGCAGCACCCGCGCGGTTTCCTCGACCCAGCTGGTTGGCGCCAGGAAGGCATGCCGCATGGCCACTTCGTAGAACACGATGAACCCGATCATCGCGAACAGGGCCGCGGCGACCCACGCCGCGACTTGGGTCATGCGATTGATCAGGTGGAGCACGCGTGGAGGTGCCTTCAGGGCGTGCTGGCGGCGCGTAGCGCCTCGGCGGCAGCAAGCAGCTGCTCACCGAGAGGCCCAGCGGCCGTTCTGTAGAGCTCCTTGAGGCCGCGGGTGGCGTCCTGCCAAGCCGCGAGATCGGTTGCGCTAAGGCGATGGATGCTCATCCCGTTGGCCTCGGCCAACGAGTACGCTTCGGCCTCGATCTCGGCCAGCGCGTCGCGCATCTCTATTTCCACCGTCCGCGCGGCCCGGCTGATGAGGGCCTGGAAGGCGGGATCCAGTCGCTGCCAGACCCGATCGTTGATCAGCACGATGAACTCGATGTTGCTGTGATTCGTCACGGTCAGGTGATTCATGACCTGATACAGCTTCCGCTCGCTGACGCTTTGCATGCCCGTCATGCCGCCGTCGACGGTGCCGCGTTCGTAGGCGAGATACTGCCGGGATCCGCCGATGTTCGTCGCCGCGCCGCCGACGTGGTTCACGAACTGCTCGAGCGCCTTGCCAAACGTGCGTACCTTGAGGCCCTTGAGGTCCTCGGGTCGCCGGACGACTGTGTCGCGCGTCATCAGGACCGACAGTCCGTAGGGCTGCCACCACAGCGGCCGGGCGCCCTTCGAAGTCATCGCGGCGTCAAGCGGACCGCGGACGGGAGAATCCGGCTCGGTGGCCGCCCGAACGAGTTCCGGCGTGTCCAGCAGGAACGGCACGTTGAAGATATCGACGGCCGGGATCGTGCCGGCAAACCGGGCGAGCGACGACGAGCCCATCTCGATCTGGCCCGAGGCGACGGCTCCCGGGACCTCCTTATCGGTGAAGAGCTGGGCCGCCGGGTAAATCTCCACCACCAGCTCACCGTCCGATTCTGCCTCGACGAGATCCTTGAAACGCACGAGGTTCTGACCGAGCGGCGTGGTCAGCGGAAGCTGGGTGGTGATCCGCAGCTTGGT
The DNA here is from genome assembly GCA_009839325.1 of Rhodospirillales bacterium. Taxonomy (GTDB): domain Bacteria; phylum Pseudomonadota; class Alphaproteobacteria; order TMED109; family TMED109; genus VXPW01. The sequence continues at coordinate 40,745 of VXPW01000052.1, forward strand.
CTCGCCTATGGCTGGCCCGTGAGCGAAACCTACGGCCAGGAAGGCCGTCGCGGCCAGTGACAGCCAGCGGGCCGGCCAGGTCATGACGCCGCTCCCGTTTCCTGGCGTTCCGCGTAGCGCATGTAGGCCTCGAGGCCGGCGGTCTCGCACATATCGTCAAACCCTCCTTGCAGGTGGTCCGGCGCCTTGCCCTGTGCGCGCAGGTCGCCAAGGGTCGCCCGCATGGCACGCGTGGCTGTGATGAGCAGGCTCAGCGGGTAGATCGCCAGCTGGTATCCGATGCCGGCCAGGGTGTCGGCATCGAGGTAGGGGGTCTTGCCGCCCTCGACGATGTTGGCCAGCAGCGGCACGCCGGTGACGCGCCGGCAGATGGTGTGCATCTCGTCCCGGTCGATGGGAGCCTCGATGAACACGACGTCGGCGCCTGCATCGCGAAAGCTCAGCCCCCGGTCGATGGCTTCGTCCAGTCCATGCGTGGAGCGGGAGTCCGTGCGGGCAATAACGAGAACCGCGTCGCCGGCAGTGTCCTTGGCGGTCTTGATCTTGGCGGCCATCTCTGCGGCGGCGATGACCTGCTTCCCCGCCAAGTGCCCGCAACGCTTGGGAAAATCCTGGTCCTCCAGCTGGATCGCGGCCACGCCGGCTCGGCGATAAGCGGCCACCGTGTGGCGAACGTTGAGGACGTTTCCGTACCCGGTATCGCCGTCGGCGACGATCGGGATCCCTGCGGCATCGGCCATGCGGGCAGCGTTATCCGCCATCTGTGTCGCCGTCATGAGGCCGATGTCCGGGGCGCCGAGAAACGCCCCGGAAACGCCGAAGCCCGTCATGTAGCAGGCACCGAAGCCGGCCTGTGCCACAAGTCGTGCCGTCCAGGCGTCATAGGCCCCTGGGATCAGGGTGCATCCCGGTGCGGCGATCAGCGTGGAGAGCTGTTGGGCGGGGGTCATTGGCAAGTCTCTGTCCGTCACCGCAGGGGAGCGTTCTCGATCCATTATGGCGATTGCTCGTGAACCGCCGCATGTGCATCCGGAAAAGTCGTCGAAACTGCCCCGCTCCTACCTGACGAGCACGATCCTTGATCTTGGAGAGGATGTACGACCGCTTGATCCCCATCCCTTGGCCTTGCTGACAGGATGCTCTCACGTAGGTGCGGCCGAAGGGCCTTTCGCGGAATCGAGTGGTTACATCAGGGAATCATCAGATCCATCGCCTTGCTGGAAACCTGCCTTAAGAGCCACTGGCCCAGCGTTACGATGCAGCTCGACTGTCGAGACTCCGCTGAATCGGCGATGCAGTCGTCCCCGAAGGTCTGAGAAACGAGGCTTGGCCATGATCATGGCATCAAGGAAAACACTGTACTTGGCGAACCCGTACGGATTCTCCGCGCAACAACGGGAGGGTCCGCTTCAGCTCCTCGTGGCCGCCTTGGAGGCGGCTGGTGCCGAAGTCTGGGAACCCTTCGCCCGAAACAACGTGATCGACCGCACAGTCCCCGGCTGGGCGCACCGCATCGGACAAGCTGACCTCCGGGACGTGCGCGAGGCGGACGGCATGTTCGCAGTGGTCAATGGGTGTCCGCCGGATGAGGGCGTCATGGTCGAGTTGGGGATGGCCGTGGCCTGGGAGAAGCCGATATTCCTGTTCCGTGATGACTTCCGACGATGTACGGACAGCGAAACCTATCCGCTGAACCTCATGGTGTTTACCGGCCTGCCGGAGAACGGTTGGGAAGCCCACTGGTACAGTGATGTCGAGGAGGTCGGGGATCCAAACAGGGCTCTGGCGCGATGGCTGCGCGGATAGGGGCAGGCGGAGAGGCCGCTCGAGAACCTGCTGCGTGTGTCGCGCAGTGGCGCGTCGATCCCCAAGTCCGTGGGCCCGCGGCGCGTCTCCGGCTCCAGCAGTTCAACCACGGTCGAGCTAGCCGATGGCGGATGCGGCAACCGGTGCTGGGGTCGAGGTTACCGTCATTGGCAGCCCGCTTCGGCCGATTCCCGCGGGACAAAGGGCGCCGTGTTGATTCCGGAATGGCCCGTGTCGCGGCTATGATCGGCAGACGGCGTAGCGCCGGTCCCGCCGTCCAGCAAAGCAGAAGGGGGTGGGCCAGCGCTCCTACAAGAACCCGCTGCTGTCAGCCCTGCAATGCAACTTCCAGTTTGTCCTAAATGAGATCCCCGGCCATGTTGCGAACTCGATTTCCAGTTCCTACCCAGAAAGACGACCCGGCGGAGGCGCAGATCGTGTCGCACCGGCTGATGCTGCGTGCCGGGCTGGTGCGGCAGGCGAGCGCTGGGATCTACAGTTGGCTGCCCATGGGTTTCCGGGTTCTCAAGAAGATCGAGGACATCGTCCGGGCTGAGCAGAACGCAGCGGGCGCCGTCGAGGTCTTGATGCCGACGATCCAGGCGGCGGACCTCTGGAAGGCATCCGGCCGTTACGAGGACTATGGCCTGGAGATGCTCCGGATTACCGATCGCCACGAACGGGAGATGCTGTACGGGCCGACGAACGAAGAGCAGATCTGCGAGATCGCTGCAGAATTCCTCAAGAGTTACAGGGATCTCCCGAAGAATCTGTACCACATCCAATGGAAGTTCCGGGACGAGCTGCGACCCCGTTTCGGGGTCATGCGTGGCCGGGAATTCCTGATGAAGGACAACTACTCGTTCGACGTGGACGCGGCCGCGTCGCGCTTGTCGTACCACCGCATGTTCCTGGCCTACCTCCGCACCTTTCAGGCGTTGGGCCTGACCTCGATACCCGTCCGTGCAGAGTCCGGCCCGATCGGCGGCGACATGAGTCACGAGTTCGTGATCCTGGCCGACACCGGGGAAAGCGGCGTGTTTTGCGACCGCGGCATTCTGGATCACCCAGTTCCAGGTCCCGTGTATGACGATCCCAAGGAACTGCAGCGGATCGTCGACCAGTGGACTGGACCCTATGCCGCCACCGACGATATGCACGAGCCCGAGCGGTTCGAACAGGAGGTTCCCGAGGAGCGGCGGGTCGAGGCGCGCGGGATCGAGGTCGGCCACGTGTTTTATTTCGGGACCAAGTACTCGGAAAAGCTCGGCGTTTTGGTCGACCTGCCTGACGGTTCGCGCGTCCCGGTGGAGATGGGCTCGTACGGAATCGGGGTATCCCGCCTAGTGGGCGCGATCATCGAGGCGTTCCACGATGATCGCGGGATCCTGTGGCCGGCCTCGGTCGCGCCGTTCCAGGTCGGTCTGGCCAATCTCCGGCAGAACGACCGGGCCTGCGCGGAGTGCGCGTCCGCGATGTACGACTCGCTGACGGGCGCCGGCGTCGAGGTTCTCTACGACGACCGCGACGAACGGGCCGGCACGAAGCTCGCCGATCTCGACCTGATTGGCTTCCCCTGGCAGGTGGTGGTGGGCCCGCGCGGCGTCGCGCAGGGTGTCGTCGAGCTTCGCGCGCGCGCGACGGGCGAGAGCGCGGAGGTCTCGCCCGAAGACGCCCTCCAGCGCATCCAGGGCGCGTGAACCTCGGACTTGAACTGTGGATTGCCCGCCGCTATCTGCGGGCACGCCGGGTTGAAGGGTTCATCTCCGTCGTCGCCGGGTTCTCGCTGATCGGCATCGCGCTGGGCGTGGCCACGCTGATCATCGTGATGTCGGTGATGAACGGCTTCCACACGCAGCTGGTGGACCGGATCGTCGGGGTGAACGGCCACGTGGTCCTGCATCCGCCCCCTGGCGCCGACACGCTCTCGGACGTGGCGGGACTGGAACGCGAGCTGCGCGATCTCCCGAACGTGCTGGACGTCTTCTCAGAGACCGAGGGCCAAGCGCTGGCCACCGCGACCGGGAACGCCACCGGAACCCTGGTCCGCGGCATCCGTCCCGACGATCTTCGCCGGCGGACGCTCGTGGCCGGCGCCATCACGGGCGGCTCGCTGGACACCTTTGCGACGGAGGGCGGCGCCGTCATCGGCGCTCGTTTGGCCCGGCAGCTGGGGGTCGGGGCCGGCGACGCCCTGACGCTGCTGCACCCGGACGGCGACGTCACCGTCGTCGGCACAATTCCGCGGGTCCGGACGTACACCATCGCCGCCCTCTTCGAGATCGGCATGTACGAATACGACTCCGGTCTCGTCTACCTCCCGCTGAACGATGCCCTGATCTTCTTCCGGGCGGGGGCGGAAGCGACCAAGATCCAGGTCGTGCTCGACGATCCGGACTCGGCCGAGCAGGTGAGCACGGGGCTTGCGGAGACGTTTGCCGGCCGGGCGCGCACCTCGGCGTGGCCGAGCCTCAACCGGCAGTTCTTCAACGCCCTCAAGGTGGAACGGAACGTGATGTTCCTGATCCTCACCCTGATCATCCTGGTGGCCGCGTTCAACGTCGTCTCCAGCATGATCATGTTGGTACGCGACAAGGAAAAGGGCATCGCCATCATGCGCACCATGGGGGCCACGCGGCCCGCGGTGCTGCGGATCTTTGTATTCACCGGGGGCTCGGTCGGGGTCGTCGGGACCCTCCTTGGGTTCGTGCTGGGCCTCGCCTTCGCCACCAACGTGGAGGCCATGCGCCGGTTTCTCGAGAGCATCGCAGGCGTCGACCTGTTTGCCGCCGAGATCTACTTCCTCTCGCAACTGCCCGCCGAAGTGCAGCCCCTGCAGGTGATCGGCGTCCTGGCGTTCGCGCTGGCGCTGGCGCTCCTGGCCACGATCTATCCGGCTTGGCGGGCCTCGCGGATCGACCCGGCGGAGGTGCTGCGGTATGGCTGAGCCGGTGCTGAGGCTCAGTCGGGTGTCGCATTCGTATTGGCAGGGACGCGCCGAGGTTCCGGTGCTCGCCGACGTGGACCTCGTTCTGGAAGCCGGGGAAACCGTGGCGCTGGTCGGCCCGAGCGGCGCCGGCAAGTCGACGCTCCTTCACATCGCCGGACTGCTGGAGACCCCGAGCGCCGGGGAAGTGGCGCTCGCGGGACAGGTCGTGCGGGCCGGGCGCGACGGCACGCGGACGCGCCTGCGCCGGACCCACCTCGGCTTCGTGTACCAGAATCATCACCTGATGCCCGAGTTCTCGGCGCTCGAGAACATCATGGTGCCGCTGCGGCTGGCCGGGCACGACCCGCGGGCGGCGCGGGGCCGTGCGGCCGAGCTGCTCGATCGCGTGGGGCTTGCCGCGCGCGGTTCCCACCGCCCGGCAGCACTGTCCGGGGGCGAACAGCAGCGGGTGGCCATCGCCCGTGCGATTGCCAACCGGCCGAAGCTCCTGCTCGCGGACGAGCCGACCGGCAACCTCGATACCGGGACCGCGGCAGACGTCACCGACATGCTGGTCGAGCTTGTCCGGGCCACCGGCCTGGCGGCACTGCTGGCGACCCACAATCCCGAAGTGGCGCGCCGGATGCACCGCGGCGTGCGCCTGGAATCGGGTCACCTGCATCCATGGACGCCCCTGGGGTCGCTGGTCTCGCCGGCCGGGGGCGCGCCGGAACCGGTCGAGGGGCAGCCATGAGCGGTGCTCCGTTCATCCATCTCAGGGCCCGGTCCGCCTACTCGCTCGCCGAAGGGGCCATCCAGATCCCCGATCTCGTGAAACTCGCCGCCGGCGATGCGATGCCGGCGCTCGCCCTCACGGACCATTCCAACCTGTTCGGCGCCCTCGAGTTCGCGCTCGCGGCGAGCCGGGCCGGGATTCAGCCCATTCCCGGCGCCCTGGTCGAACTCGCCCCGGATGAAGACGGTCATCTCGCGGATTCGCTGCAATGGCCGCGTGCACCGATCCTGCTGCTTGCGGCCACCGAGACCGGGTGGCACGGCCTCAAGCGGCTGGTCTCACAGATGTACCTGGAGGGAAGCAGTTCAGGGGCGCCGGTCGTGACTCTGGGGCACCTGGCCGACCACGCCGACGGCGTGATCGCCCTGACCGGTGCGGTGCCGGGACCCCTCGGACAGCTGCTGGCGGCCGGCAAGGCGGAATCCGCCGAAACTTTGCTTGAGCGCCTGCAGTCGGTGTTTGCGGATCGGCTGTACATGGAGCTGCATCGCCACGGCACGGACGCCGACGCGGCTCTGGAGCCCGAATTTCTGCGCCTTGCCCATGCGCGCGACATCCCGATCGTGGCCACCAACGACGTCTATTTTTCCGGCCCGGAGATGCACGCCGCGCACGAATGTCTGCTCTGCATCCGGGATTCGACGACCATCCTCGACGACCGGCGCGTCCAGCTCACGCCGAACCATTGCTTCCGGTCCCAAACGGCAATGGCAGAGCTGTTCGCGGATCTGCCCGAGGCCCTGGCCAATACGGCGGTCATTGCGCGGCGCTGCTCGCACGTGCTGACGGCGCGAACGCCGATCCTGCCCAGGGTCCCGGACACCGGCGGCCGGTCCGACGCGGAGGTGTTGGCGGAACGGGCGGAGCGGGGGCTCGAAGAACGGCTCGACCGGCACGTGTTCACGGCGGGCATGACGGAAGGCGAGCGCCGGGAGCAGGGGGGGCGATACGCGGACCGGCTGCAGCGTGAGCTCGAGATCATCCGCGAGACCGGCTACGACGGGTACTTCCTGATCGTGGGCGAGGTCATGAACTGGTCCCGGGAGCAGGCGATCCCGGTCGGGCCGGGCCGCGGCTCGGGCGCCGGCTCCGTGGTCGCATGGGCGCTCGGCATCACCGATGTGGATCCGCTTCGGTTCGGCCTGCTGTTCGAGCGCTTCCTCAATCCCGAGCGGGTCTCCATGCCCGACTTCGACCTGGATTTCTGCCAGCAGCGCCGCGAGGAAGTCATCGCCCACGTGCGGGAGCTGTACGGGGACGACCGGGTCGCCCAGATCATTACTTTCGGTTCGCTCAAGGCGCGGGCGGTGGTTCGCGACGTGGGCCGGACCCTCGGGCTCTCGTACAGCAAGGTCGACGAGCTCGCCAAACAGGTGCCGGAGAACCCCGCCAATCCGATCAGCCTGAGCGAGGCGCTGCAGTCCGAGCCGGGACTGCAGGAGGCGCGGGCCACAGACGGCGACGTCGAGCGGCTGTTCGAGATCGCGCTCGCGCTGGAGGGTCTCAACCGCAACGTGTCGACGCACGCCGCGGGCCTCGTGATCGGCGACCGGCCGATCGAGGAACTGGTGCCGCTGTACCGAGACCCCCGCTCGGAGATCGCCGCCACCCAGTACGACATGAAACGCGTCGAGCAGGCCGGGCTCGTGAAGTTCGACTTCCTCGGCCTGAAGACCCTGACGTCGATGGACCTCGCCGTCCGCCTGCTCAGGGAGCGCGGCACCGAGCTCGACCTCGAGGCGCTGCCGCTCGACGACGGGGCGACCTACGCGCTGCTCACGAGCGGCGAGACGGGCGGGATTTTCCAGCTAGAGAGCCCGATGATGCGGGAGGTGCTGCGGCGGCTGCAGCCCAACCGGATCGAGGACCTGGTGGCGATCCTGGCGCTGTACCGGCCGGGTCCCATGGACAACATTCCCAGTTTCATCGAGCGGCGGCGCGGGCGGGAAGCGATTGCCTATCCGCACGAGAAGCTGCGGGACATCCTGGAAGAGACCTCCGGCATCTGGGTCTACCAGGAGCAGGTCATGGAGACCGCCCAGGTTCTTGCCGGCTTCTCCCTGGGCGAGGCCGACATCCTGCGGCGCGCCATGGGCAAGAAGATCAAGTCGGAAATGCAGGCGCTCGAGGCCGACTTCGTGGACCGTTCCGTGCGGAACCAGGTGCCCCGCGCGGTGGCGGTCGACATCTTTGCCGATCTCGAGAAGTTCGCCGGGTACGGCTTCAACAAGAGCCACGCGGTCGCCTACGCTCTGATCAGCTACCGCACGGCCTACCTCAAGGCACACCATCCGGCCGACTTCTTCGCCGCGATGATGACGATCGAATCCGGTAACCGCGACAAGCTCAACCTGTTCCACGACGAGATCACGCGCCGCGGGATCAGCCTGCTGCCGCCCGACATCAACCGGTCGCGGACCGAGTTCACGGTCGAGGCGATGAACGGGAATCAGCCGGCGGTGCGCTGCGGCCTGGGCACGCTCCGCGGGGTCGGCAATGCCGCCATGGACGTGGTCGTGAACGAGCGGGACCAGGCCGGTCCGTTTGCCGATCTTTGGGACCTGGCCCGCCGGTCCCGGAAGGCCGACCTCAACAAGGAGCACTTCGAGAACTTGGCCGAAGGAGGGGCGCTCGACGGGCTCCTCGCAGGCGTGGCGCAGGACCAGGCCCGCGCGGTGGCCCATGCCGCCGCCCAGATGGCGGCCCGTTGCGGACAGGAGGCGGCGACGGAGGAACGGCTGTCGCAGTCAAGCCTGTTCGGCGACGAGGCGTCGGCGCAGGAGTTGTGGGTGCTGCCCGAGGCCGAGGCCTGGGAGCGCTCCGAGATGCTTGCCCGCGAGTTTGCAGTGCTTGGCTTCTACGGTTCGGGCCACCCCCTGGAGCAGCACGCCCGGCAGCTCGCCGCGATGCATGCGGTTCCCCTCCGGGAGGCGAGCAGGCAGGAGGCGGGTACGGCATTCCGGGTGGCCGGGGTCGTCGCCCAGGTCAAGGAGCGCGTCTCGCAGCAGAAGCGAAGGTTCGCGCGCGTGCGGCTCTCCGATGCGACCGGGGCGGAAGAGGTCATGGTCTTCCCCGAGACCCTCATCCGGTACCGGGACGTCCTCCGGGAGGGGGCATCGCTGCTGGTCGAGGTCACCCGGGAGGCGGATTCGTCACGGGCCGACAGCCTGATCGCGCACGACTTCGCCCTGCTCGAGGACGGCGGCCTCGAACGCGAGCTACCGCCCGGATGGAAGGTCTGGACCGACGACTCGTTCGACATCGCGGCGCTGTTCGACCTGCTCGAGACCGCGCGGCCCGGCAACGGGCGGGTGGAAGTGGTGTTTCCGCTGGACGGGGATCTGGAGGCGGACATGAATCTCGGCGTCAGCGTGCGCTTGGGCCGGAGCCTTCGGCTGGCCGTCGAGCGTCTCTCAGGCGTCACCGGTGTCGAGGAACTGCCAGATCAGGAAGGTCTCTCGCACACCGTCTGAAGGGAAGCCGGTCCGCCTGGAGAGGCGGCGCCGCGCTCCGCCCGCCGCAGCCGGTCGTTGATGGCCTTGCCCAGGTGGTGGTCGGGGATCGGTGCGACCGCGATGCGCCGGGCGCCCGCGCTGTCCAGCTGGCGCAGCATCACGAACAGATTCCGCGCCGCCTCCTCGAGATCGCCGGTCGGGCTGAGGTTGCAGGTGGCGCCCGGCGCGGCGCCGAACCCCAGGTACACCTCGTCCGGGAGCGGATCATCGGCATCGAGCCGGAGCGGCGTCCGGGGCGCGTAGTGCTGCCGGAGCATGCCGGGCGCGCGGGCGGGCTCGTCGGCGCCCGGCTCGTCCACGGGGCCGATCGCCGCTTCCAGGTCCTCGACGGTGATGCCGCCGGCGCGGAGCAGCAACGGCCGGTCGCCAGCGAGTTCGAGCACCGTCGATTCGACGCCGATCTCGGTGGGTCCGCCGTCCAGAACCAGGTCGACCGCCGGCCCGAGCTCGTCGCGGACGTGCTGCGCTTCGGTGGGGCTCAGCCGGCCGTGCGGGTTGGCGCTGGGCGCCGCCACTGGCCGTCTGACCGCCCGCAGGAGAGCCGCGGCCACCGGATGGCGGGGGACCCTGACGGCGACGGTGGAACGCCCCCCCGTGACGGCGTCGGCGATGCCCACCTCGGACCGCAATGGCAGGACCAGGGTCAGCGGACCTGGCCAGAACCGTTCGGCCAGCCGAGCAGCGGTGGGATCGGCCGCGCCCACCGCGAACGCGGCCGCAGCGCTGGCGGTATGGATGATCAGCGGGTGGCCGGCCGGGCGGTTCTTGGCCTGGAACACCCGCCCGACGGCGTCGGCGTTGGTGGCGTCGGCGCCGAGCCCGTAGACGGTTTCCGTCGGAAAGGCGACGAGACGGCCGTTCCTGAGGTGGGCCGCCGCTTGGCGAATGCCGACGGCCGTCGCGAGCACCTAGCGGAGCGCCACGGCCAGTCGATCGAGCGCCGTTTCCAGCAGGTCCGGCGACTTGGCGTAGCAGATGCGAAGGTAGTTGTCGCCGCCCGCGCCAAAGGCGTCGCCGGGCGCCAGGCCGACGCCCGCCTGCTCGACCAGCGACCACGCCATGGCGGTCGGTGAGTTCATGCCGTGCACCCCGAAGAACGCGTAGAACGCCGCGTCCGGCCGGATCAGCTCAACCCGGTCGATCGCGCCGAGGGCCGCCATCACGGTGTCGCGGGCCCGCGCAAGGCCGGCGCGCATTTCCAGCACGTGGGGCTCGCCCTGGCGGATGGCGGTGATCCCGGCCGTCTGGGCCGCCGCCGCCGGGCTGGCGACGTTGAACTCGTTCAGCCGCTCCATCATGGTGGCGGCTTCGGCCGGCGCCACGACCCACCCGAGGCGCCAGCCGGTCATGGACCAGCTCTTCGAGAAGCTGTTCACCACGATCACGGCGTCATCGGGTTCGACCAGGTCGAGGAATGACGGGGCGACGTCCCGGTCGTAGACCACGCGGGCATAGACCTCGTCGGAGACCACCCACAGCCCGTGGTGCCGGCAGAATTCGAGGATGGCCTCGAGGGTGTCGCGTTCGGCCATCCAGCCGGTCGGGTTGTTCGGCGTGCTGAGGTAGATCGCCCGGGTCCGCGCCGTGACGGCGCCGAACAGGCGGTCGAGGTCAAGGTGCCAGCGGCCGTCTTTGGGCGCCAGCGCCACCTCTACCGGATGGCCGTCCATGATCTCGACACAGCCGAGGAAGTTCGGCCAGACCGGCGTGACGCAGATCACCTCGTCGCCAGGATCCACGAGAAGCTCCGCGGCGATCATCAGAGCATTCATGCCAGCGTTGGTCACCACGATCCGGTCTTCGGCGATCGGCTTCGCGTAGAGGCGGTTCTCGTACTCGGCGATCGTGGTCACGAGCTCGGGCTTCCCACGGTTGGGTGCGTAGAACGTGTCGCCAGCGCGGAGCGCCGCCGCGGCCGCGTCACAAATGAACTCGGGCGTCGGCTGGTCCGATTCGCCGAACCAGAGCGGAATGACGTCTTCCCGCCCCATCGTGGCATTCGCGATGACGCGAATGCCCGATTCCTTGATCCGCGCGATGCGCCGGCGGATGGCCGGCGGGCCGGGGACCGCCTTTACAGCAGGGCGCCGATCTGCCATGGGACAAACTCCTCGTCGCCGAGCCCTGCGGCCTCGCTCTTCGATTCCTCGCCGGACACCACCCGGAGAATGGTGTCGAAGACCTCTTCGCCCATGGCGTCGATGCTCTTGGTCCCGTCGAGGACCTGACCGCAGTTCACGTCCATGTCTTCGCTCATGCGTTCGTACATGGGCGAGTTGGTCGCGAGCTTGATGGACGGCGCCGGCTTGCAGCCGAACACGGAGCCCCGTCCCGTGGTGAAGCAGACCACGTTGGCGCCGCCGGCGACCATGCCGGTGACCGAGACCACGTCGTAGCCCGGCGTGTTCATGAAGGTGAAGCCCTGCGCGCGAATCGCCTCGGCGTACTGGTAGACGTCGACGAGGTTGGTGGTGCCCCCCTTGGCTACGGCGCCGAGGGACTTCTCGAGGATGGTCGTCAGGCCGCCGGCCTGGTTGCCGGGCGAGGGGTTGTTGTTGAGCTCAGCCCCGTGCTGCTCGGTGTAGTCCTCCCACCAGCGGACGTGCTTGATCAGCTTCTCGCCGATCTCCTCGCTGACCGCCCGGCGCGTAAGGAGGTGCTCGGCCCCGTAGATTTCCGGCGTTTCGGCCAGCGTCGCGGTGCCGCCGTGCCGCACCAGCCGGTCGACGGCCGCCCCGAGCGCGGGGTTGGCGGTCATGCCGGAGTACGCGTCGGACCCGCCGCACTGGAGTGCCAGGCGGATGTGGCTGGCGGGAAGCGGCGTGCGCCGGACGTCGTTCGCGCGCGGCAGCATGTGGCGAATCCGCTCGACACCGGCCTGGATGGTCGCCCGCGTCCCGCCGGTGTCTTGGATCGTCATCATCTGGAACAAGTCGTTGGCGGACCATTCGTGGTTGGCCGCCATCGTGTCCACCTGGTTGACCTCGCAACCGAGGCCCACGACCAGGATGCCGGCGAAGTTGGGGTGCCGCGCATAGCCGGCCATGGTGGCCTGCAGCAGGTCCCAGCCGAGCCCCTTGCCGGCCATGCCGCACCCGGTCCCGTGGGTGATGGCCACGACGCCGTCGACGTTGGGGAAGTCCTTCAGCCCGTCGCCCTTGAACGTGTCGGCGATGTAACGGCAGACCGTGGCCGAGCAGTTCACCGACGACAGCACGCCGATGTAGTTCCGGGTCGCAACCCGCCCGTCGGGCCGCTGGATTCCCAGAAACGTGGCGCGTTCCGCCTCGGGCACCATGGCGGTCGCCTGCGCCCCCTGGGTGAACTCGTAGTCGCGCTGAAACTGGCGGACGGCCACGTTGTGCGTGTGCACGTGGTCGCCAGGCTCCACGGTCTCGGTGGCGAAGCCGATGATCTGGTTGTACTTGCGGACCGCATCCCCGGCGTCGATGCGGCGCGTGGCGACCTTATGGCCGACCGGGATCTGCCGGGCCGTGCTCACGCCTTCACCGGGCACGGTCGTGTCCGGCGCGAGCGTGGTTTTCGCGGTGACCACGTTGTCCGCGGCGTTGAGGCGGATGGTCAGTGTTTCCTGTGCGGTCATGGCGGGCCTCCTGACCAGACACTTCGGGGGGCTGAAGAGCCGGATGTTAGCAGCAGCGAGGCGCCAACTGCCGTTTTGCACCGCGCGCCTGGGCCGGACGACCGGGTGCATTGCGCCGCTTGTGCTGGGCTCACGTTGCAACCGGCTGCAGGGGTTCCGTGACCGCAAACGCGCGCGGTTCCGGGTCCGGCCGTTCCCGTTGAAGCGAGCATCGCGCATGCCTGGGCCGTCGGGCAGATGGGTCCGCTGCCGCTCTCCGTCTCCCGGAGGCTGAGCATTGCGGTGGCGTGCGGGTGTTGGGCGCCTCCGCGGGCTGAAAAACGCGGGAGATTCAATGGGGCGGCGTGTTAAGGTGCCCGCCGCGTGCCCGCGGTACGCTGTTCGGTTTCCACGAAGGAGAGTCGTCATGAAATTGGTGCGCTTCGGCCCGCGCGGCAGAGAAAAGCCCGGCTTGATCGATGACGAGGGCAACTTGCGCTCGCTGGAGAAACGGGTGCCCGACATCACGTCGAAGGTGCTGTCCGACAAGGGGTTGGAGCGACTGGCCAGGATCAATCCGGCGCGACTGCCGAAGGTGACCGGCCGGCCGCGGATCGGGGTCCCGGTCGCCGACATCGGCAAGATCGTCTGCATCGGCCTCAACTACATCGATCACGCGAAGGAGGTGGGCGCAGCGATTCCTGAGGAGCCCATTGTCTTCATGAAACCCACCAGCGCGCTCAACGGGCCGAACGACATCGTCGAGATGCCGAAGGGCTCCAAGAAGTCGGACTGGGAGATCGAGCTCGGCGTGGTGATCGGCACCGCGGCGAACAACGTGCCGAAGAGCCGGGCGCTGCAGCACGTGGCCGGCTACACGGTCGTGAACGACGTGTCGGAGCGCGAATGGCAGATCGAGCGCGGGATGACGTGGGACAAGGGCAAGGGGTGCGACACGTTCTGTCCCGTCGGCCCGTGGATGGTCACGCGGGACGAGATCCGGAACCCGCAGCGCCTCAACCTCTGGATGGATGTCAATGGCAAGCGCATGCAGGATGGCAACACCAGCACGATGATCTTCGATGTGCGTACCCTGGTCTCCTATATCAGCAAGTTCATGACGCTCTACCCAGGGGACCTGATCGCGACCGGTACCCCGCCGGGAGTGGGCTCAGGCATGAAGCCGCCGCTGTTCCTGAAGCAGGACGACGTCATGGAGCCCGGCATTGAGGGACTGGGCGCGCAGCGCCAGAAGGTGCGGAAGTGGGCTGCCCGCTGATGCGCCCACAGTCCTGACGGAGCGCCCGTGAACCGCCTGTCCGTCCTCGTTCACACCTGGGTGCCGGACGAACTCCGGGCTCGGCTCGACGACCGGTTCGACGCGGACTACCACGACGTCTTCGCCGATGGCTTGCTGGAGCCGGAGCCCCTGAAGGAGCGCTTCCGGGACAAGGCCGGGGTACTGCTGCTCGGGCCGTACGTGGGCGCGGAGATTTTCGATGCCTGTGCCGGCACCCTCCGGGTGGTCGCCAACATCGCGGTCGGGGTGGACAACATCGATGTCGATGCCGCCACGCAGAACGGCGTGCTGGTGACCAACACGCCGGGCGTGCTCGACGCGCCGGTCGCCGACATGAGCATGGCGATGGTCCTGGCGGTCGGCCGGCGCCTCGCCGAGGGCGATCGGTACGTACGCGCCGGGCGCTTCCGCACCTATCCCTTCCAGTTGCTGTGGAGCGCCGACATCGGTGGCGAGACGCTCGGGATCATCGGCCTCGGGCGCATCGGCAAGCGGGTCGCCGCGCGGGCGCAGAGCTTCGGGATGAAGGTCTGCTACCACAACCGGAACCGCCTTCCGGATGACGAGGCGGCGGCCCTCGACGTGGAGTGGCGGAGCCTGCCCGACCTGCTGGCAGAGGCGCGGTACGTGGTTCTCCTCTGCCCGCTCACGCCGGAGACCCGCCACCTGATCGGGGCGCCGGAGCTCTCACGGATGCGGGATGACGGGTTCCTGATCAATATGGCGCGGGGGCCGGTCGTGCACGAGCAGGCGCTGGTGGAGGGGCTGCAGAAGGGTGAGATCGCGGGCGCCGCCCTCGACGTCTACGAGTTCGAGCCCAAGGTCAATTCCGCGCTGTGGGAGATGGAGAACGTGGTCCTCACGCCCCACATCGCGAGCGCCACCCGCACCACGCGTCTCGCGATGATCGATCTGGCTGCCCGCAACCTGGAGGCGGCCCTGACGGGCGGTGACATCCCGACGCCGGTCAACCCCGAGGTACTGAAAAGGAGCTTCTGATGGCCTGGACCGTGGACCTTTCGGGCAAGGTGGCGCTCGTCACGGGCGGTGCCACCGGCATCGGTTATGCGATCGGGAGCGCGTTCCTCGAGGCCGGTGCCGCGGTGGTGGCGACGGCCCGGAGCGATGCTTCCCTGGCGGCGTGCAACCCGGAAACCGAGTACGGCACGATGCAGCTGCTGAAGCTCGACGTGACCAACGATATTTCGATCGACGCCGCCCTCGAGCAGATCGGCCGCCTCGACATCCTCGTGAACAACGCCGGCATGGTGAAGCGTGCGCTCGAGTTCCAGAGCGAGAACTTCGCCGACGTGCTCAACACCAACCTGA
Organism: Rhodospirillales bacterium; assembly: GCA_009839325.1. Classification (GTDB taxonomy): domain Bacteria; phylum Pseudomonadota; class Alphaproteobacteria; order TMED109; family TMED109; genus VXPW01. The sequence continues at coordinate 56,003 of VXPW01000052.1, forward strand.
TGGGCGTGCAGCGCATGGCCCAGCACTGCCTGCCCAAGTTGGCCCTGACGCGGGGGTGCATGATCAACGTCGCGTCCATGTGGTCGTACTTCGGCTCGCGCACGGCGCCGGGCTACACCGCTTCGAAGACGGGCCTGGTTGGGCTGACACGTTCACTGGCGCACGCCTGGGCCGAGCACGGCATCCGCGTGAACGCCATCGCGCCGGGCTGGATCGCGACGAAGATGACGCAGGCGCTCCGCGAGGACCAGGAGCAGTACGAAGGGATCCGGTCGCGGATTCCGATGGGGGAGTGGGGCAGACCGGAGGACGTCGCGGGAACCGCCGTGTTCCTGTGCTCACCGGCGGCTTCGTACGTGACCGGGGCTCTGATTCCGGTCGACGGCGGCTACTCCGCCGCCTGACAACCTCTCAGGTGGCCGACGGCGCTTCGGGGAGCGGCGTCCGGATCCTGAGCTTCGCGTCGCCGCAGTCGAGTTCCTGACCTCCCGCTGCCGCCTCGGCGACGAGCGCGAGGCGGACGTGCGCCAGGCCGTCGCTGCCCTGGCTTGAGCGCATCGTGCCCACGTCGCGATTGCCGAGGCGGATCGGCGTGCCCGGGGCCGGCGCCGGTCCTGAGGTGATCGCTACGCGCGCTAGGCGCCGTCGCACGGTCCCCCGGTACCTCTGACGGGCCGTGTTCTCCTGCCCGATGTAGCAGCCCTTGGAGAACGAGACTCCGTCCAGCAGGTCGAAGTTGCTCTCGAGCAGGTAGCTCCGGCCGACGACGAGGTCCCGGCTGCCGTCGGGAATGCCGGCCGAGAGGCGGTGCCGGTCGTAGTCGTCGCGACTGTCCTCCGCGAAGCCGGCGGCCCCGAAGAAGTCGGCGAGGCGTGCTTCCGGAAGATGAACGCGGACGCCCAGCTCCTCCGAGCGGGGATCCGTGAACACGATGCCGTCGGCAAGGCCACGCGCGTGGCCGCGCGTTCCATCGAGGCCTGCCGCCTGCGCCGCGTGCACCCCAAAGCCGACCCCGACACAGAGCCCTGCATCGACCTCGATGGTGGCCTTGCTGCGCAGCCGGTACAGCGCGAGCTTGCGGGCGAGATCCGGCTGACGCTCGCGCTCGCTGTCCAGCAGGATGGCGCCATCCGATTCGGTCAGCACGAAATCATGGAGATACATGCCCTGGGGGGTCAGCAACGCGGCATAGAGGGCGCGGTCACTGTCGAGCCGGTCGAGGTCGTTGGTGACGACGTTCTGGAGAAATTCGCGCGCGTCCGGCCCGTCGACCCGGGTGATCACCCGGTCGGGAAGCGGGCACCAGTGAAGCTGGGGAGCGTGGTTGTCGGCCATGCGATGTCAGTGTACTAGCGAACCCCGAGAGCCTCATCGTACACGGTGCAGGCGCCGGCAGATTTCCTCCTACAGGCCCCCCATGCTCGTGACCATCGCCGACCGTTCCTTTCCCTTTGACGGGAACACGCCCTCCGAGATCGCCCTGCCTCCCGGCCAAAAGGGCGTGGTGGAACTGGCGGAGGCATTGGCGTCGGCAGGCCACACGGTCCGGGTCTTCAACCAGTGTGAGATGTCCACGGTAGTGCGTGACGTGAGTTGGGTGCCCCTCGAAGAGGCGGCGGCGGCCAGCACCGATCTCTGCATCGCGCACCAGGACCCGGAGCTTCTTGACCTGGTGCCCGACATCAAGACCCGCGTCCTGTGGCTGACTGGCTCGGGAAAGCCGCTGGTCAAACCGGAGCGGTTTGCCGCGGCGGCACGGCATCGTCCGACGCTCGTTTACCAGGGCGATGCGCATCTCAAGACCATTCCCGACGCACTCCTCGCATTCGAGGGGGCCCGCATCCGGAACGGGGTGGGCGAGGCGTTCCTGAATGCGGAGGAGCCCCGTCCGAGCGTATCTCCGAGAGCAGTCGTGACGACGCACCCGTTGCTCGGCCTAGAGTGGCTCATCGGCCTCTGGCGCAGGCGCATTCACGGCCGTCTGCCCTGGGCCGAGCTCCATGTGTTCTCGAGCGCGCTGCACGGCGCATCGGAGGGTCGGTCGCCGGCGCCTGCCTACGAGCGGATTCACGCCATTGTCACGGCGGCGGAAAAATCCGGCGTGCATGTCCACAAACCCTTGCCGGATGCGGAAATGGTTGAGTTCCTGAGGGCCGCCCGGGTGCATTTCTACCCGTCCCACGAGACCGACGTCTCGGCGATGACGCTGGCCGAGAGCCAGGCGGTTGGATTGCCGGCGATCGCGCGCCCCCTTGGCGCGGCCAGCGAACGCATCCTCGACGGCAAGACCGGATTCCTGGCCAAGGATGACAACGCGTTCGCCGAGTATGCCATCCGGCTGCTCGATGACCAGGCCACCCACGCCCGCATGAGCGAGCACGCCCGCGAGCGTGGCGGGCAGTCGTGGAGTTCAGTGGCAGGGGAATTCGAAGCGCTTACCCGCTGAGCGTGTCAGCGGACCCAGGGAATCCGGCGCAGTAGCGGTGAGTGGTTGGAGGTGCAGCGGAGACTCCAGATCGGATGGAATTGTGGGGCGACCTGCCCCGGCCCCGTCAAACCAGTCCGAAGACAACGTAACGATTCGGAACGCTACTAGAGAATGCGGGCACGGCTTCGGCCTTCCTGGTCGCCTCCGCCGCAGGTAACTGCGTGGATGATTACCTCATCGGCAGCATCGTCCACCGTGAATGCGATCCGGTCGGGCCCTGCAGCGCGCAGCAATCAGTTGGCAATCCCAAACAGCGACGTAGCGCGCTTCGTATTCATCATCGCTCGGACGGTAGGGTCGTCGGGAGCCTCTACGAATTGGCTCGCGGCATCGAGAACAACCGGCAGCAGATCCAAGTCGCCAACCGTATTCAGGAAGATCTGGGGTTTCGCCAGCACCCAGTGCACAGCTTGCTGAATGTCTTGTGGATCTTCTAGGGGCTGGTACCACGTGTCGCGATTGGGCTTCGTAACCGCCCAGGGGCCGCGCGCGATCGACTTGATGGTTTGCACGGCGACGTCCCGTTCCTCGCAGAGCTCGTAAAGAGTTTCGAAGTCCTCGCGGTAACGCTTGTTCTCGTGCATCACGAAATTCCACGGCAACAGGATCGAATCGAAGTCGAAGCGCTGAAGACTTTGGATGTGCATGGCTGCGATCGTCCAGCCGTGACCGGTAACGCCAATGAATCGTGTCAGGCCTGCCTCGCGGGCCTCGATCACCGCCTCCAGGGCGCCTTGAGGACCCATCGCGGTCTCCCACTCGTCCGGATGACCCAACGAGTGAAGTTGCAGCAAGTCAACGGAGTCCACACGGAGACGTTCCAGGGATCGCTGGATTTCGTCACGCGCGGCCGCGTACGTACGCTGGCCGGTCTTGGTGGCCAGAAAGAACCGATCACGGTGCTCTCGCATCCAGGGCCCGATCCGAAGTTCCGCGTCGCCGTAGCGGGGCGCCGTGTCGATGTGGTTGACGCCGTGTTCCATCAGTAACTCAAGTGCGCGGTCGGCGCGGGCCTGGGTCACGTTCTTGAGCGCGGCCGCCCCAAATATTGTGACGGTGCTCAGGTGGCCTGTACGGCCGAAACGACGCGTTTCGATCATGCTAGCAATCTCTCGTGTTTCCGGTGTCGACCGCGAAGAACAAGGACCGGAACTCTAATGCCTAGCATCAAATGGGGATGATAGACGTTCGACGAGAAACTCGATGCAAGTGGAAGGCGATCTCCGGGTCAAATTTGGCGGCCCGGCCGAAAAGGCGGCAATCCGTCGAGTCCAGCTGATGACGCGCCTGAACAGCTGGATGCCGCGGTCTCACAAGTGCGTTGCTTGAGCGGTGGCTTGGGACAGGTATGGCCTACGGATGGGATTTCGTTCGAACTTGCACAGCGTTTCGAGACCAAGACGCTAGGCTGCATGCGCGAAACCCCCTTGGACGATTTTTGACGAGCGTCGACATGGCATGTCGGGTTGATAACCCGCAATTCGAGTGGGTGTGCCCACTACTTCGGGACTCGCAACGACACCGACGTAGTGCGGCAGCGATGGGTGCGGCCGCATGAGGTCGAGCGGCTCGAATAGGGCTCCGCTACCGAGGTTTCGCACGACTTTGGGATCACAAGACCCATTGCACCCGGCTGCCCTGTCGCTGGCTGGTCTCCTGTCGCTGGCGGTGGCAGTTGGTATTGGGCGTTTCGCCTACACCCCGATTCTGCCGTACATGGCCGCGGGCCTGGCACTGGGCAAGTCAGAGGTCGGCCTGATCGCATCGGCCAACTACGCGGGCTATCTGCTGGGTGCGCTGGCAGCGGCACTTCGGGGCTTGCCCGGTAATCCGCGTGGCTGGCTGCTCGGAGCACTGGCGGCAAGCGGGTTGAGTACCTGCGCCATGGCCCTGACGACGGACCTGACGGCGTTTCTGCTGCTGCGTTTCGTGGGGGGAGCGGCCGGCGCGTTGGTGATGGTATTTGCCTCCTCGCTGTTGATGGACCGGCTCGCGGCGGCCGGCCGCGACGGGTGGGCGGACGCGATCTATGCGGGGGTGGGGACAGGTATTGCAATTTCGTCGCTGGCGGTTCCGGCGTCGGCATCCGGGATCGGGGACTGGCAAAGCCCGTGGCTGTTCTGTGGCGCGCTTTCCATCGCCCTGTCTGTACCGGTCGCTGTGCTTCTGAGAGCCCCGTTGACACCTGCCTCGGTTTCCGTGGGATCAAGGGTAGGGCAGGGAGAACGGGGGATTCGTTCGCTCATTGTCGCCTACGGGTTGTCCGGATTTGGCTACGTCATCACCGCGACGTTCGTGTCTGACATGATGCGGATCGACCTCCTGCTGCGGCCCGCTGAAGACTTCGTTTGGCTTTGTGTCGGCCTGGCGGCGGCCCCGTCGGTCGTGTTCTGGGGTTGGGTAGGGCGCCGCTGGAGTGTTCGGGGCGCTTTCGCGGTCGCCTGTCTGGTAGCGGCGGGCGGCGTCGCGATGAGCGTCTTGGTTGCCGGAATCTGGCCAGTGCTATTGGCGGCAGGCCTCCTTGGTGGGACGTTCGTAGGACTGACCGCGCTGGGACTCGTCAGCGTCCGGCGGATGTCCGTTGGCAATCCACGTCGAAATTTGGCGTTGATGACCGCGGCTTTCGGGCTAGGCCAAATGGTGGGGCCAACGTTTGCAGGTGTGCTACATGATTCGTTGGGGAGTTATCAAGTGCCATCGCTCTTTGCCGCATTTGCGCTCGTCGCTGCAGCCGTGTTGGGGGGCGGGCTGCCACGCAGGCAAGGCTCTGAATAGATCCGTTCTGTCGGAGAATGTTGATCTGCGCTGCCAAGCGCGGCTCGGGTTCGCAAGGGGCGCCCGAATACGGCCCATCGCGCAACGATCGCCTTCTTGATTGGATGCCCCCGGCACTTGGGACTTCGCGCGTACTGGCCTGGCGGACATTCGGCCGTGGGATCCTTTTCCGGCGTCTGCAGACAGGAAAGGGTTTTGAGTCGATTCCTCTCAGGGCTCGAGCATTCGCACCGGGCCGCCCTGGGCCTGCTCGATAAAGCGGCGATCGAATGTGAGCATGGTGTCGCATCGCGCGGCGGCGCCAAGATGCAGTGCATCGGCAAAGTCCATGCCGGCTTCCGCGCGGTCAAGGGCTGCGGCAATCCGGCTCGGATTCTCGACCGCAACGCCCGGCAGCCCCGCGAACGCCCGGAGGGCCGCCGCGATCTCTTCGGGAGCAAAGCCGTAGACGCTTCGCAAGACCCATTCGCTTTCCAACAGAACCGTCGTGCTCGCAAACACGGCCCCGCCGTCGACCGCGGTCCGCGCCCTCGCGGACTGGTCCGGGTCGTCACCGGTGAGGTACCGGACCACGACATTGGTATCAATCGCCCGCATGCCGACGTTTCGCCTCCGCCGCAATGCCCGCCTCCATCTCCGACAGGGACCGGGGGGGGCCGTGGAAGGCGAGCCGGCCAAACACCTCGTCCGGCCGGGTCTCCGGGAACCCTGGCGCCGGCTTCAGCAGCACGCCCCCAGAAGTGGTTTCGACGGCAAGCCGGGTCCCAGGACCCCAGCGCAGTGCCCGGCGAATCGCGCTGGGCAGGATGACCTGGCCCTTGGTCGAGACGGTAGTGGTGAGCGGTTCCGGCATCGCAAGGCTTCCAACTCAGCGGGATGTAAGGCAAGAGTAAGATATCACATTCGGTGTTCCGGTCCAAGAGACGTGGATGCGCGTGGCCCTTGTGTGAACCTATAGTTCCTACAAGGAGTTCAGCGGTCTGCCGCATCTCACCAACGTTGCCACCCTCCTCGAGCCAGGCAGCGGCCCGGCGGACCGCCATCCGTTCCTTTTCCGGCGCAGCGAGCCACGCCAGCGTGTTGCCGCACATTCCACCGGTTCGTGCTGCCAATACGGGCACGTTGCAGTCAATGACCACTCTCTTGTATGGCGGCGGCGCGCATTCGGTGCTCGCCAATGACTTCGCCAAGATGTTGGCCGACGGCACGCTGCTTGACGAGAACGAACCGTTTGATGCGCTTGTGGAACGATGTGCCTCGATCGAGGTGAGAGCGAATAGCTAGGTGACCAGATGCGGGCGACCGCAGCCCCGCGCCCGGATCGGTTGCGGTGGGTGAAATCTCGGGCGAGGCATGGCCCGTCGCGCGCGTCCGTCGATTCGATGGCTCGTTGAGCATTGGTCCGAACCGGGTTCCCCGCGAGATGACCTACTTCCCGAACTGCGCGCACGCCGGGAGATCGATACGGCCTCGGCGCCGCCGGATTGCTCGTTCGGGTTCTTGACGAACTCGAATTCTCGGCCATGCGCGGTTTTGGGTACGGCGGGCGACGCCGTCCGGTGCCAGCAATCCGAACGGGGCAAACGCGCCGGGCCGAAGCGGGGAGGGGTTGCCTTGTGTGTTACGTTATTACCGATGCTGGGAGACGCCACGTGTATCTTCTGCAGGTCCGCTGACGGAGAGAGCAAGCGATGCCGCTCACCAAGAAGCAACCGCGGCCCTGGCTGACGCCAGCTGCAACCGCTGCGTGAAGACGTATGACGGACAGTCATTCTGAAGTGTCCCCCCAACCCGAGACGGCACCCCTGCCAGGGCAGGTTCCAGCGATCGAGTTGGCCGCCGCGACAGTCGGTTACGGTGGTGCTCCGGTTCTGGAAGAGCTGGACTGGCGGGTCGAGCGCGGCGAACACTGGCTCGTCATCGGTCCCAGCGGCGCCGGTAAGTCCACACTCCTGCACTTGTTGGCCGGTTTCTTGTCGCCTGTCTCGGGGTCCGCAAAAGTCCTGGGCATGGACCTGACGACCTTGGCTACCCCCGCGCGGGACCGTTTCCGGGGCAGGAATATGGCCATCGTCTTTCAACGACAGCATCTGGTTCAGGCCCTCAACGTGACGCAGAACCTCGGCTTGGCCCGGCGGTTGGCGGGGTTGGACTTGGGGGAGGAGATCGTGAGCACCACGCTCCGCCGGCTCGGCGTTGACGCGTTTGCCCGGACCCGGCCGGGGGAACTGAGCGTAGGGGAAGCACAGCGTGTGGCGCTGGCTCGGGCGCTGGTCGTGGAGCCGAAGATTCTACTAGCGGACGAGCCGACCGCGAGCTTGGATGATCGGAACGCTGAGACCGTGGCGGATCTCCTGGCGCAGGAGGCGGAACGCCTCGGCTCGACTCTCGTGATGACTACCCACGACGGCCGCGTGCGCGAAAGGTTTGCGCAACGCTTGGTCCTCGGCAACGGGGGGAGCTCGTGAGTACTTGGGGCCTGGCATGGGCCTGGATTCGGTTTCGTCCACTGGGTGCCGCGCTGAACGTCGCGCTGCTTGGCTTGGGGACAGCGACCATCGCCCTGCTGATGATTGCGGTCCAGCAGTTCGAGCAGCGGCTCACCGCGGACGCCGACGCCGTCGACATGGTGGTCGGCGCGAAGGGCAGCCCCATGCAGCTGGTGCTCTCGACGGTGTTCCATGTCGACGCGCCGGTCGGCAACGTCCCCGCGGAAGAGGTCCAGTTTCTCGACCAGCACTCGATGGTCAAGCAGGTCATCCCGATGGCACTGGGGGACGGGTTCCGGGGTTTCCGGATTGTTGGGACGGATACGAGCTACCTCGATCTGTACGGCGCGGAGCTGGCCGAAGGCCGGCTGTGGGACGCGCCGCTGGAAGCGGTTTTCGGGGCAGTTTCGGCCGCGCAGACCGGTTTGGGGCTGGGTGACCGCTTCGTCGGAGAACACGGGCTCAGCGAGGCTGGCGGGCCGACCCACGACGACTTTCCCTATGACGTGGTGGGCGTGCTGGCTCCTACCGGGAGCGTAGTGGACCGTCTCGTGTTTACGTCGGCGGCAACGGTTCAGATCGTGCACGAAATGGACCCCTATCACGATCACGACCATGATGATCACGCCGACGAGGCGCATCACGACGACCACGCGGACGACGACGATCACGCCGACGAGGCGCATCACGACGATCACGCGGACGACGACGATCACGCCGACCATGCGGACGATGCGGATCACGCACACGACGACGATCACGCCGAGCACGCAGACGATGCTGTGCTCCGGGCACCCGAGATCACGGCGTTCCTGGTCGAATTCTCCACGCCGATGGCGGCGGTGGCGCTGCCTCGTGAGATCAACCAGTCCACGGTGATGCAAGCGGCGCGCCCGGCATACGAAATTCAGCGACTGTTACGATTGATCGGATTTGGTGCCGACGTTGTGCGTGCGTTCGCGGTGATTTTGGTAGTCGGGGCGGTGCTCGGCCTGTTTACCGCCCTCTTCCAGGCCCACGAGGAGCGGCGTGCAGACCTCGCGGTCATGCGGGTACTGGGGGCCACGCAACGCCGTTTGTTCTGGCAGATCGTGGTCGAGAGTCTTATATTGACCGTTACCGGTATAGCACTGGGGCTGGTTCTCGCCCACGGCGTGGCTTGGGGTGCAAGCCTGTGGTTGTGGGAGTACAGCCAGATCTTGGTGTCGTTCGCTTGGGCCGACGGGGAAATCGTACTGGTTCTGACGGTGCTCGGGCTCGGCGTCCTGGCAGCACTTCCGTCTGCCATTCGGGCCGCCGGAATCGATATTCCTCGTGTGTTGTCCGGCGGCTAGGGCGCCGGCGCGAGGGAGACCAAACATGCAGAGTTGTCGGCCTTTTCCAGGGGCTGTCGTGGCGGCGGTGGTGATCGGCTGGGCGATGTGGGCCACTGCGCAGGATTACGGGCAGGACTACGAGCAGGATGCGGCGTCGGTGACGGCGGAAGGCGCAGACGCGGCGATCGACGAAGAGCCGCACGAGCGCATGGACTACCGAGATGCGCTTGAGCTCGGCATTACACCTGCTTTGCCAGAGATTGAAGATGCCGTCTCGTGGGACCTGTTGATCACCAGCACGCTGGGTTACGACGAGCGGTTTGACGAACTGCGTCCGATGTTCCCGCCAGAAGTGCGGGCGCTAGCGGGGACCCAGGTCAAGATTGTCGGCTTCAACATCCCGCTCGACAGTTCGGGGCACCGAATTCTGCTGAGTCTGATCTCGCCTTCGTGTCCGTTCTGCCTGCCGGGCGGGCCGGAGACCGTGGTCGAGGTCGAAGCGGTGGAGTCAATCGGGATGCAATTGGAGCCGATCATACTGGAAGGGACGTTCGAACTAATTGGCGATGGAGTCTGGACGGGGCGCTATTTCTATCGTTTGACGGGCGCTCGAAGAATTTCCTGAACGGCCCGTCCTTGTCTTGCCGATTCCCGGCACACAGTTTGGTCGTGAGCCCGTTTACCCAATCGTGATCTGTAGTGCTGAGCCGTTCAGGCCATCAGTGGCTTGGGCGTCGCTGCGGCTGCTGGGTCAGGCGGGGTTCGAGGCGACGGAGCCGGAGCGCCAGGCCTGCCGCGGGCGGGCCTGACTGCTCGGTCGATCGCTGAGGACGCGCATTTCTGCAGGCCGGAATGAACGATCTCGCCTGGACGACCTTTGGCTTCAGCCGTGACGATGCCAGGCGATCCCTCGCCGGGCATCTGGAAGCGGGCGTGTTCGCTGTGGATCCATTCGGGTCGCTCGACGTCGCCGGAGGGGGTGGACTGATTCAGTTTGCCGCTGCCCGCAGAGGGGCCGCGCGATCGGCCTGAAGCAGGCTAGCCGTAGGCATCACTGGCGCGACCCGGCGTCGGTTCTGCATGGACGTCTCCTGGGCCTCGATTGTGGGTCCTGCTCGCCGTACCCCGTGCGGATCGCGCTATTGGCAGCCGCACGCAGCGGTCGAGTCCCGTACCGGGAGCCCCGCCTCCACAGATTGATCGGGATCGCGTCGAGCAGGCGTCGATATCCGTGTTCGGGCCGGACGCTGTCAGGAATGTGAAGAGGCGCGACATAAATGCCTGGCGCGCCGCAGTGAGGCCGCGTGTTGCGGCAGGTCAGTTATCAAAACCGTATCAAGAAGTTATACGAATGTTTGGACAAGGATTGTTCGGCTTCGTCCGAAATTCGGGCCCCTCCTTGAAAAAAGTTATATGGTTACACTTCCGAAATGTTCCGTTGGATGGTTCCGACGGATCCCGGATGGAGGAAATCACATGAAACTTCACGTGTTGTTGCCGATCGCGGCAGCATTCATGCTGGTGGCGTCGGCTCACGCCGGTAACAATCCGGTTGACGAGAGCTGGTGGCCCAGTGAGTTCGGAGCCGACGACGAGGCGGGCGCCACGAACTGGATCACGCCTGAGAAGCGGATGGCAGCCGCGGCGCTGGTGAAGACCGGTCGGGTCGCCACCTTGGGCATGCACTACCACAACACGACGCCGCTGTTCCCCGGTCGCGTGCTGTCGCTCACGATCCCTGGCGGTGGCCTACCCACGCACGATCTGGCCTGGTCGGGCGACAGCTACCGTCAAACCTTCATGGACGAACTGATGACGGCCAACATCGGTCAGGTCGGCACGCAGTTCGACTCGCTTGCCCACCCCATGATCAAGGTCGAGGGACAGGACGGCTGGAAGGACGGCAACTATCTCTACAATGGCTATCGCCTGGAGGACGTCGGCGGACCATACGGCCTCAAGAAGAACGGCACCGAGAACGTCGGCTCCTTCTTTACGCGCGGCATCCTGATCGATCTCGTGGCGTTGAAGGGCGGGAACCTGCCGATCGGCTACCCGATCACCATGGATGACTACAACGCGGCACTGGCGGCGCAGGGTATCGCAGACGCCGGCCAGGGCGACGTGGTGCTCGTCCGGACCGGGTGGAACGACATCTGGCGGGACAACCACAACCTGCCGACAGGTGAAGCAATCGCAAACAACGCGGCCTTCAACGCAGGCGGCCCTGGGATAGCCCCCGACGTCTGCGACCACCTCGCTGGGAAGAAGATCGCGATGCTGGGTGCCGACAACTGGGGCATCGAGCCGTACGACTTCGCCGGCCAAGGCGACTGGCCGACGCCGTTTGCCGAGGTCAAGGACTGGGCGTACTGCCATATGAACCTGTCGGTGCGCCGCGGGATCTACCTGTTTGAGAACCTTGATCTCAAGCAGCTGGGCGAGGACCAGGCGTACGAGTTCCTGTTCTCGTGGGCGCCGCTCAAGCTCGTGGGCGCCACTGGTGCACCGGGTAACCCGATCGCCGCTTACTGAGGATGCACTGATGCTGGAGACCGCGATTGTCGCCGGTCTCCAGCATCTTCTCGGTGCCATTTTTGTAAAGGTTGACAAATGAAGCTTCGAGGTTGGCTGACCGCGGCTCTTGCATGTTCGGTGGCGGTGATGGCGTCCGGCCCGACGCTCGCTCAGCAGGACCAAAGCAATCTCTTTCCGGTGCCGGAGATCGAGGACGCCCTCTCTTGGCGATCACTCGGAGAGGCGGAAGTCCAATTTGACGGCGATCGCGCGCGCACGTTGGTCCCCGAGGATCTGTTGGAGCAGGAGGGGGAGACCGTTAAGGCGGTCGGATTTCTGTTGCCGCTAAGCACGTCTGGCGACCGTCAGTTCCTGATGGAGACGTCACCCCACTGCCCGTTCTGCTTGCCGATTACACGGGAAAGTCTGATTGAGCTGACCAGTGACGAGCCCATCGGATTCTTGCTCCGTGCCGTGGTGGTCGAGGGACTCTTCGACATTGCCGACGAGACGGTCGAGGGGTCCCTGTACCGAATGACAAACGTGGAGCTCCTTGATGAATGACCGGGTTCGGCGCGCCTTTCCGTTCGCGTTGATCGCTGCCGGGATGGTTGCAGCGGCCGTTTCCGCGGCCGAGGCGGCAACCCGAATCGACTGCCCGGGCCAAGTGTTGTATCGGTTCCACTATTCCGACGGCAAACTCGCGGCGGGCGCGGAGGCGGACTGGGACCTGAAGATCCGCCGCGGCGAAGGTGAGCGGACCGTGGGGTTGCCGAAGCTGTACGTCCGTCAAGGCGAGTTGGTCTGTGAGTACGAGTTGCCGAACGGTGCTTTCGCCCTGGTAAGTCGTCCAGGCCCGGACGGCGCGATTTGCACTGCCGGTGCAGACGACTCGCTCTCGTTCGCGTATTTCGCCTGCGAGTGACGTGCGGAGGGCGCGCCAGGCGCGCCCACTGACGACCTCAGGAATGAAATGACGGCGGGGAGCGCGACCTGCCGGTATGGCCGGAAGCACGTTCAGGGCCAGCAGGTTACCGCCCAATCATGCCTCGGAGGCGATGCGGGCGAGTTCGATCAAACCATCCAACTCCAGGTCGTAAGGGCCCGATAGCCCACGCGGGGGCGCATCCCCTGAATCCGGACCCCACTCGTCAGGTCTTCGGATGAGCGCCGTCCTGAAGCCGACCGAGCGCGCCGCGTCCAGATCATAGGGGTGGCTGGCGACCATCAGGCATTGGTCGGGCGTCAACTGCAGCCGTGCGGCAGCGCGGCGATAGGCTTCAGGCAGGAGCTTGTAGACGCCCAGTCCCTCGCAGGAGAGGACGGCGTCCCAGCTCAGCCCGTTGCATCGCGCCGTGTCGATGATGAGCCGGTAGGACAGGATCGTGAAGGACACGACGATGTGGGTCCCGCGGAGGGCCCGCAATCCTTCGCGCACGTCAGGCCAGGCGGAGAATCGGTGCGGCGCTTCCCAGGCGATCGCATGCCGGTCCTCGGCGTCGAACGCTTCGAGTTCTGCTTCAGCGCAAAGCGCGTTGAGGCAAGACCGGTGGGCGTCGTCGATGTTGTGGGTAGGCGGCGCGTCGCGACCTTGGTCGAGCATGGCTGCCAGCGATCTCCGCCGGAGGTCATTGGCCAGCTGCGCCCAGTCACGCTCGATGCCGTGCCGTTGGCCGGCTTCGGCAAGGGCGTCACGAAAGCCGCTGTGCCAGTCGAGCAGGGTGCCACCGGTGTCGAACGTCAGCGCCGTGATGCCAGACAGGTTCATGGGATCAGCACCGTAGCGCCCCGGGTCGTGCCGGACTCGATGGCTTCATGCGCCTTGACCGCATCCTTGAGCGCGTACTCGTAGTTGACGTTCGCATCCAGAACCCCGTCGGCAATCGCCTTGAACAATTCACGCGCGGTCCGCTCCAGGTCCGCGCGCTTGGCGACGTAGTGCATGATCGCTGGTCTGGTGATGAAGAGCGAGCCCCGGCGGCCGAGGTCCTGGATGATGTCCACCGGATCGGGCGGGCCGGAGACATGGCCATAGGCAGCGCACATGCCCATGGGCCTCAAGCTGTGGAGCGACTGCTGCAAGGTGTCCTTGCCGATGGATTCGTAGACCACGGCGCAGCCCTCGCCGTCCGTGACCTCTCGGACCACGTCGACGAAGCTCTGCTGCGACCGGATGACGGGGTGGTCGCATCCGGCCGCACGGGCGACTTCGGCTTTCTCCATGGTGCTGACGGTGCCCACGATGGTCGCACCGAGCGCCTTGGCCCACTGGCAGAGGATCAGCCCCATTCCACCCGCTGCCGCATGGACCAAGATGGTGTCGCCTGGTTGCACGGCGTATGTCCGGTGCAGGAGATACTGTGCAGTGATGCCCTTCAGCAGCAGCGCCGCCACGTCGCGGTCACCGAGCCCGTCGGGTAGGTGCAGGAGCTGGTCGGCGGGATAGTTGCGGATTTCCGAGTAACTGCCGAGAGGCGGGATGCAATAGGCCACGCGATCACCGATACCGAACTCGGTGACACCTTTCCCCACGCCTTCGACGATTCCAACGCCCTCGAACCCGATCACCACCGGGCAGGGCGGCACCGGCCAGGGATGCGAAATCCCGGCGCGATGATAGGTGTCTGCAAAGTTCAGGCCGATCGCCGTATGCCGTAGCTGTACCTCACCGGCGCCGGGATCAGGCACCGGCCAGTCCTGCCACCGCATTGCGTTGGGGGTCCCAAGTTTATGGATTACTTGCGCTTTGGACATTTCATCTCCGCGCTCAATCGATTCTTCAGGGTCCGCTTGACCTTTGCCGAGGGGTAGGGCTGATGGCAGTTCAGAACGAACATCTTGCCAATGTGTGCCCGGGCGAGATGGTGTAGCCGTGTCAGACCAGACGTGTCCACTGTTCGTGGGCGACGGGACAATCAGGTGATCGGCTCAAGCCCCCCCGTGGTCCCGGGTGAAGTGAGGTCAGCCTTGTTGCTTACAAAGTTAATCAATTGTCAACATTATATGAGGAGGACTTAACGTCTTTCTCATCATAGGGAGAGCAGATTCTCTGGGTAATGATTGGCATCAACGGCTGTGGCTAGCTCAGTCGGTTACACAAGAGCTGGCTTGGTGAAGGCAAGTGACCTTTATGGACATGATCGCATCCGACCGGGAATCGGACAGCACGGAAGCGCAGGGCACCACGTAGCCCACCCGGCACGACAGTACAAGTGGAACCGACGGAAAGCCGGCTCAGGTCACGAAGCCCACTCGTCTGACGTAGACACGGATTCCTGTTTGAGCCACGGTACCGCATGAATCCCTTCGCCCTATTTCGTCAAGTCTTGGCACCACTTTTCATCGTCCCTGCCTGAAGTCACGCTACCCCGCCAACGAGTCAGCACCCCCGATCATTCGTCGCCTAGAGGCCCCCATGCCGCATGACTACGTCACCAAGATCCTGAGAGCACGTGTCTACGACGCGGCCCGTGAGACCCCGCTCGAGTTGGCCCCCAAGCTGTCCTCCAAGCTCGGGAGCGAGGTGTGGCTCAAGCGCGAGGATCTCCAACCGGTCTTCTCCTTCAAGGTCCGGGGTGCCCACAACAAGCTCGCGTCCCTGACCGCGGATGAGCGGGCGCAAGGGGTCATCGCGGCGTCAGCCGGGAATCATGCGCAGGGCGTCGCACTTGCTGCGCGCAAGCTCGGCATTCGCGCGCTCATCGTCATGCCGGAGACCGCTCCGCGCATCAAGGTGGAAGCGGTGGAGAGGCTCGGCGCCGAGGTGCTGCTCGCCGGCGAATCGTATGACAGCGCCAGGGAACGGGCGGAAGTTCTGGCGACCGAGCGCGGGATGATCCTCGTATCCCCGTTCGACGACGAGCACATCATTGCCGGTCAGGGCACGGTGGGAATGGAGATCGTCCGCCAACAGGGCGATCCATTCGACGCGATCTTCGTCGAGGTGGGTGGCGGCGGACTGATCGCCGGCATCTCCGCCTACATCAAGTCGCTATGGCCGGAGACGCGTGTCATCGGCGTCGAGCCTCATGATTCTCCAACGTTGCATGCCGCCCTCGCAGCCGGCGAGCGGGTGGTCCTGGAGCGTGTCGGCATCTTTGCCGACGGAGTGGCGGTCAAGCAGGTGGGGGAGGAGCCCTTCCGGGTTGCCCGCGAATGCGTCGACGAGGTCGTGCTTGTTTCCACTGACGAAATTTGTGCAGCGATCAGGGACATCTTCGAGGACACCCGTGCGATTGCCGAACCGGCTGGCGCGCTCGCCGTGGCCGGACTGAAGCGGTACGTCGAAAGTGAGGGCGTGAGCGGCGGCCGGTTCGCGGCGATCGTGAGCGGCGCGAACGTGAACTTCGACCGCCTGCGCCACATTGCCCAGCGAGCCGAGCTTGGCGAGAACCGCGAACGGTTGCTGGCGGTGACCATCCCGGAGCATCCGGGAAGCCTGCTCAGCTTCTGCGAGCAGATCGGCGACCGTTCGATCACTGAGTTCAATTATCGGTATGTCGGCGGAACGAACGCACACATCTTCGTGGGTCTGGAGGTCAGCGATTCGGCCGCCGACAAGCGGGCTCTCGTCGATGGCTTGGAGGGCAACGGCTACCCGGTTCTCGATCTGACCGACAACGAGATGGCCAAGGTCCACGTGCGCTACATGGTGGGCGGGCACGGACCCGGGGAGCTCGACGAAGTGCTGTACCGCTTCAACTTCCCGGAGCGTCCGGGCGCGCTGTTGCTCTTCCTGAGCCGGATGGGCGCCAAGCCGTGGAACATCACCATGTTCCACTACCGCAACCACGGTGCGGCCTTCGGACGGGTCCTGATCGGCCTCCAGGTGCCGTCTGCCGAACGCGCCGATTTCCAGTCGTTTCTTAAAGAGGTGGGATACGAGTGTTGGGAGGAGACAGACAATCCGGCGTACCGGATGTTTCTGCGGTGAGTGGGACAGGTGGAGGAATTGACCGGTCAGTCTCGGCTGACGCCCTCCCGACCGTGAGTCGGCGAAGGCCACTCAGCGACAGAACTGACGTCACGAATTTCGGTTCCGAGCCCCACAAGGCGACCGGCGGTCTGTTCAGGATCTCGCCTCAGTGAACTTCCTGGTCCGGGCCGATGTGTGTGGGCCCGGCCTGCCTTTCTGAAGCAAGCCTGGGCGCAACCCCGTCGCGTCATGCGACAGGAGCCCGCGAAGCTAGCCCCTGCCGTCCTCCACGGCCTCCACGAAGGCGCCGATCAAGTTGTCCGAAGCGGTGATGATGTGCTCAGGACCGGGGAAGCGGCCGTCGCGGACGTCCGCAACGAACTCCTGGAAGCCGGCCACCCGCTCCACCTGCATTTCCTCCTTCATCTTGTAGAGGTGACGATACTGTTTCGAGTGCCGGGGATAGGGCGGGGGATTATTGCCAAGGATGTCTTCGGCGAACAGGAACTGGATGTCGCCGCCGCTGCCCGCGCCGATCGACGAGGTGAGGAGCTTGGTGCGCTTGCTGATCTCTACCAGGAGCTCGGCGGGAATCACCTCGACCTCGACTGCGTAGGCGCCGGCGTTCTCAAGGGCCTTGATTTCTTGGTAGACCCACATCGCCTCGTCGAGGGTCTTGCCGACCGCTCGGAGGCCTCCCGTCCAGGTGCTTTTCCGCGGAACGAGACCCGCGTGCCCTTGGATCGGAATGCCGGCGTCGGCCGCTGCCGCTACGAAGCTGGGGCTCCATTGGCACATGATCGCGTCGGCCCCGATCGCCATCGCCTGATAGCCGAGGCGCACTGCCTCCGTCTCGCTGGCTGCGGCGACCAGGGGAACGGAGAATGCCATGAACGTGTTAGGCGCCGCCTGCCTGATCGCTGCCGCGAGATCGGGTTGCCCCGGGTCGAAACGCACCTTCATGGTGTCGACGCCCGCCTCCTCGGCGGCCGCCGCCTCCTCCGGGGAGAATGGCAGGGTCTCGACGAGCACACGCGTTCCCTTCTGGTCGCGAAGGTCCTTGACGGTGTAGTTGCGGGTCCCGTATGCGCCGCCAATCGTCATGACCCGTTTCAGCCCCCGCTCCGCCGCATCTCTTGGCGGAATGCCTCCATCTCCGGTCGCGTGACTTGCCATGGCTCCGCTCCTTCGCGCTTCCTGTGAAGCGAACAGTACCAACTTGCCGCATCCCGATCACCCGCAGCATGCTGAAGGGCAGGTCGCATGGCGCGAGTCCCTCGGTGTCGCCGTCGGCCGATGTGTCGGCACGCATGCCGTGAGTGGTCGGAGCGACAACGCCGGGAACGCGATCAGGGAGCGCACAGGTCTTCAGAAGGAAAATCTACGGAATGCGTTGTTCTCTTTCGCAATACAATGGATTGGTACGGCTACGGCCTACGCCTTGGCAACCCTCACCGCACGAGAGGACTGATTACGATGTACTTGTCCTTGATAGTTCTGGCGGGCGTCACAGCGCTCTACGCGGGGTACAATCTTCTCGTCAAGGTCTCGAGCGGGTACGTCCCCGACACCGCGACCACACCGATTCTCGCCACTATTTCCCTCCAGGCGGCAGCGCTCGCGGTGTCCCTGGCATTCGCCGCGGGGCTGGTGGTGCATGGCGGCCATGTTCTCGGCGTATCACGGACTGCCGTCCTTTGGGCGGTGGCGGCAGGACTCTGCATCGGTGCAGCGGAGATCGGCTACTTCTACCTCTTTCGGGGGGTCGGTGGCGGCGGACCAATGGAGGCAAACGTCGCGATACCGGTCATCGTGAGCGGTGCGATCGTTCTAACCGTAATTCTGTCCTGGCTGGTACTCCGCGAACCCTTTACCTGGGCAAGGCTCCTCGGCGCTATCCTCGTTGCAGGCGGCGTCGTGGTCCTGTTCGCGGATTCCGCCAGAACTGCGTCAGGACCATAGTCGCTCCAATCGGTGATCGCTCAACACGGCGTCCCGGGGCAGACCGCTTTCAGGCTATGCCGGCCGGGATGCAGCTGGCCCAATTGGTGCGAACGACGCGAGTGCTTTTCCGTGGAGCGCTTGTCGCTGCGACGCGACTGCGGCCCGACCCAAAGTCCGCGATCTCGGGCGTGATACCCGGAGGCCTGTACTGGCCTATTTCGCAGGCGGAAGCGTGCAGATGGCTTCGTAGGGGTGGCGCGTGGTGATCAGTCCGTTGTAGGCGAAGATGTCGAGCGTGGCTTCGTACGCCGCGCGAGTGATTTCGATGTGCGGGGTCCAGCAGCCCAGGGCCTGATAGGTGCGGATGCACCGTGCCAGCACGGCTTCATCGATCGCAGGGAAGTACGAGTTCTCAGCGGCTGCAATCTCCTCGGCGGGCGAAGAATGTATGTAGGCACGCGTCTTGCGGTAGGCACGGAGAAACGCCGCTGCCATGTCTGTTTTGAGCCACGCCGGCTGGGCCGCGAGGCTTGAGAAGCCGCAGGGTCCGATGACGGGCCCGACCTG